>JAJRZA010000037.1 GCA_024275485.1 Candidatus Krumholzibacteriota bacterium | reverse complement strand
CCTTTCGGCTTTCTTGACAGCCCAACAGCAGGCTCCTATATTGCGCTAACCAAACGAATATGGATGCGGGGTGGAGCAGTCTGGTAGCTCGTTGGGCTCATAACCCAAAGGCCACAGGTTCAAATCCTGTCCCCGCTACCAACCTGAGAAAGACCCGGATTGCCGGGTCTTTTTTCTGCCATTAACCTGCCGAAAAAATGGTTTTGTATTCCGCAGTGGAAATTCCCCCCCTTTT
This sequence comes from Candidatus Krumholzibacteriota bacterium, assembly GCA_024275485.1. Classification (GTDB taxonomy): domain Bacteria; phylum Krumholzibacteriota; class Krumholzibacteriia; order LZORAL124-64-63; family LZORAL124-64-63; genus LZORAL124-64-63. The sequence goes on along the minus strand of JAJRZA010000037.1, from coordinate 174,784 downwards.
CAGATAAGGTACGTGTGCTCCGGTATCCCGGTGCCTTTGCATTCTTTGACCCAACACCGATCGACAAGGAAATCTCATGGCAGAATCACGCGGACAATGGAGTGGCCGATTGGGTTTCATCCTGGCGGCTACCGGCAGCGCCATTGGTTTGGGGAATCTTTGGAAGTTTCCCTACATCACCCATGAAAACAATGGCGGAGCCTTTGTGCTCGTCTATATCGCCATGGTGCTGCTGGTGGGAGTCCCCATAATGATTGCCGAAATTCTGGTGGGTCGACGAACTCAACTGAGCCCCGTTGGAGCCTTTCGCATTTTAGGCCAAGACAAACCCGGCGGTAAGGTCTGGTCCGGGGTGGGTTTTCTCGGTGTGTTGGCTGGATTCACCATCCTCTCCTATTACAGCGTGGTGGCCGGGTGGACCATTCACTACACCTGGTTATCCTTTACCGGAAAGCTGGCTGAGCTTGCCACCGACCCAGTTGGCCTGCAAACCTATTTTGGCGGAGAATTTTTGGCCAATGGCCCTCAGCAGATCGTTTACCACCTGCTATTCATGGGCCTGACCACCGGTGCGGTGTATTTTGGGGTCAAGGGTGGCATCGAGCGAGTGGCCAAGATACTTTTGCCTCTGCTTTTTCTGATCTTGATTATTCTCCTGTTTTACAGCAGCACCACCAGCGGATTCCATGAGGCCCTGCGTTTCCTTTTCATTCCGGATTTCAGCACCCTGACCACCGGCTCGGTTTTGGAAGCCCTCGGTCATGCTTTCTTCACCCTCAGCCTGGGCATGGGTGCGATGCTTACTTATGGCAGCTATATCGGCAAGGACATCAGCATCCCCCGGGCCGCTTTCCAGATCTCCCTGCTCGATACGCTGATCGCCCTGATCGCCTGCGTGATCATGTTTTCCATCATCAACAGTTCGAACATCGATGTTTCCAAAAGCTCCACCATCCTGTTCACCACCATCCCCACCGTGTTTGCACAATTACCGGCAGCCAATTTTTTCAATGCCATTTTCTATCTTCTGATTGGTTTTGCGGCCTTGACCAGCACCATCAGCCTGCTGGAAGTGGTCAGCAGTTATGCCATTGACGACCTGGGCTGGTCCCGCCAAAGGTCTACTCTGACCATGGGTTCGGTCATCGCCGTGTTTGGGGTGCTCAACGCCCTGAGCCTTGGTGGCAACACTAAACTTTCCAGCATCAATCTGGTTGGGCGTGAAAGCACTGCGGGGATTTTTGGCACCATGGATTACCTGGCCAGCAACTGGTTTCTACCGGTGGGCGGTTTCCTGATTGCCCTTTTTGTGGGCTGGGTGCTGGGTGCCAGGGAAACTTCGGAAGAACTGGAAAAGGGTCATGGTGTTTTCGCCTGGTTCAAACTGTGGCGTCTGCTGATTCGCTTCGTTGCTCCCCTGGCTGTGGGCGCGATCATCGTCAGCGTCATCCTCGGTCGGGAATACCAGTAAGGAATCGAGGGTTGGCCCCATGAACAAGAACCGGGGAGTGATATACATTGTGCTGGTGGCCCTGCAGCTGACCATGGGTGTGTGGTGGATCTATTTTTTGACCACCGAGACAGACGCCCATGCCCAGTTCGAGCGGCAGAAATTTGCCAATGATCGACTGCATGCTTTGTTCCTGCTCCAGGCCAAACCCTCCATTAATGTGAACCCCGGCAGCATTATGAGCCAGTCATTCCCCCACCTCATCTTTACCAGAACCCCAAGTGGAGTCAAAGTGGTCGTGGACCCGGCCATATTGCAGGCAACCGAGGAGAAGGCCCGCTCCACCCGCAAAATGTTTCTTTACGAAGGGTTTTTCTTCTTGTGCCTTCTGGTGGCAGGATCCACCATCCTGATTTTGTCCTGGCGCAGCGAGGCCCGTTTTGTTCAGGCCCGGGAGCTCTTTTTGGCTGGAGCCACCCATGAATTCAAGACACCCCTGGCAAGTTTGCGGCTATACACCGAGACCCTCAGGCGGGAAGGGCTGCGAGGCTCCGACAAGGCCCGAATCCAGCATCGCATGGTCGAAGATATTCAGCGTCTGGAAAACCTGGTGGATGAAATTCTTGCCATGAGCGCAGATGATACCTTCTCCCCCGGCCCCCGGGTCGTCATGGACCTGGTGAAGTTGAGCCAGGGAGTCATCCAGGATTTGCATGGAGTATTCGAGGACAACGGGGCCAAAATTTCTTTTCAATTCGAAAATAGTCACCTCAGTCTAGGGCACGAAGTTGTCTATACCCTGGCCTTGCGCAACCTCCTGGTCAACTCCATTCGGCATAATGACTACCCGGTCAACATTGAGGTGCTGCTGGTACGTCGGGGAAACTGGCATTTGTTGACGGTGCGTGACGATGGCCGGGGAATCCCCAAACGGTTGCATGATAAGGTTTTTGATTGTTTCTATAGCGGGGACACTGACGGCCGCCCCGGCGGTGGCACCGGAGTGGGTTTGTACCTCGTTCGGCGCAATGTAACCAACCTGGGCGGCAAGATCACGATCGACGACAGTCAAGACAAGGGTTGCACATTTTACGTGATGCTGCCCGCCCACCAAGGAGGAACCGGATGAAACGGCGAATTCTGGTCGTAGAAGATGATGCCCACCTGGCAGATGGCCTGCAGATCAACCTGGACCTTGAAGGTTATGAACCCGTGATGGCCGAAAATGCCGAACTGGGCCTCAAGCTCTGGCAACGCGGTGGGGTGGACCTGATTCTGCTGGATGTCATGCTGCCGGGCATGGATGGCTTCGAGCTTTGTAGTTTGATCCGCCACGAAGGCGACCGGGTGCCCATTCTCTTTCTGACTGCCCGGGGTGCGGGCAAGGATCGCATCCGGGGCTTGGACGAAGGTGGCGATGATTACATCACCAAACCTTTCGAATTGAATGAGCTGCTGGCCCGCATCAAAAGCATTTTCCGCCGACAGGATTGGTTCCGGAGCCAGGAAGCTCCCGAAGACCTGGTTATTGGCCGGGCCAGGGTGAATCTGCGCACCTTTGAGGCCACCAGTGATGAAGGCGCCATCGTCCTCAAGGAGAAAGAGGTCATGATCCTGCGGTTGCTAAAGGAGCACGAAGGCGAGCCGGTGGATCGTCAAACAATCCTGGATCGGGTTTGGGGATTCGGCGCCTACCCAACCACGCGAACCGTGGACAACTTCATCCTTTCGCTGCGCAAGATTATCGAAACGGACCCCAAGAAACCCAGTCATATCTTGACAGTGCATGGGGTGGGGTATCGTCTGGCTACCAATCCGGAAGATGGCGGGCAGGAGTGATTGTGGATATTAGTTCGAGCCGATTTCTTGGCCTGATGAGTCCTTTCAAGGATGCCGGGGAGAGTTTAACCGAGCAGGAAGCCATGGACCTCCTGCAATGGGTGGAAGAGGCCCTCAAAAAAGAGGGTGTGAAGGCCATATCCCGGCAACAATGGCTGAACTACCTGGAGGAAACCCGTCACCCTCGTTTTCTGACGGCATTGCCCGGTCACGACGAAGCTCTCAGGTGGGCCGAGACCACTTTTCGGTTGGTGGAGGACCTGGGGTTCAACCTGGGAGATCTTCTGGACCAGCGGACGGAAAAGCAACCTGATCATGTCCTGTTCCAGGACCTGAGTGAAACCAGTGGTGGAAGTTGGTCCTATCGGCAAATCCAACAGCGCGTTCAATCCAATGCCGCAGTTTTCCTCAAATACGGTATCCTGGAATCGGCCTATGAAGACCCGTCCTACCAGCCCACAGAGCCCAGGGTGGTCCTGCTTTGTGAAAACGGTATCGGATCGGCCTGTTGCGATTTGGCTTGCCTGACTCACGACATCTTTGTCAGTCCCCTCAATGTTCATTTCAATGTGGATAACCTGGTCTGGATATTTGATCGTCTGAATATTACCTGTGCGGTTTGTGATCACCCGGAACGGTTGGATATTCTGCTTTCGGTGCGTGAAAAAACCAGGCGTCGCTTTGTTATTTTTACCCTGAACGATTGCCTGAGAGCCGGCAGTGACGACATCAAGATGCTGGAGGAATGGCGAGCCCTGCAGAACACCGACGAAATCAATGCCGTACTCGAGGCCCGGCCCCGGCGAAGCATGCGCGAGGTGAGCACGGTGATGTTCACCAGCGGCAGCACCGGCCGTCCCAAGGGAGTGGCCTTCAACCAAATGAATCTGGTGAGCAAGCGCTTTGCACGGGCGGCGGCCCTGCCCGAGGTTGGACGTGAAGAAATTCTGCTTTGCTACTTGCCTCTCTTTCATACTTTTGGCCGCTACCTGGAAATGCTGGGCACCATATTCTGGGGTGGCACCTATGTCTTTTCCGGCAATCCTTCGGCCGACACCCTGATCAGCCAGTTCCAGGATATTCAACCCACCGCCCTGATCAGCGTGCCCGTGCGCTGGGTACAAATTCGCGATCGCATTATCGAGTTGGCCAATGACCCCGACTCGCCCATGGACCAGGCTGAAGCTTTCCGTCACGTTACCGGGTCCCGGCTTTTCTGGGGTCTGTCCGCCGCCGGATATCTGGACCCAAAGGTATTTCGTTTCTTCCATCGTGGCGGCGTGGCCCTGTGCAGTGGTTTTGGCATGACCGAGGGCACTGGCGGGTTGACCATGACTCCGCCCGATGACTATGTGCCGGGTTCAGTGGGCATACCATTGCCTGGTGTTGCCGTTAATTTCGGCGATCAGGGCGAACTGCAAATTGCGGGGCCCTACATTGCCCGATACCTTCCAGCCGAAGCCCCCGTGGGCGAATTGATTGTGGATGAACCGGGGAATGATAATTATTGGCTGCCCACGGGGGACCTCTTTCAGGAAAACGACCACGGGCATCTGGAAATCGTTGATCGCATCAAGGATATTTACAAGAACAACCGCGGTCAGACCATCGCTCCACGCAAAGTGGAGAGCCTCTTTGATGGTGTGCCGGGAATCAAACGCACTTTTCTAGCAGGTGACGGACGTTCGTTCAACACCCTGCTCATTGTACCGGACACCGATGACGACGTGCTACGATCATTGACCACTGAAGAAGAACGGCGCGAATATTTCAACCAGATCGTCACTGCCGCCAACCCGGGCCTGCCATCTTTTGAGCGGGTGGTGAATTTCACGGTGGTGGAGCGTGACTTCACCCTGGATCAGGGAGAATTGACACCCAAGGGTTCTTTCCGGCGCAAAACCATTGAGAAGAATTTCTCCCAGGTCATCAACGAATTGTACCAGTCCAATATTCAGGTCCTGGAAGTGGGTGATTTCGAGGTCAGCATTCCGCGCTGGTTCGTCAGGGATCTGGGAATTCTGGATGATGCCATCACGGTGCGTGATACCCATCTCTTCAATCGGGAGACTTCCGCCGAGCTCCTGGTTCGTCCCGGCCAAAACGGCCGGGTCCAAATTGGCGATCTGGAGTACATCCTCCAGGGCCAATCCATTGACCTGGGATTGCTCACCCGCCAACCGCTATTGTGGTTGGCCAACCCCCAGCTTATGGCCTTTTGTCCCTGCAAACTGGGCTGGGACACCATGCTCGGCTTCTTCAACGAACAAGTCACCCTGCCGGTAAGGGATGTGGATGGCGCTTTCGAAACCATACACCTGCCCAGGGTTGACCCCACCGTGGACATGGTCAACACCCTTTGCAGCCGGGCCCTGTTCGGAAAATCCAGGCCCGCCATGGCAGCCATCAAGGACCTGGACGATCAGTTGGGCCACGTCGGCAACCGGCTCGGCGATGTAATCCGCCGCCGCCTGGAGGCTTTGGCCAACCATCCGGACAAGAGCATTCGCTGCCGGGCCTACCAACTTCTGGTGCTGGATCAACCGGTGCCCGACTACCTGAGCTCCCTGCCGGTTTTCATCGAATCTGGCCAACCATTCCTGGATGAAACCAGCTTTGAGGCCATCAGTCGCGCCAGCATTGAGCCCAGACGTTTGCAGGCCCTGAGGCAACGCCTGTTCACGTATCGAACCCAGTTGACCTGGCCCACCAATGAAAAAACCCGGCGTCTATTCGAAGATCTTTTCCGACTGCTGGCCGACTTCGGTCGTTATCATCCTGAGTTCTATAATTCCATCCGCGGAGAACTTGTCTGTTGGATCATGAACACCGATGACCCGGATTTGGCGGCCAGTGCCCGGAAGGAATTCGACACCATGGCCTCCTGGTTCGAGGATAGTCTGAAGAGCAATTTCAAAGGCTTTGAGGCTGAAGCCTGGAAAGGAAAAATCGGTTTCCAGGAAGGATTGAGTAAATCGGAAGTCGGCAAACTGAAGAAAGTCCTGATCGGAACGACATTCCTCAAACAATCCATCATGCTGGCTTTCAATGGCGAAGAGCTGTTCCTTGATGAAATAGGCCCCGACGGAATTTGGGTGTCCCGGATTATTTCGCACTTCGAGGATTCGCGTTACCGGGTCAGCATCAACACCAAAACCGGCAAACACTTCGACCTGCAGTTGATCATCAACAAGGGTGGCAGCATTGACCGGATGGTGGAAACCATCCACTGGTACATTGTCTTGAAAGGGTACCCCTTTGGCACCTCCATGCTGCCAAATTTTGGTTGCTGCCGCCCTGAGCTGGGCGCCCTGTCCATGGCCTACGTCAGTGATTTGACGGTGTGGGAGAAAATTCGCGAATTCAGCAGTGTGCGTGGGCCTGGAACCAGCCCTCCTACGGCCTTGAAATGGCACCAGCTCCTTGTTCGGGCCATGAGTGTGGTGGTCAAGGGTTGGCGCAACAGCGGTCGACGCCTTATCCCCGGCCTAGTCACTCCCAACAACATTGTGGTGCCGGAACCGGATTTCCGCAAAGGCGCCGTTCAGAACAATCTCACCGGTTGGAAATATTATGACGGTCCGCTGTCGTTGATCCGTCCCATGTGGAAGAATATTTATCAGCACACCTTGAGCCATTATCCCTGGATTCGACCTTACCTGGAAAATCAATGGATATTCGAAGCATTTGTTGAAGCCCTGGGTGTTGAAGACAGCCTGGTCTGGTTCCACGAGCTGCGCGATGAAATTGCCAGTGAAACCCAAAAAGACCTGGGCCCCCAATTTCAAACTGCCCTGGAGTCGTTTATCGATTCGCTGGAGACTCAATATTACCTGCCCCGTCCCCTGAGGGGAGCCATCGGGCGCTTTGGGGAATGGCAGCGCAATAACCTCCAGGCCACGGTGCGTGCCCGACTGAGTATTATCGAAGAACTGGCCAGACTCTACCGCTTGAACAGGCTCGGTGATATGGCCCGGTTCACTCTTTTCCGAGGCACATACTTCCAGGAAGCGGAGATTCACCTGCTGGATATTTTCGATCGTTTGCTGGTGCGCATGCACCGTCACCCCCAGTTGCGGGCCACTCAAATGGTGGAACTCTCCGAACTTCAGGCCAGCCTGGTTGATATGGATGACCGCATTGCCTTCAACCGAATGGTTTTCCCTCATCGCCAAAAGGGAGAGAAGGTTGAAGTTACAGACGTGGGCACTGCGGAAATGAACAAGGTCATTGTTCGCTCAACCATCGACGACGAGCACCAGCGCTCTTACCAGGTCAGCGAACCGAGCGGACCTGCCGAGGTGGGTCAGTTGTACCGCTTGTTCCTGCAGGCGGGCTTCCCCAAATCCATCAGTTCAGCTGATCATTTCCTGGTGGCCAGGGATGAGACGGAGCAGATCATTGGCGGAGTTGTTTATCGTCACCAGGATGACCAGACTGTCTTCCTGGATGGGATCGTCGTCAGTCAGGCATTGTGGGAAAGGGGCATTGCCGGATCATTGTTGGCGGACTTTTCCACCCGAATGAGTGGCCTTGGAATCAAAACCCTGCGCACGCATTTCTTCCTGCGGCAGTTTTACCAGAGGCACGGATTCAGGTTGGACAACCGGCGCGGCGGTTTGATCAGGAACTTATAACTCGTCCAACAGATGACGTTGCCAGCGGTCGGCACCCTTCCAGCGACAAACGGGGCGCAAAGCCAACAACCCGGTTTTGCCGATGTTGCCTTCGAGGTGCCAGACCTCCTCCAGTTTGGCCCGCAGCTCCGGATCATCATCCGGTTTCAGGCCGTGCTCCCGCAAAAGGATTATGCCTTTGGCACGAATTGACAATTCAGCCTGCAGGCGCAACAGACAGAGCATATCCGCCACGGTGTCCGGCCGGAAACTTCCACGCAGGGAAACCAGGTAACGACCCAGTGGTGTTTCACTCACCTGTCCCTCATTGATAAGTGCCAGCAGTTCGGTGTCGCGGTCAAATCCATGCCCCAGCCAGCGGCGCAATCGATCTTCTCCCACTTTGTAGACCCAGCGCATCAACAGAGGCAGCACCACCACGACAACCACGGTTGCCAACACTGGTTTGTTCAGCATCCGATTGAACAATGAGTGCACCAAAATGGCGGCCATCAATCCGGGCAGCCAGACTCGCCAGGACAAGGTCAGGCGGGTTTCGGTGAGGGCCCTGGCAGCAATGGCAAAAATCGCCGTGGCACCGCCGTGCATGATGGCCGTTCCAAAACCACGGATAATCCAGACAAAGAGCGGCGCATCGGGCAGATTGCGCAGATAGAAAATATTCTCGGCCAAGGCGAAACCGCTGCCGGTGGCAAAACCAAGTATGGCCGCGTCGATGAGGAAGCCTGCCCGCCGGGTTTTCAGCAACCACCCCATGTACAAACCCTTGAGGGATTCTTCAACCACGGGTGCCAGGACAACGGCAAAAGTGATCACCGGCCAACCCAGAAGGCTCAGCAAACTTGTATTGACCAAATAACTGGCCAACCCTGTACCGATGCCCGCCACGATGGCCCAAACAACCCGGCGAAAACGCACCAGCCGAAAGGTGTCCAGAAAAACTAGGGAAAGCAGGAATAGCATTACCGGACCAAGCGAAACGGCCAAGCTGACCAGGGTTCCGGAATCTTGGTAAAGATCACTCGAATTCAAAAATGCCCTCAAATCCGGCCAGGGAAAGAACTTCCCGCAGGTGCGGGTTCAGGCCAGCCAAGATGAGGCCGTCCCCACGGGCCATGAGTCGTTTTTGTACTGAAGCCAACAACCCCAGTCCAACGCTGGCAATATATTCCAGACCTGCAAAATCCAGACGGCAGGTAGTTTCAATTTCATCAAGGAAATTGCGGGCTTTGGCGGCGGAGGCTGCGTCCAAACGACCGTGCAGGGTTACGGTGCCTGAATCCTGCCTGATGATCTCAAACATGAAGTTATTCTCCGGATAAGGGCCATCGGTTTTGGAGCTGGGCAGCAACCTTGGCCTCCTTCTCCAACAGGTCGGCGATGGTGGTGTGCTCCAACACCTCGGACAAGGTCTTTTCCAGATGTTGCCACACCGAGCGCAAACCGCAATCAGAATTTCTGGGACAGGGGACCTCAGGGTGGTTTGGACAAGGCGTTCCTGCGATGGATTCGGGACCCACACTGTTCAAAACCCGCCTGGTGGAGACTTCCTCCGGCTTGCCGGCCAGCACATAACCGCCATGCCGCCCTCGAACGGCATCAACCACTCCAGCGCGGCGCAGTTGGCCAAGCACCTTGGCCACCGTTGGTTCGGGCAAATCTTCGGCAAGGGCCAGATCAGCCAGGGTTTGCTGTTGGCCGGTGGCAGCCAGACGCAAGGTCAGCCTCATGGCCTGTTCTTCGGCTTTGCTGATTTTGAACATATTGCCTTTTCAACCGATAGGGAAGGTCTGTCAGTGATACCTGACTTCTGTAATCAAGTATTAAGGTATCACAATTTTGGGCAAAGGCCACCGAGCCGCTTTGCGGCCATCAGTCGGGAACCATGATCTGCGAACCGAGGTGTTCATCGTACATATCCGCTTCCCGGGAAATTTTATCCGCCATCGCACGGGCATGGGTCAAGGCTTCAAAGAAGGGTTTCAGATCTTCGAAAGCAAAACCGTCCTCGATGCGCAAAAGCATCAATTGATGTTTCAGTAAACTATCCGGTAGGGCCTTGCGAGAGAAATCGAGACCTACCCCCAAGGCCTCCAGAATCACAGCAACGCTGTCCACTTGGCCAGGGGTCATCAAGGCCCGGGTTTCGCTGACGGTTTGAATTCGCCAACCTTCGGTCCACCAGCCGGGATCTTCAGTGGGTGGTGCAGTCCGAGGCGGGACTGTTTCCTTGGGCAGTTCATCTGCCGAGGTTGCGGTTTCAATTGTCGGTGGGGGCAATATGTTCAGCCAACTGTCGGTCCGGTCCGACACCTGGTAATTCGCCATATTGAGAGGAGAAAAAAAGAAGTCGATCCATTCGGGGGGAATCAAAAAAACAGCACCGAAGAAGAGAGTCATAGCCAGAAAAACGCAAAATGGCCATTTCAAGGGATGGTGACGAGTTCGCATGGATGACTTTACGCAAAACATGGGTGAAAGTTCCACCCAAGTGATTGTCCGGGCTAGGTATGTGCCAAACGGTGCTCCCGGATATGCTCCATGAGCTTCCAGAGTTTGTCCACCTGCAGGGGTTTGGTGAGATAGGCATCCATACCGGCGGACAAGCATCGTTCCCGGTCTTCTGCCGAAGCATGGGCCGTCAAGGCAATGATCGGCACGTGGCCCTGGGATTCGGTCTCGTTGAACCGAATAGTACGAGTGGCTTACAGGCCATCCATTTCAGGCATCTGAACATCCATCAGCACCAAATCAAACGGCTGCTTTTTCACCGCTTCAACGCCAAGACGCCCATTCTCTGCCAAGGACACCAGGTGTCCCTTCTTTTCCAGTAGCAACTGAACGTAGCGCCTGTTGACAAGGTTGTCCTCCACAACAAGCACCTTCATGGCACCCCCGGTAAAGGCCAGGTGAGAGTCATCATTTGTTTGGGGAAGATCCGGCACGCTCGATTCGACTTTAACTGTAGAAAACGAGAAATGGAAGACGCTGCCCTCTCCCTCCACACTCTCAACCCACAGTCCGCCTCCCATCATACGCAACAGGGACCGACTGATGGCCAACCCCAAGCCGGTGCCTCCATAGCGACGCACAAAGCTGTTGTCAGCCTGGGCGAAAGTACCGAAGATGGTGCCGAGCTTGTCTTCAGGGATTCCAATGCCAGTATCGATCACTCTCCCTTTGATTTCCCAAGCATCATTCGCCAACTCCTTGCCGGTCAACAGCACCTGGATCTGCCCGTCCGTGGTGAACTTGATGGCATTTCCAACCAGATTGTTGATGACTTGAGTCAGGCGGGTTCCATCCACCAGCAGATGCCGAGGCAAGGAATCGCTCACATCCCATTTCACCGGAACCATGACCTTGATGTTTCCCATGACCAGGGAATCGATGGTTTCGCCGACCAAGCGAGTCAGGTCGGTATCTATGGGATCCAAAACCATGCGCCCGGCCTCAATGCGGGAAAAATCGAGGATATCATTGATCAGGACCAGCAGGTTGCCCCCGGAAAAGCGGGCCAACTGCAGGTATTCTCGCTGTTCATCATTGAGTTCTGTGGCCAGGGCCAGATCGGTCATGCCCAGTATTCCGTTGATGGGGGTGCGGATTTCATGACTCATGTTGGCAAGGAAGAGGCTTTTGGCCTCGTTGGCCACTTCGGCTTTGCGGGAAGCAACGGCCAGAGCATGGCCCTGTTGCTCCAGGAGATTGGCTTTTTCAGCCTCCTGCAAATAGAGCCTGTTTTGAATTTTAGCTTGGGCCACACAATAAATGAGGTAAACAGTCAGCATCAGGGAAATCTGCAGGCTCTGGGGACCACCCGAAAGCCCGACAACCAGGCCAGTTCCGCCAACCATTATTAACAGGAATGGGATAGCAGTGCGATAATCTGCACTCAGGGCCGAGATGGCTCCTGATGCCAGGCCGGTGGTTACAATGGTGGTGAGGGTCAACTCCCAACCGAGTCCAAAATTAATGATCACAAGGTAAACAAAACAAACCCAAGCTATTGAAAAAAGGAGAGTTGAAATCAGGAATGACACGGCCCAGCGTTTTGGTGATTTAGGATAATCAATATCCACGCGTTTGCTCAGGCGCTTGCGGAAAATCCCGGTCAGCAACAGAACTGCAATGAGAACTCCCACACCCAGAGGCGCCTGGCTGGCTAGTGAGGTAAGCATGGTTACCAAGGAAACAAGAGCCACATAGGCAAAGGACCCCGGGGCTCCACGTTGGGCCAGTGTGCGTGCGATGCGAATATCGTTGCAGGCTGAGGTGCCGATCGTCATTTTTTCTCCAGGCAATGGATAGAAACCACGATCACCCCAAGGACAAGGCGCCCGCAGTTGAACATTCCTGGTTATCCTCGGCAAAAATACGGGAGAACTGTAATCATTCCTGCAAAAAAAGACGGCCTTGGCAGACAGGGTGGGGATAGCCTTCGACCACTAGACTAAGATCAGGGTTGATGTTCAAGACCTTCCCCCGACATATTTCAGTCCCGGGTCCATTCAATGGATCAGATACTATTCTGACCTGGCGTCCAACAACCAGGGAGAAACGTCGATATTCTTGAATAATGTTGGCGGTGCGGTTGGGGACGGGATTTTTCCCGAAATTCATCCTGAACTCGGTGATCAAATCGGCAAGAGATGCCAAAATCAGCTCCAGAATATGGCCCAATTTTGCACTATGGGGGGACAACTCTTGATGCAGACAGGTCGACTCTTGTGAGGCATCTCCCGCCGACATTTCAGGTGCAACAGCCACATTCAGGCCGATTCCCAGGTATCCCCGACGAATGCGCCCTTTTCCTGAGACCACCGAAGAGATGACTCCAGCCAGTTTCTGGCCACCCCAGAGCACATCGTTGACCCACTTGATGCCACAACCGGCATTTTGGGTGATATTGGGAATTCCCAAATGCTCCAGGGTGTGCATCACGGCAACCGCCGGCAACATGGTCCAGACCAGCGATAGCGGCCCGGCAGGAAGATCCAATGGAACCGAAACGCTTAGGTGAAGGTTTCCAGCCACAGCTTGCCAAGGGCGGCCATGTTGACCATGAAAATTTTCACCGGAAACAGCGAAACAGGCCAGACAATCCGGATTTTCAGGGTTTCGCGAAAAGAAATCCCTCAATATATCGTATTGGGAAGTCTTTGAATATTCTACCAGATAGAGTTGATTCCAGAAATCCAGACCTGTGCCTGGAGATTTCCCAAGCGCCAACAAAGCAGGGCGATCCGATGACAACTGACTCCATAAACCTGTGGGAATTCGGGTATCGCCACCTTTGGGGTTGGTCACCGGAAGAGAGGGCCAGCCAGGCAACCGTTCGTTCCAGGATCCCCTGGCATCGGAAATAATATGCATGAGATCCTTTCCGCTGGAGGCACCGCGCAAATATGCTCCACTGAATGAGGAATGAAAAGCCCTTTGATTTGGTGGTCTACTGGGGCTACACCCGCAAGTAAGTTCCTTGTCTGCCGACACTCTCCCAGCATATTTGGAGCATGATTAGAAGCATGAAACCTTTCGTCAGGGGAAAACCACCAGGGCCTCCCCTATATCATCTTGAAAAACAGCATCAGGTGTTTGTGGTTGGTCCCGATAACAAAGTTGTGTACATTTGGGGGAACAGGAATCAACGACTCGTTTCCCACCCTAGCAATCCCGCAGATGGAGCGAAGATCAGATGAGGTTAAACAATGGCCGCCGCATGGCCTTCAGCGGTTTTCAGCTGACCCCCATGATTAAAATAATTTTGATTGCCAATGTCGGCATCTTCTTTTTGCAGCAGATGTTGCCCAACATTTTGGAACAATGGGGCGCTTTCAACGTCCGCCTGGCGGTGAACCAGTTTCAGGTTTGGCGTTTTGTCACCTATATGTTTCTGCATGGCGGCTTCAGTCACATCATGTGGAATATGCTGGGTGTTTGGATCTTTGGCACTCAAATTGAAGCCCTCTGGGGACAACGGACCTTCCTGATCTACTATTTCGTCTGTGGCATCGGTGGTTCCATTTTATACGGCATCTTCGCCCTTGCCGGTGTTGGAGGTGGCTGGATGCTCGGCGCTTCGGGCGCCCTGATGGGCCTGTTGCTGGCCTACGGCATGAGCTTTCCCAACAATGTTGTCTTTCTGATGGGATTCATTCCCATCAAAGCCAAGTACCTGGTTGTTCTTTACGGCCTGATGGACCTTCTGTCCATTCCCAAGGGAGACGGCATTGCCCACCTTGCTCACCTCGGCGGATTGTTGGCCGGGTTTATTTTCATCCAGGCCACCATCCCCGGCTTGAGCGGTCAGATGTTCCGAGGCAGCGCCATCAGTTCCATGTGGAAAGGTGCCCGGGCGAAACGACGCATGAAGGTTGTGCGGCCTGATTTCAAGCCCCGCAACAACACTGCCGACCCTGGTTTTCACAACCATGGTGAAGACAAGGACCAAAAACGAATCGATCTCATCCTGGACAAAATTTCCCGCGACGGATTGCAGAGCCTGACGGACGAGGAGCAGGAGTTGCTGCGCAAGGCCGGAAGGAAATAGGTTGAAAAAGACCGTCCTGAAGTTTCTCATGAAGCTGGGGTTGTACCCCCACATCCGCTTCACCTACAGCCCGTTTAAGATTGTGGAATTCGGGGAGATGATCGACAGGGCCGATTTCCGCGGCGACGAGCGGGTTCTCGATATTGGATGCGGTGACGGGCTGCAGACTTTACTCTTCGGCGAGCACGTCGGCCACATCACCGGTATCGACGTGAACAGTTCCTTCATTGCCGATGCCCGCAGTTATGCCGCCGGCTTCTCCCACAAGGCCAACGCTGATTTTGAAGACCGCCCCCTGGAGAAAATCGGGTTCGACGCCGATAGTTTTGATTTGATTTTCAGTGTTTGTGTCATTGAACATATCGACAACCACGAAGAAGTCCTGCAGGAGTGTCTGCGGATCTTGAAACCGGGCGCCCGAATCATTTTCACCGTGGACACCCTCGAAACCATCCATGACGAGGCCCTGATTGAAAAGCACCGCTCCGATCATCATGTGGTGCGCTATTTCCGGCAGGACACCTTGAATGACCTGCTCACCGAAATGGGTTTTGAGGTGCTGGAAACCCGAAATCTATTCCGCAGCGAGCTGGCCCACCAATTGTTCATCCGCGGTATAAAAGAGGGTTTCAACTTTGGACGCCTGCGTTGCACTTCTCTGGCCCGTGAGCTGGCAGCAGCCGAGGCGGCCACTCCACTTGAAGCGGCCGGCACCTTCCTTTTGGTTGTGGCCCGCAAACCGGAATCCTGAGATCACGACATGAGTGTGGATCTGAGCATCGTCATCGTCAGCTGGAATACCCGGGAGTTTTTGCGGGATTGTCTGTCATCGTTGGACAACGCCTGTGCTTCCCTGGAATATGAAGTCATCGTGGTGGACAACAATTCGGCTGATGGTTCAGCAGATATGGTGCAGGAGGCTTTCCCGCAATTCACCCTGGTCCAATCCGGTGAAAATCTTGGTTTTTCCAAAGCCAACAACCTGGTTTTTGATCAGTGCCGCGGAGATTTCATCCTCCTGCTGAACCCCGATACGGTGTGCCCCGACTCAAGTCTGACCACTCTTGTGACCTGGGCGCAGGGCCGAAATAATCTAGGTGCCGTTTCCCCCATGCTAACCGATGCCCAGGGCCAACCCACCATCACATCCGGTTTTTTCCCCGCCCCACACTTTCATTGGTTGGGTTTCCTGGATCCAAAGCGCAAACTCCCCGGGCGCTTTTTCCAAAACAGAATCGTCAATATTCCCCAACCCAACGACCCTTCCTGCAAGGTGCAGTACATTGCCGGGGCCTGTTTTCTGATCCCACGGCCTGCCCTGGAAAAAATCGGCCATCTGGACGAACGCTTCTTCATGTACTTCGAAGAAACCGACTGGTGCTGGCGCGCCCACCAGGCCGGGCTCGAAATCTGGTACTGCGCCGATTCAAAAATTGCTCATCTGGAAGGTCAATCCGCCCAAAAAGCCAGCATTTTCACCACCCGGCAATTTCAAAAAAGTTACCGGCTCTTCATTGAGAAAAACTACGGCCCCTCCCAGGTATGGAAATTCCGCCTGGCCCAATTCCTTGAATTCTCCTTGAAGGGAATCATGTGCGCCATCGTCCCCTGGAACCGCTTTCAGAACCGATCCCTGGCCTCCACCCACTTTCTGCGAGCACGGCTCCAGCTAACTCCCAAAATCAACCCAACCCTGCCCAACTGCTAGCGGGCTGTTGCCAAACAAACATCACCGTCTCCCATCATCCAACTCCTTCATTCGCCTGAGAATTCCCAGGGGGCTTTCCCCCTGGGCCAGGCGCATCAATTCCTCAATGTACTCTTCATCGTCTTCAGCTTTTTTCTTCATGCGCGCCAGATAAGCGTCCCGCAAAACTTCCAGCAAGTCTTCCAGCTGATACGGTTTGGGCAGATAGTTGAATGCTCCCAGCTTGGCGCATTCCACCGCACTGCCCAAGGACCCGTGACCCGTCAGAATGATCACCTCCAGGTACTTGTGTTCGGCTTTCAATTGTGTGAGAAGTTCTTTCCCGTCCATCTGCGGCATCTTCAAATCCACCAGGGCCAGGTCGAATTTTTCCTTCTTGCACAACTCCAGGGCGTCTTGTCCGCTTTTGACCGGCCGCACATCGAAATCCCGCATTTCCAGACGTTCACTCAGGGTGACCAGGAATTCGGCTTCGTCGTCAACGATGAGCAGCTTGATGTGTTTGCCTTGGGTCTTGTTCATTGGTCCAACCTCCATCTTTGTCAAAAACCGATCCATTGCCAATAACCCAGAAAAGTCCAGAGCCACAGGATGGCAAAGCTCAGCAGGAACACCAGGAATCCGTGCTTCAGAAAGTCTTTTTGGGTGACGAGTTGCCGGCCGGTCACAGGGTCTTTGCACATGATGTAGACCAGGGCGTTGGCTGGCGTCCCGATGATGAGCATGTGGGGAAAGGATGAAGCATAAGCCGTGGCGAAACCAAGAGCCCAGGGGTGCAGACCGGCATCCTGGGCCATGGGCACGGTTATGGGGCCGAGGGCGGCCACGGTGGCGCCATCGCTCATGATGTTGGTAATCAGGCCGGTCACCAAACTCACCGTCATCGGCAAGAAGGTTTCGCCCAGAAGACTCTCTCCGGCAGTTTTTGCCAGCAGGTCCATGGAACCCTGGGCCAGAAACAGTGCTCCCCCTGTGACGGCCAGGCCCTTACCCAGGGCACTGGCTCCCGCGTACAGGAAAACCACGTCCCAATGGATGAGGGTGATTTCACGCCACTTCATCACTCCAAGAAGATTCAACAACACCAGCCCCAAGAGAATGGGCCCGCCCATGCCGAACCGCTCACTGCCGAATATCCACAGGACGATCACCAGCAGGGAGACCGCGGCAGTGACATGCTCTTCCCTGTTCATGGGACCCAGTCTTTTGCTGGAGCGACGAGCGAACTCCGCCACGTCCAGATTTCGGACCTTGATTCTACGACGGAAAGCCACAAAGAAATACAATCCCACCGCCAGTCCGGCCACCGGGACAAAAGGCAGCCCGTATTTCATCCACTGCAGAAAAGAAGGTGCCTGACCATAGTCGGCAAGGATGCCCACCATGACCGCATTGCGACCACCGGCTGCCGGGGAACCCGGCCCACCAAGGTTGCTTGCGTAACAGAGCATCAGCGCAAACATCACCAGAAGTTGGCGATGACTTTCAGGACTGGCTGTTTGTTTCGGGTCCTGCTTGATTTCACGGTAAACGCTGATGAAAAGAGGCATCATCAGGGCGATAAGAATCGATTCACTGACAAAGGAACAGGTCAGCGCAAAGAGGGGCAGAAAGACGAAGAGCAATAGATGGAGGTTACGAACGGGCTTCAGAAGCAGCATGGCCAGCCGCCGGTCCAGCCCCGTGCTGACGATGACCCGGGAGAGCACAAGAACCCCGAAAATAAATACCACCGCATCCTTGGCAAAAGCCTGGGCGATGCCATCGGGCCGCATAACTCCGGAGGCATACATGACCACCGCCACGATCAACGCGGTCACTCCCATGGGTACCGCTCCAGTCGCCCAGAAAAGGGCGGCCATCACAATCAGCCCGACCATGAGCATGGCCCGGCGTGCCAGGTGAGTTACCTGGTTGTCACTGGTCATTCCCGGTGGATGGTAACCGGCCCGGAAGTGCTCAGCAATGGTCGTTGCTTCGGCCATGTCAACATAGGAAGGGTAACCGGCGATGAGGTCACTTTCCCGGTGTACCGTTTTCGGAGAATCCAGAAGCGCAAGTAAACCCTGGGGAAGAGGCATGAGCGACGCCAGCAGGATGACCATGAAGCCCAGCAGGATCATGAGGGGTCGAAGGTTGTGGCTGCCGGTCAGACGTTTCCGCCAGTGGGTGTGTCGCCGCTTGGGCATATCCATCCGAGCCAGGGCATTCGTTTTTTCCTGGGCCGCTGCGTCAATGGCCTGGGTAAGTTTGTTGATGGGGACTGGTTTGGAAAGGTAGCGAAATACTCCCAATTGGCCCACCTTCAAGGCCGAACCAACCGAGCCATACCCGGTCAACATGATGATGGGGATTTCCGGGCGATATATCTTGAGCTCCGTCAAGGTTGCCGGACCGTCCATATCGGGCATGTTCTTGTCCAGAACGATGACATCGATATCCCGATCGAAACGCACCATGCGCAAGGCTTCATTGCCGTCTTGGGCTTGCAGGACTTCATACCCGCGAATATCCAATCGTTCGGCTAGGGAACGGCGAAACCCACACTCATCGTCCACCAGAAGAACCCGCAACTTGCGATTTATATCAGGCATGTCAATTCCCCACGGGCAACTCGATGGTGAATTCGCTTCCTACCGAAGCCTCACTGCGAACGCTGAGTTCCCCACCAAGGCTTTCAACAATCCCAAAGCTCACGCTCAAACCCAACCCCGTACCCTTGTCTGGTGCTTTGGTGGTGAAGAATGGCATGAAGACCTTTTCCAGTTGTTCCTCGGTCATCCCACAACCGGTATCATTAACTTTCAGGGTAAAACGGTTGTGTTTTTCACGCATGGTGATGGTGATGGTGCCTGGACCACTGATGGAATCTGCAGCATTTTTCAACAGATTCAAAACAACCTGCTGCAATTGACCGGGATCCGTGATCACCTTGGGCAATTGGGGCCCGTAATCCCTGACAACAGTGATGTCGGAAACTTCCATCTCAGACCCCAACAGGCGATCCAGGAGTTTATCCACCAGAACCGGTACGTCACAGGGAACAAGTTCAATGCCGGTTTGGCGCACGAAGCCCAGGAGTTGGCGAGTGATGCCTGTACAACGGTAGACGGCTCCTTCAATGGAACTCAGGTGGCTTTTAAGCTTTTCTTCCGAGAGGGAACGTCCAAAACCTGGATCGAGATGGTCCTGCATCAACCCAACCTTTTCGGCGATCACAGCCAGGGGGTTGTTGATCTCGTGGGCAATGCCCGAAGCCAATTCTCCTACCGAAGCCAACTTGGCGGCATGAATGAGCTGCAGGGAGAGATCCTTCTCAACCAACAGGGCTTCGTGTTGTTGATGGGCAACCCAACGAGACAACCGCCAAATCACCAGGCCCCCGATCAAGCAGAAAGCTCCCGCTACCAACCAGATATTGGACCCCATGTTGGTCAGTTTCCCGAGGTCGTCTTCAACATCGGAAGCGCGTGGCGGCAAATGCGATAGTATGATCTCCGGAGACAACACAGCCCGAAGAATTCGAACCTGGTTGGACGGCTCAATCTTCAAAGCCATGGTAAAATGCGGTTCTCCCCGAAAGCCCAGGTAGACATCGGTGATGACGTGGGAGGATTTACCCGCCAAAAGGCGCGCAAACCAGGCTTCATCCCGGTAATTCAGTTCGCTGAGGCGGGGCAGCGGACCTGCATAACCCAGCACAACCCCATGGGCATCGAGCACGGCCAGATCCACAAAAGCTACACTCGACTCCTGCAGGACATCCAGGTTCTTTTGTACATCACCCGGCTGGGGATCATGCAGGAAGTCAAGGTTGTCGGTCAATTGGGTCAGGTTCAAAAGGCGATCACCGAGAAACATGTCCAGCATGCCGGCCTGATGCTCGGCCAGGGATAGCTGGTGACGGACCTCAATGTCACGCAGGACAAGCCGGTATTGAATGTGGAAAAAAAGGGTTAGCAACAGCAGGGGAATGAAATACAGAAAAACGGTTCGCACCAGGGCATGCCGCAAAAGAGTGCGGTACAGGATATCCCGTGAGTCGTTGGCGGACACGGTGCACTCCCCTCTGCAAAAACATCAAGGTGGATAGCAACTCATTGAGTCGACTGACCCCCTAAAATATAATGCAATGAAGGTCCTGAGCACAGGCAATACCGCAACCTCTGCCACATCCGCCTTGGATCCATCATAGTTTTGGCGACTGCATCATTTACCCAAAACTTCCGCCAGCGGTTCACCAAAAGCACCGGAAGGCGCTTTAATCTTGAGACAGGCCGACAAGGTGGGTGCAATATCATAGGGTGTGATGGCCCGATGTACCGTAGCCGAACTCAAACCGGCTCCTGCAAAAAACACCGGTACAGAGGTATCGTAACGCCAAGGCGAGCCATGGGTTGATGCAACCACCAAACCATCGAAATCGTTGATGTAGACATTGGGCTCCAGCACCAGGTAGATGTCACCGGATCGTTTGGGGTGAAAATTGTTCAGAATCAAGCGCATCAGTTCGGTGTCCGGCAGATTGGCCGTGCGCAGGGCAGAACTCGAAACTGCGGTGGCAACACCCTTGAACTTCACCATTTCCCTGGCGACGGCCCGCTCCACCTCGGCTTGGTCCAGTCCCATTTCCCGGATCAGCTCGTTGTTCAGATAGAGGTACGGCGTGAAGTATTCCTGGATCAACTCTTCACCAATACCGAATTGCTTTTTCAGGGCCTCCATGGCCGGTGCCTTGTCGAGGGCTTCAGTATCGAAGATATGACCGGTGTGAATGCCGAGTTCATCCAGGTACCCTGGCATTTCCGGCTGGCCATGATCGGCCGACAGCACGACAAGGGTGTTCTTCAAACCAACCTGTTGGTCAATAAAGGCGAACAGGTCAGCCAGGGTTCGATCCAGGTGGGCGATGTTGTCTTCGGTCTCGAGGCTGGATGCACCAAAAAGGTGGCCGACATAATCGGTGGAGGAAAAGCTGATAGCGAGATAGTCGGGTACTTCGTCCTGTCCCAGATCTTCGTTGAGCAACAAGGTTTTGGCAAAAGCCAATGTCAACACGTCACCAGCTGGACCAAGAGTAAGCTTGGTTCCGAAATACTTGTCATCTGCCTGGCCGTAGGCATGGGGAAAGGTTCGTCCAAAACCCGGAAAATCGGTTTCATACTCGCGGTCATCGGCATCGCCGAACAGATATTGTTCTCGTGGGTGCATCAGCTCCCAGGATTTGTCCGCATAGGCCAATGCCGGTTTGCCTCCATTGAATTCCACCACCCAGGAAGGATACTCGTCATAGTAATAAGTGGTGCTAACAAATTCGTTGAGGGCCTTGGAGAACCAGAATGCCTTGCCGGATTGTCCCGCCAGGGTTACTGCCCCACGGTCTTTCACCGACACGGCGAAGATCTTTGATTGCCCGGCAAAATGGACCGCCAGTTCATCACTGAAGGTGGTGGCCTGGATGTTTTGCGGCGAACGACCATCGACCTTGGCCACTTTCTGCGTGGGATCGATTTCCGTTTTGGCGTTCACATCGGCGTAGGTGGATAGCAGGTTGCTGTCGAAATCTTCAATGTTGTAGACAAGGCGATCCAATTCGCGATCGAACCACACGTTTGCCACCATCCCATGAAGAGCAGGGACAGCGCCCGTGGCCAAGGATGCATGCCCTACAACGGTTTCAGTATTGGCGTGTTGGTAGTGGGCATTGGTGAAATGGATGCCGTCTTCCAGCAGGTATTCAAATCCACCTTGGCCCAGCATTTTTGGAAAGCGGGTGGGCAAGTCACCGCGCAAAGCGTCGACGGTGATTTGCAGAATGAGTTTTGGTTGCTCAGCGGCCCAGCAGGGCACCATTGACACGGTCAGAACAGCAAGAAGGAGTGAAACTATTGCATTTCGACGATTCAAGATATTCCCTCCGTGAGATTAATTGGTACTGGAGCGAGCTATCGCACCCGCTTTTTCCTCTCATCAAATATGGCACGAACGCCAAAGTTGAACACGGTATTTCCTTCTTCACTCCTGGCCACATCAAACCGCAGGCTGTCCAGACCCGGTACCAGCAAGCGAACCCCCACTCCAAACCCGCTTCGGGTACGGTCAACATTGAAGTCATGGGGATGACTCCAGGCCACACCAACGTCTCCAAAAGTTGCCAGCTCCAAACCCAGGCTGAAAGTCCATTTCAGGATTTTGACGGGTCGTGTAGGGATGGCCAGGTATCGATATTCAAGGGTATAAAGAAATTGGTTTTTTCCGAAAATTTCCTTACCCAGTTTTTCCAGTTCATAGCCACGCACACTGTTGGCCCCACCAATGAAATACTGCAGGTATTCGGGGATGTCTTCACCCACGGTTCCCGATTGCAGACCCAAATATGGGCCTGTGGCTATGGTGTGGCGCTCACCAATCGGATGATAGCGGCGAACATCCATTCCCCAGGTCCAGGTGTTGGCATCTCCCCCGATGTACAGCAGAGCGACCTCGTTGTGCCACCCTTCATGGGGGGACCGCCATGAATCACGTCCATCATAACCCAGATTGATCGCACCAAACCACAGATCATCGTAGTTGTCCGGATCCAGGGTCCGATTGGGCTGGTCGCTGCCCACGCCATAGTATCCCCCACTGATTTTAAGACGACCGTTCTTTCCGATGTACTTGCCCGCGTTCAAGTTCACCATGTCCGAGACCTGTTCAAAATCCAACAGCACATTGCGCCGGGTCTGGTGAAAGGCCACCACCCCAGCAGAAACATGATTGCCGGATATCCAGGGATTGGCGGCCGAAAAATTGTACTTGGTGCTTCCGCCAAAAACCGCGGATCCGGACAGCATGATGTCTCGTCCTGCAAAATTCGGAGACGCCACTCCAACCCCCAGGGAAAAACCATTTTCTTCGGTATAGCTCATGGCGGGGTAGGGAATGATCCACGGCATTTCAGTGAAAGAATAGTTGAGGGAGACTCCGCCTTCTACGGCAGAGGGAGTGACCAGGACTTCACCAAAGATAGCCAGGTTCTCCAGGCGAATGATATCCTCCTGGATCTCATCCGGATCAAGGCTTTCGCCTTCGCTGGCCCAAACCTCGCGGGCAATGACCCAATCCTTGGTGACATGGTTGCCGGCAATGGTAATTTCGACGATGACCTGCCCGCGAAAAGGTTCCAGGTCAACCTGTGACCCTTCCGATGCGAGACAGGGTGCATCAGCAATCGGATTGGTAAGAATGACTAATGCTGTAGCCAAAAAACCCAAAAAAAACGTCTTCGAAATACGGCCATCCAACTGCATTGATCCCTCCATATGTGCGTTTGGAGGCATCATCCTAATCCCTGCCGAAGCAACCGTCAATGAATCCACGCTTGTCTTGCCAAATTGAAAAAAATTTGGCCATAAAGGTTAACTTCCTGAAACAAAGGGTCAAGCCACCTGAGATATCAACTCAGAGGGAAGTCACAACGCGCTGGACAACCCAGAACGCCGCCACAATGCCTATGGCATAAGGAGGAACCGCCCAGGCCCATTCGGGTCGCGGCACATCGACCCGGCGCGTGATTTGGCGTGCAAGGACAGCCAAGGCAAAAATGGCAGCGATGAATAGCAGTTGCCCAATTTCGACACCAACGTTGAACAGCAGCAATGCAACGGGGATCGACTTTTGCGGCAGACCCAGTTCAGTCAGTGCTCCGGCGAAACCGAAGCCATGCAAAAGACCGAATGTAAAGGCCACAACCCAGGGAAATCTTTCGGTCAATCCCGGTTTGCCATGCCTGCTTTGAATTATTTCCGCAGCAATGAATACAATACTCAAAGCAATGGTGGCTTCAACAGGCGGCCCGGCGACATGGATCAAACCAAAAGTCGCTACGGCCAAGGTCAGAGAATGGGCAAGGGTGAATGCGGTTACGGTTGCCAAGATACGACGTGACCCCTTGACCAGAAGCAGCAAGGCAAGAACAAACAGAAGATGGTCAAAGCCGGACAAAATGTGTTCCACGCCGAGCAGTAGGTAGGCACGCGCAATTTCCAAGGAATTCGGTTGGGTCGGAACCGTGAACGATGGGTTGCCCGGAGTAAGTCTACGAGCCTCGTTGACACCATCGGCATAGTCAAACCGGACCAGTACATCCGTTGAGGTCTTGGCCAACCCTTCGATTTTGATGATCCCCCCCTCCAGACCTCCAGGACAGCTCACCCGCCAGCGCACCACATAGGCGGCACCATCCCAAATCGGCTGCTCAGGCATGGGTGGAGTGCAATTGGCGGGCAATACGGCGGCAATGGCCATGGGCCGCCCCCGGTTCGCGGGCACCTTCCAGATTACGGCATACTCGTCCTTGTCGATCAGACGAAGCTCGAGGTATCCCGGCTGCAACTCATGGGCGGACGAGGAGTTGACCAATCCACAAAGAGACATAACCATGGCCAGAAGAGGCCCCAGGAAAACTCCTTTTCGAAAGACCATTATGGAGTCTCTCCCGTTGGTCTCTCACGTCCGAAAATTTCAATAGTGAAACGTTCTTTTCGTGCCAGGTAGTCGAGCTCACGCAGCTCTTTTGCCTTGTCGACCTGCCAATCCCTCAACACCGTGGTGCGCATTTCAGCCAGAACCGGGAACCGAGCTGCCTCATTGTCAAGCACCCGCACGAGATGAACACCGTGTGCAGACACCACAGGCCCGGACCACTCACCAGTGGGGAATGTTTCAATCTGATCAAAGAAGCCGTTACCATAGACACTGTCTATGGCTTCAGGATGTGAAAGCCCAAGCTCAGCTGGTAGAAAAGAACGTTTGCTATATACGGACGTATTGTTGGCTGGATCCGCCTTGAGGTCTTGCAATGCCAAGCTGATTTCGTCTTGAGTTGGGGTTTGGCCAAGCAAAACCTGCTCGAGAGCCCGGCGTGATCCCTGCATGTATTTCTTCTCATTCGCTGATAAAAAGGTCTTAAGCTCATCGGTGGTCGGGTCCAGCATCTGGGCGCTGATATCGGTCAGGAATTCAATTTTCTGGCGCATCCGTTGCCGAACCACCGCGTCGTTTTGATCAAGCCCCAAGGCCAGCGCCTCGCGATAATACACCTCTTCCCTGACATATCCGTCAATCAGGTGATTGAGTTCGTCGGTAGTCGGGGATCGCCTCCAGATCGTATTGAACTGGGCCGCAAGCTGATCAATCTGCGCAGAAGAAATGGAGATCACATCGGGGGGCAACTCGCCCGAACCGCCACCATTGGCGTAGAGAAAAAATATAAGCCCCCCCACGGCGAAAAAATGGAGAAGCGGCTCCCGGAGGAGCCGTATCAGGATCATCTTCATACCCATTGTTCCCACTTAAGATTCTGGTTGATACCAGATTGGAGATGAATAAGCCCGCTCCTGAGTTGAAGCAGGCGCACCTTCAGGCAAATCGATACCGAAACGGAAAGAGTCATAGGTGGACCAACGCGGCGTTGGAATCTCAAGCACCCGAGCATAATAGAAGGCTTTCTCGTCGGAATCAAAATCAGGGTCTGTCCAGACGGTGCTCAAATCGCCGGCACCGATGGTGTTGGTCCAATTGGCATTGGACGCGTCCACAGTATTGCCCACTGCCGAGATCTTGCCGTTCTTGTCGATTTTTCGATCACCCGACCAGGCTACATTGTAGACTTTTTCCTGGGTTGAACCATCGTCATCGAGCCAGCCTTTCACAATCTGGATCCGGTCAAGGTTGGCCCCGACAGGATCGCGCAGGGCGTAGACCATGAAGGTCGGAGCTCTCGCGCCTTTCGGCATGGATCGCAGATCACCTCCCATGGGCGTACCCTTTTCATACCCGACAACGGCAGGCATGCGGGAATTCAAATCTTGGTCGGTAAAATCCCAACCACCAAACATGCGAAGACTCATGCGCGGGCCTGTCGTTCCGTAAACCTCTTTACGCTGCATGGCGTCGAAGATGGCTTCACGGGTATTCTCGGTCGCCCATACGGCAGCCAGGCCAGAGGCAACCATTTGCCAACCCACTATGGATCCGTTCTCGGTTTTCATGAAGGGATGGCTCATCCGTCCGGGGTTGGGTTCATAGCCGGAATGCTTGCCGAAGAAGTTTTCTTCCTCTGCAGTGGCCAGGGACGTGTGGCTGTCGGTGGCTCCAATCAGGCCAAACTTGTAAGGGTTGGTGCCAAGCTTGGTCTCGATCTTCAATCCTCGCTTCAAGGCTTCGCGGGCATACTCTCCTGCCAACATGTCATTGGTTTTGGCCACGGAAACATCGAGGTTACCGATATCCCACGTTTCATAATCAGCAAACTCATCATCAGGCGAAAGGAAAGGGTGCGCTTCGCCATCACCCTTGATCTGGGTCACTTCGTAGAGTGGTTCCCATTTGTTGCGCTCGGTGACGTAGGCCTCATCGAGTTTGGTGCCATTCCACTGGGCCTCCAGGGGGAACATGATGCCGTTGGACAAGTTGCCATTGTGGGCGATGGCAAGAATTTCACCGTTGGTTTTTTCCGTATAGTTCGTGAGGTATTTCCAAAGGTCCCGGGGATCAGGACTACCAACCGGAGCCTGGGTGGTGTAAGGAACTACCTGCCGCGCACGAGTCGCGCCATCGCGCATAATTACCACACGGTGCATGTTGTTGCCCTGGATCAATGAAGTCCACTCAAATCCAATAAACGCCGTAAAGCGGCCGGGATCATTGAAAGCCTCGGCATCATCGATAACTTTTTCCCACAGGTTCTTGTAGAGTTTGGAGCCCGGTGAATATAGGGCAAACATCTCAGGATCCATTTCACCCTGGGAAAAGGTTTTGATCAGGTCGAGAGCTGCTTGGACAGCAGCATCGCCTCCTTCACCGAGCCCTTTAGCCCAGCGCGCAGCTTGTTCGAAAGCCAAGAGTTCCGGCCTGCCGGCTGCAATATCACTGACCATTCCCATGCCGTCGGAATGGTCGGCCACAACCAACCAGTCCAGCGGACGCGCCAACCGGACGGCCTGACCGGTCGAGGCTATTACTTCTTCACCACGCGCGAAGCGGTATGCTTCGCGGGGACCAAGGCGGTTGCCGAACAGGGCGGCATCCATGGAAAGTGACGTATGCAGATGGGAATCACCCCATAATGGTCGTTCCGGAAAGGCACGGCCGGCATAGGGCGAATAGGCCTTGCCCGTGTAGGCCTCGGAGAGGAGTTCCGGGGTGGCTCCATTCATATCCTGTGCGGCGACAGGTAACGCCGTCACAAATACGATGAGGCCTAGTGCGACAAAACTCAGTTTTTTCATTAGTTCAATCTCCTTAAATTCAAAACCAGCATTATATCTCTGGTGCCTTGATCAACGGTAGGATGGTGTATTGACGTGACTTCGTTAATGAAGCTTAGGAACCCACAATTTTAACAACATGTTCACTGTTCGACTTCTCCAGATTTAAGGGAGTAATTTTCTCCGCTTTTCAATGTAGACTGTTTTCCCTGATACCGAAAGGCCTCTTGGCTAAATAGCCTTAAAATTGGGCTCTAAAAGCAATAAAAGGATATTCTGGAACTTGAGTTTGGCAGGAAATGAACCTTAGGTGTGCGCGTTCTTTCGACCGTTACTTCAGATGTGAATAATATCTTCCACTAGCTGTCCCGGATCATCGCCCTGCAGGATTGCGGGGCGATTCAGCCGTTATTCTTGAGTTACAGGCACCACAAACCATTCAAATTCTCCCGGAACCGCGAGTTCAATACCGCTCAAGTCGGTTGGATCATAGGCTTTGGGGTTCCCGGCCCTAGATATCCCGTAGTTCTTTTTCTTTATGCCGCTAATTTCGTAGGTTACGATTTTCATGAATCCCGGATGGATTTTTTTCCCGACCCTGGGATCCAAGTCATAACTTTTTCCGTCAGGAAAGAAAATTTTGCTTTGGTTTCCACCCCAGGTTCCCACCCCAAATTCATCATCGACGAAGCCGCTGACTGCCTTCATTTCGTCCCTGGCTCCAGCCGACATTTGCACCAGAAGGTGGATGACCTGGGTTTTCTTGTCCTCACTTCCTCCGCCCAAAACCTTGACCCGGCAGACCCAGTCCCCATTCTCTTCCCGGGCTTCAAAATAGTGGGTGGCCTTCACCGGGAAATATCCATTCTTCAACCATTCCAGACGACTCCCATACGGAGGATGAGAGGCATAGGAATCGCCCTCCATCAAAGGAATAGCTTCGTTGGCAAATTGCAGCTTGCTCAGGATGTTGATGGCCGCGGCGGCAACAGTTTTTTCCCGGTACAACTGTGACAGGGTGCTGATGGCCACCAAATCGGCTTCTGTTTCCCGCCATCGTACACGGTCAAAATATCTCTTCCAGGTTTTGCACACTGTCCTGCAAAGCCTGATCGGCCACGGGGGGAAAAGCCCGTTCGAAAAGGCGGGCAGCCTCCAGGGCGGCAAGGCGGGTGGGCATGTAGTTGAAGTAGGGCAAAGGCGGGTCGGGCGGAAAACAGGACGGGCAAAGACGGTGGCCTGCCGCTTCGGCAGAGGTGTCATCGTCAAAGGCAATCCTCAGGGAGTCGGCTGGCAAATGATTGCAGGCGCCCAAGTGCGCCAAACCGCTGCGGGTGTTGACCACCACACGGGGAAACCGGGGCGGGCTTCCAAAATCAAAGACATCGGCCAACACCAATGGAAAAACCTTGTCCAGCAAGGTGGAGGAGACTTCCTGTTCCGGGTCGAATATATGGATTTTCAATCTGGCTTTCCGGTTCGTCTGGACTTCCACGTTCAAAATGTTGTCCTTGGTCTTGATTTTTCGGATGCGGAATTTGTCACCCGTTTTGGCCATCTGAATCAAACGACGCGGCAGGTAATATCCATAGGCAACCCCATCGACTTCCAGATAACTCATGGGTAGAAACATGTTGCCCGCTCTCAGGGAGCGCATTTCTTCGTTGAACTGATCCTTGGTCTTGTTGGCCTGGTCTTTGGAAGGTCCGCCGGCTATTACTGAAGGAGAATCCATCAACAGCAAACTGAAAACAACAAGGATAACTATCCATGACAAAGTGATTTTTTTACCACGCCGCACCTCCTGTTTCTTCTATCCAAAACAACGATTAATCCTACTCTCGAGCCAGCGAGGGCTCCCCGTCACGCATTGCGTCCCAGGCATGGACTCAAAAGCTGGCGGCATGGTCCGCGCAAGCTCCAAGCAAATCAAAATCACCATCCAGCACCCGGTCCAGACGACCGCTGCGCCAGCCACGGTGGCGGTCTTTTACCAGCGGATCGGGTAGTTCACGATAGGTTCTGACCAGGCGTGGAACTCCGGACTGGGGTTCAGCCATGAGTTCCCTGGCCGCCTGGAGCAGTTCTTTGGCGCTTTCGGCCACCCGGTCGTCGGAAAAGGCTGCCACTCGAATCAGGACTTTGTACTGGATCGAGGACTTGGGCCGCTGGGGATCGGGCTGCTCCCACACGTGCAGCCCTGCCTCCGGAGCCAAAATGTCGTAGGCTGCATACCCCGAGACACTCAGTATCAAGGACCGGTTTCGGCCGGATTTGCGTGCAACATTTTCCAGCACCTTGATGTGCATTTTGCGCTTTCGTCCCCACTGGCGGTACATGCCGTCCAGGCGGTCAACCCACTGGTCGGCACCGTGGTCCTCAGCAGCAGGACCCTGCAAACTTTCGATCTGGACAAAGGCTTCCCAGGGGGAGCCAATCTCAAGGGAACGGCAGGCCAGTTCCAGCAACTGGAGACGCCCAGCAGCCTGACCAACCAACTTTCGAGGATAGTGTTTCCTGGGCCCTGTATCGTGTGAAGCGATTTTAGGCAGCAGTCGACCTGCCGCCTCCAGACCGGTCTCGACCCGTTCCCTGTACTCGACTTCGCCAAGTACGGCGTGCCGTTCGTCGGAGACCCAGAAATCCGACAATGAAATCATGGACAGGGCCAAACTCTTGGCATCCTTCCAATCCGGAGAATCCAGGCGCTCGCGCAGCTGCTGCCAGTGACCGGTCAGGCCTTCGAATTCAGCAGGGGTCCCCTTGGGATTCAGGGAGATGGCTGCCAGACATGTGGGCGCAGCTATAGAGGTTGTGGTGCAGGGAGAATCCGCCAATTCCTGGAGATCTTCTTCGTCCGGCCCATTCTCCGCTTCCGGATTGATGAACTCGGTAAGCAAACGATCGTCCTGGGCCTGGATATAGAGGAACTGCTCACCGTCCGGAAACACACCCTTGACGATGATCTCGGCCAGGGGTGTCAGCAGGTATCGTTCGATGGCCCGTTTCAGGGGCCGGGCACCCAGGGTTGGGCTGAATCCCTTGTCCAGCAGAAACTCCAAGGCCGAATCCTCCCATACCATATCCCACTTTCGATTGCGCAGCCCGCGGCGTTTTTGAAGGTCCAGCAACTCCTTGTCCAGAATCTCACTCATGACTTCCCGGGTGAATGGCCTGAAGACAATCACCCGGTCCAATCGGTTGAGAAACTCTGGACGAAAGGCGCGCTCCACGGCCCGACCGACATCGGTGGCCCGGAAACCTTCGCTGTCCTGGTCAAAGCCCAGGCCGACTCCCGTGGCCGCCTGCCCGCCTAGGTTCGAGGTGAGAATGATGATGGCGTGGCGAAAATCGGAGGTCCGCCCCATGGGGTCGGTCAGGCGTCCATCGTCGAACACCTGCAGGAAAAGGTCCCAAACTTTCGGATGAGCCTTCTCGAACTCATCCAACAGAATAACCGAGAAGGGTTGCTTGCGGATTTTGAGAGTCATGGAGTCGCGATCAAGATTCTGCCCGTCCCCCACCAGTCGTTCCTGGGCTTCAGGAGTTTGAAATTCGCTCATGTCATAGCGCAACAGCCGCTCTTCGGATCCGAACAGGAAATTAGCCAGGGCCTTGGCGATTTCGGTCTTGCCGGTGCCGGTGGGCCCTGCGAACAGGAATACGCCCTGGGGCCGGGAAGGATCCGTCAACCCCGCCTTGAGCAGGGTGATGCGTTCAATGAGGCATTGCACGGCCTCGGGTTGGCCCAGAATGCGTTGACCAAAAAACGTAGCCAGCTCTTCCGGGTCCAGCTTCTGACGGTCATCCAGAATCTGGCGTGGCAGACTGGTCATGACCGTCAGGGTATTGATCAGGTTATCCCGGGTGATCTGCACCTGACGGTCAGTCTCGACCGGCATCTGCTTGCGGGTCTGATCCAGGAACTCCATCAGACAGCCTGGGCCCTCGCGATCCCGCAAGTATTGGCGGGCCAACAGCCAGGCTTCGCGGGCGGTTTCCCGGGACAGAAGTGGAGGGTCGTCCTCAAGAGTGAGAGCCGACGACCAGGCGGAGGCCAGGTCCAACGATACGGTTTCATCCAGGGGTTGAACACGGCAAACCTCGCAGGCAGTCAGCAACCGTGGTTGATCCTGGACCAGCTGTTCGTAGGCAGTTACAGGCAATTCCCCGATAACGGTGATCTGGCCTGACTCCAATTGAGGTAAAATAAGATCCAGAACGCTGCTGCGGGAAAACTGATGGGTTCCGACCCAACCGAGGGATTGAAAATCGGGCACATACCACAGAACCTGCCGGCGGCCACCCACCTGTTGCAAAAGCTCTTTGATCCGCTGCTCAAGATCTCCGATATATTTTTGACCGGCTATCATGTCGGCCCCCGAAGCCTGGAAGACAATCCAGCCCTGGCTCATGAGTTGGCGGCCAACCATGCGCATGACGGCGGTTTTTCCCACACCCTGTTCGCCGGTCACCATCACCGATCGGCGAGGATTCTGCTCCAGGAATCGCAAAACATCCTTGACCTGGTTTTCAAGCTGGGCATGGTTTATCACCAGATGATCGGTGGTGGCTTTTTCGTCCCAGATCCGTCCAATGGTTTGCAGCAGGTTGCGGTCGACAAATGTTGAGCGCCACTGGTCGAGTTCTTTTTGCAGCGGCCCTATTGCCTCGCGTAGGTCCGAATCCAGTGCAGCGGTCAGAACTGTCTGCAAACTATCCGCTTTTTCGGTATCCAGTTTTTGCAGGAGTTTGCCAAAGGATGGTGCTTCACCCTCATCCAGGCGCTGTTGCACCACTGGGGCGGTGATCTTGAATTGAAATTCAAGAAAAGGGCCGTCAAGTTCCTGGTAGAGGTAGATGAACTCACCGGTCAGGGAACGATCGATAGGCGTATGCACCAGCAATGCCTTCATCACGAAAAACTTGTGCCAGGGCCCACCTTCATCAAACAATTTGAGCAGGGGAGCAACCAGTTCTGGATCGGCATCACGTCGGCTGACCGCCATGACAGCCATCTGCCAGAGAGCCTCTGCGGGGTTTCCGCTGAGGTCCAGCAACTCTCCGCTGGTAAAACAAGGAACATCCAGAAAATCGATTCCCGTATTGAACTCCGGATCGTCCAAAAGAGTTGACGGAGAGCCCAAATCGCCGATATAGCTGTCAACCATGACGGCCTGATTTCTGGCCAACTGCAACTGAGTCGTCTTGTCTTGTTTGGGTTCCGAAGAGGGTTTATTCAGGTATTGAAAAATGCGTTTGAAAAAGTCACCAATTGCCATTGGTTTGGTCTCCCCCTTTTTTTGACCGAATGATGGCGACATTCTACCTACTGCCGACCCAACAGTCAATCAACTGTCAATCGTTTGTGCAGTGGGTAATCAACGACCACCCAAACTCCATGATGAGATCCTCCATAGATAGAGCGAGTCAGCTGCTTGGGTGTTCCGATGCACGATTTTTCTAGCCATCCAAAAATACTTGATTATTCGTGCCATTTTAAACCGAATTGATTTTTTCTTTGCACAATGCCCTTGGCGCAAGCTCCAGCAGAAGGAAAAACATGTCACAAATCTCAAAACCGCCTGCGCTGCAAAACTTTTTGTTATAACAAGTTGTGGAAGACAAGGAAGCTAAAAGGGTCAACTTCTTTGCAAATTGACCTCAGGATATGTTATTCTGTTCTGTCGTTCAGTATAGGAAAATCCCCATCAGGAGACCGATCATTTTTACGAATATCCGCAAAAAAATAGCCCTTCTGTTGTTTGGGCTTATTTTCAGCCTGGTCATCGGCGAAATGGGTATCCGACTCCTACAGGCGGTACTTCCTCCTTCACCCCAGGCCTATTGGAAGGACGACCCCCACTGCGGGTATCGCTTGAATGCCGGGCCCCCTTTGGCCGCCGACCCCTCCAGTACGGAATACATCAACAACCTTGGGTTCCGTGACCGGGATCGACCGACTAGAAAACCCGAAGGCACGTATCGTGTGCTGGGACTCGGCGATAGTTTTGTGTACGGTGCCGTTGCTCCCCGGCAGAATTTCCTTCAGGTGGCGGAGGCTGAATTGAACAAGTCCCAGGCCCCCGGATCAGGCCCGGTGGATATTCCCCTGCTCGGGTGCCCCGGTTGGTCCGTCGAAAATGAGCTGGGCCTGCTCCAGTCACAGGGACTTGAATTGCAACCCGACCTTGTGGTTCTCAATTTCTTTGTGGGAAACGACGTAACAGGCATCCCCGTACGGGGAACCATTTTCATGGGTGAACTCCACTTTCAAGGCAGCAACCGGTGGTGGTTGCGGACCTTGCGGAAATCCCACCTTTTCATGTTGGTCGAAAAAAGCGTCCTGGTCGGACTGCGCAAGAAATGGTTGGATAGGCAATTCCAAGGTGATGATCAAAGCGAGATAATGCTGGGCGCCACGGTCTCACCTTCACCTAAAGAGCAGTCAGCAAACACCGGTGGTCCGGTGGCCCGAACTTTGACCAACTCGTATCTGCTCATTCAAAAGAAGAACCAAGGTGTGTATCGCCAGCAACCTGACCACCAGGTCGCACAGCTTTGGCAGGAAGCCGAGGAACAACTGATCGCAGTCGACCGCACCTGTCGTGAGGCGGGAATCCCTTGGATCCTGGTCATCATTCCGACTGAGATCCAGGTCGATGAGGCCGTCCGGCAGCAGGTTGTGGACAAACTGGCTCTTGAGCCGGCCAACTTCGACTTCGATTCTCCCCAGCGCAGGCTGTGTGCGTTGGCCGAGAAATACAACTTCGAAGTATTGGATCTGTTGCCCGAAATGCGCTTGGCACACGACCCGGACAACCTTCTCTATATTCCCAACGATACCCACTGGAACGAGCGGGGGAACGACCTGGCTGGGCGGCTTTTGGCTCAAAAAATCCGCTACCTTCGCCGGGCCAACAGCAAAGATCTTTGATCATTGAATATCCGGATGTAAATTGGGCTTCAACCTGAAAACATTGGGAGGACTTATTTGGAACGCAGGGTCTATGAAACCATTTGGAATTGGCGGGAAAACACCGCCGGGAAGTCCCAGGTCCCATCCGAGTCGGCCTATCTGCGCCGCAAGGCTGTTTTGCAAGCGGTCATTATGGGCATCGTCGGCATCCTGCTCCATTTTGGACTGCACCACCGGTTGTTTGCACTGATCGTCTGGATACTGGCGGCGAGCATCCTCATGTTGGGCCTCCTGGTTCCACGAGCCTACCGTCCGATTCATCGCTTCGGCACCTGGCTGGGCTGGGTGGTTGGCGTTGCCCTGCTCTACATATTGCTGGTCCCTTTTTTCTACCTTTTCTTCTTTCCGGTTTCGCTGCTTCTCAAGATCCAGGGACGTGACCCCATGCATCGTGGCATGTCGCCGGTGGGTTTGACCTACTGGATTCCTCGACGGTTCCCAACAGACCCGAAACAGTACAAACTCCAGTTTTTGCGTGAGGACAAGGAAGCCCGCGAACTTCAACGCCCCCTTGATGGCGACGGGACAGGCGGAGGTCACCAGTGAACATCCTTGGAATCTCGGCCTTTTACCATGACGCGGCAGCCTGTCTGGTGCAAGACGGGCGAATTTCAGCCGCTGCCCAGGAAGAACGGTTCACCCGCAAAAAGCACGACCCTGATTTTCCAATCAATGCCGTACGGTACTGTTTGGCGGAGGGCGGTGTGGCCGAAGGCGAGATCGACGCGGTCGTATTCTATGAAAAGCCCCTGACCAAGTTCAGTCGCATCCTCAAAACCTATTTCTCCGTCGCCCCCAGGGGATTGCGATCCTACCTGATGGCGATGCCACTTTGGATGCAGGAAAAGCTGTGGATCCCGGCCGAGATCGAAGGCTCCCTGCGCCAAGCCGGAGCCGGCACAACCGACAAGATGTTCTTCACCGAACACCACGAATCCCACGCGGCCAGCGCCTTCTTTCCGAGTCCATTCCAGGATGCAGTCATTTTGACCCTGGACGGGGTGGGTGAATGGACAACAACCAGCATCTGGCACGGTCGCGGAAACTCCATACGTTTGCTGGAAGAGGTCCAGTTCCCCCACTCCCTGGGCCTGCTCTATTCCGCCTTCACCTACTTCACCGGTTTCCGGGTCAACTCCGGCGAGTACAAGCTGATGGGTTTGGCTCCCTACGGCGAACCTTCCTACGTCGAGGTGATAAAAGAAAACCTCATCGACATCCGCGGCGATGGTTCCTTCCGGTTGAACATGGACTACTTCAGCTACCTTGATGATCTGAGAATGACCAATGAGAAGTTTTCAAACCTTTTCGGTGGCCCGGCCCGCCAACCGGAAACCGAGATCAGCCAGCGGGAAATGGACCTTGCCCGCTCGATCCAGGTCGTCACCGAAGAGATCGTCCTGAAAGTAGCGCAACACGCATTCAACCTCACCGGGGAAAAATACCTCTGCCTGGCTGGTGGGGTGGCCTTGAACTGTGTGGCCAATGGTCGAGTCCTGCGCGAAGGTCCCTTTGAAGACATCTGGATTCAACCTGCGGCCGGCGACGCCGGGGGTGCCCTCGGGGCTGCACTTTTCGTCTGGCATCAGATTCAGGGCAATGAACGCCGGGCCGATGGGAAAAACGACAGCATGGCCGGTGCATACCTGGGACCGAGTTTCGATGACGATGAAATTGCCGCCTGGCTCAAGGCCCACGGCTTGCCTTTCACCCAGCTGCCGGACGCCGAACTCGAGTCCGAAGTCGCTCGCAGGATCAACGACCAGACAGTCGTCGGTTTGTTCCAGGGCCGCATGGAGTTCGGCCCGCGGGCTCTCGGCAACCGCTCAATCATCGGTGATGCACGCTCGCCGAAGATGCAGTCCGTTTTGAACCTGAAGATCAAGTATCGCGAATCATTTCGTCCTTTCGCCCCATCATGCCTTGAGGAGCGAATCAGCGATTATTTCGAAATCGACCGGCCATCGCCCTATATGCTCCTGGTCGCCCCGGTATGCGAGGGCAGGCGAACATCACTGATAGGCGACGAAGACAAGTTGCGGGTCATGGAACGTGTCAACCGGTCACGGTCCGACATCCCCGCCATTACTCACGTGGACTATTCCGCGCGAATCCAATCGGTGGCCGCGGGAACCAACCCCCGGTACCATGGGATCATCAAGGCCTTTGATGAGCTGACAGGATTTGGTATTATCATCAACACCTCTTTCAATGTCAGGGGTGAACCGATTGTCTGCACACCAGAGGACGCCTACCGCTGCTTCATGCGGACTGAAATGGATTATCTGGTGATGGGTAATATCATCCTGGACAAGAAGGAACAACCCGAGTGGGCCGACCTCCATGAAAATTGGCAGGATACTTTTCCACTGGACTAAAACCGTCATGAAGATGGAAACAAGTGAGAATATACGATGAACAAACTGAGGCATTCGGTCAGACTGTTGACTGAATTGTGGGC
The DNA here is from genome assembly GCA_024275485.1 of Candidatus Krumholzibacteriota bacterium. Taxonomy (GTDB): domain Bacteria; phylum Krumholzibacteriota; class Krumholzibacteriia; order LZORAL124-64-63; family LZORAL124-64-63; genus LZORAL124-64-63. The sequence goes on along the minus strand of JAJRZA010000037.1, from coordinate 137,905 downwards.
GTTTGCCTGGCAAAACAAGGCGTGGTGGTTGATCCCCACCACCTTGATTCTGCTGCTTATCGGTGTCCTGATCGTTGCCGGATCATCCGTGGCACCGTTTATCTACACCTTATTCTAGGCCAAAACTGGTTTCACCAGAGTTGTGAGCGGACGTATGCCCAGACCATTATCATCACCTAATGGCTACGCCGCTCAAACCCTAGCTATTTCCTGGGTGTTTAAGAAATAACAAAAAGCTTGTATCAACACCAAACAACGAATATCATGGATAAAGTTATCCAATTTTCCCGCCTCTAGTCCAAGGAGACGAATGAAAATGAAATGCAACAGTTTGATGGCTTTTGCCATCCTCCCAATCCTGATCCTCATGGCTGCCCCATCATTTGCTGGTGATCCTTGCGTGGATTGCCACAAGGAGATCTCTCCAGGCCAGGTCCAGGATTGGGAATCAAGCAGGCACTTCGAGGAAGACATCACCTGCTCCGACTGTCACGGTGAAGAGCACTCCAACAAGGACGATTATCTGAAAGCCGTCCTGCCCACCGAACATGTCTGTGCCGAATGCCACGAAGAGCAATTCGACCAGTTCTCTCACGGAAAACACAACTTCGGCTGGACCTCCCTGAACGCCATTCCCGCCACCCATCTCGCTCCCGACGAGTTGATCGAAGGCGGCCGGGGCTGCGGCGGTTGCCACAACATGGGCATCAAAACCGAAGAGCAGATTCAGGCCCAGCGCGACAAGGGTTACCGCTACCAGAACAACTCCTGTGATGAGTGCCACACCCGCCACGCCTTCTCCAAAAAAGAAGCGTTGAACCCCCATGCCTGCCAGCAATGTCACATGGGTTACGACCATCCCCAGTGGGAAATGTGGTCCAGCAGCAAGCACGGAACTCGCTGGTTCGCCAAGCAAAGTGGCGATCTGCCCGAAGGCGCAGCCGCGCCCACTTGCCAGACCTGTCATATGCCCGACGGTGACCATGCCAACGAAACGGCCTGGGGTTTCCTGGGTGTGCGTCTGCCCCTGCCCGATGACCCGCAGGCCGCCGAGGATCGTGTGACCATTCTCATGGCCCTCGGCGTTCTGGATCCGGAAACCGGCGAACCGACGCCGATTCTGGACGCGGTCAAAGCCGTGCGCATGGCCAAACTGGATCAGGAGTCATGGCAGAAGGAACGCGACAAGATGCTGAAGGTCTGCGGCCAATGCCACAGCACTCACTACGCCAAGGAACAGCTCGACGCCGGCGATTCCATCATGATCAAGGCCGACCGCCTGATGGCAGAAGCCATCACCACCGTGGCTGCTCTCTACAAGGACGGGCTGATCGAAAAACCGGCCAACTATCCGTCCAACTACCCCTTTCTGCTGACTTTCATGCACACCAACGGTGAGGCTTGGGACAAGGGACTGGACAGGCTGTCCTACATCGACCAGGTGCTGCTTGAAATGTACATGAAGCACCGCATGCGCACCTACCAGGGATTCTTCCACGTAAACCCCGACTATGCCTACTGGTACGGCTGGAACGAGATGACCAAGGATCTGGGCGAAATAAAAGAATTGGCCCGAACCATGCGCGCCACCCACAACTGATTGCCCAACAACAGGGGACGGGTAAAACCCGTCCCCCGCCTCTTCTCCTAATACCGGCGCGAGATTTGTCACCTTTCCCCAATAGTTTGGTGTGGATACAAGAGTGTCGGCGTAATCCGCAGGCCCGAAGGGTTGAGGACATCGCCGACACTCTTGTATCCACACCAAACTATTGGGGAAACGCTAACAAATTTAACGCCGCCCCCCGCGCTGAGTCTTCTTCTCGAACTCGGCAATAAGATCCTTCCCACTGTCCAAACTGACCACCCGGAATTCCTCCACATGAAGCGTAGGATCATCCAACACGTTCAGCTCAATATTGAACGAACGGCACAGCTCCCTGAACTGCTCCGGACGCTCCTCGAGCATGTACAAAGCCAACACGGGATTGGCCTGGATCTGCAGTCGGGTCTCCTTGGTGACAATGGCAATGCGATGGATCAGGCGTTCAATTTTACTGCTCATGGTCTCCATGGACAGCACCTTGCCGACGCCGGTGCAATAAGGACAGTCGTTCGAGAGCTGGCTTTCCAGACTGGGTCGCACACGCTGACGACTCATCTCGATCAAACCGAGGCCACTGACCTGAAACACCTTGTGGCGTGCCCGGTCGTTCTTGAGATGATTACGCATCTCGTTGAAAAGTCGCTTGCGGTTATTTTCGTTTTCCATATCGATAAAGTCGATGACGATGATGCCGCCCAGGTCCCGCAATCGCAGCTGGCGGGCAACTTCCTTGGCGGCCAGCAGATTGGTCTGGAAGATGGTTTCTTCCTGGTTGCGGCGACCGGTGAACCGTCCCGTATTCACATCAATGGACACCAGGGCTTCGGTCTGTTCGATGATCAGGTAGCCGCCCTTTTTCATCCAGACACGCTTGTCCAGGGTCTTGCGAATCTCGGCTTCGATTTCAAATTGATCGAAAATCGGTAAATCACCTTTGTACCGTTGAACCCGGTTGCGCAGCTCAGGCGCAAACGTTTTGATGTATTTTGACAGACGATCGAAATCGCCTTGGTCATCGATGATCAATCGGCTGGTATCTTCCTTGAAGATATCTCGAATCAAACCCACAACCATGCCCACATCTTCGTGAATCAGGGCCGGAGCAGTGGCTTCGCGATTGTTCTCGTCGATGGCGGTGAAGAGATTGCTCAGGTATTTCACATCAGCTTCAATGGCCTGGTCGCTGGCAACGGTAGCTGCCGTGCGAATGATGAAAGCACCTTTTTCAGGACGACTGTCCTGCAGGATCTGCTTCAAACGGCCACGTTCCTTGCGATCTTCGATTTTGCGGGAAACTCCGATGTGGCGGCCTTTGGGCATCATCACCAAATAACGGCCCGGCAAGCTGATGTCGGCCGTCAGACGGGGACCTTTGCTGCTGATGGGTTCCTTGGTCACCTGAACGATGATGTCATCGCCGGTTTTGAGTACCGACCCGATATCGGGCACCCTGCGGAAACGGCTGCGACCGCGCCCACCATTCTCTTCTTCTTCGTCGTCGTGTTCCAGATCGGAAGCGTGCAGGAACCCTGCCCTTTCCAGACCAATATCGATGAAAGCTGCTTGCAACCCTGGCTTTACTGAGGTGACTTTTCCTTTGTAAACGTTGCCGACAATGCGTTTGCTGTCGGTTCTTTCGACCAGGAGTTCCACCACTTCGCCCTCTTCCATCAGGGCGACGCGCACCTCGTGGAGCGAACTGTTGATGATGATTTCCTTTTTCATGCGTCCGGTCGCAGGCTTCTAGCCGATGAAATGTTTTCCAAGCCAGAAGCGGCGACTGGTTTCACCTACTTCCTGAAGGGGCGTAAAAAGACGCCCATGGTTGTTGCGGCCGAAATATCCTGTCCTGGTTACGAGACAATGCCTGGCTTCGGCCAGGGCCTCGCCCAGCAGGGCGGCCAAAAAATCGTGCACGGGCATGGTGGCCCCGGTGTTGCTGCGCTCGAGTGAGAATCGCAGCACCGAAGCGCCATCCACCGTTGGTTTCTGGTCCAGGGCTAGGCCGCCTGATGGCACCATGGCCCGGACATCGACATCAATATCTCCTTTGGGGCGGCGGCGCGTCACGACCATGCTCTTGCGGGCGACAAATTCGTCGACGGCAGCAGCTATGGTTTCCAGCGCTGGTCCCCCCTCGTGAGGGCCGGGCACTTCTACCCGGTAATCAAAACGATCAACAATTGCGTCAATGGAACGAGGCGATTGCCCGCCAATGACTCTATCCTGAAGAATTCCCAAACCATCGGGCAAAAAAGCGCTGAGTTGCTCAGCCAAGCCCGGAACCTGACATTCCATAGCGATATCGAGGTTTTCACGTAACCCAATAACACCCACCGGCAAGGGAGGGCCAAATTTCAACAATGGATGTGGATGATAGCCTCTACTATAGGCAACAGGCAAGCCGGAACGCCGCAGGGCCAGTTGCAGTTGCCGCTGGAAATCCAGGTGCCCCAAAAAGACCATGTCCCCTGTTTTGCAGTATTCCAGACGGTACCAGCACTTTGCAGCCGCCTGCTGGCGCCAGATGGTCCATTTTTTGGCCTCTGTACCGGGTTTCTCCGGATTTTCATTCCGCAAGTCGAAAAGGTCCCCGGAGGGTTGACTTTGGTCCTTGCCAACAGCCGCAAGTCTTTGATTTTCCACGTTTGTGGCCTCATCGGGTCCACTTTTGGGCAGGCTTTCCAGCTTGGCAAAGACATGTTGGATGTCGCCATCACAGGCTTCGCATTGGTAACAGGCACCTTCAAGACGACAATCGTGCAGGGTTTTGACCCGCTGGGCTCGTTTCCAATCCTTCTGCAGGAAATCCTTGCCGACACCAGCGTCCACCGAGTCCCAGGGCAGAGGTGCTTCCGGATCCCGTGGCGAAAGAAAGTCGTCCGAATCCACCTGGAGAGTTTCCAGGGCCTGCTGCCAACGTGAAAAATCGAAATACTCAGTCCATCCGTCAAAACGGGCGCCATTGCGCCAGGCTTCGACCACTACTGGTGCCAGGCGGCTGTCGCCAAGACCCAACATCCCCTCCAGAAAGCTCACTTCGGGAGCTCGCAAGCTGACCTTGACCCGCATGCGGCGCAGGCGATTACCCAGGTAGTTGTTGCGGCGATCGATTTCATCCCTGGATATTTGTCCCGCCCACTGGAAGGGTGTATGCGCCTTGGGGGAAAACGGGCTCACCGAGACATGGATTTGGGAACCACCACGAGGGGCCACCGCGACCACTTTTCCCACCAGAGCCACCAGATCGTCCAGATCTTCGTTGGTTTCAGTGGGTAATCCAATCATGAAATACAGTTTGACGCCTTTGACTCCCGATGCGAAAGCCTGTTTGGCGGTGCCGAGAATGTCCTCTTCAGTGATGTTCTTGTTGATCACGTCGCGCAAACGCTGGCTGCCTGCCTCCGGTGCGAAAGTAAAATTGGCCGGGCGTTCGTTGCTGATGCGTTCATATAATTCGGGACCCACCGAATCCACCCGCAGGCTGGGCAGAACAAGGTTGGTGCGACGTTCTGAAAGCCCATCTTGGATGCCTTCGACGGTGGAACCGAGACCGGAATAGTCTGAAGTGGACAGACTCAACAGGCTGACTTCGGAATATCCGGACTCGGCAATGCCTTCCACTGCGGCGGCCACCAGATCGGCGGGATCACGTTCACGCACGGGCCGGGTGATCATCCCGGCCTGGCAGAAACGACACCCGCGAACGCAGCCGCGCATCACTTCCAGGGCCAGCCGATCGTGCACCGGTTCCATGATCGGCACCAATTGTTTGGGGGGTGGGAAGGCGCCAAGATCCTGGACTACCCGCAGGCCCACTTTTCCCGTCACACCAGGATGCCAGGCCCCAGGCAGGGCCTGCAATTTTTCCAGCAAATGGGCACGGTTCCCACCTGCATTTTTGTTCTCCGCCGTCAATCTGGCCACATCGATCACGGCCTCTTCGCCATCGCCCAGGAAGACCACGTCCAGAAACGGCCCAATGACGGTTGGATTGAGAGTGCAGGAACCACCGGCAATGAAAACAGGATCCTCCTCGCCACGGTCGGCAGCCATGATCGGACTGCCCGACAAATCAATCATGGTCAACAAATTGGAGTAGGCCAGCTCATAGCCCAGACTGAACCCCACCACATCGAAACTGCCTGCTGGGCGCCGGGATTCCAGGCCGAACAAAGGCATATTCTCGGTCCGCATGGCCTGTTCGCAATCGGGCCAGGGTGTGAACGCCAAATCGCAAAAAGTATCAGCACGGTCCATGAGCAGATGGTAGAGGATGCGCAACCCCTGATGGGACATGCCTACTTCATAGGCATCTGGAAAAGACAGCAGGATGTTGGCTTTCCCTGAAGAAAAACCTTCAGGCCGGGTGCCCAACTCCCCGCCGATATATCGGGCCGGAGATGTTACCGTGGGTAGGATTCGGCGGGTCAGGGTCCAGCCCAGAATTTTGGAATCGTCGTATTTTTCATGGGGGTGATAAACCATCCCCTGGCTGTTGTCTGTCAAAACTATCTCGTCTTCAGCTGCCGTCCTGGCCGGATGGCATGGGTTTGACTGGAATATCCCGGCCCGCCACGTGGTTGTCGAATACGTCCGAACCCTCGAGGGCACTGAACGAAACAGGGTAATTCCCGGTAAAACAGGCATCGCAATAGCGATCACCCTCACCGGCAGCCTCCAGGAGGCCATCACGGGACAGGTAATGAAGGGAGTCCACTCTCAAGTAAGTGGTGATTTCCTCAACGGTGTGGCTCGAGGCAATTAGTTCGTTTCGAACAGGTGTATCGATGCCGTAAAAACAAGGATGGGTCACCGGAGGTGAAGCGATGCGAAGATGCACTTCCTTGGCTCCGGCGGCTTTCATCAGCTTGACCAGCTTTCGCATGGTTGTGCCGCGCACGATGGAATCGTCGATCATCACCACGCGCTTGCCTTCGACTACTTCCTTGACTGGATTGAATTTAATGCGAACCGACATGTCCCGCACCTTTTGGGCCGGAGAAATGAAGGTACGACCAACATAGTGGTTGCGAATCAGGGCCAACTCGAAAGGCAGGCCGGTGGCCCGGGCGTACCCCAATGCGGCGGTGTTGCTGCTGTCCGGAACCGCGCAAACCAGGTCTGCCTCGGCAGGAGCCTCGCGACCCAGGATTTCTCCACTGCGGCGGCGGACAGTTTCCACGCTTGACCCAAAAACCAGGCTGTCTGGTCGGGAGAAATAAACATGTTCGAAGACGCAGCATCGCTCGGTGACTTCCTCACTCAGACGTCGGCTGGTCAATTCGCCATCGCCGAGAATGAGCATCTCCCCAGGCTCCACATCGCGCAGATAGGTCGCTCCGATGATGTCAAAGGCGCAGCTCTCGCTGGCAATGACGTAGCTGTCCTTGTAACGTCCCAGACACAGGGGCCGGAATCCGTGTGGATCACGAATGGCAATGAGACGATCGCGGGTCATCACCAAAAGGCTGTAGGCTCCCTTGACCCGGGGCAACAGCTCCAGAAGCGCATCTTCGCAGGCAATGGCTCGGCTGCGGGCCAACATGTGCAAAATGACTTCGCTGTCGCTGGTGGTGGAAAAGATGGACCCGTCGGCCTCCATCTCCCGGCGCAATTCGGGAGCGTTGACCAGATTTCCGTTGTGGGCCAGGCTGATGCTGCCGCGATGCGAGGCCACCTGCAACGGTTGTGCGTTCAGGATATGACTGCTGCCACTGGTGCTGTAGCGCACATGGCCGATGGCGTAGTCGCCCAGAAGATCCTTGGTGGTTTGTTCGTCAAATACGTCCGCCACCAGACCCATTTTCTTGAAGGTGCGCAAGCGATGGCCATCGGACGCGGTAATTCCGGCGCTTTCCTGGCCGCGATGCTGCAAGGCGTGCAGGGCCAGACTGGCCAATTCGGCCGCTCCGTGAATGGCTGCAATGCCCACCACTCCACATTCTTCATGCCAGTGTCGAGTGAAACTCATCAACGCTCCGTTCCGGCAGTCAGCCAGGCTTCCATGTGCGGGTTGATCAACAGTCCTTTTTTTCTTCCCCGGGCCACGGCCAGGTTTTGTCCCACCTCGGCAGCACTGGTGGCGTCGCCATTGATCAGCAATCTCCACAACACACCCGAAAGCACGGGGCCTGCCTGCCCGAGGGGATATGATATCACATCGAAGGCTGTGATTCCGTCGGCCCGATGGCCTCCTAGGAGAATTTCGTAAAGAGCAGAAACATCGGATCCTGGTTCCTGGAGATCGGTTGTTGCCAGGTTGCCCAACCAGCCGAGGGGCAGGGATTTGCCCCTGCAATCGGAACATTCAAACCAAGGGTCCGCGGCATCTTCATTGGTGAAGTGACCGAAGTGGTGCTTGTTGGGGTTGTAATAGCGTCCCGTGTTCAGCACTTTCTCAATTCCACCGACCATGCTGTCGTCCCAGAAGGTATGCAACTCGCAGCGGAAAAGATTCACAAGTCGATGCCCGCCTTCGAGGCGATCTTTCATCACCAGCAAGGCGCTGGCCGCGTGCAGGTCCACGCCCTTGTGACTGGTCAGCAATGTTGTCTGCCTGCTCATGATTTCCTTTCCAAGGTCAGCACATTTCCACAAGGCGACGCAACAGGAAGGCGCCCGGTCCGGCTGCTTCCAGGCTCTGGGAATCTCCGGCGGCAGCGACCCTGGCCAGGCCCCACGCACTGGGTTGATCTTCGGGCACATGCCGCAACTGGGCCGCCCGTTCCGGGTGAGGCATCATGGCCAGCACGTTGCCACCCCGGTTGCTCAAACCGGCCACATCCAGCTGTGAACCATTGGGGTTGGCTTCTTCGCGACCACCGAGTTGTGCGTATTGCAGAGCCACAAACCCATCGGCCGCCAACTTTTCGAAGAAGGCCGGATCTTCGTGGGTAAAGCGTCCTTCAGCGTGGGCCATGGGCAGAGGGAACATCCCGCTGATGCCTTCCACAAATGGGGTCTGGGCATTGGCGTGGGGCACCACACCCACCCATTGGGAATGGTAGCCACTGCGACCCGGGAATCGGTTGGAAGCCAAAGCCACTTCAACGGCGCCCGGCTCCAGGCCGGGCACCAAGCCGGACTCCACCAGGACCTGACAGCCGTTGCAAATACCCAAAATGGGTTTACCCGCTTCGGATGCTTCGAGAAGCACTCGCAACAAGGGATCCTTGGCCGCCACAGCTCCGGCGCGCACACGATCCTGGTAGGAGAAACCTCCGGGGACAAGATAGCCGTCGAAGGCCGCCAATTCCCGCGCACTGCGGGTCCAGCGGAAAATTTCCGATTTCCCTCCGTTACTCTCGATCAGGCGGGCCGATTCCATCTCGCAGTTCACGCCCGGCAATTGCAGCACCGCCAACCGGGGTTTGCGATCCAGATTGACCATAATTGAAGGTGCCTTGGCTTGCTCCTGGTCCGTGTATGCCGGCTCAGCCACCGGCGGCACCATGGCTTCTGCCTTTTTGCCACCCATCAACAAGGGCAGGGCTTTTTGCCAAACCGAAGTCATCTGCACCACATCCAGGTCGACAATGGTTGAGCCGTCAGCCCCTGCCACCAGAATAGTGGCATCATCGGTAACCTCCCCCAGATCCCACCAGTCGGCGCCAGCCTTGTCGAGAATAGCCTCGGCTGCTGGAACTTTATGGGGTTTGACAGTGATGATGAAACCGCCGCTTTCATTGAACAGGAATTCCCGGTCTGTGCGTTCGGATTCCGGCAAGAGGATGCTGGCACCACGAACCCTGGAAGCCTCCAGGCCCATGGCCATCTCACTGAGACAAACAGCCAGACCACCGTCGCTGATATCATGCGCAGCAGTTACCAGGCCTTCGCTCACCAGGTCGATGGCGCCACGGATTTCACTGCGGGCGGCGTCGAAATCCAGAACCGGAACGGCGGGTCGGCCAGCGCTGAAACCAGCATCCAGATAAATGGAACCGGCCATTTCGGCCGTGCGCTGTCCAACCAGAAGAATGCGATCACCGGCTGCGGCAAATCTTTGGCTGCGGCACTTGGTGTAATCATCCACGATGGCCACGCAACCGACAATGGGCGACGGTGCCACGCTGCGGCCGGTGCTGCTCTGGTTGTAGAAGCTGACGTTACCGCTGATCACCGGCAACGCGGGACCGGGTAGGGCGTAACATCCAACCCCGCGACAGGCATCTCCCACTCCGCGAACCGACTCGGTGAACTCCCAAAACGATTCGGGGATTTCCGGGTTGCCGAAGTTCAGACAATCGGTCACCGCGGCGGGACGTCCCCCCACGCAGGCCACATTGCGACAGGCTTCGAGCACCGCCGAGGCACCGGCGGTCCAGGGGTCGGCCAAGCCGAGCAGGGGGTTGCCGTCGGCGCTCAGGGCCACGGCACGTCGGCTGCCCGGAACCGGGGCAATCACTCCGGCGTCGGCTTCACCGGGACGCATGATGGTGCTGGCCTGCACCTCGCTGTCGTAGTGGCGGTAAATGTATTCGCGGCTGGCAATGTTGGGATGAGCCATCAGGGCCATCCACTCATCCTTGATTTGAACGGCCGCCGCTTCGGGCATCCGTTCATCCGGACCGACGACATCCCGTTCGGGAGCCTTTGCTTGCCGATCGTAGCTGACGCCTTCGGTGATGGTTTCAATGGGAGCGTCAGCTAAAATCTGGTCGCCGTAACGCAGAATGTAACGACGTTCTTTGGTGACCCTGCCGATTTTACGGGCACAGGCACCTTCGTACAGCGAAGGCAGGGCAAAATCCTCGTTGTAGATTTTCAGGACTTTTTCCGACAGACGACTGGGCACGGCAAGACCATACCGTTCCTGGGTTTCGCTGCAGGCGCAAACCCGGGCCGGCAGGTCGGCGATCTGGTGGACCAGGGCCACATCCACGTCGCAGCCAAAACCTCCGGCATCCACCAATTCGCTGGTCACACAGCTGACACCGCCGGCGCCCAGATCCTTGAAGCCGATGGTCATGCCCTCTGCGCGGGCCATCTCCAGAACGGCCTTGTTGGACACCGACAAAATGCGTTTGAGAAAAGGATCCGGTGTCTGAACGCTGCCCTTGTTTTCCATGGCCTGTTCGGCGTCCAGGGTGGCCGATGCAAAGGCGGCACCTCCCATACCGGACCAGTCCGTGGGTTTGCCAACCAGAATCAGATCGTAGGGTTCGTTGGCCGCCTCTTTGGGCACGGCACTGTGGGTGATGTGGTCGTGTTCGACGATGCCCACGGCCAACACATTGACCAGGCAGTTTTCGTTGAAGCTGTGGTGGAAATACACATCCCCACCAAGGTTGGGCACGCCGATGGCGTTGCCGTATTGCCAGATGCCATCCACCACCTGGCGGGCGATGTCCACCCGGTGGGCGGCGTCATCATCGTTATCGTTTTCTTTTTCCGGCCAGCCGAAACGCAGCGGATCCAGGGTGGCGATGACCTCGCCGCCCATGCAATACACATCGCGCACGATGCCGCCGATGCCTGTAGCCGCGCCTTCGACCGGCATGACCTGGCTGGGATGATTGTGGCTCTCGTGGGCAAAGATGATCCCGTATTTTTTGCCGTTGATCTCACCAAAATCGACGATGCCCGCATCCTCCACCGGACCGACCACGACATTGGCCCCGGTGGTAGGCAGGTTGGCTTTCAGGTGAGGGCGGCTGCTCTTGTATGAGCAGTGTTCGCTCCACATGGTGTCGAAAAGAGTCATCTCGGTCAGGGTGGGATCGCGACCGAGCAGTTCGGCCACTTTACGGGCTTCGCTGGCAGCCAGGGTCAAACCGTGCTCGCGCAGGTACGCTCGCAGTCCGTCATCATCGTATTGGCCGACGGGGATCGGGGTAAAGCTTTCGTCCTGCATAGCCAAAAGGCATCTCCTGTTTTCCTGCCGGACCAGAGGCCTTGCAGGTGAGAAAAAAGCTGCCCACCGGTTGGCGGGCAGCAGGTTACCAGTTTTTCAGACTCAGGGTCCGCTCGAAGATCAGCGGCACATGGCGCAGCTGATGATCCAGATCGAAACATCGGTCCAGAACTTCGTCGCTCAGGCGGGAGGTGATCTCCTGCTCCTGTCCCAAACTTTCGCGCAGGGAAATATCCTCGTCCCACACCCGCATGGCGCAGCGCTGGACCCAGTTGTAGGCATCTTCCCTGACAACATTTTCTTCGGTCAAGGCCAGCAACACGGCCTGGCTGAAATACATGCCGCGCACCTTTTCCATGTTGGCGATCATGTTTTCGGGGTACACCACGAGGCCGCTGATCAGCCAGGTCATTTTGCCCAGCATGTGATGCAGGGTGTGGCAGGCATCGGGAAAAATGATGCGTTCGACGCTGGAGTGGGAAATATCGCGCTCATGCCAGAGGGCGACATTTTCCAAGGCGGTGTGGGCATAACCGCGTAGCAGGCGAGCCATGCCGGTGAGCTTTTCACTGACGATGGGATTCTTCTTGTGGGGCATGGCGCTGCTGCCCTTTTGCCCTTTGCCGAAGCTCTCTTCCACCTCGTGCACATCGGTGCGCTGCAGGTTGCGAATCTCCACGGCCATCTGCTCGATGGTCGCCCCAAGGGTGGCTGCGACCTGCATCCAGTTGGCATGACGGTCCCGCTGCACGATCTGGGTGCTGGCTGGATCGACCCGCAGGCCCAATCGCTTCATGGTTTCTTCTTCCACGGCAGGATCGAGATGGGCAATGGTGCCCACGGCCCCGGAGATTTGCCCATAAGCGATTTCTTCCTGGGCGGCATCAAGGCGGCGCAATCCGCGTTCCAGAGCGCTCCAATAAACCATCAGTTTAAGACCGAATGTGGTAGGTTCGGCATGAATGCCGTGACTGCGACCGATCATTACCGTGCCCTGATGCTCTTGGGCCTTGGCTTGAACCGCATCAAGCAATTCAATGAGGGTTCCCCGCAGAATTTCTCCGGCTTCCTTGATTTGCAGGGCCAAAGCGGTGTCCAGAAGATCACTGCTGGTCATGCCCTGGTGAACGAATCGACTGGACGGGCCGATGTACTCGGCCATGTTGGTCAAAAAGGCGATGACATCGTGTTGCACCGTGCGTTCGATATCCAGAACGCGCTCGGTTTCAAAATTACCTTTGGCCCGAATCTCGGCAGCCGCATCCTTGGGAATTTCACCCCGGTCGGCGCGCACCTCACAGACCACGGTTTCAACTTCCTGCCAAAGCTTGAACCGATTGTCGTCGGACCAAATGGAGGTCATTTGAGCACTGGCATAACGCTTAATCATTGGAGCTCCCAGCCGAAATTTCTATCCGGCAGACAGAAAGACAGCAACAACAGGGATTCTCTGCAACTTTGGCCGGTTTTGAAGGACCAGGTGGAGAATTCCCACTGAAAAACGACGAATTTGACGTGTCCGTGGGAATTTACCCTCGAACGTGGTAATGGTCAAGGAATGGGTTATATTTGCAGGGCCATTTTTCCACCCGCATTGAAGGAACAACTTGAATACCAATTCCCAAAAACTCAATCGCCAGGGCCTTTTTCATCTTCTCATAGTCTACATTGTCTGGGGCAGCACCTATCTGGGTATCCGGGTAGCAGTTAGGGAAGGCGCAGGCTTCCCCCCTTTCACCCTGGCATTCATGCGGGTGATGGTCGCCTCGGTCATTCTCTTGACCATGGCCAAGTTGCAGGGTGAGCGCATCAAACTGGATCGTCAGGAGTTTGTTGTCCTGCTGGGAAGCGGCCTCCTGTTATGGGTTGGCGGCAACGGCCTGGTGACCTGGGCCGAAATGAGGTCCAGCAGCGGCATGGCTGCCTTGCTGGTGGCGGCGTTGCCCATGTGGAGCGAGATCATCAATCGAGTCATTGATCGCCGGAAACCCAATTTGTTCATGACGGGCTCCATTCTTCTGGGTTTTTCCGGAGTCGGTGTCCTGACCTGGCCGATTCTGCGCGCGGGCAACACCGCCGACCTGATGGCGGTGGTTGCCCTGTTGCTGGCTCCACTTTTTTGGGCCCTGGGAACCATTTGGTTTCAACGTCGCAAGCCCGACCTGAAGGTGCGAACGGTTTCCGGGTGGCAGCATCTTCTGGGTGGCTTGGGTTTTCTGGTGGTGATCCTGGTGCGGGGCGAACCCCTGCCGACGCCTACGGGAGAAGCCTGGATGGCCTGGGGCTTTCTGGTGATTTTTGGTTCGGTGATCGCCTTCACTTCTTATATGACGACCTTGCAGCTGTTGCCCTACCAGGTGGTGATGACTTATGCCTACATCAACCCGGTGATCGCGGTTTTTCTGGGGTGGTTGATTTTGAGGGAACCGGTGACGGGGTGGACTTTGGCCGGGACGGGTTTGGTGGTGGCTGGAGTGGCTGGGATTTTTAACAATCGGGATTGAAACCGGGTCATAATTCTTCACCGTTATTTGCCGCGGACTTTTGCTATAATGACTACCGGTTTTCACTAATCAAATTTTGGAGGTTGGAATGTTTCAAAGACGGCGACATACTCTTTTTGCAATAATAATATTCCATATTCTCCTAGCATTTGTTTCTGGATGCAGCGATGACCCCACTCCTCCGGAGCACACACCATTCCCTCCCGTGATCACCACCCCAGATTTTTTAATGCAACACTTCAAGCAGGCCTATGAAAGAATGCACCCTGATTATTTTGGGAACTTATTGCACGATGATTTTCGATGCATGATCTTGCAGTCTACCTTCGATGCCTGGGCTGGAAGTGTCAATCCACTGGACCAAATGTATTTTGACCGGGATCTGGATTTCTACATCCACCACCACATGCTCGGTGGCCTTGCAGGTGTGAATGAAGCGGGTATTGCTCAGCCGCCCATCGACTCCATAAGCTTTGCACTTCTGGATAAGGAAGGCACCTGGGAACCGGTTGATGAAAATGAAGAGTACTTTGGTGGTCGTGGGGCCTTAAAGGCTCGTTACAACGTTCTTATATACTTTGAGAACCCAAACAATCATCGCTTTGAAATAGATCAGTTCATGGACTTCTATGTTATTCAGGGTACAGACGGAAATTGGTCTATGCTGGGTCAGAAAGGCTACCCTCAGTCCAGTCGGACCAAGACCCTCTTATCAACCGAAAGCCTGTCGTATGATGGGTTGCTTTCAATGTATCGGTGAACAAGGCAAATTGGTCGGGAAATTTACCGACCAATTTGCATTTCCTACCCCAATCATGGTAAAATTATAAGCAAGCGCCCAGGACGAGGGCCCTTCCAACTACCATTCCACCATTGCGGGGGCACAGGAAAGGTCCATCATGCGCCATCACCTTCAAACCACAACAAGTCACTGCACCCTTCTGCTAGTCTGCATTCAGATAGTCATCGCGGGCTTTGTTCTGGCGATTCCCCCAGCGATCCAGATCACCCAACCCACCACAACCAATGCCGAAGAATTGTCCATCGCCGTCAATCCGGCCAACCCTGATGTTCTCGCCGCCGGAGCCAACATCCGCTATCACTTTCGCTCAACCGATGGCGGAAACAGCTGGACCGAGAGTACTCTCTCCTCAAGCTTTGGAGTGGCCGGCGACCCGTGCGTGATTTTTGATGCCGACGGAAATCTCTACTACTCGCATCTGTCGTCTCCCTCCAATGGCTCCTGGCTGGATCGAATCGTGGTGCAAAAATCCACCGACGGCGGGCTAACCTGGAACAACGGCATCGGTGTGGGCCTGAACCCGCCCAAGGATCAGGACAAGTCCTGGTTGGCAGCCGACCGCACCAACTCCCCTTTTCGCAACAATATTTATCTGGCCTGGACCGAATTCGATACTTACGGCAGTTCTTCGCCCAGCGACAGCACCCGCATTCTCTTTTCCCTTTCGGATGATCAGGGCGCATCCTGGTCGGTCCCGACACGTATCAGCGATTGGGGTGGCAATTGCATTGACAGAGATGAAACCGTGGAAGGGGCAACCCCCGCGGTGGGACCGGCAGGTCAGGTTTACATGGCCTGGGCCGGACACGACCAGATCTTCTTCGACCGCTCATTCGACGGCGGTGAAACCTTCGGCGAAGATATCCTGGTCACCGCACAGCCCGGCGGGTGGGACTTCAACGTAGCAGGCGTTTGGCGTTGCAACGGCATGCCCATCACCGCCTGCGACGTGAGCTTGTCCCCCCACCACGGCCGCGTATACGTTGTTTTTTCCGACCAGCGAAACGGCACCCACAACACCGACGTCTTTCTCTGTTTCAGCGACGACGAAGGCACAACCTGGAGCGCCCCAACCCGCGTCAACGACGACACCGGTGAAACCCAACAGTTCTTTCCCTGGCTCACCGTCGACCCCGTAACCGGAACCGTCGCGGTGGTCTTTTATGATCGCCTAAACACCCAGGACGAGGCCACCGATGTTACCGTCGCAGTCTCCAACGACGGCGGCGCGAGCTTCTCCAACATCACCGTCAGCAATGCCTCTTTCACTCCCTGGTCAACGGTGTTCTTCGGCGATTACATCGGCATCGATTCCCTGGACGGCATTGTTTACGCCACCTGGATGGCCATGGACCAGGGCGACCTCAGCGTCTGGATGGCCAAGCTGGATTTCCTGTCGGCCGTGGGCCCCGGCGGTGCGCCTCGCACCACCACCAGCCTGGTCATGAAGGTTCCTTCCATCACCAGCACCCGGCGCACCAGAATCTCCTTCACCACCCACCACGATACCCGTGTGACCCTCTCGATTTTCGACCTTCGAGGGCATCTGGTCCAGACCCTGCTGTCCGAACATCGAGCCGCCGGCCAGTATTCCGAAATGTGGGATGGCAAGGATAATTCAGGACGGAATGTATCTTCGGGTATGTACCTGGTGAATCTCACGGCAGGGCAGGATGTGGTGACGAAGAAGGTGGTTATTGCCAATTAATTTGGAGCAAACCTATTGATAGACGGTTTTCGTATTTCATCCCCCCGGGGGGCGAAAATCATTCAGTGGCACTGACAATGATGGCTTTGCTCTTCGCATCCCGCCGGTCCTTTTCCGGCCAAGTCACCGTCAAAAGATCACCTGGTTGCGGCCCCGGTTGGGGTGTTTTGGCATTTTCCAAAAGGATCAAACCCTTCTCTCCACAACCGTAACGCCCCATCCGCCCATGGGGCAATTCGAAGGTCTCGGATATGACCCGCACCAACCCCTCGACCTTGGCCGGCGTGGGCGGCGTCACTGTTTTGACCGGGCAGTTCTCCCCTCTCTTCAACAAGAGAAAAGAAAGGCTCGCCCGCTCCTTGGGCAGCTTGACCCGGCGACTGAATTTGAAAAGCCACTCTGGAATATCCTGGGGAATAAAGTTGAAATGACACCAGGGTCCACCCCGGGTGCCGGGCATGGCGCACTCTTCATGATGAGAGCAGGGCGCAGCCACCTGCCAGCCGGTGGCCAGGGCAGCCTGGCGCAAACGAACCAGTTGCCGTGCAGAAGAGCGGGTCCCCGGCTCGATGACCAGAATGGCCGCATCCGGTTTCAACAAACCTTCCCACCTTTGCAACAAAAGATCTTCCGCAGTGGCTTCACCAATGGCTGCTGCGCGCGGCGGACTCAACTCGTTGATGAAATTTCCAGCCACGATCAAATCGGCAGGAGCAAATTTTCGAGCCGCGCCGAGTTGCCGTTCGGTAATAATTTTCCAGTTTCTACCATCTTCACCCGCCAGGCCTTCAAACAACTTTCGCCCAGCCTTCAGACCCGGTTCCGAACGATCAATTCCCACATACTGATAGTTGTTGGAGCGCATATGAGGTCGGGTCAGCCACATGGCCTGCAGGAAGGTCAATGGTCCGGCACCAAAATCAAGTACGGTGGAGCCGGCTTTGAGGGAAAAATCCAACCCCATCAGCAGGCGTCCCTGCCGATAAATATTCCAGGGCATAAAGTAATGAAGATAGGCTGCCATGTATTCGGGACGGGTCATGTAGTCCGCCGGTAGACTGTCCCTTTCCACGGTCAAAAAAGTCGACAAACGGCGCACGCTCCCAGCCAGGGCCTTGCGGTGTTTTTCCTTCAGGGGCTGGATCCGCTTCAACAGGTCCGGGACCTTGGCCAAACCTTCGATCAAGTCGTGGCTGGCTTCCGGAAAAAGAGTTCCCGGTCGGGATCTTCCCGCAGGAGGCGTCATGGTGTCAGGTACTTCCCGGTCATCAAATGGCCTTGCACATAGTCAGCAACTGCGTCTTCAAGCACGGTTACCGGGCGATCGTATCCAGCCGCCCTGATCTTTTCCATTTTTGCTTCAGTATGATACTGGTACTTGCCCTTCAAGTGCCCGGGCATGGCAATGTACTCGAGGTTTGGTTCCAGATCCATGGCCCGGAAAATTGCGCTGATCAGCCGATTCCAATCGTTGGCCTCACCGGTACCCACATTGAAAATTCCACCCACCTGCGGGTTGTCGGCAAACCACAGAGTCATGTCCACCGCATCCTTGACGTAGACAAAATCCCTCTGTTGCCCGCCATGGGGATATTCCGGCCGGTCGGATTCAAAGAGTTTGACCAACCCGTTGGATTTGATCTGTTCATACCCTTTGCAAACCATGGAGCGCATGTCGCCCTTGTGCCATTCGTTGGGTCCATAAACATTGAAATACTTCAAGCAGGCGATTTTATCAAGACACCCTTCATTCAACGCCCAAAGATCGAAATCCTGTTTTGATTTGGCGTAGAGATTCAGGGGTTTGAGCTGGTGGATTCCATCATGGTCATCGTCATACCCGAATTCGCCATCACCGTAGGTGGCGGCACTGCTGGCGTTGATGAAACGCACTTCTGCCGCCAGACAGGAATTGCACAAGTCGCGAGTGTAGCCGAAATTATTACTCTCCAGAAAATCGGCGTTGGTTTCGGTGGTGCTGCTGCAGGCTCCAAGGTGATAGAGGACATCTACCTCGGAGGCGTTTGAGGGATCGGCCAACCAGGTCCTGAACTCGTCCTTGGGCAGGTATCTGTCATAGCGCAATGGCATGAGGTTTTCATTACCCTCGTCGGTTCCGTGAACATCGACCGCGATGATATCGTCGATGCCCCGGCGGTTGAGCTCCCAAACAATATTACTGCCGATGAAACCGGCTGCTCCCGTCACTGCAATCACAAATCCTGCTCCCTGCTAGAAAAACTTTTTGACGATGCCCAAAGCGCCCTGTTTCCAGGGCACACGGTGAGTCACGCCCGACGTCTCCGAAAACTGTGCCAGATTCGCCAGGTACCATTCAAAGTTGCGAATCAGGGCGTCCTTGTTGGAATGTTTGGGTTTGAAACCCAAAACCCTGACCGCCTTGTCGATGGACACGAAACTGTCGGTGGCGGCCGTTTCGTAAACCCACTTGTAAAGAGGCGACAGCCCCAACTTGTCCAGTATGCGCAGCGCCCAGATCACGGGCATGGCCGGGAAACCCTTGACCCGACCACCGTGCCCCGCGTGATCCAACACCGCCTGCCAGTCTTCTCCCATGGTGGTATACTCGCCGGCGCCAATATTGAAAGTATCATTGACGATTTCCTCGGCCAGCGTGCAGCACAGCCAACAGGCCTGGCTCAGATCTTCCACGTCCAACAATTGGTAACGGTTTTTCCCGTCGCCGATCATGGGAAAACCACGGCCGTCCATGGCCCAGTCGTACAGCAGGGCAAAAACACCCAGCCGCTCCGGGCCGATAAAACTCTTGGGCCGGATAATAGGCACGATCATGCCCTCGGCACGAAATTCTTCGCAAACCGTTTCGGCCATCACCTTGGCGTTTCCGTAAGGCCCGACACCATCAAGATCGTCCGTTTCCAGTAAGGGGTGGTGATCGGGAATTCCGTAAACAGCGGTGGAGGAGACATGCACAAAACGATCCACCGAATGATCCCGGGCCTTTCCCAACAACAATCGTGTGCCGTCGATACCGGTGGTCATGATGTCTTTTTCGGAATAGAGAGGCAACGCCATGGCGCAGTGAATAACCAGGTCCACATCCAGCATGGCTTTGTCCACAGCCTCCGCATCACGGATATCACCCGTGTGAATTTCAATGCGGTCCTTGCAATCGGCATAGTCGAACTCGGCATAGTCCAAGGATCGAATTTTTACGTTCTCATTCAACAAATACCGGATCAGGTTGATCCCCATAAAGCCTGCACCGCCGGTTACCAAAATCAAGGGCGGCTGGTTGTTGGTGTCGTGCTCAGTCACTTTCACTCCTACTGTGATTCTTCGATGATGATGATTCCATTGAACATTATCTTTTCGCGTTCCGCACGAAAGACCAAACTGTCGCCGACCTGGGCCTCATAGACCAGTCGGTGCAAAACATCGGCCGAAGCCAGGGGGTGGCCTTCAACTTCGCGGATCACATCCCGGGGACGCAGCCCCGCCTTCCAGGCTGCTGAACCGGGCAGTACTGAAAGGACCAGAAGTCCCACCGGGTCGTCAAGCCCCAGATACTGCACCATTCCAGACGACAACTTTTGCAGAGTGAAGCCCAAGTTGAATTCCCGGTAATGTCCATAACGACGGATTTCGTCCAGCACCTGTTGCACCCGGGACGCTGGAACGGCAAACCCAATCCCCACGCTGCCACCGCTGTCACTGAATATAAACGTATTGATGCCTACCACTTCACCGGCGGTGTTCACCAAAGGTCCACCGCTGTTGCCGGGGTTGATGGCAGCGTCGGTCTGGATCATTCCCAGGTATTTCCGCTCACCGCGGTTGCTCTTGATGTCCCGGTTCACCGCGCTGATGACTCCCACGGTGACCGTCGGCTGGGTATCGGCCAACAGGTATCCATAAGGCGAACCGATGGCGATGGCCCATTCACCGATGGCCAGGTGGTCCTCCCGGGCAAAACTGGCAACAGGAAAACCCTTGCCCTGGATCTTCAAAACCGCCAGATCAAATTGGTCGATTACATCCACCGGTTGGGCTTGATACTGGCTGCCATCGGAGAGAGTCACAATAACCTGCACCGCTCCGTCAAGCACGTGGCTGTTGGTCACAACAAGCCCATCTTCCGAAATAATGACCCCTGAGCCCATGCTCTGGACCTGCTCGAAAGACTCCCGCCTGGGCAACAGCCCCATCCGTCGCCAGAGTTCCATGGATGGATCACGCACTCGTTTGGCCTGCAATACGGTGATGCTGACCACTGCTGGAGCAACCCTGCGCGTGGCCTGGACAATGGCGTTGCCCCTCTCGAAGGTGAGGCTGCCGTTCTGGTACTCACCGTTGCTGTTGGCGGCATTGCCGTTCTCATCAACAGGCTGGTCAACCAAGGAGACCACACCGGTTCCCCTTGAATCAGATCCGGTGGGATTCCGAAAAGGCAATCCACCAAACCTGATCATCAAAAGGACACCGCCTAATACGGCCCCCAAGAGAAGTCCCGAAAGGACTCCGGATAATCCACGCGGAAGACTCACTTGCCACCTTGAAGCTTTTCCCAGTCAGCCATGAAACCGGCCAAACCTTTGTCGGTTAAGGGATGCGCCACCAGTTTCTTGATCACCGACGGCGGAATTGTGGCGATGTGAGCCCCAATCAGGGCCGAGTCCACCACATGCAGGGGATGCCGCACCGAAGCCACGATCACTTCCGTATGGAAATCGTAGTTGGCGTAGATTTCGCAGATATCGCCGATCAGTTGCATGCCGTCTTCACTGATGTCGTCTAGCCGACCAACAAAAGGTGACACATAGGCAGCTCCGGCTTTGGCCACCAACAGCGCCTGGCTGGCGGAAAACACCAGGGTGGCGTTGACTTTGATACCTTCGGCGGCCAGGGCGGCGATGGCCTGCAATCCGGCGTACGTGGTGGGCACCTTGACGACGATGTGTTCGCTGATTGCGGCCAGGCGTTTACCTTCTTCGATCATGCCGGCAGCGTCGAGAGCCGTCACTTCGCCGCTGACCGGGCCCTGCACGATGTCGCAGATTTCCTTGAGCATGGCGTCGGTATCGGTGCGGCCTTCTTTGGCCATGAGGCTGGGATTGGTGGTCACGCCATCGCACATGCCCATGGCCTTGACTTCCTTGATTTCTTCGATGTTCGCCGTATCGATGAAGAACTTCATGAATCCTCTCCTTGTGTAGGAATCACCGGATAGTAGACTTCTTCCAAAAACAGGCCTTCAGGAGGCGCCATGCGACCGGCCCGGCTGCGGTCGCGCGCTTCAAGAATCCCGGGAATGTCATCAGGCATACGAGTGCCTTCCCCCACTTCCACGATGGTGCCCATCATGATGCGCACCATGTGATGGAGAAAGCGATTGGCCCGAATTTGGAAGATAGCTGAATCTTCCAGCCATTCAAAGGCACAAAGATTAATATGACAGACATTGCCTGCCGGTTTCAGGGACGATGTCTTGCAAATGCTGGAACAATCGTGACTGCCCAGAAAGTGGCGGGCGGCCAAATCCATGGCCTGATGGTCCAGGGGTCGTCGCAACTGCCAATTGTTGGGCAGAAAGATATCCCGTCGAAAAAGCAGGTGATAACTGTACCTTCGGGCCACGGCGCTGAAGCGGGAATTGAACTCCATGGGCACCCTTTGCATCTGGGAAATGCCGATATCATTGGGCATCAGGCCTGGCAGGGCACGTTTCAAACGCTCGACCTCTTCTTCGTTGGCAACTGTCACATGAGCCACCTGTCCCTTGGCGTGCACCCCGGTGTCCGTGCGTCCGGCCCCAACGGGAATGACTTCCCTACCCAGCAAAAAACTTATCTTATTTTTCAAAATACCTTGAACCGTGCGGCGATTGGGCTGGATTTGCCAGCCGGAAAAGCCGGATCCCACGTAGGCCACCTGAAAACGAACTCGAGCCCCGGGCTGAGGCTCGGCTAGTGAATACGGAATTTTTTCGGTCATGTTCCCACTCCGGGCAAATTCAAGAAAATCAGAAGGACCAGCCAAAGACCCAATAAGATCAATTGCCACCAGGGCGGTCCCATGAGGATCGGTCCCGCCGCAGGTTGCCTGGTGCGCAGACTCAAACTCAGCAGGTCAGCCCGCCGCAGAAGACTTTCTGCCAGGGGCACCACCACCACCATCCTGTCAAGCAGTCGTCGCCAACGTGAAATCCCGGGTCTATCGGGCCTCGCTCGTCTCATACGCAATACCGCTTCAACCCGGCGACCTTCGTTCAGCACACCCGGCACCGTTCCCAGGGCCACCGCCAGAACCAAAGCCAGTTGACCGGTGGGCAAGCCCAGCATCTCCAAGGGACGCAACCACCAGCGCACCGCCCGGACCAGGTCGTCCATGGACTTCAGGCGGGCGAACAGGGCCAGCCATCCCAGGGAAGCGGCAATCCGCGCCAAAGCCAAAACCCCGGCACCAAGACCTCCCCAGCTGGGATGCCCCAAAGGAGCTGCGGCGGTGGTAGTAAACACATGAACCAAGAGGACAAATCCGGCGATGGAAATCCAGGGACGAAAGGCAGTCCAGAATCCCAAAGGGGGCATCCCCGTCCAGACCAGGGCCGCCAAAAGTACTGAATTGATTAGGGCAAGGCCCAAGACCGAAACCATCATGCAACTGATAATACCCAGGACAACCACGCCCAGCAGGACCACTGCGTCAATCCGGTCCAGAAGGGTGGCCCGCACGATCCTCTTGGCTGCTGCCAAACTTGGTATCATCCCTGTTTATCCGCCGCAATCTGATGGGCTATTTCAGTGGCGATTTGAACCGCATTCCAGGCTGCTCCCTTGAGCAGGTTGTCGGCAACCACCCACATCAACAGACTGCGATCGCATCCGGGGTCCTGGCGCACACGGCTGACAAAAACGTCATTTGACCCGGCAATTTCCCTGGCTGTGTGAAAGTCGTGAGGGTCGGCCAATACTTGAACTCCAGGTGAATTCTGCAGAGTGGCAACAGCCTGGGCAGGGGTGGTCGCAGCGGCGCACACCAGACGAACAGCGGCGCTGTGGCCAGTCATAACCGGCACCCTGGTTGCTGTGCAGGAAACATGCAGATCCAGGCCACGATCCATGATGCGACGCATTTCGAGCACAACTTTGGTCTCTTCCTCGTAACTACCTCCCTCGGTTTTGGCACCGATGGCGGGCAAGACATTGAAGGCCATGGTACGAGGGTAAGCGCTGGTTCCCGTCTGGATCGCTGGATAATCCCGGGTTTGGTCCAGCAACTCCTGCACGGCTTTTTGCCCCGCGCCAGAGACAGCCTGTAAAGTCGTCACATGACACTCCTTCACCCCGACAGCCTGATCCAGGGGCGCCACCGCCATGACAATCTGGATGGTGGAACAGTTCGGGTTCGCGATAATTCCTGGTTTGGGATTTATCATGAAGCCGTTGATTTCCGGTACCACAAGAGGCACCTGCGGGTCCAAACGCCAGGCGGAAGAATTGTCCACGACCAAACACCCGGCGTTTTTGGCAACCGGTGCCCATGTGCGGCTGGCAGCTCCGCCGGCGCTGAACAGGGCCAGATCAATTTGATGAAATGCACTGGCTGAAACTTCGCGGCAGATCAGTTTGCGCCCCCGGAATTCGATCTCCTGCCCTGCCGAGCGGGGACTTGTCAGGAGCGCCGGGTCACTGTTGAGCCAGGGACAACTCTCCAGCAGGCTCAGCATTTTCCGTCCGACCAGCCCGGAAGCTCCCAGTATCGCGGTGCGCATGTTTGTTCTCCCTGGTATGGTATAGCAATGAATCCAAGATCAAGTGCTGGGGCTGAAGGTTCAATAGCCTGCAGGACCCACAGGCTCCATGACTTACTGGAAAGTAACAGAGGGTGCCGATGGGGTCAAAACCAGTCCTGAGCCATTCCCAACCAGGCACTCAACCCACAGTTGGCCCCGGAGCTTCCCGGTGTTAAGGTATCGGGCACCATTTTCAGTCTTCCCCCAGATCAAAGGTCTGCGACCATGCCAAATCCTTCCCGCCAAAGCCCCGTGGTTGTGACTACCCTGGCCCTGCTCATTTTTCTGGTTTCTTTTGCAGGTTGTTCGCTTGAATCACCGGAAAGACGCAGCGCCTTTTTAACCCTTGCCCACTGGGAAGACCAGCGATTTGCCCCTGAGGATTCCCTTCGGGCCATGATCCGCGCCAAAGACGCCCATGTTCGCCTGAGGGCCCTGCGCAGTGCGGGCCTTATGGGCCAGCGCAACCTTATTCCGGCCATGATCGAGGCCCTGAATGATCCCAGTGAGACCGTGGCCGGACAGGCAGCCTTCAGCCTGGGGTTGCTGGGCGACCAATCCGCCACCGGAGCCCTGGAAGCAATTCTGGAAAATCCCGACAGCCGGTTGCAATTGGCAGCAGCTAGGGGACTTGCCCACCTTCCCAGCCAGGGCCGCGGCCTTTTGGTCGCCACAGGCAGTGACGACCACGCGGTTGCCGCTGCTGCCTGGGATGCGTTGCGCAACATTGCCGATCAAGCCGATTCCACCCAACTGGAGGCCGCCATTGTCACCGGCCTGGAGCATAGTACTGGTGACGTTTTATGGCGTGTTTTGCGCTGCGCGGAACGTCTTCCCGCGCCTGAACTGGTTCCTCATCTGGCAGCCCATGTGAGATCAAACCAACTCCAGGTCAGGGTCCACGCCTATCGCGCCCTGGCCAGACAGTCCAATGCCGCCGCCTTGAAAGCGGTATTGTTAGGCTACCAGAATGAAAAAATTACGACTCGGCAACATCATCAACGAACAATGATTGCCGCCTGCCAGGCCATGGGGTCACTGGGAGTTTATGCGTTCACCCCCGAAAGTTCTTTAAGCAATGAAGACCGAAACGTTCTGACCGAAGCCTTGATTGCCGCCGCCGCCCACCAAAACACACATTTGGCCACCACCGCCCTGGCGGCCATGGAAAAACTGACCACCACCTTTGACCTGCCTCCTGAAGCTGCCCAGCAGGAGAGCCTGCTGCCTGTCTGGCGAATCCGGTTGGGGCGCTCAGCCCATTCCCACATGAACGATGAGAGCACTACCGTCCGGGCTGCCTCCATCCGTAGCTGGGCCGCATTGCGGGGCTCCGGAAGTGAAGGCCAACTGCGCCTGTTGTTGAGCCAGTCCCCCACTGCCACCGATGCCGAGGCCATTCTTTACGCCCTGGCCCGACAGACCGATTCTCCCCTGGAAATTTTAACCAGTTTTGCCGGGAATCATACCCAGCTTCCGATGCGGGTAGCCGCCTTGGAAGGTCTGCACCATCTGGGCACCCGACCTGGCCACGCCGAAGATCGAGAATTCATCCTGGACAGCCTGACCCGGGCGGCGGCCGATCCGGATTTTGTCATCGCTGCCACCGCCATCGATTTTCTGGCCGACTACGCCCATCGCCTCAGCCTGGTGGCCATGTCCGAAGCCTAGGAATCGGTCTACAATGAAGGTGAGGCCGAAGTCAAACGAGCCATCCTCAGGACCCTGGAAACCCAGGGCACATCAGTGTCTGACTTGAAACGGGCAGAGCTGCCCGACGGCCTGGAGGATCACCTTCTGGCAATCATCGCCGACATGCTGCGACAGGGATTCGATTCGTCCAACCTGCATATTCGCCTGGAGTCCCGGGAAACCGCATTGGCCACCAACCTGTTGCCAGCCAACTTGATTCCCAGTGAAGAAAGCCTGCGGGCCACCATGCAACCCTTTCTGAGGGACCCGGCCCAACCCGCGGTCCGCACGCCCTATGATGCACCGAAGATCCGTTGTGTCACCGATCGCGGTGTTTTCGTGATTCGTCTTGATGGTCAAAACGCACCCAATACCTGTGCCGTGTTCACTGATCTGATCGAGCGGGGTTATTACGATGATCTCACTTTTCATCGGGTTGTGCCCGATTTTGTGGTTCAGGGCGGCGATCCTCGTGCAGATGGCTGGGGAGGTCCCGGCTACACAATTCGCAGCGAGTGGAACCGCACCAGGTACGAGCGGGCAGCGGTGGGCATCGCCCACGATGGCAAGGACACCGGCGGCAGCCAATTCTTCGTCACCCTTTCCGAGCAACCCCACCTCAACGGCCGTTACACGGTATTTGGAGAAGTTATTGAAGGAATGAAGGTTGTGGACCTGTTGCAACAGGGAGACCATTTCCGGCTGGAAATTCTTCCCTGAAAATTCCTCCTACTTCTTGAGTCGCCAATACCCTGGTCAAGCCTTGATGGCCTTGATCAATGAAGCCCAGGTGGGCGAAGATCCATGCATGAGAATTCCCATCCGAAACAGCTTGCCCGCGGCTCGGGCCGAGAACCAGATCGAAACGATCATCAGGATCCAGCTCAGCCCCACCTGCCAAAGGGGCGGATTCGAAACACTGACCCGCATGAACATCAGAATGGGCGAGAACAAAGGCACCAGGCTGAGGATCACCGAAAGGGTGGAATCCGGGGCGCGCAGAATCATCGTCAAAAGCATCATGGGAATCACCAGGCCCATGGCCAGGGTGGTGTGGAATTGCTGGCTGTCCTGCACCGTGTTGCACATGGCGCCGATGCCCGCGTACATGGTGGCATAGAGGAAGAAGCCCAGCACAAAAAAACCAATGAAAGAGATCAAGACAACCGGGGTCAGAAAACTGATATCCAGACTGAAACCGCCCACCTCAATGCCCCGTTGACTCAGGACGTAAAAGGCACCGGTCCAGATCCCAAACTGGGTCAACCCCGCCAAACCGATACCAAGAATTTTCCCCAACATCAGATCTTCCGGTGAAATGCTGGCCAGCAGCACCTCCACCATGCGGGTGCTCTTTTCTTCGATGACGGCGGTCAGGGTGTGGTTGCCGTACATGATGACCATGATGTAGATGATCATGATCAGCACGAAGGCCATGCCGATGGAAACACTGTCATCCTGCACCTGTTCACCATCATCGGTCAAAACAATGCTCGACCAGCTGGACGAGGCCACCAAATAGGAAAACAGCGTATCGGGAACATCGGCTGCCCTGAACCTCGCCTCCCGGAGAATCTGATTCATGGCCGGGCGCAAAACCTCGTCGCGCACAACCAGCGAACTGACCGACTGGTTGTAAAAAGTCACCGCACGCGAATCGGCAAAGTCCAACGAAATCAGAATTCCGCTGTGCAACTCATCGTCCAGAATCATTTTTTTCATCCGGCCCACACGATTTTCGGCACTGTCGGTGGCCGAACCGATGGACTGCAGTTTTACGTTGCCGCGTTGCTGGTGGTCCAACATCTCACGCAGAGGCTTCAGCCAGACTCCCGAAGGATCAACCACGCCGACAATGCGCTCTTCATCCTTGCCGGTATCAGAGAGCAACATGGGCATCAGAATGAACAATGACATGATGGCCGGCCCGAGCAGAGTGGCAATGACAAAGCTCTTGCTGCGCACCCTTTCCAGATATTCCTTGCGGATCACCGTGTAAATCTTGTTCACGACCGCACCTCCCCTTGGCTGCGGGCAACCGCTTCCAAAAAAATTTCCTCGAGGCTGGGTCGATTGGCCGAGAAAAGACTCAGGGGACCAGCAGCGGACAGCAGCGGCAAAAGACTATGAGGGTCAGTGCCTTCGGCCAGGGTCAGCCGCCAACTCCCTTCCTTGAGTTCACTGTGCAAGACACCCGGCAAACCCTCGGGTGGAGAAGCGTCATCCGCCCAGACCGCCCGCACGGATTTGAGAGGGAAGTCGGCCCTAACGGACTCCAGAGTACCATCAATGATGATATTTCCTCCTTCAATCAGGCAGATGCAATCGCATATTTTTTCGGCCTCCGCCAACATGTGTGTGGAAAATAGGATGGTCACCCCTTTGCTCTTCTCTTCCAGAATCATCTCCCTGAGAAGTTCTATGTTCAACGGATCGAGGCCGGTAAAGACTTCATCCAGAATCACCAGATCAGGTTCGGAAATAAAGGTCGCCGCGAACTGGATCTTTTGCTGCATGCCTTTGCTGAGGGTATCAATTTTCTGGAGACGATACTCACTCAAACCCATGCGCTGGAGCCATTGATCGGCTCTTTCAAGGGCCTCTTTGCGAGGCACTCCCTTGAGCTCGGCAAGATAAGCCAACTGATCCCGACATTTCATCTTGCGATAAAGCCCGCGCTCTTCGGGGAGATAGCCGATGCGGTCTCGCAAACGACCATCCATGGGAAGGCCGGCCAACCGGATCTCACCCTTGTCAGGAAGGATTATGTTCATGATGGAGCGAATGGTGGTGGTTTTTCCGGAACCGTTGGGGCCCAGAAAGCCGTAAATACTCCCGCGAGGAATCGCCAGGGAGACATTGTTGGCTGCAATTTTTGAGCCGTAGGTTTTGGTGACAGAGCTCAAGGTCAAGAAGGGCTGGCCTATCTCAGGCAAATTGAGCGCCGTGGCATTCATGTGGGCCTTTCGGTTCAGTTGGAGTTTTCCGTATTATAGGCGGAATTGTACGGGCTGCAAGGTAGGATGTTGCACAGTCAGTCAGGTATGGCAAAAAGAAAAGACCCCGACCATGTCAACACGGTCAGGGTCTTTCAAACCGGGCCTTGAAGGGGGCACAAGAAGACCCGGTAATAACCGCTCGGTCTGGATGCGTTGTCCTGGATGCGAGCGGTCAATTTCAACCTGCGAATTCAAACCACTGGATGGGATGCCTCCGCTACAACAGAAGGTGTAATTATTCCCAACCGAGTCCATCGAAGGGTGTCCGCAGCCGAAGTTCCTTCGCAGGTTAAGTCTGGTTTTTTTGGTTCCGGCGGTGGCCAGCGGAACTTCATTAAATTAAATCCCTGGTCACCAATTCGTCACCGGTGCCATAACAATGCGGAATGAAAATCACCAAAGTATCACAACGAAATTCTATTTTCGTGATGCTCTCTTTGTTTTTTTCTTTTCGTCCTTTTTATCGAACTATTATCCTGCATTTTATCCGCACAGAAACACTTGTTAAGACGGTATCAGTTTGGTATAATTGTATTTATCGAATTGGAGTTTCTAAATAGATAGTTCAGAGAATAGTCCAAAATGAAAATCTAGCTTCGTGACAATTTCGAAGGAGGCCAAACCATGACTGCCGGTCAAAGTGGCAACAGAAAAATTCTGGTCATCGAAGACGATCGCGAGTTGATCGATTTGTTGCAGTTGCACCTGACTGCCGAAGGCTATCAGGTGGCTGCCGCAGCCGACGGTGAAGCTGGTTTGCTGGCCTTTCAATCGGGCAACTACGGCCTGGTGATCTTGGATTGGATGCTGCCCTCAATGTCCGGCATTGATGTCCTGCGGGAGATTCGCAACAACGATTCCCGTACCCCCGTGCTCATGCTGACGGCCCGCAGTGAAGAAACCGACAAGGTCCTGGGGCTGGAGCTGGGCTGCGACGACTACCTGACCAAGCCTTTCAGCATTCGCGAACTGACTGCCCGCATCAAGGTTTTGCACCGACGCATCGAACGCGCCGAAGAAATGGCCCGCATCTCTTCTGGTGACCGAATCCTGGATCTGGGGACCCTGAAAATTGACCATGGCAAACGCAAGGTTCAAATCAACGGGGAACCGGTTCAATTGACAGTGAAGGAATACGACCTGTTGTACACCCTGGCTTCGCGGCCGGGACGCACCTACAGTCGTCGGCAGTTGTTGGATATCGTCTGGGATCAGGATTCCGACGTTTACGAACACACCGTCAACTCCCATGTGAACAGATTGCGCAACAAAGTAGAAGACAACCCCAACCGACCTCGATTAATTCTGACCGTCTGGGGCATTGGTTACCGTTTCACAGAGGAATTCCTATAGACATGCATATGCCTCGATTTACTAAAACTCTCGCCTTCCGGATTGCCGGACTGTTCCTCATGTTGCTCGCCATCAGTGGCGGCGGTTTTTGGTGGTGGATCAACTCTGCCAGCGTCACTGGAAATATGGCCGAAGAAGAAGAAGCCTGGTATGCGAACAAGGCTGAAGGCGAGTTGGATGGATTGGCCGCCGATTTGTCCCCTCTTTTTTCCGATGCTGATAAGTTGACGCGAAAAACCGTCGAGTACGGTCGCGACATCAACCGTTTCAGTGCCGAAGTCATCGTTTTCGACGAGATGGGCAATTACGTAACATCTTCCCGACCCGACAGCTTGGCGGGGGCCGTTTCTTCGGTCAATCCCCAGCTCATGCATGACATGTCGTCCGGTACCTGGGACTATGCATTCTATCCCCTGCCCGACGATGTGGATGCCTACGAAAACCGTATTTTCGAAGTGGACCGTCTGCACAGGAACAACGACACATCTCAACCGGTTCTCGGCTATCTGGCGGCCAGTTACCGACCTGCGGTGATCTCCCTGGAGGACATCGAAGCCGCTGAACGTAAAATCGGATTGAACGCCATCATCCTGCTGCTAGTCTATTCTGCGGTTTGCGGTCTGGTCATCATGGTGTGGACCACCCGCCGGATCCGCCGCCTGAGCAAGGGTTTCGATTCCTTTGCCGCCGGCAACCTTCAAACAAGAGTGCCCTCAACCAGCAGTGACGAACTCGGTGCCCTTGGCCGCAACTTCAACAACATGGCCGGCCACATTGAAGCCATGATGGACAAACTGCGCGACAAGGAACAATTTCAACGTCAGCTCATCGCCAACATCAGCCACGACCTGCGCACTCCCATGGCCAGCATGCGTGGTTATGTGGAGACCCTGAGTCTGCATGCCGAGACCATGAGCACCGAAGACCGGGACCGTTATCTCGGTATCATCAACGGTAACCTGGTTCACCTGGACAAACTCATTGATCACATGCTGGTGCTCAGCCGATTCGACAGTGGACAGGCCATTTTCCAAATGGAAGAATTCCCCCTAGGTGAACTGGCCGAATCGATTCTGATGCGCTGCGAAGGACTGTCCGCAGAAAGAGATATTTCCCTGGACCTGAATATTGGCGCTGCCGATACCCTGGTCATCGCCGACCCCCTGCAAATTGCCCAGGTGTTGCAAAACCTGGTGGAGAACGGCATCAAGTTCAACCGGGACGGTGGACGAGTTGTCATCAGCCTGGATGACTCCGGTTCTACCCTCAAAGTGAGTGTCAGCGATACGGGTTTGGGCATTTCAGAAGAGGACTTACCACATATTTTCAAACGTTTTTATACTATTGATAAAAGTCGCACCCGCGCCGTGGTCGGCTCCGGTCTGGCAACGACCCAGGATCACCTGGGACAAAGTTCTGGTCTCGGACTGGCCATCGCGTCCAAGATTGTTGATGGCCACGGCAGCATGCTCCAAGTGGAAAGCAAGCTCGGAGAAGGCACCATCTTCACTTTCAATTTGAAAGCGGCTGGTGAATCGGAAGCTTCCATGATGGAAATTCAGCAGGAGGGTTGAGACTTCCGGACAGGGCTGCCAACTAATTGGGTTCAATCCAGCCGAAACTCCCAGACAATCACCAGGCCCCCAAGCACGGCCACGGCAAACAAGGCCGTTGCTGCCAAAGGTTCTCCCAGCAAGAGCTTTCCCGTCCCGAACAAAATTCCAAATACCCCTGCGCAACCTGCAGCCCATACCCCCACTCTTTGCCAACTCAGTCCGTCGCATTGAACATCCGCATTGACAGCGGCCACCGGGCCCCAAAAACCACCAGGTCTGACTTTGCGGTAGAAACTGGTCAGGCGTTCCGTGGTCACCGGCCGGGTCAGGAAAGTAACAATCACCCAGGTCAATATGGTGACCGGCACAAGGATCATGGCCTTGTGGTGGGTCTGCAAATCCATCTGACCAATTTTCACCGGTGTGGCAAACAACTCATAAGACGCACCCGCTTGCACTGCGGCCACGATTTCGAAACCAAAAGCCAGCACCACCGATGCCCCCAGGGCAGCGATTTCGCTCCAGGCATTGATTCGCCACCAGAACCAGCGCAAAATCAACACCGGCCCGATACCGGCCCCCATGGCCCAGACAAAGAGCCAGGCCTTACCGATGCTGGTCAAAAGGAAGGCCACCAGCACGGAAAAAACCATCATAAAAAGGACACACAGTTTGGCCGCCAAAACCGTCTCTCGACTCCCTGCTCCCGGTCGTAAAAACCGTAGGTAGATATCATTGATCAGGTAGCTGGCCCCCCAGTTGAGATGGGTATCGATAGTGGACATGAAAGCCGCAAAAAACGAGACCAGCAGCAATCCCATGAGGCCAGGTCCCAGCACTTCCAGCATCACCAAGGGATATGCCGCTTCTTCAGTCATGCCTTGGGGCATCACCGGGAAGATCACCATCGAGGCAAGGCCCGTCAGAATCCAGGGCCAATAGCGCACGGCGTTGTTGGCCACCACAAACCAAAGGGTGGCGCCGCGGGCATGACGTTCGTTCTTGGCCGCGGCCATGCGCTGGATGATATACCCGCCACCATCGGCGTTGTGACTGGCCCACCACATCAAACTTACGAAGACCAGGAATTTGACAAAATCGGAATCCCAACCCATGCCTCCACCCGGGACCATGGCCATGGTGTTCTGCGAAGCCACCAGCGACTCGCCGAGCCTATCTCTCAGGGCTGCAATACCTCCCACATGCCGCACTGAAAGCACCGCCACGGAAATGGATCCGGCCATGGCCAGGACGAACTGGATGACATCGGTGATCACCACTCCCCAGAAACCGGCCAGCAGGGCGTAGCTGAGAGCCAGCCCCGCCCCAACGATGACCGCGAGGGTCTCGTCCACACCGAGCATTGCTTCGGCCACGGTTCCGAGCCCTTTCAGGACCCATCCCAAAACAATGAAGTTGTATACGATGGCAAAATATCCTGCTTTGAATCCCCGCAAAAAAGCCGCCGGCTTGCCGCTGTACCGCAATTCTATCAGCTCGTTGTCAGTCAGAACCTCGGCTCTTCGCCAGAAACGGGAAAAGAGCAGCACGGCCATCATCTGGGCAAAAACATAATGCCAGCCGAACCAGTTGTACCAGATGCCGTGGTTGCGGATAAAACCGGTGACCGCCAATGGAGTATCGGCGGCAAAGGTGGTGGCCACCATGCTGGTGCCCAGAATCCACCAGGGTAAGGACCGACCGCTGAGAAAATACTCTTCGCTCGAACGGGATGCCCGCTTGCGGAAGGCCAAACCCAGAACCAGGGTGACCAGGATGTAGGCTCCGATGATGGCCCAGTCCAGGGCGTGCAGATGGCTCATTCGGCAACCTTGCCCAGGGCCTGCCCAAGGGCCTGCCGAACATTGGCCAACTTGAATGGCTTGGAGATGTACCCGTATTCATCCAGGCCGCGGGCACGTTGGTGCAACTCTTCTTCTCCATATCCAGTGGAGAAGATAACAGGCAGATCCTGCCGGATGACCCGCAACCGACGGAAAGTGGCCACGCCGTCCATGTCGGTCATGCTCAAATCGAGAATTGCCAAATCAATTTCATCAAAACGCTTACTGAAAATTCTTACAGAGTCCGGGCCATTACCCACCGACAAGACACTGCACCCGAGACGGCGCAAAAAACTTTCGCAAACACGCCGCACGGCCGGGTCCTCGTCCACCACCAAGATCAGTTTTCCGGCCAGTTCCAGATGAAGCGTGTCGGGAGATTTTTTGGGCTTGGATCTGCCCGCTTTTTCTGCTTGGACCGGTGCTTCCGGCAACAGAAAGGATACGGTTGATCCCACACCGGGAGTCGTATCGATGAGAAAACCCCCACCGTGTCCCTTGATGATGCCCAGGGCTGCCGAAAGGCCCAGCCCCCGGCCTGGATACCTGGTGGAGAAAAACGGATCAAAGAGGCGCTCCAAAGTGGCAGGATCCATCCCCGAACCGGAGTCGGCCACCTCACAATAAATATAAGAACCCGCTTCCAGCATGGGATTGCAATGCCCTGCCAAAAGAGCCCCCTGGGTGAATCCGGCCCTACCGGTGCGAACCGTCACTTCACCGCCATCATCACCGAGGGATTGCGTAGCATTGGAGACCATCTCCATGATCACCTGCCTAATGGGGGCCGTATCAATCATCACGGTGGGAAGACTGTTGTCCAACTGGAAATTGAGGCGGGCCCGACCACTGACGGTGGCCTGCAAAAGACGAGACACCTCATGGACGACCACACTCAAGTCACCATTGTTCACACTGAATTGTCCCTTGCCGGAATAGGTCAGCATTTGTTGGCAAAGATCGGCCGCCTGGCCGGACGCATGGAGGATGGAATCCAGGAATTCATCAAACTCATTGCCCAGACGCCTGTCACCTTTCAACAACTCTGCGTTGCCCATGATGGTGGCCAGAAGATTGTTGAAATCATGAGCAATGCCACCGGCCAAAGCCCCCAGGCTCTCCATCTTGTGATGGTTCACCATGCTCGACTCCATGGCTTTGCGACCGGAAACATCCCGCATGATGGCCATGATCTGGGGCACCTCGTGGATTGGCCCGGGAATCATGGTGGTGCTGATTTCCATGGGAATTTCCCTGCCGTCACTATGAATCAAGGGGATCTCAAATATAAAAGTCCCGGTAAAACCCTTCTCTCGTTGCTTTAGTCTTTCATTCATTTCCGGAATGGCGCGTTCAGCAACAAAGTCGCTCACACGGAAGCCTTTCAGCTGATCCTGAGTCCAACCCATGATTGTGAGGCCCGCTTTGTTCACAAAAATAATCTTACCGCTCAGATCATGGCACAGGATGATGTCGGATGCTGCTTCCACCACCGCGCGATAACGGCTTTCGCTCTCTTGAAGTTTGCTTTGGGCCAATTTCAAGTCGGTAATGTCATGTGTTGCCAGGACAAGGAGGTCCTGTTCTCCGGATTGCCCATGAGGAAGCAGGGCCCGGTTCAGGGTATGGTAAATACGGCCATCCAGGGAGCGATACTGGGTCTCACCCTGATAAATGTCATCCCCGGCAGCCAGCCCTTTGAGTATATCCTTGAAACTCTCAAGGGTTTCCGGCACCACCATACGGTCCAGAGAGCAAATCAATTCGGCCTTGTCGCGGGCGCCTGCCACTTCCACCGCCCGGTCGTTGGCATCCAGGATATTCAGATTTTCAATGGTGGTGATGATGAATTCAGGATGGGCTTCGAGCCAGGTGCCGAAGTCTTTCACCCCGGAGTCCAGAACTTTGTTGATGGTCTGACGAACCAGGGTGAGATCCTCGACAAAAAGAGGAACCTGGGCGGAGCGAAATATGTGTTCCCAGGAATCAGCCAACAAATCGCCCGACTGGGACTTGTTCTTCTTCCGGTTTGCCCACGGCCTGCCATTATTTGTTTTCACGCCCGCCCTTTCGACTTTTCCAACGTCGATGCACCCAAAACCATTGCTCGGGATGTTCCCGGATAAATACCTCCACGGCTGCGGATATTCTTTCCAGGTATCGCCGCACCCCTTCCGAATCTTCGGTGAAGCCGTCGGGCCAAAGAGGTGAAGAGATTTTCAATTCGTGCCCATCATCGGAATGCCTGATCAGGGCCATGGGGATTACAGGACAGCCAGTTCTGATGGAAATCCTGGCAACACCCGGCCAGGTGGCCGCAGGTTGCCCCAGGAAGGGAACCGTCATGCCCCGATCACCGGCATCCTGATCCATGAGCAGAGACACCAACCCACCGCCTTGCAAATGACGCAATACCCGGGGAGCGCTGTGTTGCATGGGAACAGTTTCAATTCCCAGGCGCTTGTGCAAGGCCTCAATGTACCGATTGAATGGAGCGTTTCGCTGTGTTTTGACAACATCCAACAAGCGATAGCGCCGGGCGAGGGTGGCACCACCGAGTTCAAAATTGCCGATGTGTCCCGTGGCAACGATGGCACCACGGCCCAGGGCAAGAGCCTTGTCCAGCTCATCCCAACCTGGATGAACACGAACAGCCTCAATTTGGTCCTGAGGATCACCGCAAAAGACTTCAGCCACGGTCAATCCAAGGTGATGGTAAACGAGATCTGCAAGGTAATCAAGATCCTTACGGGTTTCATGGGGATAAATTCGGGCCAATTGTGTTGTGACCACCGAACGCCGAATGCGCAGGACCCTGCCGGCAAATAACCCCATTCCCGACAAAAGATGTCGGGCCCGGTCATATGGTAGCAGATTCATCCCTCCGACCAACGATCGGAAGGCCCAGTATTCCAACTGATCACGAATATCCATGGGTTGACAATAGGGTGTTCACTGCGGATCCGCCAGTTCCAGGTGAGACCTTCAAGGAGCTGAACTCTCCGGGAAAGCACGAAGCCAGTTAACGGGACTCTATTGTCTTATTTTTTTCAAAACCAGGCTCGAATGAAATCTAAAATTCCTATCAACTGGTTATTTCCGACCTAGTTAAACCAATTTTGGTCCATCAAAACCTAAATAAGACAAAACCATCCACATATGTGCTGCCAGCAACCAATTGAGGATTGAGGTTATTTAGAACCGAGTGAATTTTTAACATTAAACCCTAGCCCCACCATATGGTTTCCACAAAACAGGGGTGACAATAATTCAAATACCGCCCTCGTGAAAATCCCATGTCATAGTTTTGTCACATATTCCATTGACCTGACACCTGGATGAACCCAAGATTGTCAAACCATTCACAACCTTCGTCACTCGAAATTTTTTTTGGACAAGGAGCCCCGTGATGAAACGAATCCTGATCGCCGTTTGTGCTCTGGCTGTTCTGCTTTCCGGTGTGGCCATGGCCGCACAGGATGGCGTGGCCGGCAAATGCATGACCTGCCACAAGGAAAAGACACTCGGCCTGTACAACCAGTGGTACAAAAGTACACACGCCAAACACAACGTGACCTGCCTGGACTGCCACAAGGCGGCCAAAGGTGAAGCGGACGCTTTCCAGCACGAAGGCGCGCTGATTGCCACCCTTGTCACCCCCAAAGATTGTGGAATCTGCCACGAGCAGGAGAGCAAGGAAGTCAACGACTCCTACCATGCTCATGCTGGTGAAATCCTTGACTCCAAGGATGCCTATCTGGCCCATGCCGCCGGTGGTGCCCCTGCAGCCATCGCCGGTTGCGAAAGCTGCCACGGCAGCAAGGTTCAGATCGATCCCAACAGCCCCAACAAACTGGCCGCCATCAGCTGGCCCAACAGTGGTATCGGGCGCATCAACCCCGATGGCAGCAAGGGCTCCTGCACAGCTTGTCATACCCGTCATGCCTTCAGTGTGAAGCAAGCGCGCCAACCCGAAGCCTGCTCAAAGTGTCACCTCGGACCTGATCATCCCCAAAAGGAGATCTATGAAGAGAGCAAGCACGGCAACGCCTACTACACCATGAAAGACGAGATGAACCTGGACTCGGACCGCTGGGTTGTGGGTGTGGACTATTTTGAAGCCCCCACTTGCGCCACCTGTCACATGAGTGCCACTCCCAATCAGAAAATCACTCACGATGTTGGCCAGCGCATCAGCTGGACCCTGCGCCCTCCCGTGTCCAAAATGAAAGACAACTGGGAAGTCAAACGCGACAACATGAAAGACGTCTGCCGCAATTGCCACGGCGAAGCTTTCGTCAACGGCCACTATGCCCAGTTCGATGGCCTGGTGCACCTCTACAACGAGAAGTTCGCCAAGCCCGGCCTGAAACTTTTCAAGAAAGCCAAAGACCTGAAGCTGGGCGAAGGCAAAGCCAACTTCTCCAACAAATACGAGTGGATATGGTGGGAAATC
Source organism: Candidatus Krumholzibacteriota bacterium (assembly GCA_024275485.1). Classification (GTDB taxonomy): domain Bacteria; phylum Krumholzibacteriota; class Krumholzibacteriia; order LZORAL124-64-63; family LZORAL124-64-63; genus LZORAL124-64-63. The sequence goes on along the minus strand of JAJRZA010000037.1, from coordinate 99,749 downwards.
TGGCATCATGAAGGTCGTCGTGCGCGCCACGGTGCGGCCATGATGGGCCCGGATTACACCTGGTGGCACGGTATCTACGATGTGTCCCAGCACTTCTACTTCAAGTACATCCCCGAACTGCGGAAATTCCATAACGCAGAGATGGATGCCTTGATTGACGAAGTCTTGAACGATCCTTATCACCAGTGGTTGAAACGTCCGACTGCGGACATCAAGGCCGACATCAAGTCCGGCAAAATGGCGAAAATGTTCGACGGCTTTTACCAGCCTGTACTTAAGTAAAGGGGCTGAGTGATGAAGCGATTCCAGCTTTTCATTCGCGGAATCTCGACAAACTGGACGGGGACGGTGGGGGTCGCATTGACGACCTCCGCCTTCCTGATGTTCATTTTCTTCGAGCTTTTGCAGTTGGCGGGAATCCTGACCAATTCCTATGTGGGACTTATCAGTTACATGGCCCTGCCGGCCCTGTTTCTTCTGGGTCTGATTCTCGTGCCCATCGGCTGGTGGCAATTCCGCCGGGCGACGGGTCGTAGCACATCGGAATTGTTAACTCAGCGATTCCCCGACGACATGACCAAGGCCAAACGCCTGGGGTCGTCCCTGGTGGCCACCATCGCCCTACTGACCTTGTTGAACCTCATGTTCATCGGTATCGGCGGCGCGCGCATGCTGGCCTTCATGGATACCTCCGAGTTCTGCGGCACCGCCTGTCACGATGTAATGGAACCCGAATGGGTGGCTTACCAGAACTCCCCCCATGCCCACGTCAAATGCGTGGAATGCCATGTGGGAGAAGGCGCCAAAGCCCTGCTCGATGCCAAACTCAATGGACTGTGGCAGGTGGTTTCGGCCACGTTCGATCTGTTCGAACGCCCCATTCCCACACCGGTGCATCAGCTGCGTCCGGCCCGGGAAACCTGCGAACATTGCCATTGGCCCGATAAGTTCTACGGCAACCGTATCGTGACCTACGAGAAGTTCGCCATGGACGAAACCTCAACGTCCTCCCACACCACCCTGGCTTTGAAGGTCGGCGGCGGCAAGGGACACCAGGAAGGCACCATTCACTGGCATGTGGCCGAAGCCAACGAAGTCCGTTACCAGGCTGCCGACGAAAAACGCATGCACATGGAGTGGGTGGAAGTCCGCAAGGGTGGCGTCTTCCATCGTTTCACAAACCGGAAGCTGAACAAGGCAGCTCTCAAGCACCCTGTCAGCGAGGAATACGCAGAAGTCAGGAGCATGGATTGTGTGGATTGCCATAATCGGGCAACACACATTTATCAGGACCCTGAAGATGCCGTCAACGAAGCCCTTGCCGCCGGGACCATCGACAGGTCCCTACCTTGGGCCAAGAGGGTGGCGCTGGAAGCCTTGACCATCCGATATGGGGACAAGGAAGCGGCCATGACCGGTATCGAAAACTCGGTGCGTGGATTCTATTCACGCGACCTGGGCGACGACAACCTGGCCACCAGCGCGGCAGCCGATAAAATGATTGAAGTTTTGAGGGCCATCTACAACCAGAACATCTTTCACTTCATGAAAGTGGGCTGGAATTCCTACCCCAGTCACCTCGGTCACCGCCTGGACACGGGTTGTTTCCGCTGCCACAATGAAGGAATGACGGATGATGCCGGAACGGCCATCCCCTACGATTGCACTCTCTGTCATTCGATCCTGGCCATGGACAGCGCGTCGGAATTCCAGTTCCTGCTGCCCACGGACAAATCGGATCCGGACCAGAAAATGCATGAGTATCTGCGGGATGAGTTTCTGGGTGTAAAAGAAGATGTGGTCCAGGGTTATGTGGAGCCAGTGGTCGAAGAAGACATGGTCCCGGGTGAAGGGGAACCCTTCACCGAGTAGTTTGATGTTGGAAATCCATGGAGAGGGGCGGCTGATTCAGTCGCCCCCTTTTATTGATAAGGATAAAAATGTCGCTGGCGAAGCAGGACCATCAACAGATGGCCGGTGAACAGTTCCGCCTCTGCCGTGAGGGGGTTTCGTCAAGATGTCAAAATGTGATATAATGTTATTGGATATGAATAGATTCCCTGGTTTTTTCACGGTTGGAAAATTTTGTTATGCCATCAGGTCCGCAGCATTCTTTTGGAGAGCAGCGTCCCGGTTTTTCGAAACTGGTTGGGTTGGCTTTGCTGGTTCTTTGTTTGCACCTCGGTTACCCCCTGCCAAGCACCGCCCTGCAAACCTTTGATTTCGAGACACCCTATTTGGTGCATGCCAATCGTCAGGTTTGGGACTTTTGCCTGATCCGGCAGGCGGATGACTACCATGTTTATTATCACACCATCGACCAGTTCAATCCCCACCCGGCCAACGCCGACACCATCTGGCACGCCATCTCGTCGGATTTGAAAAACTGGGATATCCTGGGCCCGGTGCTCACCAGCGGTCCGGGCTGGTACGACGAAACCGCCATGTGGGCTCCGGATGTGGTCTACGATGATCAGAGCGAGCGCTGGGCCATGCTCTACACCGGAATTTCCGAAGGCATGGTGCAGCGCGCCTGCCTGGCCTGGTCCGATGATCTTGAGGTGTGGTCCAAGAGCACCGCCAATCCTGTTTTTGAGCCTCATTCCCTAACCTACTTTTGGTCCCCCAGCCAAAACTGGAGTTCTTTCCGCGACCCATTTCTTTTCCACGACGGCCAACAGTGGAACATGCTTTCCACAACCGGTTTGCGCCTGGGCGACTACCCCGGCTATCGTCATGGCATCGTGCACCGGGCCGTTTCAGCGGACCTTGTAACCTGGCAGGATGCTGGTGTCTTTTTCGAACACGACGGTGAATCCGGCCGCAACAACGACTTTGAGAGCGTGCAATACCTGGTGCGCAACGGCTGGCACCATCTGTTCTTCGTGGAGCAGGACCTGAACATCGACAATCATCCCACCAGTCATATGGTGGCAGCTGATCCGGCCAATTGGACCATGAGCGAACGCAGCTACGTTGACGCCGGATGGGCACCAGAAATCAAGCGTTTTGAAGAGACGGGCGGCCCGGAAATATTTGCCCGCCTGACCAAGGGACAGGATCCCCGCGACGACTCCTGGTTTGTAACCGTGCGCTTCGACAGTCTGCGCTTTGTGGACGACGGCCACACACCGGAGGTTTTTCAGTCCGACCCCTTGCTAGCCCGCTGGTTGTTTCGTGATGGATCCGTTGGTGCGGCCGCTCCCACCTTTGGCGACAACCCGACTCTGCGCCATGAACCCGGACGCCATCCTGAAGGTCATGGCTGGTTCGACAGCGGCGAAAACTACGGTGGTCCCCTCAGTGGCATAGGCTTCCCTGGAGCAGCCCTGGGCGATACCGCCACAGGACAACTGCAAAGCCGGGAATTCATCCTGGAGGGTGCAACGCTGCGCCTCATGCTTGCCGGCGGCCTCTATCCCGAATCATGTTATGTCGCCCTGCTCGATGGCGACACCGGACAAACCCTGACCAGCATCCATCCCCATGGATAAAATGTGCTGGTCGAAAGGTTCTGGGATGTGAGCGAGCATCAGGGAAGGAATGTGCGACTGGTCATGGTGGATATGGAAACCGGGCCCGGTGGCTGGATCGCCGTCGATGGTATTGAAGAGCGGATGCAGGAGTTGTCCGGGGTTGCCAACGAATCGGTTTCAACCTTTGCCAAGATCAACCAATTGCGCGCAACTCCCACTCCCTTCAATGGCCGAACCGAGTTCCGCATGAACATTGTTAACCCGGGATCGCTGCAGATCGAGGTGTTTGATTTGCGTGGGTATCGGGTTTGGTATTCGACGGTGCGGGATGTGGGAATTGGACCGACGGCCATACTATGGAATACCAGCAACTCTTTCGGCCAGGGCCTGCCAAGTGGGACTTATTTGGGCAGGGTGCTTTTGGACGGGGAAATTGCCGGCAAGGTGCGACTCACCCTGGTGGAATAACTTATCCACACCCAACAATTATTTGGGGCAAACCCACGTTGTTAGCCCCTTACTGGGGCGTCCACCCGGCCAGCCTGGCCATCAAATACCAAACAGCGCTGCCCTTGAGCACACAATTCAAATTTGCTTCCTGGGGACTGTCCGAATGGGCACACCCATGGCATCCATCATACCCATCCACTGCGTTACCAGTGGCCAATTGTTCAAGCAGGGATCCTTCATTGGCCGCACACCATTGACTGGCCCAGTTGCCCCCGCCGTAATCCAAATTGTCCTGCATGTTTTGGTCCCAAAAATACTCACCATCGGGGTTGTAGGACTCGATGTCAGCAAAATCGAAAAGCCAGCGATCGTTACTTTGGCAATGACTTCGAATGAGCTGATTGTTGTAGTGAACTCCATTGACTGTTGAGTCAGTGCCTTGCCCTTCGGCGTGACCGGTCATAAAAACGAAAGCCACGTCGGGGTATTCACCAATCAGAATTTCCATATTATCAACATAGCGCTGGGCATTGTGTCCGTTGATGGAACACCAGGACCAGAGCACAACATTGATGTGGCGGTTGTCCGCATTGTCCAGCAGTTGCCGAGTGGCCGTAACCCAGGGGGTCACTCCGTGACTGTCGATGGAATCGCCCTGACTCAGGTCCGCGCAACCGGGAATGCCCAAATCGTCAAAATCAAGAGCGGCTGGATTCTGTCCGCTGTCGTCCCAGGTGAACTTGCCGGCAAAATCCGGAAAAGCCGCCAAGGAGTTCATGCCGGTGATCAGCTGGCTGCCATGAGATGTGTGCTGGTAGACAATGTGCAAATTGGCGATGGCCTGATCGATGGCGGTTTGGGGGAGGGATGCCAAAACGGTATTCTCGTGGGTTATGAAGAACGATGAGGAAAATGGCGTTGCATCGGTGGGAGTATCCGGTGTATCAGTGGACTCGCTGCATCCGGGGATGAGCACCCCGATAACCAGAAGAATCAACCATGGTCTGTAATTAAATACCTTCATGACCACCACCCAGTTTCAAAGAATCAAAAATCGATTGCACAAATTGATCCGACGTCAACCAGGCCTGCCCCAGCTTTTCATCCCATTCAGCACAGGGTTTTGCTGCCTGAACCTCGGCCAAATCTGCGCCCTTGTCCATCTCCGCCACTATATTTGCCCGCGCCCGGGTCAGCATATCCAGATATTCGATCAGTTGGTTTTTGTGCAACAAGGGACCGTGGCCGGGGATGATTTGTGTTTGGTCGTCGCTCAAATCCACCAGGGTTTTCACTCCCGCGATCATACCGTCGATGCTGCCTCCAGCAGCGGTATCGATGTACGGATAGAGACCAAAAAACACCACATCTCCCGCATGAATGACATTGGCTTCGGGAAAGTGAAGAGCACCATCACCATCGGTGTGGGCATGGGGAATGTGGAAAGCAATGATGTCCTGGCCGTTGAAATGAAAAGTCAGGGAATCGGTGAAGGTGATGGTCGGAAAAAAACCTGGTGCCGACGCTTCAGTTTTTCTTTGCAAAAGGGTGGAGAACTGGTCGGCCGAGAGGCGGCGGCGCACGTTGGTGTGGCCAACCAAATGACTGCCTGCTTCCCCCAGGTTCTCGTTGCCGCCGGTGTGGTCGCCGTGGTAGTGGGTGTTGAACACGAACCCAACCGGCTGATCGGTCACTTCGGCAATGGCTGCCTTGATTTTTTCGGTCAGTGGAGCGTACTGATCGTCGATGAGAAAGGGGCCATCCTCTCCCACGCATAGCCCCATGTTGCCACCCGCACCAGTGAGCATGAAAACACCATCGGCAAGGCGGGTGGTTTCTATTTTGACACCGTCAAAATCGCCTTGGGCTCCGGCAAAGGAGCTGATAAGGAGCAAGGCCATTGTGCAGACGGCCATCAGGGTATTGTTCGTATTCATGGGGACTCCAATTTTTGTCCGGCTATTTGCCGGAGGTATAATCGAGCTTCATTCATTCCGTTTTGGTGGTTGGCCGCGCGGTAAGAATCATAGGCCAGGCGGAGATGTCTTTGGGCAGCATCGTATCGCTGCAGATCAAAGAGCAATCGACCCAGAACAAAGTGCCGCAAACCCGTGAGGTAGGCGTCACTCACCGGACCCAGTTCCGACAAGTTTTCACCAAGCAGAACCAGCCCACCAGCGGGGTTCTTCAGCTTCAGGTAGCAAAAAGCCAAACAAACCTTAAGGTAATCACGATCGCCCATTCCGATAGTGCCGGGGTGGTTTTTTATAAGGTCGCTGCACAACAGGTATTGCTTCAAGGCATCCTGCCACTGGCCGAGGGACATGTAAGCGCTGCCCAATTCAAAGCCCGCGTTAAAAATTGACCGGCCTGGATCGGGCAGTTCTGCTTGGCTTTTGGTCAAGGCGAGATCTTCCAAAAGCTCGACAATTTCCGGCACCGAGGAGCAGGCCTTCAGACCGGCGCGGCGATCAAAATGGTAAAGATTCAGTCCGGCTAGAGCCACTGATCGAGTCATACCCACAGCCCTGTCCAGTGAGTTTAAAATCATCGTCTCACCAACGATTTCCCTCTCCATTTCACCCACGGCGATAAGGTCGACACCGTGGTCAAAAGCATACCGCAAAAAGTCGAAATATCCCGGCACCGTTTGGGGATAAGCTACAGGCTCAAGACCGGCATAGTGTGCCAGATGAGGCTTGCGGGCCATCAGTGTCTTGGAACCGGTCTGCTCGGCCAGGGAGCGAACCCGTGGAGCCCATTCCAAGACCTCCAGGGGACGACGGGCCAGGTAATATTGTTCGCCCCTGATGATGTCGCGGATTTGAGCGGCGGCCAAAGCCGCCACCACCAGGGCCACCGCTACCATCGTCCGCCATTGTTCCTTGAACATCATCGACGCCCTGGTGAATCCCATGATGGAGCCATAGGCCAGGACAAAGTATACTGGAACAAGGGGGAACGAAAATCTGGGGCGGTGAAAAACCAGGCACATGCCAAGGAAGGAGCAGGCGGCAAAGAGGAAAAACACCATTTGGTCGCGGTTAAGGCGCCACCTTTGCGCCCTGGTCTTCCACCGGCCCGGCAGCGAAAAAGTACAGATTATCCCCAGAATTCCACCAGCCACCAATGGCCAGATCCAAATTCCCAGGACCTGGACCATGTCCCGGTTGAAATGAAGGGGAATATTTTTAAAAAAATGAACGATGAAGAATGCAGGATCATTGGCGATCACATCAAACAGTGTATGGAAACCATCGGCTGGAATTTTCCCGGCTCGCGCGCCGCCATAAAACTCCTGCACGACATTCATCAGGTTGCCTTCATTGAGCAGGTGTCCGTTGTAGGCCAGATTTACGGCAAACCAGGGTGTGGTTACTGCGATAAAACCCAGAACAAAGGCTGCGGGCCACATCGCCCGTTGTCTCCACCCATGGGGTGGATATACGAAAAGGATGGAAACGATTCCCGCCCCCAGTAAAACACCTCCACTGTAACGCGTAAGAAAGGCGAAACCGGCGAGGGCGCCAGCAACCAGCAATCGTCTCGCACTTCGTCCATCGATCACGGCCGAAACCGTGGCCATGAACAAAAGCAAATACAGCATATCCGAGGAGGCTTTGTGCGCGTGCACAAAAAATTCCTGAGAGAGGCCGGTGGATATGGTTGCCGCCATGGCGATGACGGTGCCGAACAATCGTCGCAGCAACTGGTGGGTGATCAGCAAAACCCCGGCGGCACAGAGGGCGTTCAGAAGCACGGCGGAACGGTACCAATCCGCCCCCATTATAGAGGTCAGGGCATGGATGGCCACCAGCACAAAAGAGTACAACGGCCCCTTGAATGGGTAATTGGCCAGGGAAAATCGACCATCAAGCAAACGCTGAGCCGACACCACCAATTCGGCATAAAAATCTGCTTCCACACCCATATCACCGATGGGAAACCAGCGCAGGTGAATAAGAAAAGCCAGCAGGGCGTAAAGAGTGCTGCATACCAGGGCGACCAAAAATGGGCGCCTATCGGGCTTCACTGCAGGGACTTCAAAAATGACCAAAAATCAACCCCCGCTCAAGACCTCATCCACCATGGACAAGGCCTTGTCCAGGGCCTCCGCATCCGGCAACCCGGCCTGGGCCATATTCGGACGTCCACCACCGCGGCCACCAACAGCCTGGGCGATAGCCTTGACCAGATTCCCGGCGTGCAATTTCTTGCTGTCCACCAAATCGGCAGTCACCGTCACCAAAAGCGTGGCTTTTCCATCCAGCTCGGCCCCCAGAACAACCACACCGTTATCACCGAGACGATCCCGAACGTGATCACCCAGTTTCATGAAGGCAGCCTTGTCCGGAGACGGAGCCAGGGCGCTGATGACCTTGAACCCGGCAACTTCACGCGGAGAGTTCAGCACATCCTCCAGGGAAGCCCTGGCCGAATCCTGCTGCAACTTGGCCAGTTCCCTGCGCAGGTCCTGCCGCTCATCCAACAGGGCCTGGACCTGATCAGCGTAACTGCCGCCATCAGGTCGTAACAAGCCCCCAAGAGATTTCAATTGATTCCGGTCGGCGTCTTCCTCGGCCATGGCCGCATTGCCGGCCACCGCTTCGATGCGCCGGACACCGGCCGAAATACCGTTCTCACTGATGATGCGGAACGGGCCGATGGCGCCGGTGGCCGTGCAATGGGTTCCACCGCACAGCTCGATGCTCGGACCATTGGCATCTTCAGCCAAATCCGTCCCGCTCGGAACAATTTCCACCACCCGCACGGTGTCACCGTATTTCTCACCGAAGAGGGCCATGGCGCCCATGTTCCGGGCGTCCTGCAAAGTAACATCGGCATGGCTTTGCACCGGCAGGTCAGCCATGATTTTTTGCTGCACGATGGTTTCCACCCGAGCCAGTTCTTCGGCTGTCATTCCTCCGTCATGGCGGAAATCGAAACGCAATCGCCCGCTGGTAACCTCACTGCCGGCCTGCTCCACATGATCACCAAGCACTTCGCGCAAAGTTGCGTGCAAAAGGTGGGTGGCGGTGTGGTGCCGTGTAACATCACGACGATGAACTGCATCGACGGTCATCAGAATGGACTCGGCCTTCTCCAGCTTGGCAGTGATCTCAGCAGGTGTGCCCACCACAACCAGCACGTTGCCTTCACTGCTTTTTTCGGTGGCGATAACATCCATCGCCAGGCCCGAAGGTTGCACGGTGAAGATCCCGACATCGCCGACCTGGCCGCCGCTGGTGCCATAAAAGGGGGTCTTGTCGGTCAAGACCTGGGTCAACTCGCGCCCCTCGGTATCCTGACCGCCGGCGCGAACGGCCACTACCCTCCCAGTGTCCTGCAAATTGAGGTAGCCGGTGAAAGTATTCGAATACCCGGCAAGATCGACATCCTCGGCCAGGATTTGCCAGGCACCAATGCCGGCCTTGAAGACCCGGTCGCTCCCGCTCTGGGCCCGCTGTTTCTCCATGCAGACGGCAAATCCCGGGTGATCCACGGTGTAACCGTCCTGCTCGGCCACCACTGCGGTCAAGTCTACTGGAAAACCAAACGTATCGTGAAGCTTGAAAGCCTCTTCCCCGCTCAATTCGGTGCGATGATCAGCCTTCATCTGTTTCTTGAATTCCCCATAAACCACCAGCCCCGCTGTCAGGGTACGCCCGAAACGTTCCTCTTCCTTGCGGATGGTGGCCAGGGTGCGGTCCTTGCGTTCGGCCAGCTCGGGATAGACATCGCTCATTTCGTCGATGACCAGTTCGCTGACTTTCCAGAGAAACGGCTCTTCCATGCCCAGCAGGTGCCCATGACGGGCGGCCCGGCGCAGAATCCGGCGCACCACATAACCGCGGCCTTCATTGGAGGGCAGGGCCCCATCGGTGATGGTGAAAGCCACCGCGCGGGCGTGGTCGGCGATGACCTGCATGCTGATCTTGTTTGCGCCTTCGGGTTTCTGGCCACTGAGTTGGGCGGCCTTGGCCACCAGCGGGGTGAACAAATCGGTTTCGTAGTTGCTTTTCTTGCCCTGCATCACCGCCACCAGGCGTTCAAAACCCAGACCGGTGTCGACGCTTTTCATGGGCAAGGGAACCAGGGTGCCGTCTTCCTGGCGGTCGTAGGCCATGAAAACATGGTTCCACAATTCGAGCCAACGGTCACAATCGCAAACGCCCACTGCGCATCCATCAGGGTGGTCGCACTTCATGGACTCACCCTGATCGTAATGGATCTCTGTGCAGGGCCCGCAGGGACCAGTGTCGGCCATGGACCAGAAATTTTCGTCGTCACCTTTTTCCAGGTCTCCCAAACGGACCAGGCGCTCCACAGGGAAGCCCAAATCTTCAGTCCATATATTGAAGCTCTCCTCATCATCTTTGTAGATGGAAACCCAAAGGCGCAGCGAATCGAGCTTGAAGACTTCTGTCAGCAATTCCCAGCCCCAGGCAATGGACTCCTTCTTGTAGTAATCGCCAAATGACCAGTTGCCCAGCATCTCAAAGAGGGTATGATGACGAGCGTCCTTGCCAACTTCTTCCAGATCATTATGTTTGCCGCTGACGCGCATGCACTTCTGCACCGAGGCCGCGCGAACGTAATCGCGTTTTTCCAGGCCCAGAAACACACTTTTGAACTGGTTCATGCCTGCGTTGGTGAAAATGAGAGTGGGGTCGTCGAGGGGAACCAGGGAGCTGGAACTCACGATCTGGTGGTCCTTTTGGGCAAAATATTCCAGGAAACGAGACCGAATTTCTTTTGCTTTCACTTCCACTCCATTCTCACGTAAGACCGGTTTTTTGCTTTAATTGGGGCCTGCCCCAGCCGAAAAGATAGAATAACACCGGGTTAGCATCAGAGGCAATGTGGCAACAGGAGCCGGGCTCTCGGTCACAATCAACTGCAGAGCAGTCGCGATAGTGTAAGTGGCGCAGGTTGGCTGGTCAACCTTTCGCCATGTGGTCGGCCGTCGGTTTTTCAGCCCAGTCATAGGTTTGGTAAATTCCATGCGACATTTTTTTCATGTGATTATTTCCCTGCTTATGTGGTGCCTATTCGGGTACTACTGGTTTGTAGTCAGCAAGAGGGAAATCGGCGCAGAGACTGTGCAGGCCCTCGGGATCTTGTCCATTGTCATAGTCGTGGGCTTGATAACCACTTTTTGGTGGGTGCAGCACAACAAACGTTTGGCTCGACGGAATCTGCGCAATACGCCTGCGCCGGCGGTTCCCGAACCCTTCGAAGTGGACCATCTGAACCGCCGGATCGTCGCCCCGGACATCAGCGAGTTGCAGGCCGCATCCGTCATTGATATCGAATTGGTTCCTTTCACTGAAGAAGAAGAAGCCGCCGATCCGGACCACGAATACCCCGGCAAAAAGGTGTATTCCGTTGCCAGGAGGGGTCGCTGATGGATTTTTACAATTTGGTTGTTTCCCTGGAGAACTCCCCTTTTTATATGGTTCTGCTCGTCTATTTTGCCTGGTATCCCTTGGTGTCCAGCGTGATGTGGATTTTCACCTCCATCATTTTCTATCGGCGCCGGGAGGGCGGCAAGAAAGGTGCTTTCGACCTTTTCTATGCCCTCAAGGAAAAGCCGTTGGTCACTTTTATCATTCCGGCCTTCAACGAAGAAAGCAACATCGCTGATACACTCGATGGTGTTTTGAAGGTGGAGTATCCCAACTTTGAAGTGGTGGTCGTCGATGACTGCAGCACCGACGATACCCTGCTGAAAATTGAACCTTTCCTGGACAATGCGCGGGTGCGTTTGGTGCGTAAAAAGGTGAATGAAGGCAAAGCCCTCGCCCTGAACGATGCCCTGCCCTTGACCCGGGGCGAGCTGATCCTGGTTATGGACGCCGACGCGGTGCCCGATTCCCACATTCTGGATTACCTGGTGCCGCACTTCAAATTTCCACGCTGCGCCGCCGTGACCGGCAACCCCCGCGTGGTCAACCGGGAGAGTTTTCTTTCCAAGCTGCAGGCCATTGAGTTCGCATCCATCATTTCGATGATGCGCCGGGCCCAGCGGGTTTGGGGCCGCATCATGACCATGAGTGGCGTGGTCGGAATTTTCCGTCGTTCCGCCCTTTTCGACGTGGGACTCTACAGTCCGGACATGGCCACCGAGGACATCGACTTGACCTGGCGTCTGCAATTGCGGCACTGGGATGTGCGCTATGAATCCCGCGCCGTGATGTGGATGCGAGTGCCCCAATCCGTGGATGGTTTGTGGCGGCAGCGACGGCGCTGGGCCCTGGGCCTGAGTCAGGTTCTGGTTCGCCATGGGAAAGAGCTGATGCAATGGAAGCACCGTCGTTTCTGGCCCGTGCTCGTTGAAGCCAACATGTCCGTGCTCTGGGCTTATATCTACGTCATGCTGACGGTGATCTGGGTGTCGAGTTACGCCGTAGGTTATCCCCCCATCGGGGCCTCCCCCATTCCCAACTTCTGGGGAATGCTGATTGCCACGGTCTGTTTGGGCCAGCTGGTCATCGGAGTGGTTTTGGACAAGGGATATGACGTGTTGCTGCCCCGATATTTCGTGGTCGCTGTTTTCTATCCCTTGATCTATTGGATTCTCATGGCCGTGATCACCGTGACCACCACGCCCCTGGGTCTGAACGTCAACCGTCAGAAGCGCAAATACACGCTTTGGAAACCCATCAGGGAGTAGTCATGAGTATTTTGCGCAATCTGTGGTGGGTTCTGATGCTTGTTCCGGTAGGTGCCAACGCTGTTGATGCCGTTCCTTCCCAACCGGACACCAACATCATCAACACCCGCAAGGCATGGGAAAAAGTTGCCCAGGCCAGGGATGCCGCTGGTCAGGAACGCCACCACGAAGCGGTGGCCGATTACCTGGAGGCCCTGGCCAATGATGCCCGTCTGGTCAAAACAGTGGCCCAGGAAATCGCCTACCAGAAGCTGTGGCGTGAAGACGCTGACAAGGCCATTTTCTACTTCAGGCGTTACCTCGCCCGGCATCCTGATGAGAACAATCGGGATGTGCGCAAGGGTTTGGCCCAGGCCTACAGCTGGAGTGGTCGTCAGAAAGAAGCGATCGTTCTTTACCGGCAACTGGTTGCTGAAGATGAAACCGATGGCGGCGCACGCCTGGGTTTGGGTCGCAGTCTGCTCTGGAACAACGAGATGCATGAAGGTTACGCCGTAGTGCGCGCCGTTGAAGATGACTTCGAGGCGGAGTCCGCTCCCGGCCGTGAAAGCTCCAACTTCTTGCTCACTGTCATGGACAGCTACACCTCACATCTGGGGTTGCGGGCGGCCGCCAGTTGGGACAGCGACGGGTTGGATATCTACCGCTTCACCGCCGATGGTCATCTGGAGGTATTTGGCAACAAACTGCTGCAAATAGCCCCGTCTGTGGCGTCGTATCGCATGCCCGGCAAGGCCGATATCCTTGCTCCACGACTGCAATTGGGAATGGTGGGCACCATGGCCCACAACTGGTCCTTTCACGCCTATGGTTGGCTGGAGCACTTCGGCAGTAGTGAGCCCATCACCGATGCCGGCACCGAAAAACTGGATTGGACCCGGCCCGGTGGTGATGCCTGGCTGACCTGGATGGCCCTGCCCCGCCTGCGCATTGATTTTGGCGCCAGCTCCATGGCCCTGGAAACCTACCAAGCTTTCGACGAGCGCATCGACTTTCAACAGGTCAGCGCCTCGGCCGATTGGCGATTTGCCCGGCATTTCACTGTGGGCGGGGCCGGAATTTTGGCGGACTACAGTGACGGCAACACCAAACGCAATGGCAGCGCACATCTGTTCTGGGGACGCGAAGGCAGTCTGAAGATTCTCACCGGACCAACCCTTACCTACATGGATTTCACGATCCCATATCCCGGCGGCTACTGGGCTCCCGATTGGGTGCGCAACGGCAGTTGGCGCCTGATGCTCGAGACCCGCACCCAACGCATGACCTTCAAACTGGATGGCAGCGTAGGAATGGAAAAAGAGCTGGGTAGCGAAGCCCTGACGGTGGCCGGCATGTCCGGACGCTGGGGCTGGCGCCTGGGCGACCGCACCTTCGTTTCGGCGGAAATCGGTTACTCCCGCAGTCGGTTCAGCAGCGCCAGTGGTTACAACCGCAAATTTGCCGGCTTGAGTTTGAAGGCCATGTTCTGATGAAGAGCAGGGGCCGCATCGTTCTGGTTCTGGTTTTGGTGGTGGTGGCCGCCGCCGCAATGGTTCTGGTCCTCGAAAAAGGTGGCCCCGACCAATTGCCAACCGGCCGTCTGCACGACTACCAGCTGGACCCGCCGGGATTGGCCGATCTTGAGATGGGCGATGTCGAGCCTGGAGTGCCCGTTCTGTGTTACCACTACTTTCGGGGATCATTTGACGTGCCTTACCTGCTGAAGGTTTTGGGGTCCGTATTTTTTGGAATGCCCGCCCTCGGCGCCCGAGAATTCTGGACCACCCCCGTAGGCGAGTTTGAGCGTCATTTGAAGTATTTCCAGGAAACCAATACGAAGGTGTTGACCCTGGATGAAGTGGCTGATTTGCTGGACAGTGGCGAAACACTTCCGGACAGGGCGGTGGTCCTGACCATCGACGATGCCGACCTCAGCGTCTACAAGCATGCCTGGCCCCTGCTGAAAAAATATGGTGTAAAGGCTCATCTCTTCGTGCCGACGGCCATGGTGGGAACACGCTGGAGCAGTTTGAACGTCTGCACCTGGGAGCAGCTCAAGGAGATGGCTGATTCGGGCCATGTGATCATCGGTTCACACACCCGTCATTTGCACTACAAGATTGCAACCAGCGAAGGAGCGGAACCGGTGTTCCTGCACGCGAGCTCCATTGAAGAAGATGTGGTTGCGGACAACAGGCGCAGGGTCATGGAATTGAATATTGACCAGTGGGGATTGGTTGATTTGGAAGAAGTGGAAACGACCTTGAAAGGGCCTTCGGCCCCGGTAGCGAATGATATCCTGGCCAGCCGTCTGGACATCATGCAGGGTGTCGGCACGGCGCCCAGTTGGCTGTCCTGGCCCTACGGGTTTGCGGATGACCGTCTGGACTCCATAGCCACTTGCCTGGGTTTTCGCGGCACGGTGAGTTTGCATCCAAGCACCTATGGGCCAGGTGAATCAACCGGCCACGTGGGACGCTTCACCCTGACGGCCAAAACCACCATCGACCGGATCTCCCTGGTATTTCCCGACAATTCCCCTTGAACGAATCGGTGCCGTCCTGAACGCGGACACCAGGGTTATTGGCTTACCCAGAGCTTTCGGCGCCTGGGACCATCAAAATCACAAAACCAGATCTTCTGCCAGGTTCCCAACATCAGACGGCCCTGCTGCACAATCACCTGCACCGACGATCCGTACATGCTGGATTTGATATGAGCCGCCGAGTTCCCTTCGGCATGATGATAGCCATCGTTCCAGGGAACCATCTTATCCAGGGTCACGCTCATGTCGCGTACCACATCGGGATCGGCACCTTCGTTGATGGTCACCGCGGCGGTGGTGTGAGGATTGAAAACCGTCACGACACCGTCTTGGAGACCCAGGTCGCCAACGGCCCGGGCCACCTCTGCGGTGACATCGATAAAGTCGGTGCGGTCGGCACTCTGAATCTGGATTTCAATCATGCCTTGCTCCTAGGAGTGTGTCGGGAAACCTCGTGTTGAGCCATGTGCGTCCTGTTGGTTCGAAATCAAGGCGCCGGAATGTGCTCGTAGCCGTAGCTACGGGCACGTTTCGGCAACGAAGAGTCCGAACCGACGGAGCGTGCAGGGCTCGGCGCGAGATTTTCCGACACGCTCCTAGAAATCGAAATACATGGCGAACTCATAAGGATGAGGCCGCTGGTTGATGGCGTTGATCTCGTCATTTTTGATCTCCAGCCAGCGCCGGATCAAGGCCTCCGGGAAGACATCGCCGCGCATCAGAAACTTGTGGTCGCGCTCCAGGGCATCAAGAGAATCGGCCAGGCTGCGGGGCAGGAAATCCGCCTGACGTGCCGTGCTTGAAGGAGCATCCTCAGGTGCGTAGCCTTCCTCGATCGGATCAATGCGATTGAGGATACCGTCGAGACCAGCCATCAGGATGGCGGCGGCGCACAGATAGGGGTTGGCCGTCAAATCGGGCGGACGGTATTCAATCCGGCGAAATTGCGGATCAGTCACGTAACTCGGTATTCGGATGGCCGCTCCACGGTTGCTGCGACCAAAGGTGCGCACGGTGGGAGCTTCGAAACCCGGCACCAGCCGTTTGTAGCTGTTGGTGCTCGGATTGGTCAGGGCGCACAAGGCGTCCGCATGCTTGAGCAGCCCGCCGATGTAGAACATGGCTGCTTCCGAAAGTCCGGCGTAACCCGATTCATCGTTGAAGATATTGGTGCCGTTCTTCATCAGGAACTGGTGCAGGTGCCATCCGCTGCCCGCATTGTCCAGCATGGGTTTGGGCATGAAGGTGACCTTCAGGTTGTGCTGCTCAGCCAGATTGAAGAGGATGTATTTGGTGAGCACTGCGTGATCGCCGGTGGTGCAAAGGTCGGCGAACCAACCTTCGATTTCCTGCTGGCCATGGGCGCCGACTTCGTGGTGATGGTAGCGCACGGGGATGCCGAAATCATTCATGAGAGCGCAGACTTCGTCCCGAAAATCGTCATAACGATCGAAGGGATTGCAGGCATGGTAGGCATTCTGGTAGAACCTTTCGCCACTGCGCACCCCAAAAGCACTGTCGTTGGCTTCGGAGAGAAATTCGGCCTCTTCGAAAATGTGGAATTCGTATTCGGGTCCCCATTGGCTGAGGTCGGCGATGCCGGCGTCTTTCATGGCCTGCTCGGCCTTGCGGGCCACCACGCGGCTGTCCTGGGAAAATGGTGTTCGAGCGGCGTCGGTCAAGTGCGCCTCGGCAAACATGGTGATGGTGGAGCGTTTGCGAAAAGGATCAATGTTGGCCGAGGTGAGGTCCGGAACCAGAACCATATCGCTGTTCTCGACCTTGAGGAAGCCGTAACTGGACCCATCGAATCCAATGCCATTGCGGCAAACGGATTCGGTCAGGCGATCGATGGGAAAACTGATGTGATGGAGTCGGCCGGTCAGATCGAGCATTTTCAGATCAACGAACTGTACACCCTTGTCCCGGGCAAGTTGTCGAACCTGATCAATTTTGTTATCGGACATGATCCTACCTCACGAGGAAGCATCGCAGGATGATGATGTTGGAAACCGCCCGTGCAGAGGGCGGGGACCATGCGAAGTGATTTTAAATATATGCTTTTGGACAGTTGGGACAACTCCAGAGAGGAGATCTTTCCGAATCCTCATATCATTCTTGCCGGAGTGGCCCCCGGGATTTATTTTTCAGCCCGGGATTATCACTCTTGTGCTCCACAGGTGATCCACCAAGCGATCCACCAAGCGATCCACGGCCCAGCTGAAAGGACGGAAGTTGTCCAGCAACAAGGTGACCATCAAATTTGGGGGTAAATCCATTACCTGCCGACCCGATACCAGCCTCGCGGTTGCTCTCTGGGAAAACGGCGTCCGCCATCTCTCCCATTCCCACAAGTATGGCAAGCCTCGTGGTGTGAATTGCGCCCGTGGACACTGCACCTCCTGCCTGATGCGGGTGGACGGAATACCCAACGTGCGAACCTGCCACACACCAGTGCAGGAAGGCATGGTCGTTGAAATCCAGGACGCCGGGGCTTTCTACGGGCCACCCATGCAGAAGATACTCTCCATCGGGGGCCATCTCTTTCCGGTGGGTTTCTACTACAAATGGTTCACCAAACCTGCGGTGTTGAGTCGGTTCTTTCTGGATCAGATCCGGCCTCTGACCGGTGTGGGACGCCTGCCGGACCCTTCGGCAGCAGTGGCGGATTTGCCGGCGGCCTCAGCAGAACAACCAGCCGAAATCATCCCATCGGCCAACTTGGGCAACCTCGGCACACTCATCATCGGGGCCGGTCCCAGCGGGCTGGCTGCCGCCCTGGCCGCCAACGGCCCGGTCACCATCATCGATGACCATCTTCAACCAGGTGGCCAAAGAGCCAGCGCCCTTGGCACCCTCGCCCAATCCACCACCACCAAAATTGAACGTTTCGGTATCCTGGCCTCCGCTCATAAACGACTGAAAACCCTACACGAGGATCTGAAGGATCGTTCAGACATCCATTTTCACCTCGGGATGCGAGCCATCGCCGGGTATCGTCCCAATGGCCTGGTCCTCCGCGACGAGCACAATCTGTTCACCAGCACCTTCACAAATCTCATCTGGGCCGCTGGTGCTCTCGATACCCTGGGACTTTTTCCAGGCAACGACACCCCAGGTGTGATTGGTCCGAGAGCCGCTTACCGTCTCCTGCAAAGGGACGGCCTCAAGGTCGAAGGCAAGCGGGTGTTGGTCCTCGGCTGCGGGTTCGATTTGTGGCTCAGCGCAGCCCTGCTGGCAGCCCGCGGCGCATCCATCAGTCTGGTGGTGACCGAGCCGGGAAACAATTCCGAAGTTTCGGCCGCTGTTGATCTGGGCTGGCAATTGACCACCGGTTTGCAGCTCTCGGAAATCCGGGAGCAGGGCCTGGGCCTGGTGGAAGCCACCTTTGTTCCCCGGGCCAGCACTCCCGGCCCCGCTCACAGCCATATGCGTCTCAAGGCCGATTTCGCCGTGATATGTGGACGAGGCAAGCCTGCCTACGACATCCCATACCAGTTGGGTGCCGATCTGACCGCTCAAACCGAATTGGGCGGATATGCCCCCCGGGGGGCAAAAAATGGGAGTTTCTCCGGCCAACTGCCCAATGGGCATGGGATTCAGGTTCTGGGCGAAGCGGCTGGTGCCCTGCCTGGTTACCCTGCCGCCAGCAACGAGAAGAAGGTCTCATCATGAGCCGCTCCCCCATAATCCTTTGCCGCTGCGAAGACGTCACCCTGGATGAATTTAGGCAGGCTTATCGCGAAGGGTTCACCGAGTTGGAGAGCCTCAAGCGCTACACCGGCGTCGGCACCGGTTTTTGTCAAGGAAAAGGCTGTCTCAGCGAATCGGCTTTTGAATTGGCTGATCTGCGTGGCATCAATCCTGAAAAAGTTCGCTTGACCAACATTCGGCCACCGGCTGAACCGATGACCTTTGCCGAACTGGCCGGACTGGACGTGCCCGAACCAAGTGCATCTGACGGTACACCTGTCACAGGGAAGGACGAGTAATGATTCCTTTGTCCGAAGGACAGGTTCCCTTCAGCGCCGACGCCGTGATCATCGGTGGCGGTATCAACGGTCTGACCACCGCCCGTGAGCTGGCCAAACAGGGCCTGAAAAATATCGTGATATTGGAAAAGAACTACATCGGCAGTGGTTCGACGGGGCGTTGCGGCGGCGGCATTCGTCAACAATGGACGACCGAAGAGAATATTCGCCTGGCTCAGGAAAGCGTGCGCATGTACGAGGAGATGAGTGCGGATCTGGGTTACCAGGTCTTCTTTCGCCAGGGCGGTTATCTCATGGTCACCGAGAGCGAAACCGATTTGCCAGCCTTGCGCCAGGCAGCTGCATTGCAGAACCAGTGCGGCGTCCTCACAGAATTCCTGCAACCACAGGAGTGCCTGCGTCTGGTCCCTGACCTGGACACCTCAAATTTGAAAGGCGCCACCTACTGCCCCAAGGATGGCACCGCCTACCCTTTCGCCGTGGTGTGGGGCTATGCCAAGGCCTGTCACAAACTGGGTGTAAATATCCACATCCGCACCACGGTGTTGGATATCGAAATGGATGACGGCCGAATCAAGGCCGTGGTGACTGATCGCGGGCGTATCACCACCCCCGTGGTGGTCAACTGTGCCGGCCCCTGGGCTCGTGACATGGCAGCCAAGGTCGGCGTCAGCCTGCCCAACAGGCAGGAACGTCACGAAATCATGGTCTCCGAATCCCTGAAACCCTTCCTCGACCCCATGGTGATTTCTCTTTCCAACGGCATCTATTTCAGCCAAAGCCTGCGCGGTGAAATTGTCGGCGGCATTGGTGATCAGAGCGAACCCCACTGGGAAAATCCCGATGATTTCAATACCAACAGCCAACTCCGGTTCGCGGTGCGCTTTGCCAAGGCCCTGCTGGCCTACTACCCCCGCGCAGCCGAAGTGCGCATGATGCGCCAATGGGCCGGCATGTATGACGTGACGCCTGACCACCGCCCCATTCTCGGTTCGGTGCCGGGCCTCGACGGATATTTTCACATTTGTGGATTCAGTGGGCACGGTTTCATGCTCGGGCCGGTGACCGGAGTGCGCATGGCCCGTTATATCACCACCGGGCGACAGGACGACATCATAACCAGTTTGTCGCTCGACAGATTTGAAAAGGGTGAGATTCAGGCTGACGGGTTCGTTGTGGGCTAGGAGGTTGTCGAAAAGCCTCCTAAATCAAGTCTTCCAGGGCTTCATCGAGATCTTCAAGCTTGAACCTGAAGCCATTGATTTTTAAAACATTAGGAACAACTCGCTGGCTTTGCAATAGGGCTGTAGCCCGTTCCCCCATCACCATCTGCAAAACGAATCTGGGCACTGGAAATCTGGCGGGTTTATCCAGCCGTTGGGCTAGGGCGTGGGTGAACTCCTTTTGGGTTGGCGGAGTCGGGACCGATACGTTGACCGGGCCAACGCAAGCCTCATTTTCCAGGATGAACAAAATGGCATCCATCAGATCCTGGATATGAATCCAGGGGAAATACTGACGCCCATTGCCCAGTTTTCCCCCCAGACCCCAGTTGAATGGCTTGATGATTTTGGGCAAAGCTCCACCATCGGCTGCCAGAACAATTCCCAAACGCAGCATGACCACCCGCACGTTCTCGCTCTCGGCCTGCTGCGCCGTGTGCTCCCATTCGCAGGCCAGTCGCGCCAAAAAACCTTCCCCGGGTTGGCTGACTTCGGACAGGGCTCCACTGCCACCGTCACCATAGAATCCCACCGCAGAGGCGTTGATGAAAATCAAAGGATGATCACAGTGCTCAACACTCTCCACCAAATTGAAAGTGGACGACAACCGACTGCGCCTGATTTTTCGTTTGCGCCCCTTGGTCCAAAATCCATCAAAGACTGGTTCGCCGGCCAGATTGATTACGGCGTCACACTCTGCGGGACGGCTTTGCCAGTCGCCGGGAATAACAGGATGGCCCTCAATGACCTCAACTTCCGGGGGCAGAATTTTCAGGGCTGATTCACGGTCACGGCTCAGACAAATCACCTGGTCACCACGCGAAACCAACCGTTTGATCAGATGGCGTCCCACCAATCCGGTGCCTCCGGCAACAAAAACTCGCAACATGGATCCCTTCGAAAATGGATGATCCGGGATTGGGCGAAGGCCGATGATAACCGGTCCAGCCCATGCTGTAAAGGCAGGCCACAAGTATGTCGAAAACCCTCTCCCGCAACCCACCTACTACTAAAGTTGCCACAAAGGTCAAAAGGCATATTTTGGTACCAATCGACATAGCTGGCCAGACCGGCTGAAAAAACTCTCCCCTATCCACGGAGTCCTCATGGAATACCAGAATTTTGACGCAGAAATCGCTGATGGTTGCGCCAGGGTCAGCTTGACCGGCCCCGGCTCGCCGGACATGGGTCATCTGTGTGATGAATTCACCGACCTGATGCTGCGTCTGCAGGAAGACCGCGCCGTGCGTTTGGTGTTGATTGTCGACGGTGACCACTCTTTCGACTTCCACCACAACCTCAACGACCTGGCCGAAAACCTCGGCAAGGATGTAGGTTTTGAATTGCTCCACGCCAACGACGAAATCGCGCGCCGGGTCGTGACCATCATTTCCGAATCCGCCAAACCGGTGGTTGCCGCCACCCGAGGCGATATCCGCAACATGGGTTTTGGATTCTACCTGGCTGCCGATATGCGCCTGGCCACCAGTGAGGCCACCTTCACTGCCCCTGATCTGGCCGGAGGGTTGCTGCCGGGTTGGGGCTTGACCTACACCCTGCCTCGTCTTATCGGCTCCAGCCGCACCCTGGAATTTCTTTGGAGCGGACGCTCCATGAATGCCGCCGAGGCCCTCAGCCTCGGAATCATCGATCGCCTCATCGAACCCGAGCGCTGGGACGAGGAACTGGACAACCTGATTGGCCGCGTTCGGAGTCTGCCCCAACCCGTGGTGCAGTTGACCAAGCTGGGCGTGCAACAAGCGGGGGTCTTGGACGCCACGACCATGCTTTCATTTGACTGGGAAGGCCAACAGCAGTGCTGGGCCTCCCTGGAAACCGCCGACGGGCTGAAGGCTTTTGCCGAAGGCCGCACCCACCATTTCGACACACCAATGGACAACCAGGAGGATTGACGTGGGACAAACCATCATCGAAAAGATCATCAGCCGGCACTCCGATCATGATGTTCGGCCGGGTGAAATTGCCGACGTGGAAATCGACGTGCGAGTGGCTCGCGACTTTGGCGGTGCCAACGTCGTCAAAAATCTGCAACAGGCCGGTTTGACGGTGGCGGACCCTGCAAAAACCCTTTTCACTTTCGATACCAACCCCGGGGGCAGTGATCAGGGTTACGCCGCGAACCAGCAATTCTGCCGCGAGTACGCCCGCGAGCACGGCATCGGTCTGCGTGACATCACCTAGGGCATCGGCACCCACATCGCCATCGAAGACGGTCTCATCGGGCCCGGAAGCACCTTCATCAGCACCGACAGCCACGCCAACATCATGGGCGCTGTGGGAGCTTTTGGCCAGGGCATGGGCGATCAGGACATCGCCGCAGCCTGGGCCAACGGCAGCATCTGGTTCAAGGTCCCGCCAACCATCGAACTCATATTGAGTGGCACGCCCGGCCCACTGGCCCGAGCCAAGGACATTGTTTTGGCCATGGCCGGCCAACTGGGCGCCGGTGGATTGCTGGGCTGCGCAGCGGAAATATACGGTGACATCGTCGACAATATGCCTTTGGCTGATCGGGTCACCATCGCCAGCATGTGCACGGAAATGGGTGGCATCTCCATTCTGTTCACACCCAACGACGATGTGATGGAGTTCTGCAATCGAAACGGTCGCAGTTTTGCGCCCATCGCCGCCGATACCGATGCGGAATACAAGGAAACCATCGAAATCGATATCGATGGTCTTGAGCCCATGACCGCACTGCCTGGTCATCCGGATGACGTGGTTCCCGTGGCCGAAGTTGCCGGCCGCAGAGTGGACTCGGTTTTCATCGGCAGTTGCACCAATGGCCGCATCGAGGACCTGCGCATGGCCGCAGACATCCTGCACGGCAAAAAGGTCGCCGACACCGTGGTCCTGAAAATCGTGCCGTCTACCCGCACCGTCTGGGAAGAAGCCCTGGCTGAAGGTATTATCAAGGACCTCATGGACTCCGGCGCACTGATCGGCAACGCCGGTTGTGCCGGATGCGCCGCCGGGCAAATAGGCCAAAATGGTCCTGGGGAAGTCACCGTATCGACAGGCAACCGTAATTACGCAGGCAAGCAGGGCAAAGGTGAGGTTTATCTGGCCAGCCCCGCCACTGCTGCGGCCAGTGCCCTCAGCGGGGTTATTTCCCGTGAAGACCATATTCCCGCTCCAAAACCCAAGGTTCCGGTTGCAGACATTACTTGCGATACAGACCAGGTCATATCCGAAACCCTCTGTTCCTCAACCAAACCCACGGTGTTGAAGGGCCGTATCTGGTTGGTGAATGAAGACAACATCGACACCGACATGATCTTCCACAACCGTCATCTGGCTGTGACCGAGTTGGCTGAAATGGGCCAATATACCTTTGGCAATTTGCCCGGCTGGGAAGATTTCCCCGGCAAGGCGCAGGAAGGCGACCTTGTGATCACCGGCCCCAACTTTGGCTGTGGCAGCAGCCGTCAGCAGGCCGTTGATTGCTTCAGCGCCCTTGGTGTCCAAGCCCTGATCGCACCGAGCTATGGAGCCATCTACGAGCGCAACGCCATCAATGCGGGCCTGCCCGTGGTAGTGGCGAACCTGCTGAACTCCGGTCTGAGGAACGGTACCGTGGTGGAGCTTGACTTGGAAACGGGAGATGTGAGCTGGGATGATGGGAAAGCCCAGGCCCTGCCATTCAGCAAAGTGCAAATGGATATCTATCAACGCGGTGGTTTGTTGGCCTGATGAATTTCTCCTGAAGACAAAAACGGCCGCTCCAAATGGAGCGGCCGTTTTTATTCCTTGGACCGGGTAGTTTACCGGTACAGGCTTTTCAGGCTGTCGAAAGTAGTGGTTTCGGTGGCCACGGGAACGACTTCGTTGTTAACAACGAACACCTGATCGTCAGGTCCACCAGTGCTCTGGTGCATTTCAACGAGCTCACCGGTGTCGGCGTTGGCCAGGTAGCTGGGCACGCCAGAGATGCTGGCGAAGTAAACAGGCTCGATGCGAATGCCGGAAGGAAAGGTAGCATCGGTCACGATGGCGCTGAAAGTCATCACTTCAACGGCGCCGTCCACAGCGAGCACAGGAGCGTCGAAGCCAACAATGTACTCATACATGCGGGTAGCAACGTTGATGGCCTGGGTCGGGTACCCAATGGTGGAGCCAACGATAATCAGGTCTCCATCGGTGACCATCTTCAATTCGAACCCGGCCAGAGCGGGGGCATCCATGTTGGTGACGACCAAATGCAGGTCAAGGCTTTCACCCTGGATGGCATATACGGAGTGGCTGCCATCAGCCAGGTAGACACCAACATTGTTGCTGTCGAAGTTTTGGGCGAAAGCTGACGCGGCAAAGGTGATGGTCAGAATGGAAAGGACAAGGACTAGCTTCTTCATGGGTGTGTCTCCTCTGGTGAGTTGAATCAGGACGATTGGTTGATATGGGCACGGGCCCCTTGGGAACAACGGAACAATATCTTGAACGCAGAGAATTATAACATAATTTCGTGCAAATAAACAATAAAATGACGTATTGAGCTATGTTTATCAACTTGGAACTGAACAACTGAACCCATGTGTTTTTTCATAACTCTTTATGATACAACAACTCACGGAGCCTTTTACCCATGGTAGAACTACGCGTCTAAAGAACAAATTTTTATGCTTTTATTAAATTAAAATCGGGATAAAGGACAGGCCCCGCTTTGATGGCCCCACCCCTCGACCCGGTGGACACACTTATCTGACAAACTTGAGCCAATTAATCAAATCCTGTATTTTCACTCGATCCTGGTTGTTGGCCCCTGAAATCAGGCCGTTTTTTGTTCCCGACCGATATAGGCCGCCAGATTGCTCACCGAGTCGAGGTTCTCGGGAATGAGGTCTTCATCGGCCACATTCAGACCAAAATCCTGCTCCAGGAAGGCCACCAGTTCCATCACGCCCACCGAGTCGATGATGCCACCGTCGAGCAGGGACATACTGTCGTTCTCAAGAGGACTTTCGTCACCGAAAAGAAAGTTCTCAATGATGTATTGCCTTACTTGCTCTTTCACTTCCATGAAATCATCTCCGTTTGGTTCAATTCAAGGTTTCCTGCCGCCAGTCAATTTCATGGGGCGACAGGACCATTTGGGTGATCCGGTCGTCAAAACCGGGTCCGAAGTCGTATTGCAGCAGACGGCCGGCCAGAACACCCACAAAGGCCATGTCATCGCGCGCGCTGACAAGCTTACCTGCACGCCATTTTCGCAAAAGGGCGGCAATTCTCTGGGGTTGCCATAATTCCCAGCCCCGAAGATCCTGAACCTCCATAAACCGGGCGACCAGTTCCTGGCCGACAGGATTATTGAAGCTGGTGCTGTCCGGGGCTCGGTAAGGTTGCTTGGGCCGGTTCAAAATATTATCCGGCAGAAGATCCGCAACTCCCTCTTTTAGTATCGACTTCTCCACCAATGACTGTAGCTTTGCCGAAGCAGGCAACGTGCCGGCAAAGTCCGTCAGGTTGTGATCCAAGAAGGGGAAACGCCCCTCCACCGAATTTCCCATAAGCATGCGATCACCCTGGGAACAAAGCAAATAACCGGAAAGAAAGGTGGTCATCTCCAAATACTGGGCCTTGGCAACAGGCCCCCAAGTGGAGAATTCAGACGGTAAAGTGGCCATGAGACGCTCTTCGGCAGGTCCCGCGCTGTGCCCTGCTGCAGCTTCCGCAGCCAGGAAGTTCGCCACCGGTGCGCTGTTGCTCCAGCGAGGCCGGTGGGAAAAAAAAGCATCATTGGGGTTGTCCAAACCGACTCCATAAAATTTGCGACTGAATTCCGGCGGCGATTGGGCCAGATAAGGATACAATCGGGCCAGCAAAGCCGACCGCCCCCGGGAAGTAGGATCACGACTCCAGAAATGACGGACCTTGGCTTCACGAAAAATATTGTAGCCCACAAAAACCTCATCGGCCCCTTCTCCCGTGAGCACAACCTTGAATTTCTCCTGGTTCACCAAAGCACTGAGTGCATGCAGGGGGGCCGGAGCCGTGCGCAGGATGGGCGACTCGGCGTGCCAGATAACGTCCCGGAAGCGTCCGGCAATGTCTTCAGTGCCAGTGGTGATGGTTTGATGTTCGGTGCCAATATGCTTGGCCATGGCCTCTTGCCAGACCGTTTCATCGTAGGAAGGGTCTTCAAAACCAACCGAAAAGGTTTTCAACCTGTGGTCGGTGTAGCGATGAATGATGGCGGCCGTTGCCGACGAATCCAGACCACCGGAGAGATAAGCACCCACCGGAACATCCGCCCGCAGACGAATGGTCGCTGCGTCCACCAACTTTTCGCGCACCTCGCCGGCCATGATCTCTGTTTCAATGCGGGAGACAAAGCGGTGGTCCTCCCGCTCCGGCAAGAAGGTTGGCCGCCAGTAACGATACACCCTCACTGAGGACGGCATTGGCGCCGGCGCCGTCTGGCCAAAGTCTGCATCCCCTACAAACGCCACATGACCTGGTGGCAACTGGGATACGCCGCGAAAAGCCGTGGCGGCACCGATGCTGGCCCAGTAGTGAAAAATCTCACCGAGGGCTCCGGCTTCCAGATCCGGCTCAAAACCGGGGAAGGCTCGTAGGCTCTTGATCTCCGAGGCAAACAACAACTGTCCGTTATGCTCCGCCAAGAACAGGGGACGAATTCCGAAACGGTCCCGGGCCATAAAGAGGCGCCGACGGTGACAATCCCAAATGGCAAAGGCGAATTGTCCGTTGAAATGTTCCACGCACTGGGCACCCCACTGCTCAAACGAGTGCAGAATGACTTCGGTATCGCTGCTGGTTGCAAAGTGGTGTCCTTTGGCTTCCAACTCGGCCGTCAACTCCGGGTAGTTGAAAATTTCACCATTGAAAGTGATCCAGTAGCGGCCCGAATCGGCAGTCATGGGTTGTTGGCCCGATTCCAGATCGATTATGCTCAAGCGGGCGTGCCCCAAAAAAGTTGAGCGATCCCGCCAAGCGCCAAATTCGTCGGGTCCACTATGACGCATGATACCGATCATGCGTTCGGGAGCCATATCGGGCAGGACCAGCGGGCCGTCGAGGGCCATCACACCGCAAATTCCGCACATGGATAGTTGCCTTTCCTTAATTATTGTCATTGACTGAAAAAAAACGGGCTTTTTTTCGTCCCCACATGATACTCTGGGTTGCAAACTCCCGTCACCCCAATTCACTGCTTCATGGAGGCATTTTCGTGCGATTTGTTGCTTTCCTTAAGAAATCAAATTGGGCTCTGGTCATCGGTCTGCTGATGATTGGCACCCCAACCCTGGCTGCCACCGTCCGGGACCACCAGATTGAAGCCGAAGATTACTTCGACATCACCGTCCTTGGCAATGTTTCAGTTAGTCCCGACGGCTCCAGAGTTGCCTACTCCGAGAGCCGTTGGGGCCGAGGTAAAGAAGGCCGCCGCACCGAACTGTGGGTCGTCGGCTCCGATGGGAAATTAAATAGTCGCCTGACTTTCGACGGCTTCGGCGCCGGCTCCCCCACCTGGGGCCCTGCCTCCGAGGCCATCTACTTCATCGGCCGCAACAAGGGCGGTCAGGATAGCCCTCCCAACGACGGCAGCCGACAGGTGTGGCGCATCAACGCCAACGGTGGCCAGCCGGTGGCCATGACCAGGGTAGAAGATGGCATCTCCGCTTTTCAACTCGCCCCGGACGGCGTCAGCCTCTTCTACAAGGTGAGCGATGAGGTCACCGACGAACCCTGGAAGGACCTCAAGGAAAAATACTCCGACCTTGAGTTCGGTCACGGAGTGCGCGACCTGAACGCCATCCGACGCATGGATATGAATTCGTGGCGCGACGAAGAGGTGCTCGCCGCCGACCGCGTGATCTGGCAAATGAAGCTCTCGCCCGACGGCAGCAAGATGGCCCTGATCTCCACCGAAGACAACGAGCTGATCTTCAAGGAAGGCTGGTCCAGGGTGGAGGTGCTGGATATCTCCAGCGGAGAGATCACCACGCTGACGGATCAGGCCTGGCGCGATGGACACCCAAGCCCCTACGGTTGGCTGGCGGATTTGGCCTGGAGCGGCGACAGTGAAGCGCTGGCCTTTTCCATCTCCTTTGACGGCTATGCATCCAACATTTGGTTAGCCGAAAACCAAGATGGCACCTGGCCCCTGCAACTGGTTGAACGCCCGCAGATGGTCACCTTCAGCGGCAGCATCAAATGGCGGGGCAACGACCGCACCCTCTGTTTCCGTGGTGAAAGTATGGGTCGCGTGAGAGTGTATGGCATTGATGGCGTAAAAAAGGGTGGTCAAGGCAAGAGCAGTGTGCTGGCCGGCGGCGATGTCGTGGTCGGCAGCTTCGGCTTTGATGCCAAGGGTCGCAAACTGGTGGCCAACATTGAAACCATCACCACGGCCAACGATCTGTACCTCATCAAAGGCCAAGACAAACGTTTGCAACTGACCCACGCCAACCCCCAGGTGGACACCTGGATTTTACCCCAGATCCAGCACGTGAGTTGGACCGGAGCCGATGGCGACCTCTGCCACGGCATCCTGGAACTGCCCCCCGGATACAAAAAAGAAGACGGCCCTCTGCCCACCGTCATCGAGTTGCACGGTGGTCCCACCAGCAGTTCCAAGTACCGGCTGCGTCTGTGGATTTATGGCCGCGCGTTGTTTGCCAGCAAGGGTTACGCCCTGCTCAGCCCCAACTACCACGGCAGCACCGGCTACGGTGACGAGTTTCTGGCCAAACTCATCGGCCGCGAAAATGAAATCGAAGTAACCGACATTGCCAACGGAACCCGGTGGCTCATTGATGAGGGTATTGCCGACCCGGAGCATATCGGCGTGATGGGGTGGAGCAACGGCGGGTACCTTACCAATTGCATGATCGTTGCCGAGCCGGATATGTATGCTGCAGCCAGCAGTGGTGCCGGTGTGTTGGACATGACCATCCAGTGGGGTATTGAAGATACACCCGGGCATGTGATCAACTATGTGGAAGGTTTGCCTTGGGAACAGGCGGAGCACTATCAAAAGGCATCGCCGTTATACCATCTGGACCGAGTCAAAACACCGACGTTGATTCATGTGGGCGGCAGCGATCCCAGGGTGCCCCCGGCCCACAGCAAGGCCTTGTATCGAGGGTTGAAGCATTATCTCGATGTGCCTTGCGAGCTGATTGTTTATCCCGGGGAGCCGCATGGGTTGACGACTCATGAGAACCGTCTGGCCAAGATCACCTGGGATTTGGCTTGGTTTGGGAAATATTTGATGGGGGAAGAAGAAGATTGAGTTGAGTGGAGTGACGCACCGGCGGTTTGAGTTGTTTTGGCCGTCGGTGTGATTCATGGGTTCAATAAGCTCAAGATAATAGAAAGTGGGCTAGAAAGTCCCCGATAGAAGGATGGTTCCCGCCCGAAAGCGGAGAACAAGACGGCTGCAATGTTATCCGGGAAGTCATTGGAAGACCTGAGAGTGAAAACCAACGCCGGGAAGATCAACCTGCGGGATCAATAAAAACGGACGCTGTCTGCCAGACCATGAGCATTCAGCGTGCTGGTGAAGTGTGTCTTGACAGCCTGCCCCATAGAAGAAGTAATTTCAAACGCGTAGTCCCCCCTTTTGGCCGGATCATGAAACCATTCTACTCCATCCTGGGCACCGTTTCAAATCCTTCTTGCCGCTAAAATCCGGCAAATGGCCAATTCGGGGCTCAAATACGGAATTTCAGGCATATCCCGACCTCAACCGGTTTCATGCCCAAATCCGGAAATTTCTCCTATGGTGTGGTACAGTTCCAGGTGCAGTAATTCCGAGCAAATAACTCCTAGATAGGTTATATTGATTAGTATCTCATTCCCTTAATAGCCATAACCCCTGGAGCCCCCGTGAATTCTGGCGATACCTTTGCGCATTATCAAATCATTGGCCCTATTGGTAGTGGCGGCATGGGCGAGGTTTTCAACGCCCGCGATACACGCCTGGACCGCGAAGTAGCCGTTAAGGTGCTGCCCGACGATTTTGCAGCCGATCCAGAACGACTGGCCCGCTTTCGCAGGGAGGCCAAGGTGTTGGCCGCCCTGAACCACACCAACATCGCGACAATTCATGGGCTCGAAGAAGACCAGGGTAAGATTTTCCTGGCCATGGAACTAGCACCCGGTGAGACCCTGGAGACGCGCATCAGTCGCGGTGCCATGCAACCGGTTGAAGCCTTGGCTGTCGCGGTGCAAATTGCCTCCGGTCTGGAAGAGGCTCACGCTAAAGGAATCGTTCACCGCGACCTCAAACCCGCCAACGTGAAATTGAGCGCGGACGGGCTCATCAAGATTCTCGACTTCGGCCTGGCCCGGGCCTACCAGGGCGAGGAAGAGGCCACCACCGAGCCGGGCACCTCCCCAACCCTGACCGCAGCCATGACCCAAGCCGGTGTCATCCTCGGTACCGCCGCTTACATGAGCCCCGAACAGGCACGTGGCCACGAGGTTGACGCGCGCACGGACATTTGGGCCTTTGGAGTGATTCTGTGGGAGTTGCTGGCCGGTTGTCGGCTTTTTGCCGGCGAAACCGTTAGCGACACTCTGGCAATGGTTCTGCGCAGCGATCCCGATTGGACAGCGCTGCCGCCCGACATGCCCCCAAGCTTGCGGCGCCTGCTGCAACGCTGTCTCCAGCGTGACAAGCGCCAGCGCATGCACCACATCGCCGATGCCCGCATCGTGATGGAAGAAATATTGCAGGACGGCACTTCGGCCTATGAACCCGCCGAGGGGAGCATCGCGCCAATGACCATCGGTGGGACAAGAAAAGTCTGGGCTGGTTGGATTACTGCCACGGTCATGGCGGTGATGGCCATGATCATGGGCTGGCAGGTATTTAGCAGCGAGGTCCCGGTTGCGCCCAGTCCAATTCGTTTTGATCTGACGATGCCGCAGGACCAGTGGGTCGCAGGAGACCGCCAGCTACTGGCAGTCTCACCATCCGGCGAAGCGTTTGTCGTTTCCCTCAAGACACCTATGGGTAACCAACTTTTTTTGCGCGCCATGGACGACCCGACCCTGGTCCCGATTCCAGGAACCGAAAATGCCGAATCTCCATTTTTTTCACCTGACGGCCATTGGTTGGGATTCACTCGCGGCAGCAAGTTGCAAAAAGTCTCTCTGGACGGTGGCTCCCCCATTGAGTTGTGCCAAACCGAATGGGGTGGTGGAGCGTGGACAACAGATGATCGCATCATCTTCACCAGCAACTACGCCAGCGGACTTTTTGTTGTCCCAGCGGCCGGAGGCCAACCCCAACTCTTGACCACACCCGATCGGGCCCATCATGAATTAGGGCATTGGTGGCCACAGTTGCTTCCAGACGATGAGTGGGTCATCTACACCGGTTACTCGACGCCCATTGAAAACGCACGAATCATGGCACTTTCCCTTAAAAGTGGTGAACAGCGGGTCCTGGTAGAAGGAGGCTCCTTCGGTCGCTGGGCACCAACCGGCCATCTTCTTTTTGTGCGCGATGGCAAATTGATGGCTGCACCGTTTGATTGCCGGAAAATAGCCGTCACCGGCAGCGCCGAACCCATTCTCGAGGACGTTTACCTTGAAGTCAGCGACGGCTTTTCACCACTGGGTTTCGGGGCCAACGGCACACTTGTCTACGCCACTGCCTCGGTGATCAACGCACCTAGACATCTGGCCTGGGTCGATCGCCTGGGAGAATTGGCTGTCCTCGATCTGCCGGCACGCCATTATAGCAAACCCAGATTATCACCGGACGGCCGCCGCATAGCCGTCTCCATTTCCGACAATCACAACACCGACATCTGGATCCATGATCTTGAACGTGGCACGTCTTCGCGCTTCACCTTCTCCCCCGCTAGCGATCTCAACCCCATCTGGACACCGGACGGTCGCACCGTAGTTTACAACGGCGAAGAACCGCAGTACACCATCTACCAGCGTCCGGCCGATGGTTCAAGCGACACTCAGCTGCTGTTAAAAAAGCCCATTGACACGGTGCCGACAAGTGTTTCTCCCGACGGGAGGTGGCTGGTCTTTACTGAAACCGCAACCGGCACTAGTGGGGATATTTGGCTATTGCCCTTGGATGGGGAAGGAGAGCCACGCCCTTTTCTTCAAACGAATTTCCAGGAAGAAGCCGGAACCGTCTCACCAGACGGACGCTGGCTGGCGTACCACAGCAACGAAAGCGGCCAGTTTGAAATTTACGCCATGCCTTTTCCCGACGGGGGTTCTCGCGTGCAGGTTTCCCTCGCCGGGGGCCAAGAACCCGTATAGTCCCCCACCGGGGACGAATTGTACTTCCAACAACAATCGATCATGATGGCAGCCACCGTCGATCTTGAACGCTCCACGACCACCGACCTGGCTGTTGATCGGCCGAAGACCCTATTTGGCGGATTGGGTACCATAACGATGCCCGATGGAATTGCCTTTTCGCCCACTCCCGACTCTCAGCGTTTCCTGATTGCACACATTCCGGACAAATCCCAACCCCGCACCCTAAGTGTGGTGGTGAACTGGTTATCGGAGTTGAACTGAATTTAACCCCCAAGGAGCCCCAAGTTCTAGGCAAGACACTCGACCAATACGAAATCACCTCCTTGCTTGGCAAAGGCGGCGTGGGCGAGGTCTATCTCGCAAGGGACACCAAACTCAAACGCGACGTTTCCATTAAGGTCTTGCCCACATTGCCCGCCCCAACCTTGCCGTAAGAACCCCCTCTATATATCTTTGTCGCGATCAAACTCAACCTTCCCTAGAACCCCAAAAAGGAAGAACCATGTCCAAGAAGGCTGCGCCCCAAAAACATGAATTCCAGACGGAAGTCCGTGAACTTCTGAACCTGATGATCAACTCCCTCTACAGCAACCAGGAAATATTCCTGCGTGAGCTGGTCAGCAACTCCGCCGACGCCCTGGACAAGGTCCGTTTCGAAGGCATCACCAACCCCGACCTGCTGGGTGAAGACTCGGATCTGCGCATCGACCTGAAGGTTGATGAAGATGCACGCACCATCACCGTCAGCGACAACGGCATCGGCATGAACGAAGATGACCTCGTACAGAGCCTGGGCACCATTGCCAGCAGTGGCACCCGCAGCTTTCTGAGCAATCTTTCCGGCGATTCCAAGAAAGACATGAGTCTAATCGGTCAGTTCGGCGTGGGTTTCTATTCCGTCTTCATGGTGGCCGAGAATGTTGAGGTGCTCACTCGCAAGGCAGGCGAGGATCAGGCCTGGTTGTGGAGTTCAAAGGGTGACGGCGAGTTCCTGCTTTCGGAAGCGGAAAAAGAAAATCGCGGGACCATCGTCACCATCCACCTCAAGGACGACGAAGACATCAGCGGCTTCGCATCCGAGTGTAAAGTACGCGAAATCATCCACAAGTATTCCGAATTCATCGTTCATCCCATTTGGTTGAAAACCTTGCCGAAGCCCGCAAAGGACGAAGACGGCGAACTCAAACCAGCCGAAGAAAAAGCAGCCGAGCGCCTCAACGAAAAAACCGCCATCTGGCGGCGCAGTGCCAAAGAGGTCACCGAAGAGAATCACAAGGAATTCTACCAGCAGATCAGCAACGATTTTGCCGGCGAGCCCCTCACCGTGACCCACCAGCACGTGGAAGGCCGCCAGGAATTCTGGTCCCTGGTCTACGTACCGGGCAAGGCTCCTTTCGGACTCTTCAACCAGGATCGTGGTCACGGCATCAAATTGTACGTCAAACGCATCTTCATCATGGACAACTGCGAAGACCTGTTGCCCACCTGGCTGCGCTTTGTCAGCGGTGTGGTGGACAGCGAGGATCTGCCGTTGAACGTGAGTCGGGAAATTCTGCAGAACAACCGCATCATCGCGGGCATCAAAAAACACGTGATCAAGAAAACCCTGGATGCCCTGCAGAAAATGGCCGACGACAAGCCCGAAGATTACGCCACTTTCTGGAAAGAGATGGGCATGGTCCTCAAAGAGGGTTTTTACATGAACTTCGAGTGGCTCGACGAGCTGAAAAGCTTGTTGCGCTTCCACTCCACCTCATCGGGAACCAGCGACAACATCAGCCTGAAGGACTACGTAAGCGGCATGCGTGACGGGCAGGATGTCATCTACTACATCACAGGCGAGAGCCTCAAGACCATGGAAAAATCGCCTTTGCTCGAGACTTTCCGCGCCAAGGGGTTTGAAGTCCTTTTCATGGCCGACCATGTGGATGAATTCATGATGAGCGGGTTGCACGATTTCGACGGCAAACAGTTCAAGGACATCAGCCGGGGGGATGTGGAACTGGAAAAAACCGAAGAAGAGGAAAAGATCGAGAAAGAGCAGCATGAAAACTACGGCAAACTGTGCGATGCCCTGCAAAACGCTCTGGCAGAAACCGTGGAAACTGTGCGCGTGACCAGCCGTCTGCAGGACAGCCCCTGCGTGCTGGTGAACAAGGAAGACGCCATGAGCGCCCACATGGAACGCCTCATGAAACAGATGGGCCAGGACAACATGTCCGTATCCAAACGTATCCTGGAGATCAATCCAGAGCATGCCATCTGCAAGATGCTTCAGGCGCAATCGGAGGCGGGTGATGAATTGGGGGATTGGCCGACGGTATTGCTTGGTCAAGCACTGTTGGCTGAAGGGTCGCCGCTGCCGGATGCCAATGCGTATGTGCAAGCCGTGAACAAGCTGTTGATCTGAGACGGCCATTTCAGGATCGACGAAAAACCAAGGCCCCGCCGCCCGGAACAAGGATTGCGGGGTCTTGGTATTAATGCCCGGAAGGCACCTTTAATGGTGCATCCGCTATTTTATCAGCGTCATTTTCTGGATACTCGAATGTCCCCCACTGCTGGCCCGCATGAAATAAATCCCACTGGATTGACCCCGCCCTGAATTATCCCTGCCATCCCAAACCAGAGTATGCCAGCCTGCGGAAATGGCTCCTTGGTGCAGGGTACGAACCTTTCTGCCCTTGAGGTCGTACACCACAAGATCCAGGTTCGATGATCCATTGATTACCGGCACATGCAGCCGGATGCTGGCCGATGGATTGAAGGGATTGGGGTATGGAGCTTCCATCCTGAATGCAGCTGCAGGCAAAGGATTGACATCCTGCACCCCCGTCAAATGGGAGGAGCCGTAGACACCGTCGCGAAGCATGTTGCCGTGGAAGGTGGGCCAGGGACTATTTTCAATCTCGTATGCAAAAGGCATGTCCCAAACATAGAGTTTCCGACCCCAGCCGCCGTAAACAATATCCACATCGTTATCGCGGTCGATATCGCAAATAACCGGCGATGGAGTCAGGGCCGCGCCGAGAGTAATGGGGAAACCGTCGATGGCCACCCCACTGGCATTGAAGGCGTACAGGTTGTTCGGTGCGTTTTCATCTCCTCCGCCAATGCCATAGAGGATATCCGGGATGGAATCGCCATCGATATCTCCCACCACGGGGCTGCCTTCGGTGCTGCCCGGCAATTCGACGGGCCAACCGTTCATGGCCTGACCACTGGTGCCGCCGTTGATGTCCGTATCAACACACACCAATAGACTCGAGTCTCCGGCGATATTTCCAGCGAAGATGATTTCCAATTGGCCGTCCTGGTCCAAATCACCCAGGGCAATGCAAGGTGCGGCACCGGGCATGGCACCGGAATTGAAGGTTACGGGGAATCCGCTGTAGTCGGTTCCGTTCTGCTGAACCGCGTACAGATTTTTGCCATAGTCATAGAAAACAATCTCCATGACCCCGTCGTTGTTGAGGTCACCCAGGGCGGGACTGTTGTTCACCCGGTCCAGGGTGGCATACGGCCAACCTGCCACGGCGGACCCATCGGATCTGAGGGCCACAATGCGGTGGCCGCCCAGGTTGTCGCTGGCGGCAGGAAAAATGATGTCCTTGGCTCCATCTCCATCAAGATCGTACAGGCACGGCGAACCAACTCCATACTCCCAGGTGGCTCCGGGGCGCACAAGAAAAACCCCGTTGGTGGCCGGGTCATTGTCGCCATCCATCACCTCGGTGCCATCATGGTGCCAGGCCCAGGTGCGGCCGTTAAGAGTGTTGACAACGATTTCCAAATCGCCATCGCCATCGATATCCCCGACGGCGGGAGTGGCCCAGGACCATTTGGATCCGCTGCCTATGTGAGTTGTCTGGGGCCATCCAGGAAGCACGGAACCGTCTTTGCGGAAAATGTAGATTTGTGAAACGACGCCACGGTCCGAGACAATCATTTCCATACCCGGTTGGTCGTCCAATTGGGCCAGAACGATACCCGCCGGCTGGAAAATAGAATGCAGGTTGGTCACCGGGCCAAGGGTTTGACTGTCGTTGTCGCCATCCATCAACTCGGTGCCGTCGTGATGCCATACATACAACTCATCGCTGCCCAGGATAATATCCGGGATATCGTCGCCGTCCACATCGCCAACGGCCAGGTGTCCACTGGTCTCTGCACCAAAAATGATGGGGAAACCCGACAGCAGGGCCGGCGCCGTGGACTCTTCAATCACCTCGGAAACGGCACTTGGTACCAAAGGAAAGGCCAGGGCCTGCACCTGATAATAGTATTTGGTCAATTGATTCAGATTTTCATCACGGTAGTAGGATGTACCAACAACCACATCGGAGTTCACAGGGAAAAACGGGCCCGTGGGAAAATCGCTGCGCAGAATATTGTATCCGTAAATATTGTCATCTTCAACGGGGTCCCAGAGCAATGCAATCACCGAAGAGCCCTGGCTCGTATCGGTCACAAAATTAACCGGAGCCGCCGGGCGTTGCACATACAGGTCATGCTCAAGGACACGTTCGTAGTTGTCGGTTATCACGATTGTGCTCTGGGATTTTCGGGTTGGATCACTCAGCGACAAGGATAAGCTTCTCAATTCCCCGGTAGTTTCCATGAACTCCAAGTTGGTGAAAGATCCAATGGTGTCGTAGAGAGTAACATTGGAGTTGAGGGTCCTCAAACGAAGATCCACCAGATCGGCACGGCCGGCGCCAAAATTTTTAAACCGAACGGACAAGACCACACGTTCATCGATGTCCAGAATCCCATCACCGTTGCCAAAGGTGCTGTCTTCCCAATCCAACATGACGGCTTCCAGTTCGGGAGCCTTGACCACCGTAGTCCACTCAACCAGATAAGTTGCAGAAGAATCGTCTATCAGGGCAAGACGGAAGTTTACAGGCGTTCCGTCGGCAATCCCTGCATCGAATTTCACCAGGATCGTCCCATCAGGATAAGAAATCCCACCAGCTGAGACATCGATAAAATCCACCGTTCCGGTGACAACCGTAACCCCTTCGGTGGTGGTGCTCAAGGTACCGACCAACCCTGTCGTGCCTGCACCACCGGTTTCCACCAGGATGGGGACAAGTACTACCGCCTCACCAGATTCAACTATTCCATTTCTGTTGCCGGTGGTTCCTGAGGAACCGTTATCCCCCACCACAAGACTGTTCAGGGAGAAATAGGTCACACCCGCCTCAACATCAATGATGGACACATATTGGGCCATATCCCGGCCGGAAATCTTCAATTCTACCTCACCGGGGGCATCGGCCAAGTAGTCCAGGGTCACCGATCCGCTCCCATCGGTGAAACCGGTAGAGATGTCCGCACCTTCACGGGACAGACAAACCCGGGCATTTTCCACCGGACCGCCCAACCCATTCATGATATTCACCGCAAACTGATTTGGTCCCAGGTCCAGACTGCCTGCAGTCACGATCATCTGCCCGGGGACACCGGTCCAGATAGGCACTGTTGGGTCGCCCAACAAGGTGTAGTTCTCGAAGGTCCACCGATCCACGTAATTGTTGATGGTATTGCCCACATACGGCAACCGGCTCAGGGCGATCAACTTGCCGACACGATTATCAACGGTGCAATAGAGCGCTTCAAAGAAACCCTGTTGATAGACGTTGACGTTGTAGGGAAAGGCCGCCCGGGAAGAACCAATCGAGACGATGGAGCCTCCATGGGGATTCTGAAGAAAACGCTCCATGAGGCAGCTCATATCAAAAGCGGCCGAAGCACAGTTCAGGGAAAAAATCATGAACAGGTGATCGCCGTTGGTCAGGGCATCGGCATCAGTGGTTGTGAACAGGTCATCACCCACGGACATCACGGTGAAATAGCCATGACCAATCTGGTTGAGGGTTCCATAGTGCCCCGTGTTGAGGCTGTCGATCAAGGCAGCCTTGGTCAAAGGCAGGTCCCGGGGATAATCCTGGTTGGATTCGTACATGCGCAGATATTCCAAATCCGTGCAGGGTTCCACCAATTCAGTGACCATTTGATCAGAGAATTCGGCACCGTCCAGAAAGATGTTGTCGCCATCCTGATAATCGGAGGGAAAGAGCACTTCACAAGCGTACAAGATGCGGTTGGTCCAGTCCGAACCCTGGGGTGTGCTTTCGTAGGAAATCACCTTATCCACAAAAACCTGGGCATCGACGGAAGAGCTGACGGTTGCCCGCCCCAAATACACTTCCTCTGCAAAATCAACATCATCGCCCACACCACCTGCCGATTCATTGTCTGCTTCACCATAGTGAGCGTTGCCGTTGGCATTCCAGGTGCCGTCAAGGCAGGCAAAGTACAAATCCACCGGAATCAAGGTTGAAGAATTGTAGGGATAAAAGTGGTTGTCCACATAGCGGGCAGGCAGCACATCAGTGTCTCCTGCAAGCAGCACGTATTCGGTTCCCCATTTGCTGTAGGCATCCTGGATGAACATGCGCAGGGTTTCCTGAATGTCGGCACCGTTGCGGAAATTTGCGGAGATGGATTCCCGAGTCACCACCAGTGAAGCCAAACCCAGGCTGGTCTTGTAATCGGCCAAACGCTGGAATTCACTTTTCATTTCTTCATTGGTGATGATGAGATACTGCACCGGGCTGCCGCTGAGACTTGGGGTTCGTGTGGGGTTGTAGAAACCCTTGTCCTCTTCCACGAGTACGCCGTTGAACCTGGCATAGTTTGCAATGGCCTGGGGATTGTGCACTATTTGCCGCAGGATTTCGATGTTGGCTTCTTGTTCCCCCGGGATCATACGTTCCCGCTGAATGGTCAGGCGATCACCACCGCCGATGGCATACGATACCCTGATGGAAAAATCCTGAAGATATTCAATGCCGATTCCGTCAGCCGTTTCGGTGACCCGTGCCGGAAAAATATTGAGCGTCAGGATGTTGTAACCCCGCCAGGTGTGAGTCCCGGTAAACTCTCCCCACTGGCCTGGAAATCGACCATTTTCCGGCTCCAGGCGGGCCGTCGCCAAAGCAACTTCTCCATCGGTGATATGAGGCCCTGCCACGGCCATAACCGTGGAACGATCCTCCATCCGGGTGGCCAGGGGTTCTACCCAGGCTGCGGCCACCTGCCGGCCGACCGGAATCAAGAGCATGAGTTCCTGCACCGGCACAATTGGCTGACCGGGTTCGGCCAGACTGCGGGTTCCCTCAAGAACCGGGTAAGATTTTCCAGCGGCGGTGATTTCCCACGACCAGAGCTCTGGAGCAAACTCACCGTCGTAGACCACGATGCCGTCGCCCGCAGCACCCACTCCCGAAACAGGGGCAAGGATCAATAAAATCAAAAAGGGAAACATCAATCCGGAACGAAATCCTTGAGCGGACATGCATATTCTCCGGGGAGTTCAGCACCGACGGAGCGGAACCGACGAAACTGAAATTTGGCAAAATTATTCGGGCCCCCCGGGTCGATCAGATGCACTTCCGTCGGGCACAAAAACCTGGAGAGGTCCCAAACAACTATCATTTTTTGTTTTCAGACGTATTTATAGTGTACCACAATTCGAGAGAATTTCTACTATTCAAAATTACAAAAATCAAAAACAGCGACTAATTTTCAAAAATCTGGGCCCCTAAACCCATACGAGGCAAGCCATTGATGCAAATCACATTGCTGCGTCAATAGCCTCCTGCAGACGATTGCAGCCTTCAATCAACAAGGAACGGGAACAGCCGAAATTCAGCCGCACAAAACCCGACCCACCGAACTCTCTGCCGTCGGACAAACCGACCCCATGGTTTTCGAAATGAGCTGCCGGGTCTTTCAATTCGAGGCTGCGCACATCCAGCCAGGCCAAATAGGTGGCTTCCACCTCGGCCATGGTCACGCCCTCCCATTGGGCCACCCGGGATTTCAGATAATCGTGATTGCCACGCAGGTACCGGATCAGCTCAAGCAACCATGGACCGCCATTCCGCCAGCAGGCCTCAGCGGCGACCAAACCCAAAACATTCACATGGGGAACGATTCCCAGGGCCGCGACCTCAAAACGACGCCGAAGACTATCATCAGGGATGACAGCCAGGGAACAACCCAATCCCGGCACATTGAAGGTTTTGCTCGGGGCCAACAGGGTGATGGTCCTTGCGGCAACCTCGGGCCCAAGAGTGGCCAGGGGGCGATGCCGTCGGTTTGAATCGAGCACCAACTGGTTGTGAATCTCATCGCTGCAAATGATGACGCGCTTGCTCAGACATTCATCGGCCATGGTGGCCAATTCATCTTCGGTCCACATTCGCCCTACCGGGTTGTGCGGATGGCAGAGTAGAAAAAGAGAGGTCTTGCTGGAGATACCCGCAGTAAAACGGCGGCGATCCATGGTCCAGCCATTGACGTTGTCGCCGCCGAGGGGAAAAGTTTCCAGGCTGCGGTCCATCAGGCCCGGGATCTTGAGAAACGGCGGATAAACCGGCGTATTGACCAGCACGCCATCGCCCGGCTTGCCCACCGCACGACAGGTTACCGACAAGCCGGAAACCAAACCCGGCAACCATACCAACCACTCCGGCTTTACCGTCCATTTGAATTCCCTTTGCAGGGTTTCCAGAACAATTTCAGTCTGACTGCCGGTAGGACCGCCATAACCAAAAACACCTTGATCGATGCGATCCTTGAGAGCCTCGATCACCGCCGGGGGTGACCGATAGTCCATATCGGCCACCCACATGGGCAAGATATCGCGGTCCCTGTATTTCGACCATTTCAGGCTGTCTTCGAGATTCCTGGGGGCAACTGTTTCAAAATCGAAAGCCATCCTAGGTACGCCCTAGTTCTTTCAGATAGCCGGCGACCATAGTGGCGGCTTCAGCAGGCGTGGAAGCCAAACTGTATTTTACTTCGGCGGCCCCCGATTTCAGAAAAGCCTCCCCTGGATCAAAATCCAGCAGCACCACCGGGCGACCAAAACGCAGGGCCATGGCAATTTCACTGGTGGTGCCACCGGTTCCCCGACAGGCAACAACCACGTCGCTGCTCAAAACATTGATGATGTTGCGCGCCGCACCCATGCCGGTGGGAATGACAATGTCCAAACCTTCGGCCCCAAGTTCGCGGTCATCATCGAAAAGACCGCCGATGGTCAGTCCCCCAGCTTCGTGTGCACCGGTGACCGAGGCCTGCATCACGCCGGTTGGCCGTCCGCCCGAAAGCAGGGTCCAGCCATTCTCGGCGATGAGGCGACCAATTTCCCGGGCATTGCCCAGAGTG
Organism: Candidatus Krumholzibacteriota bacterium; assembly: GCA_024275485.1. Taxonomy (GTDB): domain Bacteria; phylum Krumholzibacteriota; class Krumholzibacteriia; order LZORAL124-64-63; family LZORAL124-64-63; genus LZORAL124-64-63. Next base: position 57,873 of record JAJRZA010000037.1, on the reverse strand, counting down.
CGCTCATCGGCGGTGCTGCCACCCATGACACCAACTATAGTCTTTCGCATCAATAGCCTTCTTTCCGGAATTTTTCAGGATCCGCCAAAATATTTTCCAGGTAGGTAGTGTCAACTTCTGGACGGAAATCGCCCGCGGGCAGAAAGTTGAAGTCCACCCGACCAGCGCCCAACCCCTGAGCCAGCATACTCAAAGTCATGGTGGCCGACCGCTGGGCCTCCCCCGTGGTTTTATCCACAAGTTCTGCGGCAAAACGGCTGGCCTGGGTCCTGGTTTCGCTTATAAGTTTGTTCTTGGCTTCCACGCTGAAACCACCGGTGAAAACCCTGCCGATGACTTCGGGCATCAGCCAGGGCAAGAGCTCGGTTTTGTCCTCGCTGTGAATGCGCATATCACGAATGCGCACCTCGTGATTGCAAGTCGGCATGATGATCTCGAAACCATTCTCTGCTCCTGTTTTCTTGATGCAGAATCTCGGGTCGTTCAGGTCATACTTGAAATCCACATCAAACTCGATGACCAGGGTGATGCGCTGCTCGGACAGAAGCCAGTTCAGGTACTTTTTGCCGAACTCCCCTAACCAGTGGTCGCTGGCGGTGATCACTTCCTTGGTCATGATGCGAAAAGCGTTCAGTTCGCCCATGGCTTTCATGCTGGTGATGAAGCTTTCATGGTTGATGGCATTGGCCACCTTTACGCTTTTACCACGTCCGCGACTGGCGAACTTCCACACGCCCCAGGCAGTAAGGGCCGAGATAAGACCGCCGCCAAAACCTATCAGCAAATAATCCATGAAGGGAAACTCTCCTGGCAGGGTTGCTATCGTATGCTGCTAACGTATGTTGCTATCGTATGCCGCTAACGTCCCAGAGAATGACAAAAGACCCACAGCCAATCAAGCAATGATCGGGTGGTGGGTCAAGATATCAATAGCAGTGGTTTGCTCAGGCAGGCTGCATTTGTATGATTTCAGCCAGCTGGCGCCGCCCAAAAATAAAGTTGATGGTGGGCCAGGCTGTCATGGAATCCGGAATGGTGGTACCGTTTTCCACCAAAACACCCATGCTGGTGCTTTGATCAACCAGATAAACGGCCAGACGATCCAATTGATCCCGGCTCAGGGCCTGTGGATCCACAAGGACCAGTCCAACCTCACTGCCACCGGGTTCCTGATTGAAATAGCTATCCATGGGAAAAGTCTCATGACCCAAATGCTTCAGCAGACACTCCACAAGATTTCGGCGGGATTCGTCTGTGGTCACCACCACACAGGTCATGGTGGGAATCTTGTTTTCCGCTTTTTCCAGGGAGGATCCTGCCCCGGAAATCTTCATGAATTTCGCCATTTCGCCAATTTTCTGAGCTATTGTATTGAGGGTTGTGCAAAGGTGTTCGGGCTTGATTCCCACAGCTCCGCACATCCGGTTCAAATCGTTTTCAGATGCGTCGGTTATCAAAGATCCACCATGTATGGTGGCCAGGATATCAGCCAGAGCCACCAGGGAAGTCAGAGGCTGATCTTCACCGGATGTAACCTCCACATCATGGTGATAGCGCGCTGCATTGGAAAACACCTCTGGGAGATCCCAGAATTTCAACAGCCCCTGCCCCACCTTGGCATGGGTAAAACCCGCTACATCCTGTTCTTTCCGCAGCCGCTCGGAAGCCGGGAGCATGATAATGTCACCATAGGATTCAGGTACGCTCGCGGCCAACACGTAGGCGCCGATGTCGTGCATCAGGCCGGCAATAAAAGCTTCTTCGGGATCAGTGCGTCGGTTGACGAGAGGCGCTAGAGCCTGGGCTGCCGTCGCGGTAGCCATGGCGTGGGCCCAGTAATCTGTCATGTCCGATTTCGACCCCATCTCCGACAACGCCTCCACTGTGCCGAATCCCAGGGCAAGGTTGCGAATACCGGAAAAACCCAGAAGAACCACGGCCCTGCTGATGGTAGTCACTTCTGCCGCCACTCCATAAAACGAGCTGTTCACAAGTTTGAGAACTTTTGCGGCCAGCATACCATCTGCTGAGAGCACCTTGGTGACATCGTCGGCAGATTAATCATCATCACGCATCACGGCCAGCAATTGGCGCGTCACCGCAGGCAAAGGCGGCAGATTGCGCATGACGGTCATGATGCGGGCTTTGACCAAGTCGGTGGACATCAGCACTCCTGGAGCTAATTGTGCAGATTCGGAACTAGGATCCTTGAAATATTTCGGCAGAAAGCAGCGGGACTTTACTCCCGATGGCTTGCGGGAGGTTTCAATCCCCGGGAGATCATGTCACCATACTTTTGGTGAACCTCGTCCATCAACTGGTCCAATTTGCGGTTTTTGGTTTTGGATGGATCCGAAAACAGCTCACCCTGGGTCTGGCCAGCGGCGCTCAAATTGGAGGCGGTCACCCCAATCAGACGCAAAGCCCGGCCCCGACGCCCCAGTTTGTCCACCAGAAGATTACGCGCCAGATTGCGGATTTCCACCGAACTGTCAGTGGCTTCGTTAAGGCTTTCGCTGCGTGTGAAGGTGGAAAAATCACTGTATCGGGCCTTCAAGGTGATTGTTTTGGCCACAAACCCCTGATCGCGCACCCGCCGGGCAATTTTGTCGGACAGATGATCCAGCACACCTTGGAGGTGTTCGGCGTTGGCGATATCCTCTCCAAAAGTTACCTCGTTGCCAATGGATTTAGCTTCGTGAGAGGGAATCACCGGCCGGGCATCGCAGCCCACCGCCAGTTGGCGCAAATGGCGTGCGTGGTCACCAAATTGGTGCACCGCAAGGTCTTCGGGAATGGCCAAAAAATCCCTGACCGTACGGATACCGTATCGCGCCATCTCCTTTTGAGATACCTTTCCCACACCCCACAGGCGTCCAATGGGCAGGGCCGCCAATATTTCCCGGGCGCTTGCTTCGGGGATGACAACGAATCCCGCTGGTTTTTCAAGATCGCTGGCCAGCTTGGCCAGAAATTTGTTGCCGGCCACCCCCACCGAAGCCATCAACTGAACATCGTCAATGATGCGTTGCTGAATGAGGCGTCCAATTTTTTCCGCACTGCCGAAAAGCCGCCGACAACCGGTGACATCAAGAAAAGCTTCGTCGAGGCTCAAAGGCTCGACCAACGGTGTGAAATCGCGAAATATCGCCCCGATTTGGTGGCTGATCTCCACATAACGGTCCATGCGGCCGCGTAGGAAAACACCGTCCGGACACAGTTTGATGGCACGGGCGGCGCTCATGGCGCTGTGCACCCCAAAAGCCCGGGCTTCGTAACTGGCGGCCGAGACCACACCTCGTCCCTCGGGAGTGCCGCCGACGATGACGGGCTTACCTTTTAAGGAAGGGTCGTCAAGCACCTCGACCGAGGCGAAGAAGGCGTCCATGTCCACGTGCAGGATGGCGCGGGCGCCGATGGTGTTTGGGTTGGTGCTCATGGGATACAGTTTCGCATTTTTTTCGTCAAAATGCACGAAAAAAAGCCCGCAGTTTTGCATGAGCCGCGCGTTGGGGTTGGGATAGTAGTTCACGCCAAAGGTGATGGAAGTGGAACCACCATTTTTATCTTCGGCACCAGCGTCAGTCATGAACCTCAAACAACCGACCAAGGTACTTCAACTTCTTCTTCAATTCCTTGTTGGTCAATTTGTTGACTGTCGAATTGGGCAGCAACTTCCACTCGGGGGACGCTTCGGCCAAGGCCTGGTTGAATCGCCACTGATGGTTGAATCGCAGACCCTTGATGGACCTCAAGGCATCGACCTGACCAGTGGTCAACCAATGGGTGTCCACTTCGTTGGCGATGACCGATTCCCGCACTTCCCATCGGCCCATGCGCGCCAGCTCCAGCACCAGGGAAGATCCTTCTTCATCCAGTCCTCCGGTCTTCCGCACATCGGATTTGAATTTCACCGCGTTGGTGAACACCTCGGATCCCAGTTCAAGCAACCCCTCGGTTGGAATTCCACGCTCCACCAATTCCTCACGCACCACTTCATCAAGGCGGTATTCCACGGTGCGACTGACTTGTTGGTCAAAAACATTTTCCACAAAGAAGAGCAGGAAAAATGAAACCACTCCAGCCGCCAACGGTGTTGCCACCCAGCCTAGTGATATTTCACCCAAAACCCTGTATCGTATATCAGCACCCTTGAAGAAACTGATACCCAGAATGGCCCCGACCACCGCCTGACTGCTGCTGACCGGAACCAGGGGAAAGGTGGGCAGGCCGTGGCTGGCCAGAAAATGTTCCAAACTGCTGGAAGCAAAGAGAAACAGTGTGATGGACTGAGCCAAGACTATGACCAGGGCGGGCACAGGAGAAATGTTCACCAGTCCACCACCGACAGTGCCCATCACCCGTTCCGAATAGGTAAACACTCCCACGCCAATGGCCACCGCACCGAGTAAGAACAACTGCTGAACCCCCGTCAAAGTGAACAGGCCAAATACGGAAAGGTCATTGAAGGGATTGTCGGGCAAGAACACACCCATGACGTTGGCGATGTTATTGGCTCCCAGACTGTAGGAACCAAATGCTCCCACCAACAACAACCCCAGACGGGTGCCCGTGTCCAACTCCAGCAGGTGGGGCTTGGTAAGGGTGATGGTTTGGCGAACCAGAACAAAAAGTCCCACCGCGATGACCGCACTGATCAGGGGGCATGCCACCCAGGTGAGCATGATCTTGGTCAAGGAAGCGGTGTCCGTCACTGACGAACTGTAGAGATTCCAGCCAATGATCGCACCGACGATGGCCTGGCTGGTGGAGACGGGAATTTTAAGCCGGGTCATCCAGAAAGTGGTCAGGGCCGAAGCCAAAGCCACCGTAAAAGATCCCGCCAGAGCGTTGACGGAACCAAGTTTTCCCAGGGTGTGGGCAGCGCCGGCACCACTGATAGTGGCTCCCAGTATCACAAATATCGAACAGACCAAGGCGGCGACCCGGAAGGAAACCATGCGAGTGCCCACGGCGGTGCCGAATACATTGGCAGCGTCGTTGGCACCCAGACTCCAGCCCAAAAACAAACCGCTCGATAGAAACAGGAGGATTTCCACTATTATCGCCTCAGATGTTTCGTTTAATGGCGTAGATAGCCAACCGGTCGGCTACGTCCTCGGCTTTGTCACTGACTTCTTCCACATTCAGGGCAAAATAGCGCAGGTGGATTTTGTGGGACAGCTCCAGGGAGCTGGCAAAAATAGATCGTTTCAAGGCATCGCTGATGAGATCAGCCTCCTTCTCGTAATGATGCACCTTGAAAAGATTGTCCTTAACCGCTGTAACATCCCGGAAAAATGCCCGAGCCGAAACGATGACTGCTTCAACGGCCTGATAACAGGACTCGGCCAACTTGAGGTATTGAGCATTGTATTCTTCGGGAATAACCGGTTGCTCCACTGAGAATTGGTATAGGCTGGCCTTGGCAGTATCAATGATATTGTCAGCATTTTCCAAAAGACCCAACACATCGCCCCGATGCTCGGGGATGAGTGAGTGGCTGTAAAGGTCGGCTTCCACTTCCTTGCTCAATTTGTCGGCCCGGGCTTCCAGCTTGTCGATGGCTAAAATTCGGGCCACGAAATCGGCGGTGTCACCTTCAAGATAAGCCCTGATGCCCTCCTTGTAGACCAGAACACCTTCGGCCACCACGTCCAGAAATTCATCAATTTGGTTTTCAATGGCTTTGCTCGTGCGAAATAGACGCATGGTCCATCACTTCCTTGATTGCAGGTACTGCCAAAGTTATTCCGAAACAGCCAATTCCTGAATCCCGGACTCATGGTTGAATTCGGCTGCTCGAACGGTATCATCCAGCATCACTACCCGAAAAATGGTCAGCAGCGAAATCACCGTCAAGAACATCAACAATGTTATCCTTCTGGCCTTCATCCTTCGCCACCCGGGTTGGAGTTGGGCAAAGTCATAAGTTACTCCCCGACACCCAGGAAGTATAGGGGTTGGCGATGAGATTCGAGTTGAGATAGCGAGGATCGCCGGTGACTTCTTCTCCCACCCAGGATGGCTTTTTCACTAGTTGGTCTTCGGACTCCAGTTCGCATTCGGCCACAACCAGGCCTTCATTGACGCCGTGGAATTCATCCACTTCCCACAACAATCCACCAAATTCGATTTTGTAACGGGTTTTTTCGATGATTGGTTGTTCGCACAATTCCAGGAGTTGTTCGCAATCGTCGAAAGGAATGTCGTACTCGAATTCCAGACGCGTCACACCCTCGGCGATACCTTTGATGGTAATGACTGCTTTTTTACCCATGGTGCGGGTGCGTACGACTCGCTCTTTCAGGGAATTCAGGTACCCCTGACGATATAGGGTTCCTTCACCCAGTCTTCTCCATTCATCACCCACCAGCAGGTATTTGCGTTCGATTTCCATACCCATTTCAGTCTCGATTCCTTGCGTCCACAAAAGGAGCAACTGATGGTAATTCAAACTGATATTTCTTTATCTCTCCATTCAAGGTAACAACAATGTCTGGGCAGAAAAAATATTTTCATATTTAATAACAAAGTTGTGCCCCCGAAAATGTTTCTCCCTTCCATCGTCGGCTGGTTCCCCAACCATCCATTTACCCCCTACCATGCGTAACTCAACTCATGTTCACAGTGGGGTGGTTGCCAGCCTTTGGGAAATGTTTTTGAGTATTTCATACTCAAGGACTGGCAGATCTGGGGCCAGGAATACTTTCGGAGGCACAACTGATTACCTCTTCATCAGCGTTGTTGCTAGGATTTTGGGTCCGCCGCGTAGCACCTTGCGAAGCAAGCTGGGAAAACGATGATCTGACCCTTTCAAAATTATCGCAAAAGCTCGCAACTTCAATACTGGTTGACAAGACCAGATTACACGCCTTAAGGTGTCCCGGACCTGTTTCCCGGATATTGATTTTTTCTCAAGGAGGCCTCCCGATGAAGAAGTTCCTGTTGCTGAGTCTTGCACTTATTTTTGTTGTCGGCATTTCTACTGTTCCTGGTGATGCTCTGGCCGGTAAGACCTTCAAGGCTAAAATCGGTGGCGGGCCCACCGGTGGCACTTTCAATACCTTTGCCAATGCCATGGCAGTCTATGTTCCCAAAAACATGAAAGACATCAAGCTTTCCGCCGTGGGCAGCGGCGGCTCGGTGGAAAATGTCAAACGCGTCAGCTCCGGTGAAAGCAATTTCGGCATGTGCTATGCCGTGGACAGCGCCCTCGGTCGCCTGGGTAAACTACCCAAGGACGATAAGAAATACGACGGCACCCGCGCCATGGGATTCCTTTACGGAGCTCCCGCCCAGTTGGTGGTCCGTGCTGACAGCGACATACAGTCGGCCAAGGATCTGCTTGGCAAGCGCGTGGCCGTTGGCAACGCCGGCAGTGGTGCCGCCGCCAGCGCCGAACGTTTCTTCCGTCACATAGATGTCTGGGACAATTTCAAACACCAGTTCCTGGGTTACAGCGCCGCCGCCAGCGCCTTCAAGGACGGTAAGATCGACGCCTTCTGGGTGCTCGTGGGTTATCCCAACCGCTCCATCATCGAAGCCAGCGTCCAGGTGGACATCCGCCTGATCAACGTGGGTGAAGATGCCGTCAAATCTGGTTTCTACGACGCCTACTCCTACATCCCGGTTACCATTCCTGCCGGCACCTACGGCGACGACATGCCTGCCTGCAGTTCCTTCCAGGACGCCACCTTCCTGTGCGCCAACGATGAAGTTCCTGCCGACGTGGTCTACAACGTGATGAAGACCCTGTGGAGTGAAAAGGGCATGGCTGCCATGGTCGCCGCCAAGAAGACCTTCAAGGCCATGACTCTGGAAAACGCCTTCGACGGCGCTTCCATTCCCCTGCATCCCGGAGCCGTGAAATTTTGGGAAGAGCAGGGCAAAACCGTCCCGGCCAACCTCAAGTAATCGGCCCGATCCGAGTTGACATTGCATGGGGAGGGGGCCGGGCTCCCTCCCCATTTTCCTTAAAGAGAGAACTTCATGACCGACCAAGACCGTCATCAACCCGATACGCCGGAGCTGGAAACCGCCAGCCAGGAAGTCCTCGATGAACTCATGGAGAAGGATGCCAAAAGCGGCCGGGAATTGAAATCGTTCTGGTACTGGTTCACCAGCGCCCTGGGCATTTTCATGGTTGCCTTCTATATCTACAATGCGGGAATCCTGCCTGTTGATACCCAGTATTTTCTGGGTATTTACGTGCTCTTGACTTTCGTTCTGGTTTTCCTCAACTACCCCATGACCAACAAATCACGTTTCGATCGCCCCAGCATATCAGACATGGTCCTGGCGGTGATATCGGTGGCCGTGGTCGGTTACTGGATCGTGGAATATGAAAACCTCAACTACCGCGCGGGCAGTTACACCGCCCTCGATACGGTGGTCGCCGCCGTGGGAATCCTCATCTCCCTGGAAGCCGCCCGACGGGTTTTGGGCATGGCCATGACCATGGCCGGCATAGGTTTTCTGGCCTACCTGCTCTGGGGTAACCTGATGGAGGATATTCCCATCCTGAACTCCTTTGCCCACGATGGTTTCCGCGTCACACGGGCCCTGAATTTTCTCTACTACAACCAGGACGGCATCTTCGGCATCATGGCCAATGTATTGGTCACCTATGTGATCTTGTTCATATTCTTTGGAGCCTTTCTAAAGGCTTCCGGTGCCAGCAAGTTTTTCATCGACGTTCCTTTGGCCATCACCGGCAAGAGTGTTGGCGGACCAGCCAAGGTTGCGGTGATCGCTTCGGGGTTCTTTGGCTCGGTTTCCGGATCGGCCATCGCCAACACCGTTTCCACCGGGGCCTTCACCATCCCCATGATGAAACGCGCGGGCTTTCGTCCCCACGTGGCCGGAGCCATCGAGCCCGCAGCTTCCATCGGTGGCATGTTCATGCCTCCCATCATGGGCGCGGGCGGTTTTTTGATGGCTGAATTGACGGAGATCCCCTACGTCGATATCATGAAGATGGCCATTTTTCCCGCCCTCATGTATTTCCTTTCCGTGTTCGTGATGATTCACTACGAGTCCAAACGCTACGGCATCTACGGCATTGATGACCCCGATGCACCCACCGCCGGCGAGATCCTGAAAAAAGAGTGGTTCCTGGTTACACCCCTGGCGCTGATCGTATTTCTCATGCTCATCGGAAAATCAGCTGGGTTTTCAGCGGTGTCTGCCATCATCAGCTGCATTGTGGTCAGCTGGTTCACCCCGGACAACAAAATGGGATTCCGTGAAATTCGCGATGCCATGATCGAAGGTGCCCGCAATACGTTGATCATCGGCGCCACCGTGGGCGTCATCGGCATTATCGTCGGCACCATCAGCCTGTCGGGCATCGGCCTGAAGTTTTCCGACATCATCATAAGTTTATCCGGCGGATATTTGCCGGTGGCCATCCTGCTGATCGGCATTGCTTCCCTGGTTCTGGGTATGGGCGTGCCGGTGACGGCGGCGTACCTGATCACCGCGGTACTCACCGTGGGTTCGGTGTCCAACATGATCGCCATGCAGCACTTCGGCGTACCTCTGGCCGACATGGAGATTTCGAGGGAGCTGGTCAACCAGGTCTCCTGGGTGATGATATCATCACACATGATCGTTTACTGGTTCAGTCAGGATTCCAATATCACTCCCCCGGTTTGTGTGGCCGCCTACGCCGGTGCAGCCATTGCCGGAGCCGATCCCTGGAAAACCGGCTGGACAAGTTTCAAGTTTGCCAAGTTCCTCTACATCGGGCCGTTCCTCTTTGCCTACAGCCGGGGTTTCCTGCTCAACGGGTCGATGATCGAAATTGTCATGACCTTCCTGACCATCACCATGGCAACTATTGCCTTCGGTAGTTTGACCATGGGATATTTGTCCTGCGGAATGAGTATCATCGAATGGGTCATCATGGCTGTCGCCACAGTGATCCTCTTCTTCCCGGATATTGTGCACACGGTGGGAATCTCGTTGCCGTCTCTTGTCGTTGACGCATTGGGAATCGGGTTGTGGGGAACGGTTTTCCTGTTGCAGAAGATTCGGATCAGAAAAGATCCGACTCTCACCTTGCCTATTCATGAAAGGAAGGCATTGCAGGGGGCCTGATCATTCTCTGACTGGAACAAGGCTTTGAGAAAAAAAAGGATCCGGGCTAGGCTCGGGTCCTTTTATTTGGAAAATTCCAGCGGGCTGGAAAAAACAACTACCTGGCCAAAACCATCCTGCGCAGCTTAACCGACTTTTCGGTTTTCATCAGGAGGAAATAGGTCCCATCCTTGACTGGCTGCCCATTTTTCCGGCAACCATCCCACATTGCACGATGACGACCACTGACGATGGTTCTATCCACCAGGCTGGCAACCTCCCGACCCTGCTGATCGTAAATGCTCAGGGCCACTTTCTGGGGTGAGGCCAGGGTGTACCCGATAGAACCAAGAGAGATGGCACTGGGGCAACAAATTGAAAGCAATTCCGTGGCAAGGTCTTCCCTGGCTATGGGGCGTTCCCCCAGAAAGGTTCCTGCAACCTCAGCCAGATTCAGCTCAACACAGGGTTCCAGATTGTCCAGGCCAAGGCAGGGAACAGCACCGACCAAAGCTGTCAGGGCCAAAAAGAGTAGGGTCTTCACAAAGACTGCGTGCATCAATATCCTGAGGTGCAAGTGAGGTTAATGGTGAAACTTCAACAAGATCCAGTTTCAAACTGGCTACGATTATGGTACAGGAATATCGGCTGGCAGTCAAATCAATCATGACGGTCATCAATGATGACGGTCAGGGGCCCCGGACATCCCATGGGAGAATATAGGGCAGTGCCCACCATTATAGCTTTTTCCAGCCACGACGGGCCATTTGTGTTATCCTTGCCGAAATGAATCCATTTTCAACAACGGGAGGTCTCGCACATGCGTTTGGTAATGCTTCGTCCCTACGGCCATTTTTCGGCCTTATTCCTATTGGTCCTGCTGCTGGTCGCCGGGGTGGGCACCGCACTGGCCATCAACTGTCCAACCAGCAAGCTGCCCAAACCCACAGAAGACTACGCGGTTACCAAAGCCCAGCTCGAAGCGGACGGTCTCTGGCAACAAAACCGCTCAGTCCCCGCCGACCCCCAACTGGGCGATACCTGGGACTGGTACATCTGGGACCTGACGGGTTACCCCCAGGCCAATCTCAAACCCTGCACCATTCGCGGCGTGGGCACCAACGTTTTCCTGGTTGTGGACGATGACGAATGGAATGTCGCGGGTATGGATCAGGATGCCGTCGACCGCATCGTCGACCATTTCGACAATCAGAGCGTGGGCCAATTTCCCGACCAGGGGATCTGGGACCTGAACACCTCGCACTTCGGCGACCCGCCCAACAACCTCGATGGCCAGGAAAGGATCTTCCTGCTCTACTATCGTTTCAATATCTCCTCTGATGGTTTCTTCTGGGTCTTCGACCAGTATCCCGACGGCAGCCAGATGTGGGCCAGCAACGAAGCCGACGTCATCTACATGGCCACCGACAACGGCCAGCCCGATGGCAACTACATGATGGCCGTGGCCGCCCACGAGTTCGAACATCTGATCCACTTCAACACCGACCAGAACGAAGAGTCCTGGGTGGATGAGGGCATGGGCGAGTTGGCCATGTGGCTGTTCGGCAACCCCGACACCATCAGTGGTTTCAGCAGCAACACCGACAACCGCCTCACCAACTGGACCGGCGCCTGGGCCGATTACATCAAGACCTATCTGTGGACCCTCTACATTTATGAAAAATTTGGCGGCCAAAGTTTGATATACGATGTGGCCCACAATCCGCTCAACGGCATGGATGGCTACCGAACATCCCTGGAAAATCTGGGTGGTGACCCCAACATGGGCGACATTTTCGGCGACTGGTCCATGGCCAACTACCTGGACGACTCCAGCATCGGCGACGGCCGTTACGGATACGAAGGCGAAACCCTCCCCTTGTTCTGGGCCTGGCGAATCCACACTTCCAACCCAGCCAGTGGCAACGGCAGCATCAGCGGCTGGGCGGGCGAGAGTATGCGTCTGCTGAATTTGACCGAGCCCCTGGCCATCAGCTTTGACGGGATCGATACACGCGAGTTTCGAGTCTTCGTCTCTTCCAAGGGACCAGGCTTGCCCACCATCGTTGATCCGGTTGTCCTGAGTGACCGAAACGAAGCCATTGTCTCCCATCACGAGGGTTACAACGAGGCTGTCTTGACCGTTGCCAACGTCAACTCGGACAACGGTGCCAACTACACCTACTCCACGGAATTTGGCCTGGCGCCGGTGCCCGATGCAAATCTCATAATGGTGGATTTGCAGTGCCAACCAAATCCCTTCAATCCCCAGACGGAGCTGAGCTTCCGTTTGGCTGATGACGCCTTTGGTCGGGTTCTGATCCACGACAGCCGTGGTCATCTGGTTCAGGTTTTGCACGATGGGCCGCTGGGCAGGGGCGACCATCGTTTTTCCTGGAACGCACATGGCTTGGCCAGTGGTGTTTATTTCAGCAGTCTGGAAATTGATGGAGTGATCAGCTCGGTTAGAAAACTGACGCTGGTGCAGTAACCCGGATAATAAAGAATCCCCCGGACCAGGAAAGGTTCGGGGAATTTTTTTCAACCAGGAAAATGCGGATCAGGTCCTGACACCACCATAACTCCTGCGTTTATTTCAACAGGACCATGGCCTGCGACCCGGCGATTTCCTTCCCTGCTGACCGAAAGACCATAGCGGCCCTATAGACTCCCGAAGAGACCGGACGCCCCTCATCGGACAAGCCATCCCAATGGACTTGGTGAGAGCCCTCGGGCAAGTTCTGAACCGGAAAGCTGCGCACCTGTCGACCGCGTAAATCAAAGACCGCCAGGGTGCATTCGGCCGGGCGATCCAATTCAAAACGGATGGCCGTGGAGGGGTTGAAAGGGTTGGGCTGGTTGGGCAGCAAACGGGCCCAGCCGGCTGACACCACCATCGGCACAGGGGAAAGACCATTGTCCAGCGTAAAATCCGCCACCCGGGGAGCGTGGTCGCTTGCAGTTTCGGTGTCAGTTTCCAAAAGTCCTGCGGCCGCCAGACTGGCTTCGGTCATGGTGCGCGTTTCCAGAATGAAGTGGTTGTGCAAATCCAGGTTGCTGTCAGTGTACAGGATATAATCCAGCAGGCCGGGATAGTAGTAGCTCCAATCCTTGCGCCAGGTGTAGGAGGCCCTGAAGTCGGGTTGACGGGTCATTGGTTGGGCGAAATCGGAACCGTCCCAGTCGGGAGCCGAGTCATTACCGAACTGGCCCTCATCCTGGATATCACCAGTAAGAATAGTGTCCAGCTGTTGCCGCCAGCCCACCAGGTTCAAATCCCCACCGAACAGCACCGGCGTTCCTTCGGGAAGATTGATCACCCCGCCATCGGTGCGCGCGTCCCGCAGAAAGGCAATCGTTGCATCGGCTTCGTCCTGACGCAGATCGTCGGCACTGCAACAGCGCCAGTGGTTTGCCAGCACCAGCAGGTCGGAAGGGGATTCTGCACCCAGGTCCAGCAAGGCGGCTGTTATTCGATGACCGGGGAAGACTGCCCAGGATTGCAAAATGGGAAAACGGCTGACAATGACGTTGCCATCGTCCCGTTTCACCGCATACCAGGCCTGGCCGGCACCGCTGGGCAGGAACTGCTCCACTTTTGAACGCACCGCAGTGGCGCTGCTGTTCCAAACCTCATTGATGATAAAAACATCGGCGTCGATAGCCTGAAAGATGCGCTCCAGGGCATCCTCTCGGGTGCCGCCGTCAAACAAACCGTCGCCTTCGATATTGTAGGTGGCCAATCTAAGGTGTTCGGGCATGTCGCGATCCATTGGCAAGGACGGCACGGCAAGACTACCGGAGCTGAAGGTGTAAGCCACGCTGCCGCTGTTGGGAAAAACATCGCCACTGGATGAGGCGTCCTGGAGAATAAACCTGACGGGGCCGGAGCTGAACAGGTCCACCCCGGCGGCCGGCCTTGCGTCACGACGAATGGCCACTTCAAATTGGTTGTTGCTCACGGTGGGGCCCATCAACAAACCGATATCCGAGTGTATCAAATCGTAGGTGGAGCTGCCCGCCCGGAATGTGCCGTTGCGCCAGCCGAAATACCAAACCAGTTCGGCTCCGATGCCATTGAAATAGGTTCCCGTCGAGGAATTCAGGTCGGTGTCCAGGTAAAGGCGCATGGATTGGCCTTCGTCGGGTTGAACTTCACCCGTGGTGTCGAATCGGATGTATAGATAATCCTGATCGTTGCCAACCCATACCTGAAGAAAATCGATGCCCGAGGATCCTCCGTCACCGGCGGGGTCGGACGCTAGAACCGTCGCATTGTCCCAATCACTGAAATCGCCGTCCATTTGAATGGGAAGAAGGTCAGCCAAAAGAAGACCGGGAACATTCATCAAAAGCAGCAAAGAGAAAATCGGCAGAATGCGGGCGAACATTGCGGGCCTTTCGGGTGGATGGCAGATGTGAAGTCTTTGGATAATTATAACATTTCCAGGTAAAATTTTCAGATTTTCTGTTGTGCCAGTGGTTTTGGAGCGGAGTTTTCACAGTTTCTCCCCAGGGAGATAGTGCCATCTATTCCCTGCCATCAGCACAAGAGCCCCCTGCGCCCCGGGAGCCGGCAACCACCCTCAAGGGTAGACACCCTCCAAAGTTCCTATATTATAAACTTGTTCATTTCTCGCCTGCCCCCCCATTGCCGAGGTTACCAAAGTGTGCGGCCGCGTTGTTCTATCTTCCCCACCCGCTGTGATCGCTGCCAGGTTCTTTTTGGATCTGGTGCCTGAGCTGGAGGCGCGCTACAACATCAGTCCCGGCCAGGACATCGCTGCAGTGGTGACGAATCCCACTTCCGTGGGCAGCATCCTGCGTCTGTTCAACTGGGGCTTGAAGCTACCCTGGAAAAAAGGTCCGGACCACGGCCCCAAACTGATCAACGCCCGCAGCGAAACCGTAACCGAAAAACCGGCTTTCAAGGAATCATTCGCCCAACGTCGTTGCCTGATTCCGGTTGATGGCTTTTTTGAATGGCAGAAACGCAGCGACGGCCGCCAACCATACTATTTCAGCCAAAAGAATCAGCGTCCTTTTGCCCTGGCCGGGTTGTGGGGACAACACGAATACCCCGGCGGCCATCTGGTGGAAAGCTGCACCATCCTGACCACCGCGGCGGACAAGCTGATGCGTCCCATCCACCATCGCATGCCCCTGATAATCCCCGAAGCCGATTGGAAATTCTGGCTGACCATCGATGCAGCCACCGCCGAAGGACTCAGCGAACTGCTGAAACCGGACACCAATGATTTGCTGCAGGCGTGGCCCGTTTCCCGGGACGTCAACAGCACCTTCTGCGACCGCCCCGAAAACCTCAAACAGATTTGGGACGACCAAGGCGGGCAATTCAACCTCTTTGAATGATTCTGACGTCGAAAAAAAAGGAATTACCATGGACTTGTTCGAAATGGCTGATGACAACCTGAACCTGCCCGAGCGCGAAACCGGACTGCAACTGTACCTGGACTCAGCGGACCCCAACGACTGGCAACACTTTCTGCCCTGGGGTGTCTTTCGCGGCGTAACCACCAACCCGGTTCTGTTGGAACGGGCCGGTCAGGCCTGCACCCTGCAGAATCTGGAAAAACTCACTCGTCAGGCTGTTCAATGCGGCTGCGGTGAAATCCACCTGCAAACCTGGGGAACCACACCTGAAGAGATGATCAGCAACGGCAGCCAACTGGCTTTGATGGCCGGCCTGGGCATCGCCGTTTTGGTCAAGGTTCCGGCCACGGAACAGGGCCTGATCGTATCCGAAAAGCTGGCGGCATCGGGGTGCCGCATCACACTGACGGGAATCTTCTCCCCTGGACAGGTTCTGCTCGCCGCAGGCTTCGACGCCGACTACGCCGCGCCTTACCTCGGTCGCCTCGACGACGCCGGTCGCGACGGCACCGCCGCCGTCCTGAAAATGCAGGACATCCTCGACGGTTGCGATGCCGGCACCCGTCTTCTGGTGGCAAGTCTGCGCACAGGCGATCAGGTACTTCAATTGGCGGCCCAGGGTCTGGACACTTTCACGTTCGGGGGCAGAGTGGCCAAGCAACTGCTCACCGAAGAGCTAACCACGGAGGCGGCTGCCGATTTTCAGAGGGCTGCCGAGGCTATGGGTGGGGCATCGTGATTGCGACTAAACTGAAGGCCGGATCCTACTTCACCATCAAAGTAGAAACAGCAACGCCCAACTTCCGATGGTCTGAACTGTTCGGGTCATTTTCCGCCGGTATGAAAACCCGGCTTTCCAACACCACCGTCAAATGATCTTTGGACTTGATACTATTGAGAGGAAGCCGGGTATCCCACTCTCCATGCGGCAAAACCTGGCTCAAAATCCTGGTTCCGTTGACCGTAACATTCAAGTCGGCACCCGGTGGTCCGCTGCTGACGATCTTGATGGTTAACATTTCCGGTTTCTCCCCCGGCTTGAGAGGAATTTCCCAGCGGCCCTTACCGTTTGTCCACCGCACCAACTGGCCGCCCCAGTCATGAGAGTTGAACAAGCCTTTTTCCGTAACTCCGCCCACGCAAATACCACCCAGATTGGTATCCATGAAGGAGGGAATGGTCAGCGGAATCCGCATCAGATCAAGGCCTGAGGAGGGATCCGGCACCAGAAACAGCTCCACTTCGTTGGATCCGTCTCGAAAGCCTTCGAGAGAGGTCATTATTTGCCAATTGAAGGTGTTGGGCTCCGGGCCATCCAAATAGGTTTCAGTGACCCCTGCGATTTTTCCATTGAGAGCCAAGGCCAGATCCAGGCGCCCGTTTCCATTATGACCATTCAGGGTTCCATTGATTTCAGCGGGCACAAACAGGCCTTTTAAATCCACTTTTTCCAATTTCTGGGCATCAATGATCGTGCCTCGCAACGAAACGTGATCTTTCAGTTGGAGCCCGGTCACATCTTTCCCAATAAGGCCACCTGAATCACCCATGGAAAACAGCCGTTCGTACCCACCGTCATCGCCAAAAAGTTCGTTCTTCCACCTGACTATTTCGTTCCTGTCATTCAATATTGCCGTCGGGATCGTTCGCTTTTCGTTAGCGTCCTGATCCTTAAAATCGAGCTCTGTGCGGTCGACAGAAGTCTCGGACAGGAGATCTAAACCATCAAAAGACCAGCCAGGATCGCAGCCCAATACCGATACCAAGGTGGGCAGAATGTCGACGGTTTGGGCAAAACGGTCGTCCACGTTACCGGTGGTCTGTCCCGGAAGCTTAATGAAAAGGGGGACGGACATGATGTCGGCCTCATTGCCATGGCTGAATCGGCGGTGGCTGAGTCCGGTCCTAAAACTAGCCCCGTGATCGGCGGTGACGACAATGGCGGCGGCGTCAAAAATATCCAGCTTCTCAAGTCGATCCAAAAGTTTACCCAGCAGACGATCCGCCGCCACAGATTGCAGGATATGACGTCGGTAGCTATGGGCCATTTTTACACGGTCGGGCCCCCAGGTGCCATCAGGCATCAAGGTAACCTTTTCACGCCAAGTATAGACTGTCCCGTTCGGAAAAAATTTGTAGGGATTGTGGGGAAACAGAATGTGGGCAACCACTAGGTTAGGTTTATCACTGACCTGCAGGGAGGAGACAAATTTTCCGAACTGATCCATTTTTGTTTCCGGGTACCCACCATTATTGGCGCGTGTCTCATGCCCTTGGAAATTTCCCCATTTGTTTGAAACCGGAACGAGTTTGCTTCTCCACAGTTTTGGTACCACGAGGTGTTTGTATAAAATTGAAAGATCGGTAAACAACAGATTCAGGCGTTGCGAAAGCCCGGGCACCGGCTCACTCTTCAACTCATCGGGACAAAGGTTCGTTTGGGTTTCGAGGGCCGACACCTGGTATGAAGAGCCCAACAATGTAAAAATATTCTGCGGATGATCGGCCAACGAAGGGGTAGCATTCCAGGCGGGAAACTTACCGCTCAATATGGCCGGGACTGACCGCAAAGTCGCTCCACTGATGCTCGTGGCATTCCGGTACCATATCGAACGGTCTGCCAGTCTGCAGAAATTGGGAAAAAGTTGGCAGTCCAGCTCCTGGTCCGGGCCCATGAGCGAGGTCGTGGGAAACTCGTCGAAAATAATCATTACCACGGGATTACCCACTGTTTGGGCAGAGCCTGCTGCCGAAGGAGCGTCAGGAAAAAGAATACGCATGATGGGACCGGACCCGAGGAACATAAAAAGGAAAACAGGAACGGCAAGAGCCAGGTAGCCCAGGATCTGCCCCAGGAAGTTGGATCTCCCGAAACGGCATGCCATAATTATTGCGGGAGCGGAAGCCAAGATCAGGGTCATCCAACCGTTCACTGCAGGAATTTTTCCGACAAGGGGCAACAGGGTCAGTGCGAGCAGACCCCCGAGAATTAGGGAATGGATTAGGAGACCTGCTTTAGCACGGATCAGGCTCGCCAGAAAGACAATGGCCGAAAGAGCCAGCGGCGGCAGGAAAAGCAGCACGCCTGCCAGGATGATCACATCCCACCCTCCGGAGTGATGGACTACCAGGAATTCCGGGTTCTCGCGCACTAGTTGCAATAGAGGCTGCGCAATAGCTAGGCCCGACAAAGCGGCAATTTGCAGGAAAATGACCAGGAAGAACCGGGCATTGGGAGTCTTGGTGGGTTTGAACAATTCGATGACCTCGGGCAACACGGATGGGTTACAGCAGTGGAAGATCCATTATACTCTTTAGTAAACGAAGAAGCGACAACCTTCCCTCAGGAGAATCGGGTTCCACCTCAGAATATGTATGATGACTGCAATTGGTCAATCGTCCTTTACAAGTTACAGCATCTTCACTTACATTTCCTCTCAATTGCTCCCTCGACACAATTGGGAGAGCCGTTTTAGCTTTTTTCCTTGAGCTCCAAACGAATTGGATTCCCATGAAATCGTCCTATACCCTGGCACTGGTGTTGGCCCTCGCAATAATGTTAATCTCGGCCCCCGCGTTCGCCTACATCGATCCCGGCACCGGCAGCTTCCTGGTCCAGGGCATCATCGCGGCAGTGATCGGTGCCGGAGTGGCAGGCAAATTGTTCTGGCACAAAATCAAAGCTGTTTTTACCGGCAAACCCATGGAAGAGGATGACGACGACGATGAGTAACATTCTCGCCGCCTCTTTCCGTGATCCCAGCGGTTTTCTTTTCCGGCACGAAGGCACCCTCTTCCGCCAGGTCAACCAGATCTACGCGAAAGACTTTCAGCTACTCCAGGAGTCCGGCCTCTATGACCGGTTGGTTGAAAAAGGCCTGCTTGTCCCTCACGCGGGAGCGTCCCTGGAGCTGGCCCAAACCGACCAGGCCCACTGCATCATCGAGCCAGAACTGGTGCCTTTCATCAGTTACCCCTACGAGTGGTCCTTCTCCCAGCTCAAGGACGCGGCCCTGACCACCCTGCGCATCCAGAAAATCGCCTTGAAAAAAGGCATGGCCCTGAAAGATGCCTCG
Organism: Candidatus Krumholzibacteriota bacterium; assembly: GCA_024275485.1. Lineage (GTDB taxonomy): Bacteria > Krumholzibacteriota > Krumholzibacteriia > LZORAL124-64-63 > LZORAL124-64-63 > LZORAL124-64-63. The sequence continues at coordinate 38,320 of JAJRZA010000037.1, read as the reverse complement.
GCCTACAACATCCAGTTCCACAAGGGCAAGCCGGTGCTCATCGATACCTTGTCGTTCACCGCGTACACCGAAGGCGAACCCTGGGTTGCGTACCGCCAGTTCTGCCAGCACTTCCTCGCACCTCTGGCCTTGATGGCCCTGCGTGACGTGCGCCTCCGCTCACTGCTGCGCACCGGCATCGATGGAATCGCTCTGGACCTTGCTGCAAACCTCTTGCCCATGCGCACCAAGCTGAATCCCGGCCTGCTGATGCATCTGCACGCCCATGCCTCAAGTCAGAAGAAGCACGAGGATCGGCAACAATCCGCCAAGAGCACGAAAGTAGCCAAAAAGGCACTGCTCGGTATCATCGACAGTCTGCGTGGAACCATCCGCAAGCTGGAGTGGAAACCGGCCGGCACCGAATGGGGCGCCTACTACTCGGACACCAACTATTCCGATGATTCTCTTTCCCGCAAACGAGAACTGGTCAAACAGCTGTTGAGCCGGACCGACGCCCGGACCGTCTGGGATCTTGGCGCCAACAACGGTTTTTTCAGCCGGGTGGCCAGTGAACAGGGAATTCCAACAGTGGCATCGGATATCGATCCCACGGCCGTGGAGAACAATTGGCGGGAAGTGAAGGAAAAAGGCGAGCAGAACCTGCTGCCCTTGCTGATGGATTTGACCAACCCGAGCCCTGATCTGGGCTGGGACCATGCCGAGCGCACCTCTTTCCTGGGCCGTGGCCCCGCTGACGCGGTTTTTGCCCTGGCTTTGATCCATCATCTGGCCATCAGCAACAACGTTCCCCTGTCCCTTTTGTCCGGCTTTTTTGCCAAGGCGGGACGGTGGCTGATCATCGAGTTCGTGCCCAAGAGTGATTCCCAGGTCAAACGTCTGCTGGCTACTCGTGAGGATGTCTTTCCCGGTTATACGATGGAAGGGTTTGAAGCGGCATTCAGTGAGGTGTTTGATATCGTTGAAGCCAAGGCGATTGAAGGTAGTGAGCGGACTTTGTATTTGTTGAAGAGAAAATAGTCCAAGTATTTATAAAAATTAAAAGTGCCCGCCTTGTTCAAAAAAGCGGGCACTCATTTTCACTGTTTTACCGATAAATCAGATCAACAACGGAGCAATAACCACACTGATCACAGACATCAGCTTGATCAAAATATTCAAGCTTGGCCCCGAAGTATCCTTAAAAGGATCTCCAACAGTATCACCAATCACGGCCGCATGATGAGCATCACTACCCTTGCCGCCAAAGGCTCCACCCTCAATGTGTTTCTTGGCATTATCCCAGGCGCCACCGGCGTTGGACTGGAACAGAGCCAGCAACACACCCGTAGCGGTAACACCGGCCAGCAGGCCACCCAGCATTTCCGTACCACCGATGAAACCAACAGCTACCGGAGTCAGCACGGCGATCAAACCGGGCATGATCATCTCCTTGATGGCCGCAGCGGTGGAAATGTCCACACAGCGTCGGAAATCGGCCACGGCCTCCCCTTCCATCAGTCCTGGAATCTCACGGAACTGTCGGCGCACTTCTTCAATCATCGCAAAGGCGGCACGGCCAACTGCATCCATGGCAAAGCTGCTGAACAGGAAGGGCAGCATGGAACCGAACAGCAGACCAACCAGGACCTTGGGCTCCAGCAAATCAATACTCTCCAGGCCAACAATCTGCTGATAGGCGGCAAACATGGCCAAAGCCGTCAGTGCGGCCGAACCAATGGCAAAACCCTTGCCGATGGCTGCGGTGGTGTTGCCCACGGCGTCCAGCTTGTCAGTGCGCTTGCGAACCTCGGGCCCAAGACCGGCCATCTCACTGATGCCACCGGCGTTGTCGGCAATAGGACCGTAAGCGTCAACCGCCAGCTGAATGCCGGTGGTCGATAGCATACCCAGAGCTGCAATAGCGATGCCATACAGACCCGCGTACTTGTGCGCAACCAGAATGACGATGCCCAGCACGATGATAGGCAGGGCAGTGCTCTTCATGCCCAGCCCCAGCCCACTGATGAGGTTGGTAGCAGCTCCGGTCTCACTGGCTTTGGCAATACCCAGCACCGGGCCTCGGTCCTCGGCAGTGTAATATTCGGTGATCATACCGATGGCGATACCGCCTGCCAGACCGATCACCGTGGCGATGAAAACACCCATGGGGGTATAGGTCAGACCGTGGAACACCCATTCGCTCGGCAGCATCTGATTGATCACGAAGTAGGAAGCAACCACCATGATACCACCGGCACCAAAAGTACCAATATTCAGGGCCGCCTGAGGGTTGCCCCCTTCCTTGGTCTTGACGAAAAATGTACCGATGATGGATACCACGATGCCCACCGCCGCCAAAACCAGGGGCAGCAGGACACCGCTCAAATTACCGGCAGGAAGGAAAACCGCACCCAGAATCATCGAACCGACGATGGAGCCCACGTAGCTCTCAAACAGGTCGGCGCCCATGCCTGCCACATCGCCCACGTTGTCGCCCACGTTGTCGGCGATGACGGCGGGGTTGCGCGGATCATCTTCAGGAATGCCCGCTTCGATCTTGCCCACCAGGTCAGCACCCACATCGGCGGCCTTGGTGAAAATACCGCCACCCACACGGGCGAACAGGGCAATGGAACTGGCACCTAGGGAGAACCCGGAGATCACCTGGATGATGCGATGGGTGCTCCAGGATTCGCCGAAGACGTTGGTGTAGACGATGTAAAGCAGGCTCAGCCCAATCACGCCCAGCCCGACCACAACCATCCCCATGACCGCACCACCACTGAATGCCACTTCCAGAGCCTTGTTCAAGCTGTTGCGAGCGGCGTTGGTGGTACGCACGTTGGCCAGGGTGGCGATCTTCATTCCGATGAAACCAGCCAGCCCCGAGGCCGTGGCACCCAAAGCAAAGGAAAAACCGATCAACCAGTGGGAATCTTCGAGACTGGCATTTCCAAAAGCCAGCAATAAAGCCACCACCACCACGAAAACGGCAAGCACGGAATATTCGCGCCTGAGGAAGGCCATGGCACCTTCCTGGATGTGGCCGGCGATAGTCTGCATCTTCTCATCACCGGGATCCTGTTTCTTGACCCAGGACGCTTTGAACGCGGCAAAGAGCAACGCCAAAACACCGGAGGCTGGGATGAGATAAATAAGCACTTTGGTCCTCCTGTTGGACGGCTTTTGAGCACACCGCAACCTGCAATTGGATATCATCCAGCAAAACAGGGCGGAAATCAATAAATCGAAAAGAGCCCATGAAGAGCCCTTAAAGAGCAGACGCCTCAAAAGAAACGTCTGCCCAAAAGCGGAGCAAATTTAGCAGATATGGGACTTTCTGGCAAGCAAAACCCCAGAATTTTATCAAATTAAGCAAAATCCCAGCTATTTCCCTTCAATGCTGACCAGTTCAACATCAAAGCAGAGCGTTGCGTTGGGGGGAATACGACCCCCACTGCCCCGGGCACCGTAACCCATGCTCGGCGGAATGATCAAACGGGCTTTTTGGCCCACTTTCATGCCTTCAATGCCCTTGTCCCAGCCCGGAATGACCTGCCCCGCACCCAGGGTGAACTTGAATGGCCGGCCGGTCTTGGTGGAGGAATCGAACTGAGTGCCCTTGGCACCGTTCTCCTATAACCAGCCGGTGTAGTTCATGTTGACCTGGTCGCCCAGTTCAGCCACGGGACCGGTACCATCTTCAAGGGTCTCGAATTCCAGCCTGGGCAGGCTGACCAGTTCCACATCGAAAAAGAGAGTGCTACTGGGAGGAATGACCGGGGGACGACCGTTTTCGCCGAAACCCATGGCCGGTTCGATCAGCAGGGAGCGCTTGCCGCCCACCTTCATGCCGATCAGGCCCTTGTCCCAGCCCGGGATCACCATGCTCATGCCCAGTGGAAAAGCAATGGGGGTGCCGCGCTGGACGGAGCTGTCGAATTGCTTGCCTTTGCCCAGTTGCCCTCTTTCATCTGCTTCCCAGAGCCAGCCGGTATAATGGACTTCCACAAAATCGTCCGCCTTGCAAACGTCGCCCGACCCCACGACAGAGTCAATGAAGCTGAGACCCGGCTCGGCAACGACCCAGGGTTTTTCTTCGACGGTTTCAGTATCATTGCAACCGGCGACAAGCAAACCGGCTACCACCAGGAGGGCCAAATTGATCATGGCGAATTTACGCATGAAGAATCCTCTCTTGAACTTACACTTGAACTAGGAGCAAAAAAATGAGACCGACATTGCCGCCGATGGTGGATACTTTCGCACAACCGGCCCCGGTTTTCAAGAATGGACTGACCTCATTGTCCAGCATTCCCTGCTTGGGAATCCTTTCGGCTTAAAGACAGAAGCTGTCCTCCCCAGTTGGGAATCAGGGGCGCAAAAGGCCCCAGCTTGTTGATCCGGGCCTGGATTTTCCTGATCTCAAAACCGGTTCTTTCCAGAATAAAACTCAAACTATAGGTATTGAATAATGTAAGGTGATCGGGGTCCTTTGCTCCGGACCAGTTTTTTGGGAAACACAAACACTCCCAGCTATTGGTGTTTGGAGTTGTCAAAACCAACTGACCTGAATCAGCGAGAAGACTGTTGATATTCTTTAAAAAATCGCTCGGAGCATTCAAATGTTCTACAATATCAAAAGCCAAAATCAGATCGAATTTTTGAAAATCAGATTTGGACGTTAGATGACCAGCCCAATCCGGGGCGTTCAGGTCCAACTGTAAAAATTGCAGCTTTTCGTCGTCAAAAACAAAATCAACCGGCCGTTCAATATCAACGCCCACAATATTCCGTGCACCGTCAGACTTAAATTTATTGCAGAGATATCCGGATCCACAACCCAGATCCAGAATGTTCAGCCCTTGGACATCTTCAACACCAAGACTTCGCAACCAGTCCAAATGAACCAGATCCGATGGATTTTGTCCCTGCGTACTGTAGTGTATTTTTTTCATGGTTTCCCTCGGTGGTAATCTAATGAATTGATGATGGGTTCAGGGTTGACGTATCCTTGTGGGGTTCTTTGCCCACAAGGGCCAGGCCGCAACCCAGCAGGAAATACAGCATCATTTCAACTTCATCGTCGGTTTGATAGACCTGAAAGAAACCCGCCACAGTGATGGCCGCTTGGGCCGCCAGACAAGCCAAGGCCAACCAGGCATTGGGCCCACCCTGCCGCCAAACCCTCCACATCAGCCATGACACGGTCAGCAAAAGGGCCAGGGCCGCCAGCACTCCCAGCAGTCCGCTGTTGACGCCATGCATTAGAAAATCATGGTGGGAATGAGACCGGGCGTTGTAAAATCCATCCACCTCGAATCGGGCCATCATGTCCTCAAAATTACCCGGACCAAAACCCAGCCAGGGACGGCTCTTGATGCCTTGCCAGGAACTTTCCCACAAGTTGAGCCGAGTAATGTTCCTTTCCAGGGAAAACAGTTGCCAAAAGTGGGTGCGGACCACCGGCAGGGCCCCGATGGCCAGGATCGGCATCACAATCAAACCAATCCCCACCCGACGACGCCAGCCTGACCAGGCCAACAAAATGACCAGCATACCCACCCAAAGGCCGATTTGTGCACTGCGGGCATAGGACCATAACAAGGCCAGCCCCAAAAGCCCCAAAGCGGTAATGTACAAGAGTCGCCACCGGTTGAACCCCTCCCTGAAAGCCAGTGAGATGCCCACCAGAAGGATCAGCATCAGTTGCCCGCCATAACTCAGCTTGTGGCCAAAGAACCCTACGGATTCGAAATGCCCCCACTCGGTCATCAAGCTGCGGTCGCGGACAAGGTCCTGTCCGTAAAAGTGCTGCCAGATCGCATAAAAGGATACCAAGGTGGAAATCACCAGGGTAACCCGCAAAATGGGCACAATGCTTTTGCGGTGTCCGGACAGCAACACCGGCACCGCCATCACCAGCAGTTTCAGCCAGGATTCTTCAACTACCTTGTTCCAATGAGGTAAATAGGGAGCGGAGAACGCCGTGGCCACGGCGGGAATCAAAAGATAGGCAGCCAAGGCAAACAGGACCGATCGGGGAGGCAAAAGAGACCAATCCCTCTGCCACAGCAAAATCCCCAGAGCCGTGGCATAGATGATGCCAATGGCTACTGAAGACGCACTGACCGAAACAGGCAGCACCAAAGCCAACAGCATGAGGGGAATGACCCGCAAATGTTTCGCCCACCCGGGCATAATTTTCCTCATCATGTTTGAAATTTCACAGGACGTCATCGTTCAGGGCGGAATATACAAGCATCCCCTTTACCATGTCCAGCCCTTGACGGTGCGCAAGCTGAAGCCTAAAGTTCCACCCCACGAAAGGACTTCACCGAAAATGCGCGGAACCAAGGGCGTCTTGCACAACCTCAGCATTCTGACCACTGGACAGGTGGCCAGCCAGCTGCTCAATGTCTGGGCCCTGATTTATCTGGCCAAGCATTTGGGTGCCCACTGGTTTGGTGTGGTGCAGATCGGGGTAACTTTCATGGCCTACGCCCTGATCACCGCCGAGTGGGGCATGTTCTCCCTGGGAATACGTGAAGTGTCCCGACTTGATGACCCACCATCAATTTTGAGATACGCCCGAACCCACATGGGCATGCTGACCATGCAGGCGGTGGTTGTGTTCTGCGCCGGGCTGGTCCTGCTGCCGCACCTGCCATTCTACCAGGAAGACCCTTTTGTTTTCCTCGTCTACCTCGGTGCAGTGATTCCGCAAATCTTTATGCTCTCCTGGGTGGCCATGGGCCTTGAACGCATGACCTGGGTTGGGCTGGCCAAGACCGCCCTCAGCCTTTTGTACGCATTGTTCGTATTGGTACTGCTGGTTCCATTGGAAAAATTGACGGGACTGACTGCCCATCGTTTGGTCCCGGTCCTCTATCTGGCGGCGGTCCTGGGCAGTAATCTGGTTATCGGCATCCCTCTTGCCCGCTGGTTCGGTCGGGTTCTCTTGCCGGCCTTGCCCGAGGTGCCCGAAATAAGGCGTCGGCTCCATGAAACCCTGCCCATGGGTGGCAATATCGTTGTTCAGCGTGTATTGCTGAACATCGACATCATCATCCTGGGGATTCTCGCCACTCCGGCGGTGGTCGGCGGATATGCGGCAGCCATGCGCATCATCTTTTTGTTGATGGTCGTCATTGAGGTTCTTTGGAACGCCCTGCTGCCCAGCTTTTCCCGCCTGGCCAAAACCGACATCACCGGTTTTCATCGGGCCTTCAACATGTACCTGGGATTTGTCCTGGCAGGTTTGCTGCCAATTGCCGTGGGCGGTTTTCTGCTCGGCAACGACCTGATGGGAGAGCTTTATCCCGATCAGTTTCCGCATTCCGGAGGAGTTTTCCAGGTTTTATCCATCAGTTACACCATGCTGGCCGTGGGAACGTTTTTCGGTAATACCCTGGTATCGGAAGATAGGCAAAGGCGATATTTTCCGCCGCTGCTGATCAGTGCCCTGGTGGCCATTGCAGGCAACCTTGTCCTCATTCCCAGATTCGGAGGAATTGGTGCCAGCCTGGCCATGGCCTGCAGTCATTTTGTGCTTCTTGTTTTGCTGGGATTCCTGCTGCGGCATCGTTTTTCCAGTTTGTTTTTCAAGACGATTATTGCACTCATCCCTGCCCTGGTCCTGATGACTCTGGTGGTCGTCTGGATGGATTCATGGATGGTTTTCTACAGGATCGTGATGGGCGGCGCGGTTTATTTGCTGGCAGCTTCCTGGCCATTGCTGCGATTCAGACGACTGATTTGATTGCTGCCCAGATAGACAACAAAAGCCCAGAACACCCAGATCAATGAAAGTCTAAAAGTGGGGAAAGCCACAAAGTAGACACACAATAAGACCATCCCTGCAGCCACCATCAATTCCTTCTTTTGCAAAAGGCCTTTGACCATGCTGTACAACAAATACACAAACAGCAGAAAAACAATCAGGCCGTGCTCGCTGAGTACTTCCAGATAAACATTGTTGGCAATGGGTTTGAAATTGTTGAAATCAGTAATCAACCAGGTGTAGAGATCGGGGTAATGGCCAAAGAAATAGCCGAAGTTCCCCATTCCAACGCCTTGGGGATGGTCCAGGAACATTTGCCAGGCGTGGTAGGATTCGTTGAGTCGCTGAACGAGTGAAACATTCTGGGTATCTGTTACTCCCCCCACAAACAACAAGCTGAACTTGTCCAGGACCAGGGTTTGAAACAGACCGGTCTGAATCAATATCCCCAACACGATCACACCGCTGATGACGGCCAACTGACGGACCACCTGCGAAACACTCCCGGAAACCACCGCGACAAAAATCAGTGTCATGACACCCAAAAGGGCTGCCGGGGAAGCAGTGATGGCAGTGCCAAGTATGAGAACCGGGATCATCATCTTAAAAAATGCAGTAGGCCATTTTCTGCCTGCCCAAAGTGCAATCACAGTGGAAACCAATAGATAGAGTCCAAAATAGTTGCCCTCTTCAAAGGGGCCCGTTCGCGCCATGGAAACTCCAAGGACGTCCATGAACTGAACCTTGTCCCAACGCAGCAAAACACTGGCGGGCAATCCCATGGCCAAAACAAGATTCAAGGCTACTGCGTAAACAACCGCAATGAGGGCACCATACAACCAATAACGGCAAAACTCTTCCGGGGTCAGCAGTCGAGAGTGCAACGCATGCAGAAACATAACCAGTAAACCAATGTCAAAGGCAAGATAGACGTAGTGGAAAATGGTATTGACCAGAGGATTGTACCTGCCCTGGGCCCATTCCAACATGCTCAGATCGCTGCTGAGCAATTCGTAGATACCCCAGGCCGAAGCAACAAGGCTGCCAAAGAAAAAAACCCCCCACAACAGGGGGATGCGCTGGTTGCATCCCAGCTTGATGCTGGTGCCGCTGATCAACAAGAGGAAAAGGGCCAGGAAACCGACCCCTTCATATGGCTTGAGTGGGAACCCCACAGGAAGGGTTCCCGAGTTGGTGAAGGCCAAGGTCAAAAGAATAAACTTCAGCAACCTCGACAGTTTCATCAGCCTGACTCACGGGCGGATATGGCGTGCTTGTTTTTCTGGTAATATTCCCAGACAAAAACAACAAATATCGACCCCAGGAAAGCCAGAAAAGTCAAAATGGTCAGAGCCCGCATTTTGCGGGGCCGCACCGGCTTGTGGCTGACCGTCACCCTGCCGACCTGTTCAATGGGGGTGAGCATATCGATTTGCACCTGCACGGCTTTCAAATCCGTTTCCAGCAGGGAACGATCCTGGGGAAGATCCACAGCCTTCTTGATATTCAATTCTTCGATTTTCAACTGCAGGGCCTTTTTCTTCTGGGCCAGATCCACCGATTGTTCCAGCTTCAAACTGGCGATCTCCAAATCGATACCTGCCACGGCATCTTTCAGGGTATCAGCCCTGGCGGTGTTGGCATAGACATAGGCGCTCAATTGGTTCACCGTGCGCAAGAGTTCCCCAGCCAGGGCGGCCTCATTGCGTTTGACCGTTTGCAACAACACCTTGGATACTGCATCGCCCTGGCCAAATCCTGATTCCGGGGTTTCATTTTCCAGATCCATCAATTTTTCAAGCATTGTCTCAGCTTCGGCCAGACGCAGCCTTGCAGCCTCCGCTTCGGCCAGAGATTTTTCGGCTGCCTTATCACGCCAAAGCCGCCCGCTCTGAAGCCGGACCAGTTCGTTGCCGATCTTTTTTGAGGAGGCGTCAACCGTCAGGATTTCCGATTCCAGTGCCAAAATACCCAGATCAGCCCGTTGGATGTCTCCATCGATGCGCGCTATGGAATTGTGGATTTTATCCAGACGAACCAGTGCTCCACCGAGAGTCAGTTGCAAACTGCTGCTGGTGCTGTCCCTGCTGGCCTGCTCGTTGAAAGATGCAATGGCCCGCTTGAGAATATCCACGGCCACCAGAGGATCCGTGGACAGGTTTGTCAGGGTGATCACGTCGCCCCCGCGCATATACTGGGGGCCCGAAGAGATGAAATCAGCCAAAATAATAGGCGCTCTCTTGTACTCGTTATAGGGTTCAAAATCGCGCATATCGTCCCAGTAGAGTTTGGTTCGGAACCAGCGAACCACATCCTTCAAAGCCCACTCACGCAAAGGCGCACCCTGGCCGGAATAGGAAACAATACCCGGACGAACCTGAGCCGTGGCACGAAAAAGAGGGTTAGTGAAGATCCCGTAGGCCAGACCCGCCACCACTCCGACCAGGGTCAGATAAACAATGGTGCGGCGTCCCCGATGCAGAATATTCAAGATTTTTGGCAGAGAAATGCCAAGCCCCTCTTCTGGGTGGTCCGGTTGGTGGTTGGTTTGCACGTCCTGTGACAAATTGATCTCCTTCAAGTTAACCCATCATCTTTTTCAGTCGTTCCTGAGAGTCGGCCAGAACCTGATCATGCAATGAATTTCCATGGGAGTCCATGGTCACCACCACCGGGAACTTGTCCACCACGAATTCCCAGATGGCTTCCGGGGCGCCAAACTCTTCCGCCATGTGCACATTGGGTACTTCGACCACCCGCTCGGCCAAAACCTGAGCCGCACCACCGATGGCGTGGAAATATACAGCACCAACTTTCCGGCAATACTCCAGGGTTTTCGGCCCCATGCCACCCTTGCCGATGACGGCGCGGATACCATACTGCTCCATCAATGGACCCTGGTAGGGTTCTTCGCGGATGCTCGTGGTGGGCCCGGCGGCCTTGACCACCCACTTGCCTTTTTCCTTCACAACCACGGGACCGCAGTGATAAATGATGCTGTTCATCAGATTCACCGGCGGTTTGCCACCGTCGTGCAGGTATTTGTGAACCGCATCGCGACCAGTGAAAACCAGGCCGGTGATTTCTACCTTGTCGCCGACTTTCAGGGCGCGGATTTTCTCTTCAGTAAAAGGTGCTTCAAGCAACATGATCCGAGCCTCCTAGGATTCGTACAGCCAGCGGGAAATCTTCCCTTTTTCGTTCATCATGATTCCATTGCGACGGAAAGCCCAGCACATGTAGGAAACCGAAACAAAGAATGACGCGGGCACGCGGTTACGATGAGTGATCTTCACACCCAGTAAAGTGGTCTCGCCACCAAAGCCCATGGGACCGATGCCCAGGGTATTGGCTTCATCAAGGATCTGTTTTTCCAGTTTGGCCAAACGCTTGTCTTCATTTTTATCGTCCAGAGTGCGAAAGAATTCTTCTTTGGCAGCCACATATCCGCTTCCCCGGTCGCCACCGATGCACACACCCAGAATACCGGGTCCGCAACCTTTGCCCTGGGCGTTGAGCACGGCGTCGAGCAGGCACTTGCGCACTCCCGCCAAATCACGGCCTGCGCCGATGCGGTTGTCCGGTAAACTGTACTGGATGCTCATGTTCTCACAGCCGCCACCCTTGAGCATCATGCGCACCTTTAGGCTCTTGCCTTTAGCCGGATGAAAATGGTAGCTGGGGTTGCCGGGGCCGAGGTTGTTCCCTGAATTTTCACCAGTGATGGAGTCCACGGAATTCTGTCGCAGGTAACCAACTTTCGTGGCTCGCACGACAGCCTTGTCATAGGCCATCTTGAACGTTTTTTCGTTCAGCCACGATGGCAGTTCCACATAACAAATGATGACCCCCGTGTCCTGACAAAGAGGCTGACTCTTGTCCCTTGCCATGCCGATGTTGTCGCGAATCACTGCCAAGGCGTACTTGCCCGACGAATCCTTTTTCTCCCTGCGCCATCCCTTGTCGATGACCCGGGCCACATCCGTCGGCAGCTGACAGCTGGTGCGGCGGATGAGCTCGAGGAGATTCTGCTGCAGAACTTTGGCGTCCATGAGCTCTCCTGTTTTCTTGATGAGGTTCCGGTTGGAAATTACCGTACTGGAAGATAGTAGCCTGCGGAACAGCATAGGTCAAAGCCATTGAAAAAGCTCCCAAAGCGATTATTCTTTGGGGCAGGATCATCACACCCAATCACAGGAGTCCAAGACCTTGAAATACCTCCTCCTCGGCGCTGGCCTGCAAGGCACCGCCATTGCCCACGATTTGCTGAACCAGGCCGAAGGCACCGCTGGTTTGACCGTGATGGACGGAAATACGGAATCCCTGGAAAAGCTGGCCGCTCGCCTGAATGACCCCCGTTTGCAAACCGTTTGTGGCGACGTGCGCGATGCCGACACCCTGGCCCCACTCATGGAAGAGGCCGATGTCGCCATCAGCGCCGTGAATTATTGGTACAACGCAGATTTGGCAGCCCTTGCGGTGGCCGGCAAGGCCCACTTCCTTGACTTGGGCGGCAACAACGACATCGTGGCCCGGGAATTCGAGTTGGATGAGGAAGCCAAAGCCGCTGGCGTGACCATTGTCCCTGATTGTGGTTTGGCACCCGGACTGGCCGGGATCCTTGGTTATTGGCTGGTGGATGGGTTGGAAAAAACCGACTCGCTCAAACTCCGGGTTGGTGGGCTGCCCGCCAAGCCCCTGCCGCCCATGAACTACAAAGTCGTCTTTTCGGTGCAGGGTCTGATCAACGAATACATTGAGCCTGCGGTGGTGATACGCAACGGGAAATTGAAAACAGTGCCTTCGCTGAGTGAACTGGAAACCTTGCGTTTCCCAGAGCCTTTTGGCGATCTGGAGGCTTTTCAAACCAGCGGTGGTACCTCCACCCTGCCCCAGACCCTGGCCGGCCGGGTTCCCGACTTGGACTACAAAACCATCCGCTACAAAGGCCATTGCGCACAATTCAAATTGCTTTTCGATTTGGGGTTGTGCGACTCTACACCGAGGCAGGGTTCCGAGGGGAAAATGTCGCCCAGGGAAATGCTGGCTCAGCTGATGGATGAGAAACTTGCCCTGCCCGGACCCGATGTGGTTCTGCTACAGGCCGAAGTGGTAGGATATGAGGATGGCGACAGGGCCATCCGCCGCACGGTGCGCATCATCGACCACCACGACGAGCAAAACGACATCTCGGCCATGATGCGCATGACCGGCTACCCCGCGGCCATCATTGCCCAATTGCTGGCCAGCGGAGAAATTTCCGCACCGGGAGCCAAACAACAGGAGCTCATCGTGCCCGGTGACCGCATGATCGAACTGTTGCGAAAACGTGGCGTGAACATCGAGATTTTCGAAAAACAGCCTGGAGAACCGGCTTGAATTTTAACCCCAATCATGGCGAAGGTGGTCGTGGCCCCTGGCTCATCTGGACGGGGATCGCCCTGATCCTGATGCTGGCCCATGCCCTGAGTTTTCGTTTTGTCATCGACGACGCTTTCATCAGCTTCCGCTACGCCCAAAACCTGGTGGACGGCCATGGTCTGGTCTTCAACATTGGCCATCGCGTGGAGGGTTACAGCAATCTTCTGTATGTGCTGTTGTCCGCAGTGGGTCTTCGTCTCGGCGTGGATGCCCTGCTTTGGGGACGCATCTGGAGCACCTTGGCCATGGGTGGTTTGTTGGCCATGCTGCCGGGAATCGTTCGTCTGCTGGCCCCCGAAGAAAACGCCCATCGGGCCCTGCCCGGCAAGGTCGCTCAAATCCTGACGGCACTCACCGGAGCGGTGGCCTGCTGGATGCTGGCCGGTCTGGAGACGGCGTTCTTCGCCCTCTTCACTGTCTGGGCCTGGCGGTCGGCACTCAAAAGGCAAAGTATTTTGGCCGGGGTCGCGGGTTTGCTGCTGATCCTGACCCGACCTGAAGGCCCCGCCCTGGCTTTCATTTTTTCTGCCTGGTCTCTGCTGCCCACCGATCATCTGAGCACCGGCCACTATGGCCGGAATCGAAAAAAATGGCTGGGCCCCATATTGCTGGTGGCGGGCATGGCCGCCTTCTTCATCTGGCGTCACGGTTATTTCGGCTGGTGGTTGCCCAACACCTACTACGCCAAAACCGGTGACTTGGCCGGACAATTAAAAACAGGATTGCCCTACGGTTTCGGTTTTCTGGTCTGGTATGGAGCAGGAATAATTTTGACTGCCATCGTGGCGGTTTTGCGAGGGGGCATCGCCCTGATCCTGCGCCGGGATATGCTGGCAACATTGGCAACCGTGGCTCTGTGGTCCATTTATGTGGTGACCGTGGGTGGGGACATGCTGGGCATGCATCGTTTTTTTGTACCCATCCTGCCCTTGCTGCTGACCTGGTTGACGGCGCTGTTGTCAGGCACTTCCTGGGTGTCGAGACCCAGGAGTGCGTTGATAACAATCCTGATGCTGGCCCTGCTGCTTTTGCCGGCGTCCTTCCGTGGCAAGGAGCGCCGTCTGGTATCCATCCACATGACCGAAGCCAACCTGGGCGGATGGATTCTGGCTGGCGACGCCATGGCCAAACATCTCCCGAAAAACACCAGCATTGCCCTGGGTCCGGCGGGATATATCCCCTACGTCACTGGTTTTGAGACCCTGGATTACTACGGTTTGGTGGTGCCGGATATATCCCACAAGGAAATGGACTTCCAACAAGGCTACGCTGGTCACGAAAAACACGATGGTGGATATCTGCTGTCCCAGGAACCGGACTTTTTCCTGATCGGAAACGTGGATATTACCGATGGTCCCCGCAAAGGTTTGATTCCAATATTGGAAAGAGAAAAAGATATCGTTTTTGATGAACGTTTTGGCCTGAACTACCGAATGGTAAGCCTGCCTGTGGGCAACGGAAAGTATCTCAACATGTTCCAGCGGGTGAAAAAGCCTTAAAAATGCCCCCCGGTTGTTGTTTCCGGAGGGCAACCCACGTGTGGGGAGGCGTGGGATCGAAATTGGGTACTACTTGAGAGCCGTAAGGAAGCGGTCTGCCCTGGGTCGATAATGATGATCGTGATCCAATGAAAACACCACCGCGTTGACCTTGCCGCAAACTGCCGACCTCTTCACAAACCCGAAATATCGACTGTCGGCGCTGTTGTCCCGGTTATCACCCATAAGAAAATACTGATCGGTTTCAACTTTAACCGGATCAAAATCTCGCAGGGCCCTTTTCTGGGGATCGTGGGCCACCGTGTGTTGCAACCCGGTCAGGTTCTCCGTGAAGAAAACACGGCCGGAAATGGATTCGGATTCTTCGGCCGAAGTCGGTTCGTAAGCCAATGGGGTGCCATTGATAACCAACCGCCCGCCCTTCATGGCGATGGTATCGCCGGGTATGGCCACCACCCGCTTGACCAGACGGTCGCCATTCCTCGGGGACCAGCAAGTGATGATATCACCCCGCTGGGGGTTCGCCCAGGTGACCAAAGCGGTATCGGTGAAGGGGATTTTCAGGTCATAAGCCAGTTTGTTCACGAAAATGCGGTCGCCGATCATGATGGTCGGACGCATGGACCCGGTGGGCACATCGTTCCAGTCGGCGACGGCCGAGCGGAAGGAAAAAACTACCAGAACCATTAAAAGGAGGCTAAAAAAGCCACTTTTGGCAATTTTAAACCAAAGTTGGCGCAATGATCGATGCATGGAATCTCCCCCATTTCAGGTAGAGTTGCGGAATTGGAAAGAATTTTACGGATATGGATAGCAAAAGTTCCCTGCCGTACCCACAAACACCAAATCAATCACCCAAACGGCTGGAGCGATCTCTGTCCTTGATCAAAAACCAATCCTGCCCCCCCATCTTCGTATAGCCGACGATATGCACTCCATGGTCGTCCCCGGTGGTGCCATTGTCGATGCGAAACTCACGGCTGGCCTGGTTGATGTACTTGGCGGGAATATCCCACTGCGGCACGATGGCCGTATCAAACTTGCCGTCCATGCCTGCTTCACTGTTGTCCCCGCCGATGCTCACGGTGTAACCGTCCTTCACCGATTTTTTGATCACTTCGTAAAAGTCGTGCAGAGGCAAATTCAGGTAGTCGTCCTTGCGACGCCAATTGTCGTTTACATCCAGCAGAACACGCGTGTAAAAAGGAGTATCCATGCGGGAAACACATCCCACATAATCATCTAGGTTTAGGTGAAGCACATCAGTCAGGAAGCTCTGGGGGCTGTATGTTTGACCATCGTAAACAACATCCGCAGGGGGGTTGCCCAAATGCTTGTTCAGGATGGCGCGAACGTATGACATGTTCGTCGCTTCATCCCAGGATTTACTTTCCAGGACCCAATCCAGAAAGCCCTTCAGTTCGGCCATCAGGGGCGTATGGTCATGGCGGTTTTTGGGGAGCAGAACACCGGGGTATCCTTCGCGGGTCATGGCGCCGTATTTGCGGAAAATTTCCAGTGTACCGTGGTCCTGGCTCCCTTGGGACAACGGCGTATGGCCGAAGCTCTTCAGGTAGGCCCGGCTCTTTTCCACAAATTCCCAATAGACGACCCACATTTCGGAAAGTTTGACCTCTGGGGCCCCCAGGCGCTTGGCTTCGCTTTCCATGTAGCTGACGGAACAGAAAGCCCAGCAGCTGCCGGTGTAGAATTGGGGTGTGGGAGGCAAATGCCAGAGCTGATCAAAAACCTCAGGACTTTTGGGTGCCTTGATTTTGCTCCAATCCACGCGCAAATCTTTGCCAGCGTCGGATTTGGCCTCGGCTTCATCTTCATATTTTTGATCCACCAAGGCGCGGATGCTGTCGCGTTCGGCATCGTTGGCCTCGCGCACTTCCACGATTTCGTCCAGCACCGGGTATTCGTTTTTGGTGCGATAAACCGGATCGTCAGCCAGGACGGAAGAAGCGATCCAGAAGATCGTCATCAAGGTTGTCAGAAACAGGATTGATTTCCTGGATGTCATGATTTCCTCCGTTATGTTGCCAGCAACAAGGTGCCGCCCAGTCCGACGAGCATCAGCAATCCACCAAAGGCCAATTTCACGAACCAGCCAATGATGACCACCAAAATTGCCTTGCCATTGCCGTCGAAATTCATGACCACCCGGATGGCCACAACAAAAGCTGCGAGTTGCCACAAGCCGGCAATCATAGCGGCAAACCCGCCCAACAAGGGAATGAAGCCCAAGGCAGCCAAAACACCAGGAGCCGACGCATATCCGGTGACTCGCAGCACAGCTGTCAGATCAGTGCGTGTTTCCGGACCAGGGATGAGCGTTGTGCCCACGAAGAAAGCCAACAAAGCCTGAACAAACCATCCTACGAGGGCAAAAATCGCTCCCCCGATCAACCCCATGGGGCCGATGAGGGCAGCGCCGAGGCCCGCGGCAGCAGTGACGATGACAACCACGGTGACAGCCTCACCCATGGTGGTTTCATCACGGGCAATTTCATTGTACAAAGTGGCATCGAGTTTGGCTGCTCGGATCATGCGGTTGACGATTTGAGCCATGAGGTGGCCTTTCTGCTGTGGGAGCCGGGGTAGAGCTTGTGTTTATCTGCAAATATAACCGAGAGATGGGATGGGTGAACACCAAAAAAACACATCAATGGGGTTCAGCATCGCTTTTATAATCCACGTAGGACTTTTCCTCCACCAGGGATGATCCCAACAGGATATTGAGTTCCCTCTTCACTGCGGCCCGCACATCGTTCCGGAAATAAACCGATCGGGCCAGTTCGATGAATTCCTCATCAAACTCACCAGCAGCTTCCTTGATCCTAATTCCATCCTCGATATCCCATAGCTCTTCATTCACGGCCCTCAAGCGGGCCATGGGCTCGCTGATGTCCGTGGCGCTGAGCTCGGAATCATCCCAGATCCGGCGCAGAAGGCCCAATTCCCTGTTAACGTTCGACACCTTGACCGCGTCGCTGATGCGCTCGGACTTGATTTCCAGGATAGTAATTTTATCGAGCAGTTCACCCACGGATACTACTATTTTCAAAGCCATGTCGTCGCTTCCTGCAAGGTGGATAAGTTCCTGTGGTCAACAACAAATATACACCAAATCTCCCGGGAACAAGGACAGAACGCAAATTCCAGGGTGCAATCCTTGTTGCCACCGGGAAATGAACCTGGGACGGCCTTCATGATATTTATCGTTAAAAAGAGATCTGAGCATCGGTCCAGGCCTTTCCCATCCGCTTTCCAGATGCTATCTTCCCGGCAACCAATCACCTTTGTAGGAGGTCGCGCCGTGAGCGCACAAACAAGCCCCGAATCCTTCCAGCAGCAAATCCGCCAAGGCATCCCCGACACTATTCCAGCCATGCCCAAGGACGATCCGGCCATCAGTCGTGCCCCCGAGCGACCGATGCTGCTTTCGGCTGACGAAAAGAAACTGGCCCTGCGCAATGCCCTGCGCTATTTCCCACCCGGAATGCACGCCGAACTGGCCCCCGAGTTCGCCGATGAACTGGCTAGCCACGGTCGCATCTACATGCATCGCTTTCGCCCCACCTACGATATGCACGCCCGGCCCATCGACCAATATCCGGTCCAATGCGCCCAGGCTGCCGGCATCATGCTCATGATTCAAAACAACCTCGACCCCGCCGTCGCCCAGCACCCCTACGAACTGATCACCTACGGCGGCAACGGCACCGTCTTCCAGAACTGGGCCCAATACCTGCTGACCATGAAGTACTTGTCGGAGATGAGCTAGGAACAAACCCTCGCCATGTACTCCGGCCATCCCATGGGCCTCTTTCCCAGTCACAAGAATGCTCCCCGCATGGTGGTGACCAACGGCATGGTCATCCCCAACTACAGCAACGGCGACGACTACACCCGCATGAGCGCCCTCGGCGTAACAAGCTACGGCCAGATGACCGCCGGCAGCTTCATGTACATAGGCCCCCAGGGTATCGTGCACGGCACAACCATCAGCATCTTGGGTGTGGTACGGCTTTATCTTGAGGGTGAAGATCCCCTGCCCGGTGCCTTGTATCTATCCAGCGGACTGGGAGGAATGAGTGGCGCTCAAGGCAAAGCGGCAGTCATCGCCGGCTGTGTGGGATTGCTGGCCGAAATCAATCCCGATGCCGTGAAAAAACGTCACGAACAGGGATGGGTGGATGAAGTCTATACCGAACTGCCTGCCCTGTTGGATCGAGTTCGAAAGGCCAAAGCCGACAAGGAAGCCGTGGCCCTGGCCTATCAAGGAAACATCGTCGATCTCTGGGAAGCGTTGGTCGATAGCGACATAGCCGTGGAACTGGGCAGCGATCAAACCAGCCTGCACATCCCCTTCACCGGCGGTTATTACCCCGTGGACATGACCTATGAAGAGAGCAACGAAATGCTGGTCGCCGATCCCGCGACCTTCAAAGAAAAAGTCCAGGCATCTTTGTTGCGGCACATCGAAGCGGTGAACAAAATGGTTGCCCGGGGCACTCGTTTCTGGGACTACGGCAACGCCTTCCTGCTGGAGTGCAGCCGCGCCGGAGCCGACATTGCCAAACCCGATGGCCGCTTCATCTATCCCAGCTACGTGGAAGACATCATGGGGCCGCTTTGTTTCGACTACGGTTTCGGGCCCTTCCGCTGGGTGTGCACCAGCGGCAAGCCCGAGGATCTGTTCACCACCGACCGCATCGCCGGCGAAGTGATGGAAAAACTGGTTGCCATCGCCCCCGAAGAGACCCGCCAGCAGTATTTGGACAACCTGACCTGGATCCGCCAGGCCGGTGCCAACAAAATGGTGGTCGGCAGTCAGGCTCGCATCCTGTACAGTGACGCTGAAGGCCGCCGGGCCATCGCCGCTGCTTTCAATGAGGCCATCAAACGGGGCGAAATTTTATCCCCAGTGGTGATCGGTCGCGATCATCATGATGTCTCCGGCACCGACAGCCCATATCGCGAGACCAGCAACATTTTCGACGGCAGCATGTTCACCGCCGACATGGCGGTGCAGAACTGCATCGGCGACAGTTTTCGCGGCGCCACCTGGGTCAGCCTGCACAACGGCGGCGGAGTTGGTTGGGGTGAAGTGGTCAACGGTGGATTCGGCATGTTGCTCGACGGCAGCGACGACTGCGCACAACGACTGCGCTCCATGCTGCATTGGGACGTGAACAACGGTGTCGCACGTCGGGCCTGGGCCCGCAACGCAGGCGCCGAGTTTGCCATCGAACGGGCCATGGAACTGGAGCCAAACCTGAAAATCACCAAGGCCCGACACGCCGATGACTCCATCATCGAACAGGCCATCAGCAAATCATTCGAATAACGATCATTCGACCACAGGAGAGATGATGGATCAGCGCGCTGAAAAACTGAACCGCCCCGGAGTGCCAGCCCTCGATGAAATTCTGGGTGTTCCTTTTGAGGTTCTGGACGATGGATTGATTCGAGTGATCGACTACATGGGTGACGACCAGGCCATCGTGCAGGCCGCGAGGGTTTCCTATGGGGAGGGGACGAAGAAGACCAGCGATGATCGCGGGTTGATTCGGTACTTGTTGCGGCATCGTCATACCACGCCTTTTGAGATGTGCAGTTTGAAGCTGCATATCCGGGTGCCGATGGATGCGTGGCGGCAGTGGATACGTCATAGAACTGCCTCAACAAATGAAACGAGCACTCGCTATTCCATTGCCATCGATTCCTCCCAAACCACCGCACCTGACCAATGGCGCGTCCAGGCCATCGACAACAAACAGGGCAGCGACGGCTGGCTCGATTCAAAAACTGGTGTCGAACTTACCCAGGCCGAAACCGATTTCAAAAACACCGCCCGCCAAGTATACAACCAACGCCTCGAATTCGGTGTCGCACGCGAGCAGGCCCGCAAAGACCTGCCCCTTTGCACCTACACCGAAGCCTACTGGAAAATGGATCTGCACAATTTGCTGCACTTCCTGGCCTTGCGCATGGACCCCCACGCCCAAAAGGAAATCCGCGACTACGCCACCATCATCGGCAGGGAAATCGTGGCGCGCTGGGTGCCGCTGGCCTGGGAAGCCTTCGAAGACTACCGCATGGGATCGGTGAGTTACTCTCGCATCGAACACAAAATCATGGCCGCCATTGGAACGGGCGACATGGAAGACGCCATGCGTATCGCCACGGACGCAGGCTGGTTGAAACCCGCCAAAAAGGGTGGTTTCATCCGCAACCGTGAACGGGACGAACTGACTACCAAGTTGAAAACCCTAAACCTGAAGGTACCCTGGGAATGAGTGGCGGCCGGCGCCACGCTCCCTTCGTCCGTTTTCAGAATTTATTGAAACTGGATCATATCACCCACGCCGTGACCACTCGCCACGGCCCCGCGTTCGGGCAGGTGGGCACTGATCAGGCCACTGTCCGGGCCGCCGCCGAAACTGCCGAATTACTGCACATGAATGGCACGGCCTGGGCTCACCAGGTGCATGGCAATACCATCCTTCAGGCCCATCAACCAGGTCTGGTCGGGCAGGCCGATGGCCTGGTCACCGATGCCGGCGGGCTCCTGATTGCCGGACGTAGTGCTGATTGCCCCATCATTCTTCTGACCGGCCAACGAAATGACGGAACAGCCGCCGTGGGTTTCGCCCATGCCTCCTGGCGGTCAACGGTCGAGGGTATCACGGGGATCCTCGTGGACAGACTCGCCGGAGACATGGGTTGCCTGCCGAGAACCATGACCGCTGCCATTGCCCCATCAGCCGGACCCTGTTGCTACGAAGTTGGTGAGGAAGTGCGGGATCAGGCCATGCTGGAACTTGGGTCAAAGGCGGTGAAGTATTTTCTCCGCCGGGACGACAGCTGGTTTTTCAATCTTTGGTCGGCCAACCTGGGGCAATTGCTTGATGGGGGAGTGCCGCAGGACCAGGTGGAAAATTTGGGAATTTGTACCATTTGTGCGGGAGATGATTTCTGGAGTTGGCGCACCCAAGGCCCAAAAGCCGGCCGCTTTGCCGCCATCATTGGCATATCACAGGGCCTCTCTTGCCAAATTCCCCCAAGCAACTAGTATTGTCCCCATTGAAACCCTCAAACTCAACCGGGAGCAAGACATGGCCAAGCGTGCCGACTGGTATTATTACCGCAAAGGATGAACGAGCTGCAACCGCTCGCAGGAGTTCCTTGCGAATCATGAAATAACCTTCAAATCCGAGACCAACGCCAACGCCAAACTCGGTGCCGACAGGGCCCGCGAGTTGATCGCCACTGCATCAAAGATAGTGGTCATGAAGGGCAAAAAAGTGACGGTTTTCGATCTCAAAAAAGACAAACCCGCCGAAGAGGACATGTTGAAGGCCATGCTCGGCACCACCGGCAATTTGCGGGCTCCCACCGTTCAACGGGGAAAAACCATTTTGGTGGGGTTCAACCCTGAATTGTATGAAGAAATTCTTGGCTAGCAGGCTGGTGAAAAACTCATTCTGCTAGGGTTTCAGCTTCAAGACCACCGGCAGATGATCGCTGATTTCCTCATCGTATTGACCCCAACCGAGGGGCAGAAATAAATGCAGTGGAATCACGTGGACTTCCGCATCCGCTCCATCGGCCGCAGCAAACAACGATTGGTCGATCAGGATGTGATCCAGGTGACTGGGCCACCCGGGAAATGACCATCCCGAAGACGGGCCTTCGGCAATGGGCAAATCCGCTGCTCGCCACAGCTCTGGATCGCCCAGAAAATTGGCAAAAACGTTGTTTTCCAGGTTATCGGTCAACTCGTCGTTGAAATCGCCCACAATATATATATGGCGACCGTTCAGGTGGGTAAGAACGTATTCTTCCAGCAACAGACAGGCATTGAGCCGGCGGGTTTCTTCATCTCGGTAGGTCTCCGGATTGATGATTCCGTCGCCGCAACACTTCAGATGGTTGTTGATAACGGCGATAGGATGGCCGTCAAAACTTCCCAGCAACAACAAGGGCCTGCGCGGAAAAGGGTCACTCAGATCGGTCATGATTTCCTGGATGGAATCAACCTGAAGGTTTTCATCCTCGCGATACAGGAAGGCCAGATTGAGGCTGTAACCGGCGCTTGAGGCTTTGAAACCGGTCCAGCCATCGAGGCCATCAAGCACCTTTTGGAAATAGATAGTGCTTTCGATTTCCTGCATCCCAATGATGTCCACTTCCAAACTCTTGACCACCAGGGTCACCATGTCCGAGGTGGTGGTGGCACTCTTGGCAAAATGCTCAAGATTCCAGGTCATCACTTCAAGCGTGCTGTCGGTGCCCACGCGAGCCATCTCAAAAGGGTTGTCCGAAACTTCGGGGACGGTTGATTTGGAGGAGGTCCCACAGCCTGAGACCACCAGTAGAACAAGCAGACAGCCGGTCAGCAACAGGCTGATCCTGAATTGATTTGTCATTTGCCTTTTCATCCGAGAAACCTCAAATCCTTCGCATCCCCATCCCTTTTGCCACAATCAAATGATGACTTACTATAAAATGGTGTAGGAATGGCAAAAAAGCCAGTCCTCCAGTCAAATCAGGACTTCGATTCGATCGCGGGCACTTCGATTCGCAGACAAATGAAGAACCCCACCACGGCCACGGCAGCTGCCAGCAGAAAAACATATTGATGGCCATAACGTTCCCAAATATACCCTGACAACACCGGCAACGTCATGGCTACCGAATGGTCGATGGTGATACCCAGGCTGATGGTCGGAGTGATATCCGACGGATCCATGGCGATCTTTTTCAGATAGGTCGTGCGAGCCACCCGCAAGGCAAACAGAATGTGGTCCAGAACATAGGCACCATACAGAACGTACAGATCATAGGGCTTGGGCAGGACCATGGAACTGAAGGCATAAATCAGGCAAACAACGATCAGCATCAATTCATCGGTGGCCAGCACCTTCTTTTCCCCCAACCAATCGATCACATCTCCCAACAGGGGGCGCAGGACCACTCCCAACAGGGAAGCCAGAAAGTACAAAAGTGCGATGGTTGAAACAGGCACTCCATGCAGATCCACCAGCACCCAGGTCCCGAACACAAGGAATATCTGTTTGCGAATGCCGAACAAGGCACTGATGGCGTAGAAAATGTGGTATTCCTTGCGATAGACCAGCTTGCGCGATGGGGGATCCTGCTTGCCCAGCCCCAATCGCCAATAGAAGAATCCGGCCACCATGGCAGAAATGGCCCCAACGAGATAAAACAAATCGTACCGGTCACCCATCAAACGAGCCAGAAGCCACACTGAGGACACACCCAGAATGACACCCATGTTCCGGGCCCCACCCAGCTGTCCCAGTCGGCGTCCTTCACCACCGCGCTTGGCCAGCTTCAATCCCATGGGGCCTTCCACCGCAAAGATAATGTGGTCTCCCAGTGACCAGATCACGATCCAGACCACCAGCATGGTTATGCCCGGTGAAAGATACCCCAGCCCCAAGGCACCGGCCGCGGTGGCCACCATGGCCATGGCCGCAATGCGGGTTTCCCGCAAACGAATCAGCAACAATCCCACCACCACGAAAATAAAAAACCCGGGCAATTCACGTGGGAATTCGAGCCAACCCCGGTTGCCGGCATCAAATCCATGAACATTTGACAGGTAGTTGTTCAGGGTGGACATGAAGATGCCACTGGTGGCTCCAAAGAACATGGAGGCCAGCAAAAGGCGTCGAAAATCAACAGATATTTTTTTTAGGGGATTCAAGTTTCATCAGCCAATTCTGTGTTTTTTTCCTGGAAATCCTGGAAGTCCGGTTGTTTGGGCACTGGCAAAACTTGATCCGGGCGACGGCGATAAAGCCAGGTCAACCGGGCCAGGCGTTTACCGGAAGGATCGGTCAGGGCCGATGCGGGCATGCGCCAATTCCAGTTGCCCTGTCCCTCCCCCGGCAAATTCATGCGGGCTTCGCGTCCCAGCCCCAGCACATCCTGCATGGTGGCGATGAAGGTGTGGGCACAGCTCATCATTCCCAGCCGCAGGAGCGTCCAATTTGGTTCATTCACGGGGCCGTCGGTGTATTCCTTGACCAGGTCGCGAGTGGCTGCATCGGTCAAATGTTTCCACCAACCGAGGGTGGGGTCGTTGTCATGGGTGCCACTGTAGACCACGCAATTGGGACTGTGCTCGTGGGGCAGGAATAGATTGTCCGGACCACTCCAGGCAAACTGGAGCACCCTCATGCCGGGCAAGCCAAAATCATCCCGAAGTTTGACCACATCGCTGGTGACCACGCCGAGATCTTCAGCGATGAGAGGCAGATTCTTGCCAAAGGCATCCTGCAGGGCTCGAAAAAAGTCGGCTCCCGGGCCAGGACGCCAGGTTCCCTTGACGGCGGTTTTTTCCGTAGCCGGAACTGCCCAGTATCCGGCAAAACCCCGGAAGTGGTCGAGGCGAACCAGGTCCACCATCTCCAGGCAGGCGCGCAACCGTTCAATCCACCAAGAGTAACCGTCGGCGTGCAAAGCCGACCAGTTGTACAGTGGATTGCCCCACAGCTGGCCGGTTTTGCTGAAATAATCGGGAGGAACTCCAGCCACATGAGTGGGCCTGCCGTCGTCGGCCAATTGAAAAAATCCTGGGTTCGCCCAGACGTCGCTACTGTCATAGGCGACGAAAATGGGCAGATCACCCACCAGGCGCACTCCCTTTGCCGAGGCATAAGAACGCAGGGCCTGCCATTGACGGGAAAAAATCCACTGTACGAAAACAAAAGAACTGATGCTTTTTTCCAGACGACGGCGAGCTTCCTGCATGGCGCTTGATTCCCTGCGGACCAGGGGCGCATCCCAGTCACACCAGGGCTTGCCCGCCGCTTCATCCTTGAGAGCCATGAAGATGGCAAAATCCTCCAGCCAGGCCGAATTTTCCTGGCGAAAATCCTCCATCTGTTGCCATTGGGAAGATTTGGCTTTCTCCAAAAAGAGTGCCCAGGCCTTTTGCAGGAGACCAAATTTCCAGAGGATGACCGGGCCAAATTCCACCCGTTCCTGATCAAAGGAAGGACGGGCGGCAAGGTCTTCGGGTAACAGCCATCCCTCTTCAACAAGATGTTCCATGCTGATCAAAAGGGGGTTGCCGGCAAAAGCACTGAGAGTCTGGTACGGACTATCACCATAGCTGGTGGGGCCCAACGGCAATATTTGCCAGAGGCTTTGCCCATGGCGATGCAACCAGTCTACATAACTGAAGGCCGATTGGCCCAGATCGCCGATGCCATCAGGCCCGGGAAGGCTGGTCGGATGCAACAATACTCCACTGGAGCGATGGAACTCAAATCCGTGATCAGACATAAACCTCTCCATTGTCAGCCAGGGCCACGCCCATGATGGACAAATACATCAGCATGCTTTCCGCGTCACCAAAATACCATTCGGTCAGACCGGAGACCATGAAGGCGATCCACACACCCATCGCTGCCAAAACCCAGCCCCTCAACCAGGGCGTTTTTTCAAATGCCGCCAAACGCCAGCGACGCCACAACAGCCATCCCTGCCGGCCCATGAAGAACGAAGCCAACAAGAATCCTGGAACACCCCAGATCACCGCCAGCATCACCGGGTTGCTGTGCAGGTGGCCATAGAATTCGGTTTCAGCGTCACCATAGTACTCCGGTGCCACCTGGGTAAGATCACGATCGCCCAATCCGGTCAGGGGATGCTGACGAATCATTTGCCAACCACCCTGCCACATTATTACTCGTTCGCCACCGCTGCGACTGCTGGCCAGGCTGTTGAGTGAGAACCGTGAAGCCACATTATCCGAAATTATTGTTTCTGGCAGAAGAGGGATCAGAATCAGCAATCCCACAACCACTGCCAACAAAAGACCCGTCAAACGGGGACGCACCAGACCCAGGATCAGCAAACCACCGGCCAACATACCCAACCAGGCGCTGCGGGTCAGGGTTTGCAACAGGCCGATGCCCACCGGCAGCGACGCAAGAAGCAGTATCATCCGCCATCGCCTGCTGATTCCCCTGGCTACAAGAAAGCCCAATATCGTCAACAGGGACATCATCAGAAGGCAGCCACTGGTCATGGGGTTGGACATTTCCCCCAAGCGGGACTGGAAAAGGGATCCGCTTTCCCGGTAAACATTGATTTGTCCAAACAGGCTGATGGCCACCGCGCCCACCAACAGGGCTGTCAACAAATAGCGACGGCGACTCTCTCTGTCGACAGCCGTGGCGACAATCCAAAGGGTGGAGAAAAGAAAAAATCGGCGATAAAAGATACTTGATTGGCCGGGATCACCGGAGAATGGAATCATCAGAAGGGCCCAAAGAGCCAGGGCCAGGGCGGATTTTTCCAATCCGGTGCGACTCAATTGCATACGGCCGGTGGATTTGCCGATCAAGAGCAAGAATAGTCCCAGCCCCAATGTCAGTTGGCTCAAGGCGATGGAGATGTTCAACATCACCACCATCAGCAACACCACCAGGAACATCAGAGTGGTCAAAGAGGTTTTGGGAGCCGAGACAGGATCACGGAATCGATTGACCTTTGAAAAAGGACCGTCCAGGGACGGAATTGCGTGGAGATGCCAATTTAACGGGCTGGTGTTGGGATTGCCATGAATATTCCGAAATGGGATTCAACCAGCAAAAGCGGCCGATCCTCGGGGGAAAAAACAATAATACAATTACTGCAGAGATGCTGGGGTCACCAGTGAAATGATCCATGATTTTGTCGAAGCGATGGGGATTGGAGATCCGGGAACCCTTTCCCGCTGAAGGGAGACCTCCCATGCTGAAATCATTTGTCAATGGCCTCAACCTCAACACTCCAGGGACAAAATCAACTCCGTCAAATGCCCGAGGGGTTTGGGTATCCACCGAGACCTTTCGGCAGGCTGACCGGCCAACTGCTCCAGCAAAAACTGCAAATTGGCCACCGCCTGCGGAATGCAGGTCAAAAATTCAACCTTGCCCTTCCTATGCCCTAGAAATCCATACGCCCCCAGCGCCTGCATGAGACGTTGCAGCCCGGCAGCCAAAGCCATCTGACGAACCTCACCAGGTGGCAGATCACAACCGGAGGCGAAACGATCCAGCAATTCATCCGTCAATTCCACTGGTAGGGCCACGTAGGGATCCATCACCAGCGACATTATATCGTATCCCAGCGGTCCCAGACGCAGGCCCTGGATATCCACCAGCCGAACTTTGCCGTCTCGGAAGTGAATATTCTGGGATTGGAAATCGCGGTGCAGCAAAACCAGGGGTTGGCCGGCAACACAACCAGCAAGGGCCTCAAATTCAGAGGCCAGGTTTTCCCATTGGCCCTTTGGTAGCTGCAGATGTCCCTTCAAAAAGTTCTCCAGAAAATAAGCCGTCTCCCATAGTAGGGTTTCCTCATCCAGGCAGCGTTCCACCGCCAAGGGGCACTCGGCTTTTGCCACATCGGTAAATGATTGCAGTCTGAGAAGATGATCAACGACTTGGCGGTAGCGATCGACCAACATCCGTTTGGGTGTTCCGGGATTTCGAGCCAGAAGGTAGAGACTGGCCTGACCGAGATCCTCCATCAACATGACCTTGGCGTCTTCATCGGCAGACAACACCGTCGCGGAACCCAGATCGTGGGATTGCAAAAAATTTGCAATGGCCACCTGGTGGGGAAAGTCCTGATCATCCGGAGGGCTTTGCATGGCGATGGCTGACCAATCCGATGTAGCCAATCGCCAGAAATGTCGGTCGGAACCGTGACCGGTGATGCGGGTCATTTTCAATGGGAGGTTGTTGCAGTCGAGAGTTTTCTGGAGCCAGGCGAAATCCGCAGAGTGCTCGGAAATACCCTGCGAAACCTCAAGTAGTCGGCTTAAAGTGCCCAAATCGTCCCAAAAAAAACCGCCGGAAACGAAAGCATTCACACATCCAGGATCCGCCACCATGCCCCGAACCAAGGGGGCAATAAGAGAAGAAAAGCCAGGTCCGATGTCGTCCAGGATGCAACGGGAGAAAACTCCGATGCCGCAGTAGGTCAGGGCGTTACCATCATCGGGAAGATTTTCCGAGGTCAGCGGCCCCGCACCTTGGAAGTGTATGATCGAACCGTCTGCACCAAGATGCACCGTGTTGAATTGCGGCCGATCCACCAGCAACAAAGTTGCCAAACCTTTGTTTTTGAGATGGGCGTTGATCAGATCCGTGAGATCCACATCACACAAAACATCGCCATTGAAGACCACAAAATAGTCGGCTTCCCCAAGGAATTCTCGTGCCCCGTAAAGGGCTCCGCCGGTACCAAGGATCACCGTTTCGGGAAAGACAGTGAAGCGGGAAGCATCTGCGCGCAACCGGATATGCTCACCAATCATGGCACCTAGGTGATGACTGTTAACCGCAATTTCCCTTATACCCACCCCATCAAATGCCGCCACCGCATGGTCCAGCAACGTTGCATTCCCCACAGGTAGCAAGGGCTTGGGCACATGCCCGGTTATGGGCGCAAGACGGGTCCCGAAACCTGCAGCCAGAATCAGTCCACGAATGATGGGATCAGGAGCCATAGTGGCGAAAGCTTTCAGTCAACACCTTGAAATTCAACAGTTTGCCTTTCCATTCGGCCTTCATCGCCAAAGGGCTGCGCAGGGTCTCCACATCCCGTCGCCACTGCTCCCCTCCAGCCAGGATATCAATGGGCAACTTGACAGTTTCATACTCGTAGGGAGGCTCTTTCCAGGCAAAATCGTCAGGCCACATCTCACGGATGAAAGAAATGGCGGCGGTGTAGGTGAGGACCGATTCAAACACGATGCGATCCGTCACGTGCACCTGCACACCACCGCAAACCTGACCGGCAAACTTGTGAAAGGTCGGTTCAAATTCCAATGGTCTGAAAAAGACCCCCGGCAATTCCAAACTGCCCAACCGTTGGGCCAAGGCGTCGCCATCCACATATGGTGCTCCAAAAATCTCGAACGGCCTGGTGGTGCCCCGGCCTTCGGACAACATGGTGCCTTCCAGCATGCAGCCGCCCGGATAGACGAAAGCCGTCTCCAAGGTGGGCATGTTGGGCGAGGGCAGAACCCAGGGCAAACCGGTGGCAGCGAAATCCTGGCCACGTTGCCAGCCATCAGCCCAAATCACCTGCAATTCCACATCCAGCTCACGCCAGTGCACAAAGAACCGGGCCAACTCGCCGATGGTCATGCCATGACGCATGGGGATTGGGGCCAGGCCCACAAAGGAACGGAAATCCGGGTGCAGGACATTGCCTTCGGTGACCATCCCGCCGAGGGGGTTGGGACGATCCAAAACCATCACCGCCACGTCAGCTTCGGCGCAGGCTTCGAGGCATAAAAGCATGGTCCAGATGAAGGTGTAATAACGGGCTCCGACATCCTGAAGGTCAATCACCAACAGGTCGATGTCGGCCAGCGTTTCAGGAGTAGGTTTTCGGTGCCTGCCATAAAGGGAATTGACGGGAATTCCGGTTTTGCCATGCCGAGAACCCTCCCACTCGATCATGTTGTCCTGGGTCTGTCCCATGAGACCGTGCTGGGGACCGAAGAGCGCTCCAACCGAAACATGATCGGCAGCACGGAACAAATCCCAGGCGTGGCGCAACTGCGAATCCACCGCTGCAGGGTGCACCAGCAATCCCACCCGACGTTTGCCAACGGCGGAAAAATCATCGGCCACCAATTTGTCCAGACCCGTTCTCAATTTCACGAAAACCGACTCCCGGTCAGTTGTAGTAATCCGGTTTGCAACCGCCTCAGCCGTCCCACATGCGTTCGTAGGCGGCCAAACGATCCTTGATCAGGGCGCGGGCCTCTTTTTCATTCTTGAAAGGACGAATCACCCGCTGTCCATCCTTGGGTTGCTCCACCAAAGCCCAACCTGCCTTCTTCCCCCCTGAAATGGGTCGGCGCACCAGTTGGATTAGCCCGGACATTCCCGTATCGATGTTTTCAACCTTGGAGAAGCGCCCTTCCATCAACATCCACTGTTTTTCAGTTAGAGGCACAATGATGCCCGCAGCCAACCGCACCAGGACATCATCAACCCCCATGGACTTTTTCATGATTCATCTCCCGCCACCAGTTTTTCAATGGCTTCGGCCATGCGGTTCCAGGAGTATTTCTCTTTTTCCACCATCACGTTGGCTGCAAACTCATCTGCCTTGTTTTCCTTGAAAAATCGGATAACAGCCCCAGCCAGCGCCTCGGAATCTTCCGGCGGTACGATGAAACCCGTGCGCCCGTCCACCACAACTTCCGGCAATCCGCCAACGTCGGTGGTGACCACCGGCAGGTCGTAGTTGTAGGCGATTTGAACAATGCCGCTCTGGGTGGCCGACACATAGGGCAGTACCGCCAAGTCGGCTGCCAGAAAATAATCCTCCACAGTTTCGTCGGGCACAAAGCCATCCACCAGATCGATGATTTCGGCAGCGTCCGAGGCCGTGATGCGGTCCAGATAGGGCTGTTTCTCGCCGTAGATATCCCCCACGATCAGGACCCGCAGCTCATCACCGAATTCGGCGCGCAAATGGCGGGCCGAGTCGATGAGAGTCATCACTCCCTTGTAAGGCTTGATGAAACCGAAAAAGAGTACCAGGTGCACCCCGGAGGGCAGGTTCAGCACCTGACGAGCCTGTTCGCGTGTGCGGCGCTCACGGCCCGGTTCACCAAAATCATAAACCGGATGTGGCGATGTCACAACGGTAAGTGGATCGGTGTTCGGCAGAACCTGAAAAAGGTCCCGCCGCACCTGGTCGCTTTGGGCGATGTAGCCGTCCCCCTGTCCCAGGGCCAGTCGGGTCAGAAGGCCGGCAAAAGGATATTTTTCGTGGGCGATGACATTGTCCAGCAGGAAAATGATGCGGGTATTGGCCCGACGCCTCAGCAACCAGGCGACGGCAAAAAAACCAGGCGCAAAAAACGGCAGCCAATATTTGATGATCAGCGCGTCGGGTGACTCGTCCTGGATATCGCGTGCCGCCTTCCACCAGCTCCAGGGAGACCAGGGCACAAATCGCTGCCGATTGGTCTGCTGCAACCACCTGGCTGTCTCGCCCTCCTGTTCACTGCCGGGAAAAAGAAAACCCGGATACTGTTTGCGAAAGGAAGACCAGAATACCGAGTGCCCACGCTCCTGCAAGATCCGTGACAGCATGGCGTAATAAGTGACAATGCCCCCACGAAAAGGTGGCGCCGGGCCCAGGAAGGCCAGTCTCATTTCCGCACCAGCAAATCCGCCACCGCACGGAGCACCATATCAGGCTCCAGCGTCTCCATGCAGAAGTGTTCGTTGAGGCAACGGGGCTGGAAAAAACAGGTGCAATCCTGCTTCGGTTGCAATAGCACACCCCGGCCATAGAGTTCAAATTCGTGGGGATTGAAAATGTTGTTGAAGAGCACCAGTTTTTTGCCCAAACCCAAGGCGATGTGCATGGCCATGGTGACGGCGGTGACCACCAGATCGCACCGATCAATCAGGCCGATGAAGGTTGGCAGGTCAAAGTGACCGAGGTAAAGCACCTTGGCAGCATGGGCCAAGCGCTTGTTCTTGGCATCCTCCTGCTTGCCGCCCAGCAACAGCACTTCGTAACCGGCCTTCTTCAATTTGATGGCCAGCTCTTCCCAATAGAGTTCCGGCCACAAGCGACTGGTCCAGCGACCGCCCGCCCCGGTGTTCAAACCGATGATGGTTACCTTCTCGGGCAAATCAAAATTGGGTGCGTGCTGCGGCCGATCCAGGACGTACTCTTGATCCTGGAATTCATACCCGCAGATTCTGAAGATTTCCTGGGGATAAGTCAGGGTGCAGGCTTGATTCACATCATCAAAAAGACCGGTCAGGAATTTTTCCCTGGCCGCCTGGGCCATGGCCTCTGAAACACCTTCGACCACCGGGCGACACAAGCCATCAGGCCCCAGAGTGAAACCGATGAGCTGATCACAATCGACCTCGGACGCTAGGGCACATGCCTGACGATCCTTGTCCAGATTGATCACCAAATCAAAATGGGTCTGGTGCAACCAGAGCAGGGTTTCGGGAGTCATTCCCATGCGGTCGGGCACAAGATCCGGCACAAGATCCGGAAAATCCGTTACCCAGGTCAAGGAGTGATGGGGATACTGTTTCAAAAGAGGATCCAGAAGAGGGGTGGTACGGATGACATCGCCGGCGGCACCCAGCTTGATCAGCAGGATGCGGCCCAGGCGCTCCACGAAGTCCGGGCACCCATCGCAGTGCACACCACTTTTTTTGTGGGGCACACAGGGGATGTGGCCCCGGAAATGAAGGCATTCGGATCGGAAATTCAAAATCGTCGACTTTCTGTTGGCCGGTTTAAGCACCGACGGTCGTTCTGAGGATGTGAGCCATCAGCCAAAATCAGCGATCACGTGTGCGCCGGTCGCTCACCAGCTGCAGACTTTCCCGGGCCTGGACATCCAACCCGGAAGGCAGGCCATATTTGATGGCAATAGTGAAAGAGCCCTCGGCCTGGACCAGGTTCTCCATCTTCAGAAAAAGCTCACCCATGTGGAAATAGGCCCTGGCCTGGGACGATTTGGAGCGGTCGAAACTCAGAGCCTGGGTATAGGCGTCCACTGCTTCAAAGTTCCGATCCAGCGCTTTCAGGGCGCGGCCACGCAAAACCAACAGCCGGGCACGAGAATTTCCCGACAATTTTTGCTGACCGTCGAGCAATTCCCCACAGACCTCCAGAGCCTCTTGAGGTTGGTCGGCAGCAAGGGCTGATTCGGCCTTGGTCAAACCCTCACGAACCACCTCGGGTAAGGGGGCACGCAAGGTTTCCAGCTCCTTCTCCAGTGCTTCAGCCAGCACCCTCATATCCGGGGGAAGAGGGCTTTGCAGCGCCTCCTTGACCATGGCATCGGCTTCATCAAAACTATTACTCTCACGCATGAAACCAGCCAGCATGACTTTGGCCACTCCATCATCAGGGTTTTCCAGTAGAGCCTTGCGGCAAAGATCCTGGGCTTTCAAACGCTGCCCGGCGGTGTAAGCTTCCAGAGCCCGATTCACCAAAAAACTGTACGAAGCATGATTTTGCTCCTTGGGCGGCCCCAGCAAACTCACCACAAAACCACCCTCATGGTTTCGGTTGGTCAAGACCATGATGAGTTCCTCCCCTTCACCCCAGGGAATGGAGACCTCATGCCGACTCTCATCTATTTTGTAATACAGCAGTTCTTCGCCTTTGACCCGCAGGACACTCAGATCACAGTTCCGATCACCACCATCGACCACCAAAAGCCAGCGGCGGGTGGGAATATCCTCGTAGGATGCCCGCAGTTGAAAACTCTCCCGCGGAGCCATGGTGTAACTTTCCGAGGACCAAGTCTCCCAAACGCCTTGGTTATCACCGACGGCTGCAAAAACATTGGGCCCAAGACCGAGACTGGCCAGCAATGCCGTTGCGAGCAACGCCAGGATGGTCTTTCGGTGTTCCAGGGAGCGATTGTACATGGATTCCCCTCCGAGAGGTTGATCTGACACGAATCTCCTATATAATCTTTGAAGAATCTACTGGAAGATGCCCTGGAACTCAAGCAGGCACAAGAAACCGGATAAAGGAGTATTATGCCATTCCACAGTTTGACCAGATGCATGACCCCGGCGGGAACATTTCTTTTGGCCTTCTCGCTCATGGTTATGGGGACTGGGTTGGTACCCGCACAATCTTTCAAAGGGAATTCGATTGATCTTCAGTTCGAGATCATCAACGCCACCACCGACCAGCCTGGCTCCATCGATCGGTTGATCCTGCAGCAAGCCACCATCCGCCTGGAACCCATTTTTGATATCCGGCCCACGGGTTCCCTTTTTGATGTGCCAAATGTCCCGATGGATGATCGTGGCAAGTACTTCCTGACGGCCTGGTGTCAAGAAGTGCCCTACTACTGGAGTTTGCGGGGCCGGAATTTCAAGGAAAAACCGGTAAAACTCCATGTTTTCGATACCGTCAGCGGGTTGGCTGACGTGGCCATTGTCGCTATGGACCTTTTGGTGCGGAAAACCCAGAGCCTGCTTGAACTGGAATACTTGATCCAGGTGGAAAATCTTGCCCGGCCCCAGGTGACGGTTGTCGGGGAACCATACGTATCTCTCACCCTGCCGGCCGGAGCCCGCAACGCCACCTTGATTGCCGGCAATGGTCCCGAACCGGTTGAACTGGAAATTTCCAGCCTCCCGGGCGGCCGTGCAAACCTGGCGGTGCCCATGACCACCGGGCGCAACCCCATGCGGCTGAAAACTACCGTGGAATGGTCTGAAGGAATGATCATTCCCGTTGGTGCCAATGTGCCCATTGGCGGTTGGAGTCTCGTGGCCACCCCAGCCAATCTGGATATTCAGGCCTTCGATCTGGTACCCACCGATATCACTGGTGAGCATGGGCATTTACGCTTCAAGGGACCCTCCGTGGCTGCGGATGAATCCTTCAGCTTCCACATGGCCACCATTTCGGGCACCGGCCAGGAAGAAGAATTGTTCACCCAAACCACCGCTCAGGAAGACGAGGCCACCGAAGAACCAACAAATCGGGCAGAAGATGACGACGACGGCTTCCCCTTTGTCACCTTAACACCTATTTTGGTCATCATTATTGTTTTGGCGGTCCGCAGAAGGCGCCAATCCTGATTGCATATCCCTGTTGGCCGCCCAATGGCGCAGCCCAAGATAAGGAGATCCCATGTCCGGGAACATCGAACTGACCCTCGGCCACAGCCCCGACCCCGACGACGCCTTCATGTTCTACGCCCTGGCCAAGGACAAGATCGACACCGGCCCCTACAAGTTCACCCACGTCATGGAAGACATCCAGACCCTGAACGAAAGGGCCACTCGCGGCGAGTTGGACATCACCGCCATCAGCATCCACGCCTATGCCTATGTGCTGGACAAGTATGCCTTGCTGCCTGCGGGCGCCAGCATGGGGTTTGGTTACGGTCCCATGGTAATTGCCAAGGAAAAAATCGCGTCGGCTGATCTCAGGGGCATGACCATTGCCATTCCGGGCAAGATGACCTCGGCGTACCTGGAACTGCAACTGGCCATCGGTGAGTTCAATGCCGTGCACGTTCCTTTCGATGAAATCATCGACAGGGTCGTCAGTGGCGAATTTCCTGCCGGATTGATCATTCACGAAGGCCAACTCACATATCAGGATGCCGGTCTTGAGGAATGCATCAACCTGGGTCAGTGGTGGTGGGAAACCACCGGCCGCAAGGATTGGCCCCTGCCTTTGGGTGGCAACACCATCCACAAACGTCATGGTGATAAGATGAAGGACATTTCCGACATCCTCACCGCCAGCATCCAGTACAGTCTGGACAACCGCGAGGCCGCCCTGGATTATGCCCTGGATTGGGCTCGCAACATGGGTGTCGAACTGGCCGACGAGTTTGTGGCCATGTACGTCAACCACTGGACCCTTGATTATGGGCAGGCCGGACGCGACAGCATCACAGAGTTGCTCAAGCGCGGGCACGCTGCGGGGTTGATCCCGGAAGTTAAGAATTTGGAATTTGTCCAAGGATAAAGTTCAGCTGTCAGGGCGGACACTGATGAAGGATTCTTGTTGATCTACTACAGCGGTACTCCCTGGATGACCACTTTCCTATTGGGACCGCCCGCCCTTCGGGGAAGGTATCGTCGGTTTGCCGGGAAAAAAAGATGACCGCCTCATTTCGAAATTGTGTCTGGAAAACCCTTCACCTTCCTGTCCACCCCTTTCTGGTAGCCGCCTTGCCGGCCGTGCATTTTTACGATCTGAATTTGGGTTTGTTGGAATTCGGGGATCTTTTCAAATCGATTCTGTTGGCGTTTCTGCTGGTAGGTTTACTCTTGCTGGCCGGACGCTGGATCTGGCGTGGTTTCAACTCGGCAGCCATGGTTCTGACGCCAATTGTCGCCATTCTATTCAAAGGCAATGATCTGGGCCCCTGGTGCAGTCTAGGCTTCCTGGTATTGAGCCTGAGTCTGGGTTGGATCCTTCGGCACAGGCTGCGGCAAGGGCCAATTCATTGGCCACGAAAAATGAACCTGCCGCTGAACCTGGCCATGATGGCCCTGGTTGCCATGCCCCTGACCAATGCCTGGCGAGAGGCCTACCACGACAAGGCTCCTCAACCGGGTGCGTTTTTCAGATCCGAAGCGCCCCTGCCCGCCCTTTCGGCCAACCAGTCCCGCCCTGATATCTATTACCTTCTGGTCGATGGTCTAGGTCAGCCCACCCTGATCGAATCCGAATTCCCCATCACCAGGGCCGAGTACAGTGGTTTGTTCAGCCAACGTGGTTTCCAAGTGAACTTTCACAGCTTTGCCAACTATCCCCAGACATCCCTGTCAGTAGCTGGGACCATGAACATGGGCCCGGTTAGTCAGATTTTGGAAATCGTTGATCCCAACAGCAGGGACCATCGTTCACTGACAAGAGTTGTTGGTCATTCGCGCGTCGTTCGCACCCTTCGGCGATGGGGCTACCGGGTGGTGGATTTTCCCTCCGGTTATCCCATGACCAGGCAGGATCTGGCCCAACGCACCCGGGCCTCGTTCTGGGCTCCCGCCTTTGTGGAATACTATCTTATTGAAGATGGGTTTCTACCCCTGATTATGCCACTTTTCGGAGGGGGACCAGCCGATGTTTCATTCTCCATGAGACGAAGGCGACTGAATTTCATCTTCGACAATTTGCCCAACTCCCGCGAGGGTATTGCCGATGCCGATCCGGTTTTCGTCTACGCCCACATTCTTGCCCCGCACCCACCATTCGTTTTGGACCCCAGGGCCAGCCTCTGCCATCGCGAGCCGCTTTCGGATTTGCCGACGGCAGCCACTGGCTGGATGTCCATGGTCGTCAGGACCACAGCTACCGACAGCGTTACGCCGATCAGGCTGTTTGGGTCATGAAACGCCTAGCCGAGGCGGTCGATGGCATCATGGCGTCATCATCCAGGGATAAAATAATAATTATTCAGGGTGACCATGGACCCGGATCGGGTCTGGAGTGGGAAAAACCTGATATTTCAAACCACTTCGAACGGTTTGGAATTTTTAATGCCTGGTACACTTCCAGCGGCCAGCCGGTGCCTCTTTACGATGGCATGACGGCCATGAATACTTTTCCTCTTTTGTTCAATACTTTCTTCTCTGCCAAATTGCCGTTGTTGGAAGACAGGCTTTGGTTCGCCCGCATGAGTCGGCCATATATTTTCATTGAGTTGCCGGGGGATTCACTGGGGACATCGCAATAGTCAGTTTAGACGTTCAATAAAACGAGGTAGGAAAACCATGATTGCGATGATCACCAGTAAAGGCAGAAGCCACGTATTCAAGGAACGCTTCTTATGGCTGTTGAAAATGAGTGGCCGTCGTTCGGTTGACTTTTTGCTGTCGGGTTCCATGACTGCCTGCCTGATGAGTGCTTGAGATACTTCGAGACCCCCAATTCTAACACAAGGCACCCAACCAGGGCAAGACACAGCCCCGAAGAGGATTTTGCGATGCAGCCCATTTCTGAGTCCCGAGAGCAAACGCTATGGCGTTGAAGTGGCCTCCTCCCTGCACTTTTCCCGCCATACGACCAGGATTGGCCACATTCTGCACCGTTT
>JAJRZA010000036.1 GCA_024275485.1 Candidatus Krumholzibacteriota bacterium | reverse complement strand
GGATGCCATCGACTACTGTGAAGCCGCCGGCGTGGTCGTTACCTGGTCCGCCGGTAACGAAGGCCCTGGTGGTACCAGTCTGCGTTCACCCGCCGACCGTGCAGCCAGCCCCGGCAACTGCTTCAGTGTCGGTTCCACTCAGTACTATGCTCCCTATGCCATCAGCAGTTTCTCCAGCCGCGGCCCCAGTGGCTGTGGTGGCGAATTTGCCATGAAACCTGAAATCGTCGCCCCCGGCAGCGACATCTACAGTGTCAACGCCGGTGGTGGATACACCAACATGAGTGGTACCTCCATGGCAGGTCCCCACATCGCAGGTGTGGTTGCGCTGATGCGCGCCTCCAACCCCAATGTTGATGTGATCACCATCAAAGAAGTTCTGATGAACACCGCCATTGATCTGGGCGTTGCTGGTGAAGACAACACCTACGGCCACGGTTTCGTGGATGCCTACGCAGCGGTTCTGGCGGTCATGGGTGGCATAGGTACTGTTGAAGGTATCGTCACCGACAGCATCACCGGCTTGCCCATCGAAGGCGTCAAGGTGAAAAAAGTCGGAGCCCCCAACACGACGTTCACCGACGCTGCAGGTCACTACAGCATGACCATGCCCATTGGTCCTGTTGATTTTGAGCTCACGTTCTTCGGTTACAATGATGGCGCCCTGAGCGTTGAGATTCTTGAAGATATCACCGTCAATGGTGATGTGGCTCTGGTGGCTCTGCCCACCAGCACCGTCAGTGGTTACGTCTACGGTCCCGATACCAACATCGTGCCCGGCGCCACCGTGACGGCCCTCAATACGCCCGTCGCTGCCGCAGTGGCCGATGCCAACGGTTTCTACAGCCTGGTTCTGCCTTCAGGTCCTGGCAATTTCTACAGCTTGCGAGGCCGTTTCGCCGGCCTTGGTCATCAGACCCAGGATATTGAGCTCGTGGGCGACATGACTCTTGACTTCAACCTGCCCGAGCTCTTCGCCGAAGACTTCGAGTCCGGTGATTTCAGCAGCTACATGTGGGATCAGGGAACCAATCCCTGGGTTATTACTACCATTGACCCTCAGGAAGGTACCTACAGTGCGATGAGTGGTGACATCGGTGATGATCAAAACAGTCGCCTCTCCATCACCATGCTTTTCCCCGCAGACGATCTTTTGACTTTCTGGTACAAGGTCAGCAGCGAGACCGGTTGGGATTTCCTGCGCTTCTCCATCGACGGCGTGGTACAGGACTCCTGGTCCGGCACGGTGGCCTGGAGCCAGTACTCCACTCCCATAGCTGCGGGTGAGCACACCTTCCTGTGGTCCTATGAAAAAGACGGCTCGGTCAGTTCCGGCGACGATGCGGGTTATATCGATTTCATCGAATTCCCCGAGCAGGGAACTCCCGCTATCACCCTGAGTGCTGATTCCTTCAGTTCCTCTCTCGGGGTCGATGGCACCGAAGACCAGATTCTGACCATCGGCAACAGTGGGAATTTCCCCCTGGTCTACTCCATTGCTTTGACCGAAACCGGTGCTAATGCCAAGACCACCAGCCCGGTTCCCCACGAAGAGCTGGAAAAGGGTGAAGTCGATACCCGCGACCCCATGAACCCTCTGACGGGTGCCGGTGGACCGGACGGTTTCGGTTATACCTGGATAGACAGCGACGAAGCCGGTGGCCCGGTGTACAACTGGATCGACATCTCCGGCAGCGGAAGTGCCGGCCCAAGTGGGGATGATCAAAATGTAAATTACCCTCTTGGTTTCGACTTCAGCTTCTACGGTACGATCTACAACAGCGTTCAAGTGTGCACCAACGGTTTCTTGAGCCTGACCTCGGCCTCAACGGCTTACACCAACCAGGGCATTCCCGACGCAGCTGCACCCAACAGCCTGTTGGCCGCCTTCTGGGATGATTTGAACCCTTCCACCGGTGGTAATATCTACTATGAGACCATTGGCGATCAGTTCATCGTTCAGTATGATGCCGTGCCTCATTATGGCGGCGGTGGCCCGGAGACCTTCCAGGTTATCCTGAATGCCGATGGCAGCATCATCTACCAGTACGCCAGCATCAGTGACGGCAGCGGTTGCACCGTTGGTATCGAGAATGAGGTCGGCGACGACGGTCTGCAGATCGTCTTCAACGGTACCTATCTGCACGATGGCCTGGCCATTCGCATTGCCACCGCTCCGCCCCTGACTTGGGTCACTGCAGATCCTGTCAGTGGTATGATGCCCGCCGACGGCAGCGAAGACATCAACGTTCACTTCGATGCCACCGGCCTGGCCGTTGGTACCTATTACGCGTCGATGCTTGTCAGCTCCAACGACCCGGTCAATGGAACCATCGAGTTGCCGGTGACCCTGGTTGTCACTGACGACCTGAGTGGCGTGAACGACGGTCTGCCCAACGTGGTGCACCTGTCCGGTGCCGTGCCCAACCCATTCAATCCGATGACCGACATCAAATTCAGCCTGCCGCGCGACTCGCACGTGCAACTGAATGTGTATGATGTGGCCGGAAGGTTGGTCAGCAGGCTGCTGAGCGAAAACATGACCGCCGGTGCCCATTCGGTGCGCTGGGTTGGCCGTGACGACGCCGGCAAGTCCGTTGCCTCCGGAACCTACTTCATGCGTCTGGTCGCCGACGGCGAAACCAGCGTCAAGAGCATGGTTCTCGTGCGGTAATTCTGCTACCGAATCAGGTGGGACGCACTTCGCCCTGCGTCTCGCCTGGTCGATCAAGGATCACCGGTGATATTGCATCACCGGTGGTTTTTTTTTGTGCCGTCCCGTATTGTAACCTGAAACCCCGCTTGAAAGGATGCTGCAGGAATGACAAACCGGACACTGACCATCGCCCTCTTGGGTTGCCTGATTTTATCAACCTCAACCGTGCAAGCGGTACATGTGACAGCCGGTTGGACAGACACCGATGTCGGGTTGCAGGAGCGCGGAAATGGGTTTTACGCTGGGATCCAGGACAGCTGGTCTCTGGGTTCAGGCCTGTTTGATATCCTTGTTGCTGGTGAATATGTGCAAAAGGCAGGTAGCCAAATGCGCTTCTACTCCGATTCCCATTCCGGATTGATCGAGGGTGAAGCCAAGGTTCGCCTGCATTGTTTTCAGCCGGCGGCCTTCTTGGGACTTTGTTTACCGGTGACAAGCTTGAGGCCACGTTTTTACACGGGGGTTTCGGTGGTGCTGAAACTGGATGAGACATGGGACGAACCCGAAGGCGAAACCGACGGGGATTTCAACTACG
The DNA here is from genome assembly GCA_024275485.1 of Candidatus Krumholzibacteriota bacterium. GTDB lineage: Bacteria > Krumholzibacteriota > Krumholzibacteriia > LZORAL124-64-63 > LZORAL124-64-63 > LZORAL124-64-63. The sequence continues at coordinate 169,599 of JAJRZA010000036.1, read as the reverse complement.
AGAACATGGATTTCCAACTCCACCTGGGGTTCTCCCTGGAGATCTCCCGGTTTCTGGTGGATATGCGGTACTCTTCAGGTTTGCTGGAGCAACTCATCGATCGGACCAGCAACGCGGTTTTGCCAAACAAGGCCGAGGAACCGGATTTGCCTGAGGACGGGGTAAAGATAAGTTCATTCCAGGTTGGAATGGGGTACGCATTTTAGGCTTGTGCTATTTCCAAGTGGCCCCACTATGGACATACAAAAAACAGTATAATTAACAAATCAATCGATTACTTGTCTTTCTGGAAGTTCCTTTCATAATAACATAGACAATCTTTATCTTCTATGGTAAAATTATCGTTGACGCAATAATGTGTCAAAATTATTCCGACCGAAATGGTCTATCCACTTGTGGGGGTTCTCATGAAAAACTTACGAATGTGTCTGGTTCTTCTTGCCATCTTGGCTATTGGCAGTGGTGTCTCTTTCGCCGACGGGTCTGATCCAAGCGGAGCAGTTGGCATTAATTTTGGCGCGACGGAAGAATGCGATCGTATTTCGGTCTGCTCATCTTCCGATATTGCCAACGGCGAAGCCTGGACTCCGGAAGGCCTGCTCTGGCAAACCGACTTCAGTCAGGGACTGCTGAAACTTATCGACATCGATAATGACTGTACCGTAGTGCAGACCTGTCCTGCTCCTGGTGGTGCAAGCCCCAGCGAGAATGCCTTCAATGGGGATTATCTGTACCATTACGATTTTGGCACCGGCATGATGTACGAGATCGATCCTGCCACTTGCGAAGTGGTATCTTCCGCCAATCCACCCGGGGACGACAGCGCAGAGGGTTTGACCTACGATTTTGCAACCGGACTTTTTTGGAAGGGCGACTCAACGATGTTGTACGGTTTCACCTACACCAATGGTACCGTCAATGTCGTGACCACGTGTCCCAATCCCGCTGGCGACTCCGCTGACGGCCTCGCCATTTGTGGTAACTATTTGCTGATGCTAGGTTACACGGGTACTCTTTACCAAATTGATCTGGATACCTGCGAAGAGGTTTCGAGCTGCCAGTTGAACGCCGGGGCTGCAGGCAATGGCATTGCGTCCAATCTCGTTTCCCAACTGTGGGTGGACCAACCTGGTTTCATCGACATTCTGGACCGCGATTGCGACCAGCCTGTGCCGACCCGCGATACGAGCTGGGGTGGGCTGAAGAGTCTCTTCCGGTAGATCGGTTATTTCTGACTGTTTTGTGAATGTCAGGCCGGGGCATGTGAATGCCCCGGCCTGTGCTTTACCCAAGCAACAGTCCCAGCCCCAAAACCACCAACAAGCCACTGACCAGCCTTCGAAACAGTAGCTCAGAGATCTCCACGTGCATCCGGTTGCCCAACCATCCGCCAAAAAACACAGCCGGCATTACCACCACCATGGAGGCCATCCGTTCGAAAGTTATCATGCCCGTGGCCGCATAAGTGGGTACCCGCACAAAAGTCATCAACAAGAAAATTGTCATCAGGTTGCCGCGGAAAGCTGCTTTGTGTGGGCTTGCAAGGTGGTACCAGACAATCAACGGCGGCCCACCGGTTCCAAACAAGCCTGTCAACAATCCTGATACAAGTCCCGTTGGCGGTGCGGCCCAGGTTTTGGGAGAATTTTTTCCAGCCATGGGCAGACGAAGGAAAACAAACCCCACCGCCACCAGAAACCATCCCAAAGCAGTCAAAATGAAACCGGGTTCACTGTTGCGCAGCACCATGGCCCCGAGGGGAATACCCACGGCAATGCCCACACCCAAGGCAGCGATGGGTCGCCAGCAGATTTCCGCACGGGATTTCCAGGTCACCCAGATCTCAGCGGGAAGATTCACCAGCAACAACAAAACCACCACATCCCTTATGTCCGGGAAGACGAGGGCCAGAATCCCTACCGAAATCAGTCCGGAACCAAACCCGAACAACACATAGACCATTTGAGCAACTACGAGAACACCACAGGTCAGGATGAACTGGGCCCAGGAATCAAATATCAGTTCTGGCAAAGGCGACTCTCCGGTCGGGAGGAAAAAGAATTGTTTGAATTATCAGAATACAATGGGTTGGCCCCGGGTAGATACGAATGATTTTCCGGTTGGCTGCGAACATTTTTTGTTCCTGATCGTAGCTACCACCGCACACACCACATCGATCCATAGGAGAATCCGACATGAAATGCTGCAAAATGGCTGCGCTGAGCCGTTTGATTGGCCCAATCCTGATCCTTACCATTTTGATTCTTCAGGCAGGAAGCGCGGCAGCTACGGTAGTACCACGCATTGAAAACTCTGCCGAACCCGCCCAAGGTGTCCACACCGTCGAGCTGGAAGAGCTCTGGAGGGTGGGCGGTGAGGATGATGAAGAGAATATCTTCGGTATCGTCAACCGGGCCTTGGTGGATGAGGATAACAACATTTTCCTGCTGGATTCCCAACTCGCCCAGGTCAGTGTCTATTCGCCCGACGGCGAGTTGATCAAAATACTAGGTCACGAAGGCGAAGGCCCCGGTGAATTCCGCAGTCCCACGGATATGTGTTTCCTGCCCGATGGCAACCTGGGCGTGGTGCAGGCTTTTCCAGGCAAGGTCATCAAGTTGGCCATGGACGGCACACCCGCCGGAACCTGGGAGCTCGGTGATCCCACCAGCGGTGGTTTTTTCATCATGCGCGCCTTGAAATCCGAAGGTGGTCTGGTGGTGGCCGGCGGCACTGAGCAACGGGTAGACCAGGCGTCGGGAAAAATCAGTCGTCGAAATTTCGTGGGTTCCCTCGCTGAAGACGGCAGCCTGGCCCACACCTATTCGGAAAAAGAACACATCCTGGATTTGGGCAACCTGAAGCTGGATGAACTTGAAATTATTGAAAGCCCGGACCGCCGATATGACGTATCCCTGAAGGGTAAAACCGTTATGGCAATTCCCCGCTACGGCTACGAAGTCAGTGTTTTTGACTCGGCCGGTCAGCTTGAGCGGGTTTTCACCCGGCAATACGAATCCTGGAAACGGGATGAGCGGGCCTTGACCATGTGGCAGAATATTTTCGAAACCATCGAGCGTACGCAGGCCCCCGGCGCTCCCATTCATATCGAAGAATACCAACCGGATGTAGAGTTCCTGCGGGTGGCCAGTGACGGTTCCATTTGGGTGTTGACCAGCCGGGCCATGTGGGATTCACCGGAAGGCATATTCACCAGCTACGACGTTTTCTCGCCAGACGGCGTCTATCAGAAGAAACTGGATATCGTTTGCGAAGGGGACTCGAGAAAGGATTTCCTTTTCTTCGCCGGCGATGATCTGGCCTTTGTGGTGACCGGATTCTGGGACGCGGCCCTCAGTCAGTTCGGCGGAGCGGGTGATCAGGACGATGGTGAGGAGCCGGAGCCCATGGCGGTGATTTGTTATCGGATCAAGTAGGTTGGTTCTGGTCCCCGGAGTCATTCGCGCGGGGGCCACATTTTTCCTACTTTCACTGGCAGAATCTCCTCAAAAGTTACTTCCCTGGCCATGGTCATTCCAGCCCACAGCAGGTCATGCCCCTTGAGGGATCTGGCAAATTTCACCTTTTTAAGAAATCGTTTTTTTTCCGAATCCGTGGCAGGTCGAAGAGGCCCGGCTGTGCCTTTCAGCCGCAGGGCGGGGGGACCGTCGAAGGAACCTTTCCAAAGGGATTTCAGCCAATACCACAGTCCGCTTTTGGTGGCCAAAATCTGAATCCGGTTGTCATTCTCCAGATTGCGTGGCATCCCGGTGGGGAATTTTTCCAACCAGTAACCCTGCGGTTCGCTGTGATGGAGCATCAGTGAGCCGATGGGAGTGACGTGGGGGCTGCCGTCCGGCTCGATGGTGCACACGGCCACGGAAATGGATTGGTTGATGAGCTTGCGGGCGGCTTTCCAATCGTGCTGATTCATTTATTACCCTCTTGAATTTGCAGATGAATCTTGGATTGACAGAAAACTAGTCAAATCGAATAGTATCATCCTTCCACAAAGCGACTTCAATTTCCCAACCAGTGGGATCGGCCACATACCAGGACGTATTGTTAGGCCAGCTGATGGGACCGTTGTAAAGAATGGTCAAATTCTCCCGCTCAATGGTGGCTTCCCAGTCCTCTTGATCGGTGATGCGCAGGCCGAAGTGGTTGATCCCGTGCAGATGCTTTTTACGCATGGCAAAACGATCTTCGTGCCGGCATTCGGTGTGTTCGTAGATGCAAAGCATCACATCGCCGTTGCGGATAACGCCCCAGCGGATGTCGTCCTGCATGGCTTCTTCAACCAGTTCGAATCCAAAAACACGGGCGTACCAGGCCACGGTTTTATCAAAGTCGGCAACGGTGAGGTTGATGTGGTCTATGTTCTTCAGGTGCATGAATTATTCCTTCCTTCAATTCAGATTTCTTCAAGGTAAGCCAAAATGAAGCTATCTACAAACACCCGACCCGAATGGAATTAGCCATCCGGGTCGGTGTCAAATAAATATAGGAGCAGGTTTAAACCTTCGTCTATTCTTCACTCTGCAAATCTGCGGCCTTGCGAATCAGCCCTGCCAGTTCTTCAACCAGCTCATCACCTTGCAGCTCCTGGGCCAACCCATCAGCCAAAGGGATCAAGTCGGCCAAACGGCTTTCCTTGGCCCAGAAACTGCCCCTCAGGATCTCCGCAAATTCCGCCACCACGGCTTGCAGACGATACCGCGCCGGAGCCTGGGAAAAACTGCCGGACAACAAATCCAGGGTCAAATCCCGGCTGATTTACACAACTTCCCCGGCTTGTTCGCTGTCATGGACAGGCATCTCGTAGCGCAGATGCACTTCACCCAAACGGTGGCCTTCGGTATTCTCGGCCAAACCGTCAACCAGTTTGATTTCGTACAACGCCGTCACCTGGTGACCTGCGCCAACCTCACCTGCATCCACATCATCGTTGCGGAAATCACGGTCGGCCACGTCGCGGTTTTCGTAACCCAGCAGGCGCCAGCGCTTGACTGCGGCATCATCGAAAGCCACCTGGACCTTCACTTGCCTGGCGATGGTCTGTAATAATCCGGTGAGGTTCTCCCGGAAAACACGCTCGGCTTCCTTGGGCTGGTCCACGTAGTAGTAGTTGCCGTCGCCCTGGTCGGCCAGTTTTTCCATGAGCACGTCGTTGTAGTTGCCCATGCCAAAACCGATGGTCGACAAGGTGATGCCTTTGTCGGAGGCCTGCCGGATCTGTTCCAGCATTACTTCGGCCTGGGTGCTGCCTCCCATGTTGGCCACGCCGTCGGAGCAAAGGATCACCCGGTTCAGTTGGTGCGATTGATAACTCTTGCGGGCCATGTGGTAGGCCATTTGCAAGCCGTCGTAGGCGTTGGTGGCGCCGTTGGTTCGCAGGCCATCAATGGCCGAAAGAATGGTTTCGCGTTGGGTGATATCAGTGGGCACCAAACGCACTTCGGCATGACTTCCGTAGACCACGATGCCCACGCGGTCGCCTTCGCGCAGTTCGTCCAAAAGGATGCGCAGGCTGTGTTTGACCAGGCCCAGACGATTCTCCCTGGCCATGGAGCCGGAGATATCCACGAGGAAGACCAGATTGGCCGGTTTGCGATTGTCCGCGGGTACGATTTTTCCCTGCAGGCCAACGCGAACCAGCTGATAACCCGAGCCAAACCGGGAGGGCGCGCCGTCCAGATTGATGGCGAAGACATCCTCGCTCTGTTTGCTGTATCCGGCTCTGAAGAAATTGACAAATTCTTCCACGCGGATGGCATCCTGCGGGGGCAGGGAACCGCCGTTGATGTAGCGGCGGGCAACGGTGTAGGAGGCGTTGTCGACATCCACGGCAAAGGTCGACAGCGAATCGTCTTCGGTGGCCACGAAAGGGTTGACCCCGGTGTGGTCGAAGTACATCAGCTCGTATGGCTCGCCATTGGGTGCGGTGGTGCCGCCGGTGACGGAACCGCCCATGTTGCGGACATCGGCGGGGGCCGTTGAGGGGGATTGATTGGCGCCACCCTTTTGGCCGTGAAATTCTTCTGGACGGCCACTACTATCATTCAATTCACCCGCCCGGGAAACCACACCGGCCGTTTTTGACAAGGCCTCATTCACGGAATCGATGGCGAATTTTTCGAAGGTTTCGGATGAGACGACACGGTCAGTAATGGTACTCTTGACCTTCACCATGTATTGCGCACCTCCCACATTAAACGGTTCAAGTACTGCAACAATCATGGGCTCCATGCCGATCTCAAGTTTGGGGTCTTGGCCGGCAGACGGCGTCAGCAGGGCAAACTCATCTTCAAAGCCCAGGTATTTGACACGCAAGTTAACTTCCTTGCCGGGTTCAAGGTGGTCCAACTGAAAATGTCCGTCCTTGTCCGTTGTCAGACCCCTTTCGGTGCCTACGATCAGGATGTCGGCAAAAGCAAGGGGATCGCCGGTTTCTTTGGCGAAAACCCGACCGGTTATGGTGGCTTCCTCAGCTACCATGTTTTCGGGATCGGGAATGGTATCCACAGCTGCGATTTCTTCTTCCAGGCCACTAGTGCGGCTTGAACCTTCACCTGATTTTTTTACGGGAGTCGGCAAAAGTGAACTTTGGCTGACTGCATTCGGCACGGTGGTCTCGTGCCTGGCAATCTGCATATCATTCATTTTCATCGGACCGGTGGGTTCGTCATGCCCGAGGAAAACCACCAGGGCCAACACCGCAGCCAAAGCAGTGGTCAAACCCAAAACCGGACGCACGGCAAACTTCGATCGCGAGGCTCTCTCATCATTCCGGGCCTCAGCCTGAATCCCCAGCCACAGGTTCTCTTTCTCGTGATCACCGAGCTGGAATTTGTCTTTCTTCAAAAAACGTTTCATGACGTCATCCTTTCCACATCCGCGCCGAAAACCAGGTCATTGCCTTGTTGGAGCCATTGCCTGAGGTTCGTGCACGCACGGTAATGGTGGACCCGCGCCGTGGATTCGCTGCAACCAAGGCTGTCGGCGATTTCGGCGAAAGGGAGGTCCTCAAGTTCACGCAGGAGCAGCGCGGCCCGTTGTCTGGAGGTCAGGCGGTCCAGGGCATCCTGGAGCCCGTCGCCCAAACCGGGGAACGCCTCCTGCGTGGTGGATTCAGTCAGGTGGGAGAATTCGCGGGCAAATTCGGTCATTTTCTTGATGCGCATCCCGATACGCCGCCGCCAATCCAGGCATTTGCGCAGGGCTACTGCTCGCAGCCAGCCCAGCAGAGTGCCTTGTCCCTGGTAGGAGTCCAACTTCTTCAAAGCCGTCAGATAGGTTTCCTGCAAAAGGTCGCGAGCCGTATCGCGGTTGCCGGTCTGATAGCAGAGAAAGTTGAACAGGGGTTGGCAGGTATCGTCGTAGATTTCCCGCCAGGCGTTCTGGTCCCCGGCGGCCGCAGCTCTGGCTCGGGCCAGGTCCTGCTCTTTTTGCATATGATTTTCCTGTTTTTCCGCGTTCATCAAAACCCTCCTTACTGTGAGGGATAAGACGGCGGGGTCACCTGGTTTGTTTACACCATTAGTATAAAAAATTTCCGACCGTTAGAACAGGAACCGGGCTGTGGCACTGAGCCAGGGCTTTTGTGGTGCCGAATGCTCGCCAATATAAATCGGCTCGGGATATTTTTCCCCGAAACCAAAATCCAGGTCTCCAGGGCCCAGGTGGATTGAGAAGCCGAGGTTTACCATCAAGGCTGGACTTTCGGGGTCGGGAGAGGACAAAATTTTCCGACCGGCATCCAGAACCGAATCGAGTTGATAGTCCACAAAGCCGATGGAACCCCGTGTGGTCAGCCAGGATAGTACCCGAGACTCGAAACCGGCCTTCAGGGACCAGGCAGTCCAGGAATCTTCCCCGTGGGAATCGGAAAAAGTAGTTTTGCGCCGCCCATCAACATATTCAGCATTCAAGAGCAGCAAGTGGTCGGTGTCCGGGAAATAGTTCAGGCCACAACCAAGGCGGGTCAGATGATTTTCAAGCAGGACAGGCACAGGGAAAGGGCGCAGTCGATCTTCGTGAATGACTTCCGCCACCGGAACAATAGCTGATCGTTGCCCAAGGGCGATGAAGGCCCGGCCGCGAAGGTTGAAGTTGCTTTCGGAATTGGAACCCCCTGCGTCGGAAAAGGACGAACTCTGAAGATTGGTGAACTGTGATTCCCAGACCAGGTCCAGATAAGCGGATTCGCTCAAATCCATTCGGGTGCCGATTCCCACCGTGTTGGCGGAGTAATCGATTTCGGCTGTTTCCATCTTGCGGGAACCGTGGCCGAAAAAGGCGGCCGCCGTGAGTGGCCCCAAATCGAAGGCATACAGAAAACTCAGGTTGTTACGGAGTCCTTCCGGCGCCAGAGAGAAACTGCGGTCGTCATTGTGGTCGTGGTAGAAGATGGCGACTGTGCCAAATCGGCTGTCCTGACCCAAAGCGTAATGGACACCAATACCAGGGCCACTCACTTTTTGGGAACTGGTCAGCCAATAGCCGTCGGGAATATTGAAATTGCCCGATTCCACCATGACCTGGTCCGGATAATCGGCCAAGCTCCCATACCACCGCAGGACATTGGCATCGTCCTCAAAATAATCCCCGCTGCCGCCCAGACTGTTGATTCGACTGGTGGTGGCTGGGGCCGCCGAAACCCAAAAAACCAGAATAGCCACTGCCATGGCCGAGGTGATCCCCAAAAGCCTGTTGAAAAAAAATACGGTCATTATCATGTCTCCGGTTGGAAGTTGTTGTGCTGAAAGCTAACATAGGTAAGTTCCTGAACCAACGAAATATGATACCTGTGAAACCATACGGAGTTTCCATGAGTGATCCCAACAAGCAGAAGCCAACCATCGAATATCCCTGTCAGTGGGGATTCAAGGTCATCGGCAACGACGAAGAAACCCTGCGCACGGCCATCAGCGAATGCCTTGAAGAATGCATCCGTGGATTTGACGGAGAACAGGCCCAGGATCGGCCCGTGCAATTTGGCGACAGTCGCACCAGTGGTGCCGGGAAATACATCAGCGTGGGGCTAACAGTGGAAGTGATGACGGAAGACGAACGCAATATCATTTTTTGTTCCTTGGCGGATCGGCCGGAAGTTAAAATGGTCCTCTGACCGGGAAGGTTTTTCATGAGCAGCCGTCTGGAAAAATTTCGCACCGAAAGAGAACGTTTGAACGAACGGATTTTGGCTACGGCCACCACCACCACCAGGCGTTTCTTCAACCTCGATTCAAATTGCTATCGCGATGGTGCCCTGCCCGCCCGGACCAAGGAACTGGCGGGATTGTCGGCATCGCTGGTTCTGCGCTGCGACGACTGCATCGCCTACCATACCATTCGCTGTGTGGAACTGGGGATCACCGAGGCCGAAATCATTGAAATATTTGACGTGGGTTTGATTGTGGGCGGCTCCATTGTGATTCCACATCTGCGGCGAGCCAGGGAATTGTTGGATGAGCTGTTGGCGGAATTGGCTGAATGATCCGGCATCCACCAACCCGGTACGAAATCGGTCCTACTCAGGCGGTGGCGGCTCAATGACCAAATCCGGCAAACCGCTGAGGTCTTCATCCCACCCGTTGAGCCGATCCATCACCACCGAATCGGGCTCCGTGGTCGATATTTTCCGGGGAACAAATCGGCAATATGTGCGGTACCGATTGATGATCTCTTCCACATAATCAACCGTTTCGGTGCCCCGGTAGAACCCATGGCGGGTATCCCGATAGTGCCGATTCTGCATCAACAGGGGCAGGGTTTTGGCCAGACCGTTTTCCCAGTTGTTGGGGTCTCGACCGAAGTCCATGGCTATGCGCCGGGCATCGGTGATGTGGCCGATGCCGGCGTGGTAGGTGGCAAGTGTGAATCGCCACCGATCGAGGCTGTCGAGGTAGGCAAAGTTGTTGTAGGTGGTGGCCATCAGGCGCAGGCCGGCGCGCAGGTTTGGCGCGGCATGGAAGAGACTGTCTGCCTGGACTCCGGCGAAATCGGGAAGAACCTGCATGAGGCCCCGGGCGTCGGCTTTGCTCCGGGCCCGCACATAAAAACGGGATTCCTGGTAGATGAGGGCCGAGACCATGCGCCAATCCAGGTTCAAGGGTTCGGCTTGGCGCCGGATCAAAGAGTCGAATCCTGAAATGTGGCCGCTGATGTCTGGTCGGTGCTCCGCCTCCCGGAAAATCTGTATGGTTTTTTTGTTCTCAAAATAACGATCGAAGATGATGCCGTAGGTTTGGCTACGCCGTCGGTGGCCCGTCTCGTTGAGGCGAAGATGTTTCTTAAGGAAGATATCCAACTGACTTTTCAGACTTTCGCTATTCAGACGTATTTGCCAGCTTGTGGGGAACTCTTCACCCAAGAAGGGGCCTTGTTTCAACCCCTCAATCGAGGCCATACCTGCCTTGGCGGCCAATTCATCCACCACCACGGACTGCAGTCGACCTTCCGACACCAGAGTCATCAATTCTTCGGCTTCCATCCCTGAGGGGCCCTGGTTGAGGCGGAAGGGTACCTCGTTTCTTTGACGAATCTCCTGCAGCATGGGCACCAAGGGGTAACCCCAGGGAATGGTGACTGATAGGCCTGCCAGATCGGTCATTTCCGTGCCGCCTGGGGTGTTGACCGGCAGCACGACCAAGTTTCGGGAATAACCGGTGGGACGAGTGTGGAGGGCAAATTGGCTCAAATCAATCTGGGCCGGCAGGCCGGAGCAGATGACATCACCCTGGCCGGAGTTCAGCAGGGAGATCAGGTCGTCGCCGGGTTGGGCGATGACGACTTCCACGGTCAGGCCATGGTCACGGGCGAATCGATCCAGAAGCTCAAAGTCGAATCCTGCCTGGCCACCCTTATGGATGAAAAATGTGCGCGAATTGTAGAAGGTGATCATGCGCAGGACGCCGGATTTTTGGATTTGAGTCCAGTCCCGCTCAACGAGAGGGTAGGGGAATGTTGGCTGGCTACCAGCGGTTTCCCCGGATACAGAATGGTCGATGCGCTCTCCACAGCCACCAACCAACAATGCCCACAGCAACAGGCATGGAAGAATGATCTTCCGGGTGCGATGGTGGTTTCGGGAGATAAATATTGTTCTCATGTCCGTCATCCTATACGAGACGGGCCCAACTGACAAGAGAGGCTATACTGGATTTTTTTAGTGATAAATTGCTGAAATTTTGATATAATCATGGGACACAACCAACCATTAGGCGGAATTTGAAGGAATCCTCGGAAACTTACGAACGCCTCAAGCTGGGAGATCCGGCTGGCGGATTCGAGTTTCCTGTTTTGCCCTGCGTTGTTGTTTGAATCGGTTTTCAAGCCCAAAACCTTGTTTTGAGCATAATACTCGCCACGTTCCTTGGGGGGACACGCCATGATCCGATCGTTATCGCTCGCTCTGACTCTGATGTTGCTTCTGGCCGGCTTTGCGCTGGCTGCCCCGTTGACTTCCGCCCAGGAATTCCTGGCCAGGGTGGATTCCGACCTGACCGCAGGAATTCTCAGCCCTGAAGAAGCCCTCATGATCAAATTCCACCATGTCTTCGACCGAAGCCAGGTTCCGGCCCGGTATAAGGTGGATGGTTTTGCACCTCTGAAGTGTTTTACCCCTGTAATTCAGGAATTCGAAGCCCTTCGCGGTGGCCTATCCCGTGAAGCGGTGCAGGAAATTGAAGAGTACCTCACGGTGGAACCAGCTCGGTCTACCTACATCAGTCCTGGTGGTCACTTCACCCTGACCTACAGCACCGTCGGTGGCGACGCCGTGCCGGCTCTTGATGTGGATCCTGCCAACGGAATTCCCGATTTTGTGGAAAAAGTTGCCACATATTTTGATTCATCCTGGGATATCGAAGTGACCGATCATCGTTTTCAGGCTCCTCCGCTTCCCACCGGAACGTACCCGGTGTCGTTTCAGGCTCAGTCAGGAACCTATGGTTACACCACCGTCGTCAACTACAGCCAGGGTACGACGCGCATCGTCATGCACAACACCTTCCTGGGTTTTCCTCCCAACGATGACCCCGAAGGCAACGTTTGGGGCGCGGCCAAGGTGACCGCCGCCCACGAATTCAAGCATGCCACCCAGTTTGCCACCAGTCGCTGGAGCGAAGGCGGATGGAACGAAGTTGATGCCACCTGGGCCGAAGATCTGGTTTTTGACTATGTCAACGACTACTACAACTATCTGCCCGGTAACAGCCCAATCAAACACCCCGAGTTGCCCCTGGACTATGGTGGAACAGGCTCCTATGAAGATTGTGTCTGGCAAATCTGGATGAGCGAAACCTGGGGCGTTGACTTCATCACCGACTACTGGGATTGGCGTCGCAGTCACACCGGTCAGTCCGTGGTGGACTCCTTTGAAGATATAATGAACAGCTATGGCAGCACCTGGGTCGAAGGATGGGCCCAATTCACGGCCTGGAATTACGGCACCAATTATCGGGCCGTTGCGGGCGTTGGTTATGGTGAAGCCGCTGATTATCCCTACGGCAATTTTGTGGGTTACACCAGCAGCTATCCATACAATTACTCTGGATCAGTGCAACATCTGTCGGCCAACACCTTCCGTCTGATGGGTTTCTACGGTAACATCGACGGAACCCTGGATGTGCAATTCGACGGTGAAAACACTGGTGGACCGATGACCGTGAGTCTGCACGTTGAAAGGACCGATGGCACCGGCGCCATCGAAGTCATGACCCTGGATGGAAACAACGATGGCTATTACAGTTGCCAGATTCCTTTGCAGGACATTGTCTACGCTGGCGTTGTGGTGGGTAATCCTGAAAAATCCGGCCTAAATATCCACTATGACATCACCATCATGCAAACTGAAGCCCCGCCTGAACCCGGCATTGAGTTGGATTCCGACAGTGTTGCCGTGAGCCTGGAAGTTGGTCAGACCACCAATGAGTACCTTGGAGTTACCAACAATGGGGAAGCCGAGTCCGTGTTGAACTTCGATGTTGCGGTCTGGGGCAACTCCCCCGTAGATCCGGCTACCGACAAGAACATCTCCGGCAGTACCCTGACTTCAGATATCACCACGTATCTGCCAGGAACCACTTTTTCGGTGGATTTCACTGTTTATAATGGTGCCGTCGACGTGGAGTGGCTGACCGATGTGACCATGGACTTTCCTGCTGGTGTGACGGTCAATTCATCCACCGATTTTGATGGTGGAACCTTTGGTCCCATGATCAGCAATAATAACACTGGCGACGGGGCTGAAGTCCTCTGGCACGGAGTCGCCAACGGTCAAGGTTATGGTGTCGTCATACAAAATGAAGATGCGGTGGCTACCCTCAGTTTGACCGTGGACGAGTCTTTCAGCGGTGATCTTCTGATTCCCAGCACCATTGTTGGTGATGGTCGCGGGGCAGCACCTCATATCCTTGCTCCGACCATCACCCTGACCCAGGCCGACCCGGTGCTGATGGTGACTTACCCCAATGGCGGAGAAGAAATCTTCGTGGGCGCCAACGAAACCATCACTTGGAATACTTTCGGTGGCGTCGATTTTGTTGACGTGGCCATATCCTACGATGCCGGAAGCAATTGGGATGTGCTGACCACGGATCTGGTCAACACCGGTTCTTATGACATGGTGGTGGGCGGATCGGGCAGCATCCACGCCCTGGTTCGAATCAGCAGCAGCAACGGACCTGCCGAGGATGTTTCCGATGCCGAGTTCAGTATCATTGTGCCTGTTCCCTGGTTGGCTGTTGACCCCCTGGGCGGTGCGGTGAATGCAGGTCAGAGTGAAACTCTCACCCTGAGCTTCGATTCCTCAGGCCTGACTGCCCAAACCTATGAAGCCTGGGTGGTTATTGATCACAATGCCATTGGCAGCCCGAGCATTGTACCTGTGACCATGGAAGTGACCGGGGGCATTAGTGGCGCTGGCACTCCATTGGTATTCGCTCTGAACGGGAACTATCCGAACCCCTTCAACCCCATGACCCAGATCAGTTTCAGCTTGCCGAAAGAGGCTCACACTTCTGTTCAGGTGCTGGATTTGCGTGGTCGTGTGGTGCGTACGCTCTTTGTTGGCACCATGGCCGAAGGCGAACAGCAGCTCAACTGGGACGGGAAAAGCGACGACGGTCGTACTGTTGCCGCCGGTTTGTATCTGGCTCGTTTACGCACTGTGGGCTATGAAGCTACGGTCAAGATGACCTTGGCCAAGTAACCGACTTGCTTCTGCGCCCTGCGGGTTTAGCCTGCGGGGCGTTTTTGTCTTCTGGGAGTTCCTCCACATTTTCCCGGGAACCACCCAACAGGAGAAGGACCAAGAAGAATTGGATTAATTGCCGAAATTTTGATATAATACCTCTCCACAATCAACATTAGGCGGAATTAAAAGGAATGATCCGATCGCTATTGCTCGTCGTTATTCTGATGTTTCATTTGGCCGGCTATGCACTGGCTGCTCCGTTGACTTTCGCCCAGGAATTCCTGGCCAGGGTGGATTCCGACCTGGCCTCCGGTATTCTCAGCCCTGAAGAAGCCCTCCTGATCAAATTCCACCATGTCTTCGACCCAAGCCAGGTTCCGACCCGGTATCAGGTTGAGGGTTTTGCACCCCTGAAGTGCGTTACGCCTCTGGTTCAGGAATTTGAAGCATTGCGCAATCGCTTGTCACGAGAATCAATGCAGAAAATTGAAGAGTACCTCACGGTGGAACCAGCTCGGTCTACCTACATCAGTCTTGGTGGTCACTTTAATCTGACCTATTTCACTGGTGGTGGCGACGCAGTGCCGGCTCTTGATGTGGATCCCGCCAACGGTGTTCCCGATTTTGTGGAAAAAGTGGCTGGATATTTGGAAACTTCCTGGGAAATCGAGGTGGTCACACATCACTTTCAGGCTCCCCCAATTGGTGGGGGAACCTATGCAGTTTCGTTTCTTGCCATGCAAAGCTATGGTTACACCACGGTCGTCAACTCCAGCCAGGGTACGACGCGCATCGTCATGCACAACACCTTCCTGGGTTTTCCTCCCAACAATGACCCCGAAGGCAGTGTTTGGGGTGCCGCCAAGGTGACCGCCGCCCACGAATTCAAGCACGCCACCCAATTCGCCACCAGTCGCTGGAGCGAAGGCGATTGGATCGAAGTTGATGCAACCTGGGTCGAAGATGTGGTTTTCGACGGCGTCAACGACTACTACAACTATTTGCCCGGCGACAGCCCTATTCGCCATCCCGAATCGCCCCTGGACAATGGCGGCACCGGCTCCTACGAGGATTGTGTCTGGCAAACCTGGATGAGCGAAACCTGGGGTGTTGGCTTCATCACCGATTTCTGGGATTGGCGTGGTACTCACACCAGCGAGTCGGTGATGGATTCCTACGAAGCCATCGTGAACAGCTATGGCAGCACCCTCGCCGAAGGGTGGGCTCATTTTACGGCCTGGAACTATGGCACGGGATATCGTGCAGTTCCCGGCGTTGGTTATAGTGAAGCTGCCCAATACCCGCACGGCAACTTTATGGCCGAAATCACCAGCTATCCGTTCAATTATGGCGGATCGGTGCAACATCTGGCGGCCAACACCTTCCGCCTGCTTGGTTTCACCGGAGATTTCAACGGTACTCTGGATGTGCAATTCAACGGTGCCAACACCGGCGAACCCATGACTGTAAGTTTCCACATTGAAAAGACCGATGGCACCGGTGCCATCGAAATCATGTCCCTTGACGGGAACAACAACGGCTTTTACAGCTGCCAGATTCCCTTGCAGGACATTGCCTGGGCGGGTCTGGTGGTGGGCAATGCCGCCAAAACCGGACTCAGCAGCACCTATAACCTTACTGTCATGCAGACCGAAGGCCTGCCCGTACCCGGCATTGAATTGGATGTCGCCAGCGTGGACGTGAGCCTGGTAGTTGGCCAGACCACAGAGGAATTCATTGGCGTGACCAACAATGGTGAAACAGGGTCCGTCCTGAACTACTAAGTTACGGCTTGGGGCAACTACCCGGCGGGTCCTCCCAGTGACAAAAGCGTCGCCGGCAGTACCCTGACTGCAAACATCACCACTTATCTGCCCGGAACCACCTTCTCGGTGAATTTCACTGTGTACAACGGAAGCCCGGATGAAGAATGGCTGACGGATGTGACCATGGACTTTCCTGCTGGTGTGACGGTCAATTCATCCACCGATTTTATTGGTGGAACCTACGGCCCCCTGGTCAGCAATCATAACAATGGCGACGGAGCCCTGGTGCTTTGGCACGGAACCACGGGGGCTCAAAATTATGGCGTCATCATTGAAGACGAGAGTGCGGAGGCCACCGTCAGTTTGACCGTGGACGCTTCCTTCAGTGGTGATCTCCTGATTCCCAACACCATTGTAGGCGATAATTTTGGTGCAAACCCCCATAGTATCGCCCAGACCATAACCTTAACCCAGGCCATTTCCGAGCTGATCGTGACTTACCCCAATGGCGGAGAAGAAATCTTCGTGGGCGCTAACGAAACCATCACCTGGAATACTTTCGGTGGCGTCGATTTTGTTGACGTGGCCATATCCTACGATGGAGGAAGCAATTGGAATGTGCTGACCACGGATCTGGCCAACACCGGTTCTTATGACATGGTGGTTGGCGGATCGGGCAGCATCCACGCCTTGGTTCGAATCAGCAGCAGCAACGGACCTGCCGAGGATGTTTCCGATGCCGGGTTCAGCATCATTGTGCCTGTTCCCTGGTTGGCTGTTGACCCCCTGGGCGGCGCGGTGAATGAAGGTCAGAGTGAAACCCTCACCCTGAGCTTCGATTCCTCGGGCCTGAATGCGCAAACCTATGAAGCCTGGGTTGTTATTGCCCACAATGCCATTGGCAGCCCGGGCATTGTTCCTTTGACCATGGAAGTGACCGATGGTATCAGTGCTGCCGGCACCCCATTGGTATTCGCTCTGAAGGGGAACTATCCGAACCCCTTCAACCCCATGACCCGGATCAGCTTCCGCCTGCCGAAAGAGGCTCACACTTCTGTTCAGGTGCTGGATTTGCGTGGTCGTGTGGTGCGTACCCTTTTTGTTGGCACCATGGCCGAAGGCGAACAGCAGCTCGACTGGGACGGGAAAAGTGACGATGGTCGTTCTGTTGCCGCCGGTTTGTACCTGGCCCGCCTGCGCACCGTTGGTTTCGAAGCCACGGCCAAGATGACTCTGGCCAAGTAGTCGACCGGCTTCTGCGCCCCACGGATCCCGCCTGAGGGACGTTTTTTCTGAGGCTTAGAACCTGACAACAATGGGTTTTTCCTGTAGTTTGGGGTTCCTGGCCTCTGTTGGGACCCGGACAGCCGGAGATGTTATGGACGATGTTAGAGTTTACACGGGCACCCTGATCGCCGACCTGGTCTTGCAGGAAGCCCACAGTCTGAAAGACCGCAGGAAACCTTTGCGGGCACTGACCCAGCGATTGCGAAATCACGATTTCTCTGTAGCCCAGGTGGGACCGGCCGATCTGATCAGGCGGGTTTTTCTGGCCATCAGTGTGGTGTCAGGGCAGGAGACACAAGTGACAGGAATGCTGGATGAGGCCGAGCGCATCCTTTTTTCCACTGAATTCGAGGTCGGTGATCTGCGGCGGGATATTCACAGTGAAACGTTTTATTCCGGTTAAAGGAGCTGCAACTTGGAACTGATAGACCTGAGCCATGTGATTGTACCTGGAATGCCCCAGTGGCCTGGTGACCGGCAACCCCTGAAGATTCATCGTCATTCCGAGCACGGGATTGACAGTCATATGTCCAGCAGTATTGAGTTTGGCTGCCACGTGGGAACACATTTGGATGGCACGTTGCATTTTCTGGCTGGCCAACCTGCCCTGGATAAAGTGCCTGTGGATCGTTTTGCCGGATTGGCCTTGGTGATCGATGCTTCAGAGAAAGGCCAGGACAACCAAACACCTGAAGTTCTCACGGTCGATCTGCTGTCCGGGCACAAATTGGCGGAAGTTGATTTTGTGCTCTTTCACACCGGTTGGGATCGGCATTGGGGAACCGAAAATTATTACCGCCACTGGCCCTGGCTGAGTGGGGAGTTGGCTGGTGTTTTGGCTGCATCGAACTTGAAAGGTGTGGGGTTGGATACTCCTAGCCTGGACAGTTTCAACGGTTCCGAGGCCCACGACCGGTGTGCTGCTGCGGGTATGGTCAACATTGAAAATCTCACCGGCCTGGAGTCTCTGGCCGGATTGGTGGTGCATTTCATGGCGGCTCCGTTGAAATTGTATCAAACAGAAGCTTCCCCGGTGCGGGCGGTTGCCTGGCGCTGAAAAATCCGGAAAAAATCTGGACAGCATCCGGAAATGATCCGGAACGTATCAGTTGGGAATTGGGAAGGAATACCATAGAATGGTTTATGGCGGATCCGGGAAAAATCAGAGTCAATACTTAGGGCCCCTGTGGATCCCCAAGCGTTCCATGGGACTGGGCAGAGCTCTGCAAAAGGCTGGATTTGGCACCCGGAAGGTGGCGGAATCAATTGTTGCGTCCGGGCGGGTCCAGGTGGATGGCCGGCTCGAAGTAGATCCAAAAGTCATGATTGGTCCCGCCAGTGAGATATTTTTGGATAACGAACTCCTGCGACAGGTGATTTTCTCATACTTGGTCCTGAACAAGCCATCGCGGGTGGTTTGTGTGCCGTCCGATGGGGCGGATTGCCAGCTGGTTGTTGATTGCTTACCGTCGGATGTACCGGGATTGCGACCGGTGGGACGAATGGACAGCCGCAGCACGGGTTTGATTCTGGTGTCCAATGACAAGGAATGGGGTAATGCCTTGACCGAAACGGACCAACTGGAGCATGAGTACCGGGTCCAGGTGGAAGGCGAGTTGACGGAGTTGGAAGTTGGTATCATGGAGGCGGGTATTGTCTTGCCGAAACTGGGAGCATTCAAGCCCAGGTCGGTTCGAATTGTGGAGTTGATGAATCGCCGCACCGTACTGAATATTGTACTGACCGATGGCAAGGTGCGTCAGCTGCGCCGCATGTTGTCCACTCTGCGCCACAAGATTTTTTATCTGCGCCGCATCCGTATCGGTGATGTCCGTCTGGGATATCTAGCCCCGGGCAAATGGCGCGACCTCTCGGCCAGGGAGATCCAGTCCATCCGGGCGGTGGCGGAATTGAATAGGAAATAACCTTAACCCCGTTGAGGTCACGGCCATGGTTCAAATAATTATGTATGTGAGTCTGGTGCTGATCCTGGCCCTTTTCCTGGTGCAATCGGTGCTCTTGCGTCGACGCACCAGCCAAGTCAACGAGCTTTTGAAACAACTCCAGGAGCTGGACAAACAAGCCGGCCTGGGTCGTCTCCTTACTGGCATTGCCCACGATCTGAACACACCCCTGGGCGCCCTCGGCTGCGCCATGCACACCCGAGGCAAGGCCTTGGATAAATTGCGCACGATCCTGGCTGCCGAAGGTGGTGCCGATTCTGATCCGGCCGGAGTGCAGAAGGTCCTCAAGGCCCTGGACGACACCCGTGGTGTAGTTGGCGAGAGCATGGATCGAACCCTGGAAATGATCGATCATCTGCGCAAGGCTGGTAGGGGAGAACCAGAAGGCCCGGTAGTGCTGCCCGCCCACGATGTCATGGATCGGGTACTGCTCCTTTTGAATCATCACTTGAAAAATGGAGTGACGGTGGTCAATGAGCTGGACCCCGACGTTCTGGTCAAAGTTCAGCCTGGAGGATTGGGACGGGTTTTTGCCAACCTTTTGACCAACGCCATCGACGCCATGGAAGGCAAGGGCAACATCCATATCCGAAGTTGCCGGGAGGCGGAAAATATTTGCATCAGCATCAGCGATAGCGGGCCGGGGCTTCCCACCAACGATATCAATTCTCTTTTTTGCTCCGGCTGGACCACCAAGGAATGCGAAAAAGGCTCAGGGTTGGGTCTGTTTATATCCCGGGAAATCGTGGAGGGTTTTGGTGGCGAGATCACCGCAGCCAATGGGCCAGACGGTGGTGCCGAGATGACGGTGATTTTGCCGGTGTCATCTGGTGAGAACCAATGACCTGGTTGAAAAGTCCCTGGGGAGATCTTCGTCCTGGCGAGAAGGGTTTGACCACCCTGATGGTGGCAAACTATTTTTTCCTTTTGTTTTTCTATTACCTGCTGAAGCCGGCCCGCGATTCCCTGTTTCTGGTCCATCTCGAACCCTACCATCTCCCGTATGTGTATATCCTGACAGCGCTGGTTGCCGCTCCGGTGACGGCCGCTTATGCCCGGGCGGGACTGAAGCATCGGCTGGACCGGCTGATCATGATCACCACCTCCATTCTGGCCGTGCAGCTGGTCCTGCTGTGGTGGCTGGTGTCCGTCCAACAGGACTGGGTTTTCTATCTGTTTTACAGCTGGGTGGCCGTAGCTGCAGGTTTGACCACCAGTCAATTCTGGCTCCTGGCCAATTCGGTATTTGATGCCATGGAGGCCAAACGGATTTTTCCGATTCTGGGTCTTGGTGGCATTGCCGGCGCTTTCATTGGCGGAGAGCTGACAAGTTTCCTGGTGGACCAGGTGAAACTGGGCACCCGGGATTTGTTGCTGGTTGGGTTCGTGGTCCTGCTGTTGGCAGGAATGATTAGTCGGGGAGTGTGGCGGGCGCGGATAGCCCGGCAGCGCATCATGTCCGATTGGGATGAAGAACACCGCGCCCGCGAGGGGTCCAAAACTGTGGTTTCAGTCATCCTGCGCTCAAGGCATTTGCTTTTGACGGTGGGGATCATTTCCCTGACCGTGATGACTGGTTCCTTCATTGATTTCCAGTTCAAGGCCCTCAGCTGGGAAGCCTTTTCCGAACCGGGAGAACTGACTTCGTTTTTGGGACGGTTTTATGGCCGCATGAGCTTGTTGTCTTTTGTAATTCAAGGGTTGCTGGCAGCTCGTCTGATTCGGTGGCTGGGTGCGGGAAAGGTCCTGTTCGTTCTGCCGGGAGTGCTGGCCCTGGGTGCCGGTGCCATGTTTGTGATGCCGGGTTTGCTGGCTGCCATGCTGATGCGCGGTGGTGACATCAGCTTGAAATACAGCCTCGATAAAACCAGCCGGGAGTTGCTCTTCCTGCCTATTCCGATGGCTCTCAAAAGACGGACCAAGGTTTTCATCGACATGTTTGTAGACCGGTGGGCCAGAGGCGTGGCCGGTATGTTGTTGTTACTCTTGACCGCCGGATTGGGATTTGGTGCCCAGGGCATCACCTTGGTCATTCTGGTGCTTTTGATTCTTTGGTTGGTGCTGGCCTTTTTCATGCGGAAGGAATACGTCAATTCGTTTCGCAAGGCTCTCAGCGGCCGGGATATCGATGTCCAGCAGGTGCGGGTTCAGATCGAGGATTCAGCCACCATCGGCATCCTGTTGGGAACTCTCAAGGGCGGGCAACCACGAGAAATCAATTACTCCCTGGATATGCTTCAGGGAGTGACCTTGCCGCAATTGGCTTCTGGAGTGCGTCCACTGCTGGCAAATGATTCAGCGGATATTCGCCGCAAGGCCCTGAATATTCTGCGTTTCAACGGCACCAGGGAAGATCGGCCGGCAGTGAAAAAATTGTTGCAGGATGAAAACCTGGAAGTTCGTTTGGCGGCCATGGGAGTGCTGGACGAGTTGGGTTTGAGCGGAGGTGATCCCGGGAATTTTCTGGCTGAGATGATCAGTGGCCCCCCTCTGTGCCGGAACGCGGCGGTGGCGTATATTTTGGACCATCCCGACCGAAAGGATTTGCGCCCCTTGATCAACCGTTTGGTGGTGGATCAGGTTTTGACCGATGAAACCGTCTGGGGTTTGGAAGGTCGACGGGTGCTGGCCCGATCGCCCTGGTTGCCTGTAGGATGCAACAATGATTTGTGGGACAAGTTGTTGTCCGATTCCGAGTCGGTCATTGTGGAAGCTGCCATCCAGGGGCTCGGCTTGCGTGGCGATAATAGGAGGGTTCCCTGGTTGCTGGAAAAACTGGATCATCCCCAGTTGCGCATCAGTGCCCGCCTGGCCCTGACCGAACTGGCCCGCACCGATGAAAATCTTATCGCTGCCTTGGAAACATTCTTTCTAACCGGAACCAACCCCCTGCGGGCCCGGACCGAGATTCCCAGAATTCTTTCCGGCGTTCCCACCAAACGTTCGGTGGCTGTGCTGTTGCGTCGTTTGGCCACCCACGAACCTGAGCTTCGTTTTATTGTCTTGAAAGCCCTGGGAAAGTTGCGCGCCCGGTATCCTGATCTGGAATTTGATGCCCGCATTGTCAGTGAAGAGGTGGCGGTGGAGGCGAGTCGGTTCATTCAACTGGATAGAATGGGTGTCTTGCTGCCGGAAAAAGGGGATGCTGCCCGTTTGCTTCTGCAGGCCATTGGAGAAACCCAACGGCTGCGTCTGGAAAGTGTCTTCCGTCTGTTGGGGCTGCTCTATTCGCCCCAGGATTTGTTGAGCGCCTACCTTGGAGTTGTCAGTGGTCGGCGCCTCCTCAAAGCCAATGCCCAGGAGTTTCTGGATAACATCCTGACCAGGCCACACGGTCAGTTGGTGCAGGTGCTGATCGATGATCAGGAAATTGAAACGGCCTGGTTGGAAGCAGGAATCAACCCCGGTGAAGAGTTGAGCGATCCGGCAGAAGCTCTTGAGTTTTTGGGCAGCAGTTGCGATCCATGGCTTGCCGCCTGTGCTATTTTTGCTGGAGGCACGGTGGACAACACCGCCGCTGCACCATATCTGGAACCAACGGGAGATGAAATGCTAAGTGCAATCGAAAAAGTCCTAATCCTGCAGGGTGTGGACGTTTTTTCCGAAGTACCCACCGATCAAATGGCCGCCTTGGCCGCCATCTCCCGTGAGGTGTCTTTTCTTGACGGAGATAAAATCTATCGTGAGAATGACCCACCGGATGCTTTGTACCTGGTGCTTCAGGGCAAGGTCTCTTTGCATCAAGGGGACAAACTTGTGGTTGAGGTGGGCCCCAAAGAGTCGTTTGGTACCTGGGCGCTGTTTGACGACGAGCCAAGGGTGATGACGGCAACCGCTGTCCAGGACAGTCGATTGTTGCGCCTGGAAAGCATTGAATTCAATGATCTTTTGGCAGACGATGTGCGCATCGCCAAGGGCATCATTCGCACGGTGGCCCGAAGGTTGCGCGAACTCGCCGGAAGGTCTGGATAATGCTCGAATCATTCGCGGCAGAAGCATTGGTTGTGCTGGTTGATGATGAACCGATGGTCACCCGTTCCCTGGCAGCGGTGCTGGGTCTGGAAACGGATTACCGGGTAAAAACTTTTCAAAATCCACGGGAGGCCCTGGTGTTTTTGCAATCCAATCGGGCAGATGTGGTGGTCTCCGACTTTATGATGCCGGAGATGAACGGATTGGAATTCCTGGCCGGGGTGCGGGATCTGGATCCCGATTTGCCGCGAGTCCTGTTGACGGGTTATGCCGACAAGGAGAACGCAATCAGGGCAATCAACGAAGTGGGGCTGTTTCAATATCTCGAAAAACCACTGGACAACGACATGTTCATGCTGACTTTGACCAACGCCATCAATCGCAGAAGCCTTCAGGCCACCCTTGAAAACAAGATCCACGAGTTGGATCTTACTTTGAGACAAAAGGACGATTTGAAATCACGGGACCTGGAAATGCAGCGCGAACTGGACTGGGCGCGCATCGTGCAGAAAAAGTTCTTCCCAGAAGAGATGCCTGCCTTGCCAAATTGGGATTTGCATGTTGTTTACCGTCCGGCCATGGCTGTTGGTGGCGATTTTTATGATTTTGTTCCCTTGTTCGGTGGTCGATGGGCCATTGTGGTGGCCGACAGCGCCGGTCACGGGGTCCAGGCGGCGTTGGGCACGGCCCTGCTGAAATTTGCCACCGGATCCCTTGCCAATCAGGATTTGGGGCCTGGGGAAATCATGGTCGCCCTGAATCAGATCATGCACAAGGGATTGCCCCGTGATATTCCCGTGGCGGCTTCGGTGGTTGTCCTGGACCCAAATTCCAGGGTTGTGCGTATGGTGGGTGGTGGATTACCCAAGGCGATGCTTCTGGATGGAGATGCCCAGGTAAAGGAATTGCCGGTGACGGGGCTTCTGCTGGGATTGGTTGACAACACCATGTATACTCCCGGTACGGAATTGGAGTTGGTTCTGGAACCCGGGCAGTGTCTGTTGATGTTCAGCGACGGTTTGACCGAAGCTCAAAATGGAGAAGACGAGTTTTTTGGGGAAGGCCAAATGCAGAATCTGCTGGAAACTCTGGGTGGTCTTTCCGGGACCGATCTTGCTGAAAATCTGGCTACGGCAGCCCTGGATTTCGGTCTGGCCAAGTATCGAGACGATCTGACACTGGTTACCATTGAACCCTCGGGGTCACAGCCCATGGAGAATGAGAAGTGACAGCAACATCCCCCCAATTCAACGAAGCCGATATTACCGTGCTGTTGGTGGATGACGAAAAAATGGTCCTCGACAGCCTGAAATCTTTTCTTGAACTGGAAACGGACTACCGGGTTGAGGCCTTCGTCTCACCAGAAGAAGCCCTGAAATTCGCCGCCGCCAACGAGATTGATCTGGCCATATCCGATTTCATGATGCCCGGCGTGAACGGCATCGAGTTTCTTGGTCGGTTGTCTGGAATCCGACCCCAGGCCCCACGCATTCTGTTGACCGGATATGCCGACAAGGACAGCGCCATTCGGGCCATCAACGAGCTGGGCCTTTTTCAGTACATTGAAAAACCCTGGGACAACGATGACCTGTTGATAGTCTTCCGAAATGCCCTGGAACGACGTTTTCTGTTCAAGGCCCTTCAGGAGAAGATCGCCCAAATCGACGCTGCCGAAGGGCGTCTGTCCGGGTTGCAGAAGGATATTCTGCGCACCTTTATTTGAGGAGCGTTTCATGGCCCGCCTCAGCATTGCTTCTTGGATGATGGCCCTGATCCTCAGCATAGGCACCACTGATGGTACCATCTGGGCCCAGGATTTGAGTGACGACTTGCATATCAACGGTTTTGTCAGTCAGGGGTATCTCAATACAACCAAAAACGACTATCTGGTTCCCCGAAGCACCAATGGGACGGCTGAATTCACCGAGGCGGCCATCACTTTTTCGGCCAATCCCATGGACCGACTGCGCATAGGTGTTCAATTCATGGCTCGCAATTTCGGCTCAGCAGGCCATGGCCAGGTACAGTTGGATTGGGCTTTTGGTGATTATCGCTTTAAGGATGAGCTGGGTTTTCGGGCCGGAAGGGTCAAACTGCCTTTTGGATTTTACAATGAGGGCCGCGATGTGGATATGCTTCGCACCAGCGTTTTCCTGCCTCAAAGTGTCTACAACGAGAAGATGCGGGATTTGCTACTGGCCTACGAGGGGATCGGAGCCTACGGGAGTTTGAATTTGGGTCAGGGAGGGGAGTTGGACTACCATGCTTATGGCGGAACCCTGAACGTTTCCGATGCAACCAAAGGCATTTGGGATGATACCACACGGGCCACAGCCCAGGTGGCGGCCCTGATTCTGGGTTTGGCCATTGATCAGGAGAATGGCTGGGTGCCCGGAACAACCGAAGTGGGTTACCGGAATGCCACCAATTCCGAAGTCACTTTTCCCTGGGTTTGGGGTGGGTCTTTGGTTTGGAAAACACCCCTGGAGGGGTTGCGTCTTGGCGCCAGTTTCATGAATGGTAGATTCCACTATCAGGGCGACCTGCATTTTGATGTGGTCGAACCGGAACCCGACTCTGCCCGTTATTCCCTGACAGCTTCCGTGGATGAAACCACCAACATCGACTACGTCACGGTTGCAAGTGCTGAATACACTCATGGGAATTTGATTTTTGTCGCCGAATATTCCGGAGAGAAGATCGGCCCCGACAAATCCAACGGCTGGTATGGATTGGGCGGATATCGAGTGAGTGATCTGTTCTCCCTGGCTGGTTATTACTCCGTGTCATATGGACGCAGCAATGATAAATCCGGTGAAGCCTATCAAAGCCTGGGACTCCCGGACTATTACGCCTGGTTGAAGGATTTCACCGTCAGTACCCGCTTCGACCTGACATCTTTTTGGCTGCTGAAGTTTGAGTACCACTTTCTCAACGGTGTGGAACAGACGAATTCTCCACCCATTGTTGAAGCCTTCAACGAACCCCTCGCCAAAAACTGGGGCATGCTGACGGCCAAAACCACCTTCGCGTTTTAGGGGAGATCATGCGCAGGTTGTTTTTCCTTACTATTCTATTTCTGTCGGCTGTTATGGCCGTTGTTCCGGAGGCCTTGGCCGAAGTATTGATTATTGTCCATCCGGATAATATTGATCAAAGTCTTGAGCCGACCGAGTTGGAACGAATTTATCTGGGCAAGACCACTCACTGGAGCGACAACTCTTCCATCAAAGTGGTGATGTTGAAAAACGGGGCTACCCACGAGGCCTTTCTGGAGCAGTATCTGGACCGAACAGTGCACCGCTTCGTGAGTTACTGGCGTCAGATGGTATTTACTGGAAAAGGCATACCTCCACGCTCATTCCAGGTTGAAAAGGAGTTGGCGGATTTCGTGGCGACCACCCCCGGGGCGGTAGGATACATTTCCGATGAGACCCGGGCTCCCGGTGTGCAAATCATGGTTATTCGTTGAGGAAAGAGAAATGAACCTGTCCTGGAAAATCATCATGATGCCTTTGGTAGCCGGGGTGGGTTTCTTCCTCTATTTTGGTGTCCTTTTTGTGGGAACCCGGGCCAACGACCGAACCCTGACTCTTATTCAGGAAGGCTTCTTTCATGGCCTAGAAATGAGCCATGACCTGCAAATCGGTGCCCTGGGCATTCGACACTTGTTGACCGACGCCATGACATCCGGGAATACCGATATGATTCCCGAGGCCGATCTTCTGGCTGCTCGTTTTCGCGAAGATGTATTGGCCTGCCGGGGAGTGCCAGGTCATTCGGCCGCCAGAATCGATTCCATTGGACGGATTTTTGATGAGTATTACCAGGTGGCCCGGGCCACTGCCCTGGTCTCGTCCGCCGGATCCGGAGATCTGGATCTGGAATTTGACGATGCCCTTCTGGGGCAGGTGGCCCTGATGAATTCCAGGTATGAATCGTTGAGAGTGCGTTTGCAAGCCAGTGTCCAGGAGACAAACGACGCCCTGGAAAATGCCCTTAGCAACACCCGGAGTCGAATGAGTCGTCTGCGCCGCCTCATGAACCTGCTGGCTCTGGTTTTTCTGGTGATTCTGGTGCTTCTGTCCATCGGCGTCCGGGTTGCGATCATGCGACCCGTTCAACGCTTGTCCAAGGTAACCCAGGCCGTGGCACAGGGTGATCTGGATCAGGAACTGGACTACGTGTCTGACGATGTCCTGGGGCACTTGGCCGATTCCTTTCGTGAAATGCAGGCCGCCCTGATCGAAGACATCCGACAGCGGGAAATGGCCGAATCCAAATTGATTGCCGCCCAGGGACAGATCATCCAATCGGAAAAAATGGCCGTATTGGGCAAACTGGTGGCTGGGTTGGCCCATGAACTGAATACGCCGTTGGGGGCCTTGTCATCATCGGCCAATGTGGTCAGTCGCAGCCAGAAGATTTTAGCCGCTAAATGCAACGAAGGGGACTCCCTGGAAGAGTTGCGGCAGGACAAGCGATTTGCTCGAGCCCTGCGGGCCATGCAACAGGGTGCCGCCACGGTTGATACGGCTTCGAATCGTATCAGTCAATTGGTGGAGGGGCTAAAATCCTTCAGCCAGCTGGATCATGCCCAACGGCAGGATACAGACGTCACCGAGAGCCTGGTCACAACCCTGAAGCTCATTGAACACCAGGTGCCGGAGGGAATTGAAGTTATTCGGGAACTTAATGAAGTTCCCAAGGTTATTGCTTTGCCGGCCCAGCTGAATCAGCTCTTCCTGGTTCTTTTTCGACACGCCATGGAGTCCATCGGGGAGGCCGGCACCATCTCCATCAAATCAGGTCTGGTTGACGACAACATCGAAGTTGTTTTCCACGACACGGGACATGGGTACTCTCCCGAACAGTTGAAGGCTTTAATCAGCCCGGGGTTCAAAGCCGGATCCGAAACGGTGCGCATGGATTGGGGAATGATCAGTGCCGCTGGTATTGCCGAACGTCATGGTGGTGTTTTGAAGGCGGAGAGTGAACCAGGTGTGGGTAGCACTTTCACTTTAAGCATCCCGCTTACTGCCACGGCGTGATTCGCACTTTCCCTTTCCGGAGGGGAATGTCACAGTTTTGTCAGGAGTTTTTTTGCTGTTCCGGAATTGATTTGCGATCTCAATTTATTTGGTTTTCGTTAGTGTTCTGTTCCAAGTTATAGCATATTCGATACTTAAAATAAGACTCTTCTACTCCATGAACATTGAAAATCTCCACCAATTCAATAGGATCGTAACTCATTTGCTTCCAGGACTATAAGTTGTTTGACCGTACGGGTTGTCGGGCGATACCATTGTATTGCCAATTTTCCAACAACCGTCTAGTCCTGGGAGAAATCCGACATGATCCTTCAGTCCCCACGCTTCGTCCTGCTTCTGGCCTTGCTACTGGCCTTTTTGACCTTGGGTGTGACATCTCCAGCAGCCCTGGCTCAATCCAATGATGACTGCATGGATTGCCACGCCGACGAAGAAGAAACAAAAAATGTAGGGGACAAGGTCATTTCCCTGTATGTGGATATTGATCGCTTCGGTCAGTCGATTCATGGGCTGGAGGATATTGAATGCATCGATTGCCATACTGATCTGGATGGCTTCGATGATTTTCCCCATGACGAAGAACTGGGCACAGTCTCCTGCATGGATTGCCATGACGACGTCGGAGAAATTTATGACGCCAGCATGCATGGCCAGGCTGTGGCCAGCGGCGATCCTCTGGCCCCGAATTGCTGGGATTGCCACGATTACCATTACGTGCTGCCGCCTTCGGATCTCGCTTCGACCACGAACATTTTCAATATTCCCAACACTTGCGGCAATTGCCACCGCGAGGGCGCAGCGGTCGGTGATTTGGCAACCGTCAGCCAGGACAGTGTTTTGGCGCACTATTCCCAGTCTATCCACGGGCGCGGATTGTTCGAAAAGGGTCTGATCACCACGGCTGTTTGCACCAGTTGCCACACCGGGCACAATGTGCGCAACCATACCGACCCCGAATCAACCATTCACCGAAACAATGTTGTGGCCACTTGTCAACAGTGCCACGGTTTGATTGAGGCTGTGCACGAGAAGGTCATTCAGGGTGAGTTGTGGGAGGCCGAGCCGCACAAGGTCCCTGTTTGCATCGAATGCCACCAGCCCCACGAAGTTCGCCGGGTATTCTATAACCAGGGCATGAGCGACCAGGAGTGTCTGGTCTGTCACCAGGATCCCGCCCTGATTGCCACTGCTCCGGGCAGCCACGGCGAGAGCATGTTTGTGGACATGGCCGAGCTGAAAAACTCGACCCATGAACATACCAGCTGCATCCAATGCCATACGGGCGCCTCCATAGGCCACGATCGCCCCTGTGATACCATCCCCAGCAAAGTCGACTGTTCAATTTGCCATGCCGAAGCGGTGAAAGTATTCAATACCAGCATCCACGGCCAGATGGATGACCAGGGTGATCCAGATTCACCACATTGTCTTGATTGCCACATCATTGAGGGTGGTAATCACAACATCCTAGCCCATGACAATCCTAAATCCGCCACCCATGTGCGCAATATTCCGGATCTGTGTGGAAAATGCCACGATGAGGGCGGAGTGGCGGACAAGCGCTATGAAGGCACCCAACACAGCATGGTGGCCAATTACAAGGAGAGCGTCCACGGCAGGGCCCTGAACAAGGCCGGTCTGGTGGTGACCGCCACCTGTGTGAGCTGTCATAGCCATCATGCCATTCTTCCCCACGGCGATGCCAATTCCACCGTGAACCGCGCCAACATCGACGTGACCTGCGCGGTGTGTCACTTGGGAATTGATGAAATTTTCCGGGAGAGCATTCATTTTGTGGGCGAGCCCACCGAGGAACACCCCCTGCCCATGTGCAACGACTGTCACAGCAGCCACGAAATTGCCCGTACCGATGCGGCGAGTTTCAAGCATTCCATCGTCAACTCCTGCGGAACCTGCCATGAAAGCGTGACTGAAACCTACTTTGAGACCTATCACGGAAAAGTCTTCCAGCTTGGCAACAACGATGCCGCCAAGTGCAGCGACTGCCACGGTCAGCACAATGTATTCCCCAAACACGACCCTCGATCCACCCTGTCCCATGAGAACATCGTGGGCACTTGTGGTCAGTGTCACAGTGGATCGCACCGCAAATTCACGGGCTACCTGACCCACGCCACTCACCATGACAAGGACAAGTTCCCAGGAGTTCACTACACCTGGCTGTTCATGACCTCGTTGCTGGTTGGTACTTTCGTGGTTTTCGGGATTCACACATTGTTGTGGCTGCCCCGCAGCTTCCAGGCCATCAAGCACTCGCGTCAACTACGCAAGATTGCCAAGGGCGAAAAACAATTCCGTCGTTTCGGTCGACTCGAACGATCACTTCATGTGATGGTGATAGTCTCGTTCCTGACCCTTGCCGTTACGGGTATGACGCTGAAGTTCAGCTATCAGCCCTGGGCCCAGTGGTTGAGTGGGATGCTGGGTGGATTCCAGTCCACCGGAACCCTTCACCGCATGGCCGCGATCCTGACCTTCTTCTACTTTACGCGCCACATCATCAACCTGTTCGCCAAGCGTGCCCAGTCGGGCAAAAGCTGGGGAGAGTTCATTTTTGGCCCTGAAGGCATGATGTTCAACAGCCGCGATGGAGTGGAATTCGTGGAAACCATGAAGTGGTTCCTGCACAGGGGTGAACGTCCTCAATATGGTCGCTGGACCTACTGGGAGAAGTTCGATTACTTCGCGGTCTTCTGGGGCGTGGCGATGATTGGGGCCAGCGGCCTGATCCTGTGGTTCCCTGAGTTCTTTACTCACTTGCTGCCGGGCCAGATGATCAACATCGCCACCATCATTCACTCGGATGAGGCGTTGTTGGCCACCGGCTTCATCTTCACGATTCACTTCTTCAATACGCACTTCCGGCCTGATCGCTTCCCCATGGATCCGGTGATCTTTACCGGACGCATGACCCTGGAAGAGTTAAAGGAAGATCGGCCACGCGAGTACGCGAAGCTGGTTGAAGAAGGCACCCTGAATGACTACATGGTCGATCCGCTACCCGAAACTTTCGTGAAGGCCATCAAGGTGTTCGGATTCACGGCACTGACCATCGGGTTGGGTCTGATCATCACCATCATTGTGGCGGTGGTATTCGGGATCCACTAGACTCTGTGGGGCGGAGCCAAGGTGGCTTCGCCCCAACAATTTACGCAAAAAAAATGGCTCATCCATCGGAGCATAGGGAGGAAGCGGTGATGAAGGTAATTTCCAAACGCGGACTGTTTGTTACTTTCATGGTTCTGTTTCTATGCACAGGCGCCTTGGCTGATGTGCAGGAAGGCAGCTTCTGGTACGCCCTGGACAACTTGACCTCGGCGGAAAAAGACGCTCAAGCCATCATCTGGGTCACACTTCCTGCGCAATGGCATGGCCAGGATGTTGAAATCACCTCCATAGTACCTGAACCGGTGGCGATTCTGGAAGACCAGGTCACGGGCAACCGGGTGATCGAATGGGTGTATCGTCCCGGCGAGGACAGTTTGCCCATGAATCGATTCTTCCATTTCGATTTCACCTGGCAGCAGAAAGCAGTGGCGGTTGACGTGGACCCGGCCAAAATCAAGGGCTACGACCGAGACTCAGCCGAATATGCCCAATACACCAGACCGGAAATCTGGATCCAAACCGATGGTCGGATCCTGGACGTTGCCCGCAATATCATTGGTTCCGAAAAGAACCCCTGGTTGCAAACCCGCGCCCTTTTTGTCTGGTGCATGGAAAACCTGACAGCCGTTCCCAGTGGTTCGGGGGACAAGGACGCTATTTCCACTTTAGCCACTCGCAAAGGGGATTGCGGTCAGTTCGGGCGCCTTATGGTGGCTTTCTGTCGGTCCATCGGTATTCCCGCCCGCACCGTTACCAATGCCTGGCTTTCCGGTGGAACTCATGTTTTTGTGGAAGTCATGATGCCAGGATACGGCTGGGTTCCCTCCGACAGCTTTCTGGCCCAGATGCTGCAACCCGAAAGGGCCGGCCTTTCCCAGGAGGAACTCCAGAGTTTCATGGATGAAAAGGGTGTGCCACTGGGCGATCCCTACTGGTTCCTGGGGAACCTTTTCTCAGGAAGGGTGATCACTGCCGTCGGCAACAACATCACCATCGATTCACCGACCCTCGGCAAGAAGATCACTTTTCAGAGCATGCGTCCAGGTGGTGACAGGTCACATCCCAAGGCCTTTAGCATAGACGGCTTCAACCGCGACCTGATCCATGGCGGGTTTTTTGTTTTTGGAGAAAAGGTCGAGTCCGAAGAAGATGCGCATATGTTGACTCATATGCGCCTGGCCAACTCCTACTTCAATGTCGGTTTGTATGATGTGGGTGAAGAATGCTGCCTCCAAAGCCTCAACCAGTATTCTGATGGTGTGCAGCCTTGGATCAACATGGGTAAGGTTTATATGCACAAGGGCCAGTATTACAAAGCCGAGGCCGCCTTCCTGCGGGCCCTGAGGGGTGCTGCCGCCCGCCCCAAGGAAAAGTTGGAGGCCATGGTTTGGACCCATAACTATCTGGGCAATTGCTACGACCTTTTGAATCATCGGGACATGGCTTTGGAGCAATACCAGCTGGTCGTGGATATGGGTAACAATTATCGTGGTGCTGTCGAGTATGCTCGGAAGTATCTTGAGAAACCCTTTCAAAAAGAGGGTAAGTAGCGTCTCTTCAGGTATGTACAAATAGACCCTTGTTGGAAGGTCCTCGTTCCTGCGGAGTATCCAACAAGGGTCTATTTGTACATACCTGAAGAGAGGTACTGCCTATTGTAAGGGTTTTTTGTACTGCCTGGTAAAGGGGGGGAGTGCCCCTTTTTCGGGGCACTTTTTTGGGTTAGTCGGTGTGGGCGTTGGCTATTCTTTGTTCGTTTAGGCCGGTCCAGAAGGCTTGGACGCCGTCCAGCATAATGCGGCCGCCGTGGAGGAATTTTTCTTCGTCGAAGCCGTCGGTGAAGAAGAGCTCTTCGAGTTCGTCCATGACGTGGCCGGCGTGTTGGTCTTCGATTTTGTCGTGCCAGGTGAAGAAGGCCAGGGGGAGTTCGGGTTCATGGTTTTGTTTGAAAATTTCGAGGCCGGCGATGAGGTCTTTCCAGAATCCGGCGGCTGCCCAGTTTTCCACGGCGAAGCTGGCGCCTTCGGCAATGTTGGGGTCCTCGTTGCCGTAGATGGTGGTCAGCTGGTCACAGAAAAAGAGCGTTGCGGGAGTGCCGTGACGGCGTTTTCCCAAATCAGCAAAGCTGAGGTCCAGCACTTCGCCCATCTTGACCAACCACTCAAAGTGGGCGGCGCGAAAACGAAAGCGTCCACCGTCGACGGAGCCTTCGAGTGAGACGATTTCGGGGTCGCCTTCGCGATCCTTGTCGGAAATTTCTACCATTTCGGATCCGGCCTTGTGAAAGATCACACCCAGTTCATTGGCCAGGATTTCCTTGCTGGCCCGCATGCCCTCAAGGGTGCCGGCATTGATGACTTTCATCAGTTGGGCGATGAGAAAGAGGTTGGAAAAGACGGAGAATTGAACCACGAAGTGCTTGATGTTCTCGCGACTGGCGGTGCCCTGGGCGAACCATGCGGAATATTTGTTGTCCTTGATGATGGGGTGGGTCATGAATTCGGAGTTGCAGGTGGCGACAAATCTGGTAAATCGGCTGGCGTCGTCGGGGGATAGTTGGCCATTGGAGACTTTGCTCTCGATCTGATCAGAAACTTGCAACTGCATATGGTACCGCCCAGGAATGGGTTTGTGAAAACATGAACTTGTTGATACAGGATAGCAAGACTCGCGAAATATCGCACTGAGGAATTTTTGGCGGGTTTTAAAGAAACACTTTGGTCAGCAAATTCGTTCTTTGCAGGTAGCGTAGAAATACTTTACTCGAAAGGGCAATGCGATGGCAGGAACGGGCAAGAAATGGCTGATCGGTTGTGGTGTGGGTTGTGGCGTCACCATTCTTTTGAACATTTTCCTCTTTGTTGGGGCCGGGATATTTTTTACCCGTCCCATGAACAAGGCCGTCACAAGTCAGAAAGACCTGACCGAGGCTTTCGGTACGCCTGGCCAGTACGTTCCGGAAGCTGGCAGTCTGACTCCGGACAGAATTGAAACCTTCCTGGCCGTTCGAGCCCGATTGCTACCTTCGTGTGAAGAATTTGAGAAAGTCGTCCGGGGTTTTCAAGGCATGGAAGAACTGGAAAACAATGAGAAAGAACCCAGCATGGGGGAAATTTTCAAGGGTCTGGGCAAGGTCATGGGCTCCATCAAGGGCTTGGTGATGGAGATGGGCCAGGTTGTGGAGATCCGCAACAAGGCACTCCTGGAAATGGATATGGGAATGGGTGAATACACCTGGATCTATGTATTGTCCTACAATTCCTGGCTGGGGTACGCACCAAACGTGGGGATTGACAGTGATGGTGGTGACTTTACGTCTCGGGAACAGGAGCTGATTGCGGATTTGATGACTAGCCACGCCGAGTCTCTGGAGGCGTCCGGCCGACTGGATGAGGCCCA
This sequence comes from Candidatus Krumholzibacteriota bacterium, assembly GCA_024275485.1. Lineage (GTDB taxonomy): Bacteria > Krumholzibacteriota > Krumholzibacteriia > LZORAL124-64-63 > LZORAL124-64-63 > LZORAL124-64-63. Next base: position 134,831 of record JAJRZA010000036.1, on the reverse strand, counting down.
AATCTGGCGTTCGGAATTGAAAAAACTTGGTTGGAGTGATGGAGGGGTGCCTTTTGCGGATAGTTCCCTGCCGGAGGAAATAAGAGCAGTGCTGAAACCTTATCGGGTACGACTGGAGGCATCATATTGCGAGGCCATGAGCGAGTTTGATTTGGGGCTGATCAAGAAAAAGGGACTGTCTTTTCATTCAAATTAGGATTGCTCGATCATAAAGGTTTCATCCCAAAACCGGGTGCGGTTTCATGCCGGACCCCAATCAAAAAATACTGGGTTTTCTACAACCCGACTCTTTGGTTGAATTCCTCAATGCGCCGGTCCCAATGTTCGGTCACCCCGAAGAGCTCCGTCCAGAAATCCCGATCCCACAATAGCCTCAACTCGTCCACTGTCCGTCCCTGTTGCTCCACCCAGGTTAAGTATTTGAAGTTGTGCAGGGTTTTGCGGTCGTGGAAACTCAGCTCGCGCACATAGTCGGGAGTGACCGACAACAGCCAGCGGTTGTGGTCGACCAGGGCTTGTTCCCGGGTGTATTTGCCTTGTTGGGCCGTCAATTCAGGCAGGCGGCTGCTGTACATATCGGCTGCGTCGGTCAAAGGCAGGAAGATGATGTCGCGACCGTCCATGCCGTAGTACTTGGCCGTTTCAATGGCTGCCACCAGGTTGCAGATGCTGCTGATGCCCAAGAGGTCGAGTTGGGCGATCAACCCCTCGCTGACCCCACCTTCTATCAGCACGGCCCGGCCTTCCTCTTCGTTGAACAGGCGCAGCAAATCCATGCATTGCTGATCATCCACCGCGCAAACCATGTCGGTGTTGCGCACGTTGTGCACCCAGGGCACATGCTTGTCGCCGATGCCTTCAATGCGGTGGCCGCCAAATCCGCAGGAGTAAAGGGTGGGGCACTGCAGGGCTTCCACGGCGGTGACGATCATGCCAGGATGCTCAGTGCGCAGATAATCTCCGGCGGCGATGGTGCCGGCCGAGCCCGTGCTGCTGACGAACGCACCAAGGCGCTGGCCGGGTTGCACCACTTTTTGGTAGATTTCCTCGATGATGGAGCCGGTCACATTGTAGTGCCAGATGGGATTCCCGAATTCTTCAAACTGATTGAAGATGACACACTCGGGCCGGGTTTTCTTGATTTCCCAGCATTTGTCGTAAATCTCTTTGACGTTGGATTCGCAACCGGGAGTGGCAATGACTTCGGTGGCCACACCTTGGAGCCAATCGAACCGTTCCTGGCTCATCTCCTCAGGGAGAATGGCCACCGATTCGCAACCGAGCAACTTGGAGTCGAATGCACCACCACGGCAGAAGTTGCCTGTGCTGGGCCAGACGGCTTTCTGGGTCGTGGGGTCAAACTGGCCGGTGACCAGTCGCGGCACCAGGCAGCCAAAAGCGGCACCGACCTTGTGGGATCCAGTGGGGAAATACTTACCCACCAGGCCGATGATGCGGGCGCTCACACCAGTGAGCTCGCTGGGAAACTCAATCCAGTTGCCGTCAGTGAATTGACCGGTCTTGGGGTCGTTCTTCCAGGTGATGCGAAAAAGATTCAAGGGGTCAAAATCCCAGAGCCCTACTTTTTTGAGATCGGTTTTGATGTCGTCCGGGATGAGGGAAGGATCCTTCATCTGGGCCAGGGTGGGAATGCGGATGCCTTGCTCCCGGCACTTGGCGGCGGCTTTGGCCACTACGGTTTCGTTGGTCTTGCTGAGCTTCATATCCATGGTCTTCTCCGATGAGCAGGGCAGAGTCTGATTTGTATTAATCCCTAAAGATGTTAGGATAAAACCATGAAATCCAGCGCCATGTCATTGAAATTAACCGAAGAGCAGGCCCTGTTCTTTCGCGCCCGCCGTGGATACCTGGCCGGCGGAGGTGCCGAATCACCTGAAATCTGTGCCCGAAACATCCTGGGGCTGCAGTCACAACAGCTGTCGCCGGGGTTGTTGGCCCTGAGCCAGCGCTTGGCGCTGCGACCTTCGGCCGCTGAACTGGCCGAGCACCTTTTTTCTCCTGGACGCGACCTGGTTCGCACCTGGGGTCAGCGTGGCACAATCCACATATATGATTCTCAAAGGAGTTGGGCACAGGTTATTTCGGCAAGGGCGTTGTGGTCGTCGGATGGTCGTCGGGGTCCGTTGCCATCCGAAAAATCGGAAAAGTTGGTATTGGATTTTTCGCTCCAAAAAGGCACGGTGGTGAAAAAGGATCTGCTGCCGTTTGTGGAGGATTCTTATGTGGAAGAACTGGACCCCCGCATAGGTGATGAGACCGCCCGGGCCCATTTTGCCGCGGGGCGCCTGGTGTGGCGGTTGAGTTGGGCGGGTCACTTGTGCCAGGGTGAAAAGCTTGGAGCCCAGCAAATCTACGCCACGCGCCAGGCCTGGTTTTCAGGATTGTCCTGGCCTGACCCATTACCTGATCCCCAAAAAACGTGTGTGGATTTCGTCCGTCGATACCTGGCGGTCAACGCCCCGGCAACGGTTCAGGACCTGGCTCATTTTTTTGGTGCCAAAGTCACCACCGCCCGTTCATGGGTGGCGGATTTGCAGGCCGCCGGGGAATTGATCACCGTGCAGTGTGCCGGGCATGGAAATTTGTTTACTTTGGCCCGTGATGAGTTGGAGCTGCAAATCAAACCCGGAAGATCGGCCAAAGCCTGGCCCATGCGCCTGCTGCCCCTGTGGGATACCCTGTTGATGGGACACAAGGACAAAAGCTGGACCGTGCCCGATAAATCACTCCGGCCACTGGTTTGGCGCAAGGCGGCCTATGTTTCGGCAGTGGTCCTGGACCGTGGTCGAGTGGTTGCTGTCTGGACCATGAAACGTCGGGGCAAAGTTTTGGATTTTGAAGTGAACCCCATGGCGGGATGGAAGAAATCGCAACACGGCAAGGCATTCCAGTTGGAAGCCGAAGCCGTGGCCCGCCACCTGGACCTTGGAGTGGGGAAGCTGAAATGAAGCCCTTCTGCGGTGAACGTCTTGTGGCCCTGGATGTCTTTCGCGGTCTGACGGTGGCTCTGATGATTGTGGTCAACAATCCCGGTAGCTGGGCCCATATCCATCCACCATTGCGTCATGCGTCGTGGCATGGACTTACTCCCACCGATCTGATTTTTCCCTTCTTTCTGTTCATTGTTGGAGTGGCGATCTCCCTGGGCTTTTCCCGTCGATTGGAAGCAGGGGCTTTGCGTTCCGATCTGGTGCGAAAAATCATCTCCCGCAGCCTAATAATTTTTGCCCTCGGTTTGTTTCTCAATGGTTTTCCCTTTGGGCTGGTTGGAAACCTCCGGTTCCCGGAATTCCTGGCTGAATTACGGATTTGGGGTGTTTTGCAGCGCATAGCCGTTTGTTATCTGCTTGTGGGATTGGTCGTGGTTTTCATGGGGAATAAGGGCCGTTGGCTGGTGATGACAGGCTGGCTGCTGGTCTACGAATTGCTGATGCGTCTTGCCCTGGTAGCAGATTGGGGTGCAGGAAGTTTTGCCCTGGAAGATAATTTTATTCGCCTGCTGGATCTTCAGACCCTGGGTGCGGGGCACCTTTACCATGTGGGAGCGGTTGCTTTCGATCCGGAAGGATTACTGTCCACCCTTCCTGCGGCCGTCACCACAATGCTTGGGTTTTTCACCGGGGAATTCCTGCGGCAACCCAAGTCGCTGACAACCCGTTTGCATGGTTTGTCGCTGGCGGGTTTGCTGATGACTTCGCTGGGTTGGAATTTGGCTTTGCTTGAACCGTTGAACAAACAACTCTGGACAAGCAGTTATATGGTCCTGACCGGTGGCCTGGCCATCCTGGTCCTGGCCTTCTGTCTTTGGGTGATCGACATAAAAGGTTGGCGGCGTGGTATCCAGCCGACGGTGGTTTTTGGTCGCAATCCGCTGTTGGTTTTTGTCGGGTCGGGGATTTTGGCCCGGATACTCTACCTGATCAAGATGACCGATACTGCCGGGGACAAGATCAGCCTGAAGCAGGCCATTTACGACGGGGTTTTCGAGCCTTTTGCCGGCCCAGCCAACGGCTCGCTGCTTTATTCCTTGAGTTTTCTGGCCATTTGGCTGGTTCTTTTGTGGTATTTGCATACCAAGAATATTCATATCAAAGTGTAGTTGTGATGATGCTGGTGAATTTATTGCCATGCAGTTCAGTCTAGTCTATTATTTCAGAACAATCGTCATGGACCATTCGCACCTTTTTTGGATAAATAATGTCACGCACCGCCATCATCTCGGACATCCATAGCAACTGGCAGGCCTTACGGTCTGTTTGGTCGCGCATTGACGATCTGGGCATTGATCGGGTTTTTTGTTTGGGTGATATTGTCGGTTATGGTGCCCGGCCCCTGGAATGTTTGGGTTTTCTGCAGGAAAAGGGGGTTCCCTGCATCCAAGGGAACCACGACGCCCTGGTGGGCGATGGTTCCCAGAGTCTGAAATTCAATGAGCATTCCCTGGTTGCCGTTGAGCACAATCGAGCGCTGCTCACCGAGGAGAATTTGGCCTATCTGGCCGGTTTGCCCATTTTGCTCCAACTCGAAGATCGGGTTTTCCTGGCCCACGGTTCTCCCGACGAGCGGGACCGATATCTCATCTATCGACAGGATTTCCGTCAGGTTTCCGCGGCCATGTTTCGCGATGGTGGCCCCGGGATTTGTTTCTTTGGGCATACACATCATCCGGTTGCTTTTGATGGCGACGGATTTCTATCCTGCGGGCCGGACCCCATATTCATCGATAATACGGAAATGATGCTCTTCAACCCTGGCAGCGTTGGGCAACCGAGGGACGGAGACCCGCGGGCCGCTTTTCTTGTGTGGGACAAAGAAGAAGCAACCATTACCTTTGAACGGGTTGAGTATGACATCGAGCGAGCCAGGGAGGAAATCCTGGCCGCCGGTTTGCCGGATCGTTTGGCCAATCGTCTGCTTGTGGGTCGTTGATATTTTCCGAAAAAACGGGAAAAACGAATCCTGATTGTCTATATTGTTTCCCTGAAACAGAAGCTTGAAAATGGCGGCGGACCGGCCTGTTTGACAGTGCACCAGGCTGTGCCCGGCACGCGTACCAGGAGGATGAAAAAATGGCCATCGAAACCACCCGGGAAATGGTGAGCAAAGTTTATGAGCAGTCGAAGAAGCGACTGGATGTGGTGCGTGGGCGTTTGGGGCGGCCGTTGACCCTGGCCGAAAAGGTTTTGTTTGGGCATCTGGCTGATCCTCAAAACCAGGAATTTGAGCGCGGTGAAGCCACTTTGGCCCTCCGTCCAGACCGTGTGACCATGCAGGATGCCACCGCCCAGATGGCCATCCTCCAATTCATGCAGGCCGGCCGGGATGAAGCTGCAGTGCCTTCGACCGTGCATTGCGACCATCTTTTGGAAGCCTACAAGGGGGCCGAGGAAGACAAACTGACCGCCTTGGATGTGAACAAGGAAGTGTACGACTTCCTGGCCAGCGCCTCCGGCCGCTACAACATGGGCTTTTGGAAACCCGGCAGTGGCATCATCCACCAGATAGTATTGGAAAATTACGCCTTCCCCGGCGGTTTGATCATCGGCACCGACAGTCATACGCCCAATGGTGGTGGTCTCGGCATGGTCGCCTGCGGTGTTGGTGGCGCCGACGCTGTCGATGTGATGGTGGGCATGAACTGGGAAGTGAAGGATCCCAAAATCATCGGTGTGAAATTGACTGGAGAAATGAACGGGTGGACCGCTCCCAAGGATGTCATCCTCAAGCTGTGTGGAATTCTGACGGTCAAGGGCGGCACCAACGCCATCATTGAATACTTTGGCCCAGGCACAGCCAGCCTCAGTTGCACCGGCAAGGCGACCATCACCAACATGGGTGCGGAACTGGGCGCAACCACGAGCATTTTCCCCTACGATGAGCGAATGGCAATGTACTTGCGTGCCACCAGCCGTAACGAGCTGGCCGAACTGGCGGACAAAAACACCGACCTGCTGATGGCCGACCCTGAAGTAATGGCCAATCCGGCCGAATTCTACGATCAGATCGTGGAGATTGATCTTGGTGATTTGGAGCCCCACCTGGTGGGGCCGCACAGCCCTGATATTGCTCACCCTGTGAGCCAGATGGCCGCCGACTGCGTCAAGGAAGATTACCCCCTGGAGATCACCGCCACCCTCATCGGAAGTTGCACCAATAGCAGCTACGAAGACATCTGCCGTTTGACCGATGTGGCGCAGCAGGCCCTGGACAAGAATCTGAAGGTCAAGGGCACTCTGTGGATCAGTCCTGGTTCAGAAAATATCCACGATACCATCGAGCGCGACGGCCAGTTGGCGGTTCTGGAGCAGGTGGGGGCCACGGTGCTGACCAATGCCTGCGGCCCTTGCATCGGCCAGTGGAAACGGGTGGATGTGGAGCCCGAGGCTCGCAACTCCATCCTCACCAGTTTTAATCGCAACTTCAAAAAACGCGCCGATGGCAACCCCAACACCCACGCCTTCATCGGCAGCCCCGAGACGGTGATGGCCTACGCGTTGAACGGCAGGCTGGATTTCAATCCACTGACCGATACCATCACCAGCGAAGATGGCCAAGAGGTTTTGCTCAAGGCCCCGGCACCTGCCCACGAGTTGCCGCCCAAGGGATTCGTGCAGCCAAAAGGTGGCTACGTAGATCCCCCTGAAGACAATACAAGTGTTGAGGTGGTGGTTGATCCCGCAAGCGAGCGCTTGGCTCTGCTGGAGCCTTTCAGCGCCTGGGACGGCAACGATTACCTGGAGCTGCCCTTGCTGATCAAGGCTCTGGGAAAATGCACCACCGACCATATCAGCATGGCCGGACCCTGGTTGCGCTTCCGCGGCCACCTGGATAACATCAGCAACAACATGCTGATCGGTGCGGTGAACGCCTTCAATGAAGAGACCAACAGCATCCTCGATACCTTCAGTGGTGAGTATGGCGAAGTGCCTGCCGTGGCTCGGCACTACAAGAGCGAGGGCTTGCGCTGGGTCATCATCGGCGATGAAAACTATGGTGAAGGCAGCAGTCGCGAACACGCCGCCATGTGCCCCCGCCATCTTGGTTGCGCCGCGGTTATAGTGCGCAGTTTTGCCAGGATTCACGAAACGAACCTGAAGAAGCAGGGGATCCTGCCGCTGACCTTCAGCAACCCTGCGGACTATGACAAGGTTCAACAGGGCGATCGTTTCTCCTTTACCTGCCTGAGTGAACTTGCTCCCGGCGGGCAGCTGAATGTGACCATGAAACATGCTGACGGCAGCGAAGATTATATCGTTGTTGATCACACAATGACCGCCGAGCAGATTGATTGGTTCAAGGCAGGAAGTGCCCTGAACAAAATCAAGGAAGGTTGATCTTTCGGCCCTTTCTGCTTTAAACAAGTCGCTCCTTCTTGAGGGGAGCGACTTTTTTACAGGTTTGAGTCCTGGTGGGCCTTGGGCTATAGTCACTGAAAAGAAACTCTGCCCCCAAGTCAGGAGCACCGGATGTCCACCAACCTCTCCAAAAACCTAACCGCCAAAGTTCTCATGGGTATGGCCATCGGCAGCATCGTCGGTTTGGCCATCAATCTCGGTGGATTGAATTCGGCAGGGTCCTTCATCAATACCTGGCTGGTTTCCGGCCTGTTCCACGTTGTCGGCAAGATGTTCGTCAACTCCCTGAAAATGCTGGTGGTGCCGCTGGTCTTGTTCAGCCTGATCAGTGGCGTGTGCGGCATCGGCAATCTGCGGCAACTCGGGAGAGTGGGCAGCAAGAGTTTCGTACTTTATATGATGACCACCGCCATTGCCATCGCCACGGCCCTGTTGGTAGCCGGGGTTGTGGCTCCGGGCAAGGGCATGAACATCGAAACCAACGCCACGTTCGCCTCACGTGAAGCACCTCCGCTGACGGATGTTCTGATCAACATCGTGCCCGGCAATCCTATCGCCGCCCTGGCCAACGGGGAGATGCTGCAGATTATATTTTTCGCAATCCTTATTGGTGTGAGCATTCTGATGGTGGGTAAAAAAGCCGACCCGCTGGTGGATGGTGTGGAGCGCATGAATGAAGTGATGATGAAAATGGTGGACATCGTCATGAGCACGGCTCCCTATGCCGTTTTCTGCCTCATCGCTCATTCCGTGGCCAATCTTGGCATGGGCCTGTTGGGGCAATTGCTCGGCTACGTCCTGGTGCTCGTTGGTGTTTTGCTCTTCCACCTTTTGGTTACCCTGATGATCACCTTGAAGGTTTTTTCCGGACTCAGCCCGCTGATGTTTTTGCGAAAAATGCGCAACGTGCAGGTTTTTGCCTTCAGTACGGCCAGCAGCAACGCCACGATCCCGGTGACTTTGCGCACGGTGACCGAGCGGCTGGGCGTAGGGAATTCGGTGGCCTCGTTCACCATTCCCTTCGGTGCAACCATCAACATGGATGGCACCGCCATCATGCAGGGTGTTGCCACGGTGTTTATCGCCAATGTTTACAACATCGACCTGGGTTTCAGTGATTTTTTGACTGTGATTTTCATGGCCGTGCTTGCATCCATCGGTACTGCCGGAGTGCCTGGAGTAGGGTTGATCATGCTGTCGATGGTCTTTACCCAGGTAGGGCTGCCGGTTGAGGGTATTGGTTTGATCCTGGGGGTTGATCGACTGTTGGACATGGTGCGCACGGCGGTGAATGTCTCGGGCGATTCAGTGGTTTCATGCATTGTGGCCAAGGCCGAAGGTAAATTTGATTCGGATATGTTCCGCAATCCTCAAGCCGGTCTGTTCAAAAAAGATGAACTTGAAATGCCCGGCAAGGGTCAATAGCAGAAGTTAAAAAGCATGATACATTGCGGATACATGGGTTTTCCCCTAAACTTCCAGGGTATATTTAAAAATTTGGGATTGTTCATATTCGGGGGAATTAGGCCAGCCGGCAAACCCTCATTGGAGGATGAGCGTGGGCGACAATAAGCAGGATAGAATTTTCCCCGGCGAGAAGGCTCGAGGTATGGTGGCCGGGGCTTTTGCCCGGGAGTTGGCCGCGAGCTCATCCGGAGTCGATGTTTCTCTTCCCAAGGGTCGGGTTTCCACTCCCGTCATTGAAGCTTTGCCCTGCCCCGTGGTCGCCCTGGATCTCACCGGCATCGTCACGGCTTGGAATCACGCTGCCGAAATTGCCACGGGCTGGAAGGCTGCTGAAGTTGTGGGCACCGGCTTTCCGGCCATCGCTAAACAATTCAGGGAAAAATTTCAGCAGGCGCTTGCTTCGGTGGCTTCCGGGAGCCAAATCTTCAACGAAGAATTACGCGGTTTGAAAAAAGACGGCTCCCTGATGAGAATCCAGTTTTCCAGCTCACCCATTTACAACCAGGAAAGCCGGGTCTCGGGTATTTTGGCCACCTTTGTCGATCAAACCGAGCGAGAGCAGCGCATCGAAGCCGAACTATCCAAGGGAAATCTCTTCATCGAACGGGTGCTGGACAACTTGCCGGTGGGTTTGTCCATCAACACCATCGACAAGGGCAACATCGGCTACGCCAACCGCCTTTTTCTGGAAATCTATGGTGGTTGGAACGAGAACGATTTTACGGACCTGGAAACATTCTTCCAGAGTATTTATCCCAACCCCCAGGAACGGGAGCAGGTCCGCCAGCGCATTCTGCAGGACATTGCCACGGGCGACGTCGAAAAAATGCATTGGGATGACATGCGCATCACCTGCCGCGACGGCACCGAGAAAATTCTCGCCATCCGCAACATTCCCCTGCCGGATATGAATCTGATGATCTCCACGGTCCAGGATGTGACCGAGCAGAAATTGACGGAAAAAGCCCTGCGCGAGAGTGAGCGTCGTTATCAGGTCATGGCTGAAGCCTCGCCGGTTGGGATTTTTCGACTGGACCACGAGGGGCGCATCTGCCATGTGAACAAGAAGTGGCGGGAAATTTCCGGCCGAATGCTCTCGGCTGTGCTGGGACAAGGTTGGGATATTGCTGTTCATCATGATGACTTGCCGGCGATCAGGGACATCTGGCTGACGGCTGTGCATGAGCGCCGTGCCTTCAAGGTGGAGTGTCGTTTCCAGCGCCCCGGAGGGAAAACCACCTGGGTGTTTTGCCAGGCCGAACCGATTTTTGATTCCGACGAAACCCTGGAGGGATACATCGGATCCATCACCGACATCAGTTTGCGCAAGCGCACCGAAGAAGAAATCAGGCAGCTTGCCTATTACGATACGCTGACCCGGTTGCCCAACCGCTCCTTCTTTCTTGAACAACTTGAAAGGGCCATGGCCACCGCCCGGCGCAACGAGAAACACGTGGCATTGCTTTTTTGCGATCTGGACAATTTCAAGGACATCAACGACACCTTTGGTCACGACAAGGGTGATCTTCTGCTTCAGGGCATTGCCTCGCGTCTGAGTGGTTGCATCCGGCGAGGAGATACTCTTTGCCGCCTCGGTGGCGACGAGTTTGTTCTCTTGTTGCCTTCGGTGGACAGTGACCGGGAAGCCGTGACCGTGGCACGTAAAATTCAAAGGGCCATGAAAAAAAGCTTCGATCTCGATGGACAGGAGCTTTTCACCACCACCAGCATTGGCATTGCCGTGCATCCGGAAGATGGTGTTGATGTGCAAACCCTTTTGAAACATGCCGACATGGCCATGTACGCGGCCAAAGGCGAAGGTCGCAACCGGTATCGATTCTTCAGTGCTGAAATGAACCGCCGGGCCCAGGAACGAATGACCATGGAACTGGGCTTGCGGCAGGCTATCGAACGCAAGGAATTTAGTTTGGCCTGGCAGCCCCAATATTGTCTGGCCACGGGCGTTTTGGTGGGAGTGGAGGCTTTGCTCAGATGGAAACATCCCACAATGGGGAGCATCAGCCCCAGCCGGTTTATCCCCTTGGCTGAAGAGACCGGACACATTCACGCCATTGGTCGCTGGGTGCTGGAGCAGGCCTGTGGGCAGGTTCAGCAATGGCGTCAGGCTGGTCTAAAGCAATTGCGGGTTGCGGTCAATCTATCGGCCAGCCAGTTTCTGGAACCGGATGTGGTGGGCATGGTGAAGAAAGTGCTGGTCGATACAGGGTTGCCGCCCCACTGGCTGGAGTTGGAGATCACCGAAAGTGTGCTGATGATTGATGCGGACGTGACCATGCATACCCTCAATTGCCTCAGCAGCTATGGGGTGAAGTTGGCTATTGATGATTTTGGTACGGGCTATTCCTCTCTGTTGTATTTGAAGAACTACCCGGTCAACCGGATCAAGATCGCGCGGGAATTTGTGGAGGATATCTCCACGGTTGCCAATGATCGGGCTATTGCGGGCACCGTCATCAACATGGCGCGCAATCTGGAGATGCAGGTCATTGCCGAAGGGGTGGAAACCAAGGAACAAGCTGATATTCTGCGGGAAATGGGTTGCCATGAGGTGCAGGGATTTCATTATTCGCCGCCGCTGAGTTCAGAGGGGTTTTCGGAAGTTCTCAAGCGGAAGTAGATCTAAAACCGGCGCCGGCCGCAAGCCAAGATACCGGCTTTTTGATCCAGGATCCATTGTCGGTGTAATACTGGGAAGGTGTATCATTCGTGCTGGATAGGGTGATCCAATCCCTGGGAACAGGAAAGGCGAAAGGGTTGGCGATAAGGTTCCAACCCGCAAAGTGGCGCGACTTCCGGATGGGCTTTACCGGGCAACTTGTCCAGGGCCTCCCACGGGATGTTGTTAGCCTTGTCGGCACCAGTCTGGATCATTGTTGGTTCCACGGAAGGTCCGGAATCCACTCTCGCCCCCCCCGAATGTCTTCCCAACCCAAGGTTTGAATCGCTCCTGGATCGCATAAGGCGAGACTCAAAAACATTTCTACTTTGGTTTCTCCGGAGAATTAAAACTACCTCCAATACCAATAGGCATATTCCGCAGATTTCCAAAGGTGATGCCATACATAATACGCTCATCATGATTCAGGCCCACAAAAATGCCGGGCTTGAATGGCCCCATCTTGAACAAACCGGGATACAAATTGAGACGGTAGCGGTAGTCCTTGGTCCTGGCAAAGAGCAAAGAAGCCAGGAGCGAGTTGTTTCGATCATAAAAAATACCGCCGGAAGCGGCCAGATCGAGGGTTTTGCTGACCTGGTCAACTTCCAAAAGATTTTTTGCCACGAACCCCAAACCAAACGAAAAACAACGACCATCCGGCCGGGTGAAACTCATGCCCAATTCAGCATGACCTCCCCAGTGATAGAACAGGCTGGTGCTGCCCTTTTTGTTGAGGTGGTATTTGACCGAGTAGTTTTGACCCTGATTCTGCAACTCTTCCCGCCAGGGCATGATTGTAGGCTGGAATGACCAATCGGCCATGTTCAGGGTCTCGCTGAAAAACTGGGCAAAACCATCATTGCTGAAAAGTATGATCCCGGCCGGGTTGAAGATCCAGAAATCGGCTACCGGATCGGTGGTGGGACCCTGGTAGCCGTTGTTCTCAACCACCTCATTCAGAAAGTGATAGGCGAAGATGGTCAATCCGGCCATGGTCTTGGGGTGTCGGTATTCGTTGAAGCGGAAATATTCGGTCATCATGCGATAACTCATGCCGCCGCCGATGAGGTGGTTCATGTAGTTGGGCCAGTACTGGGCCTTGCCCGAGTTGACGGAGATGGGGATCACTTCCCTGCTCAGAAAATCCCACAACCCGTTGACACCGATGGACCAGCCGGGATTCAAAATATTCTTGGTCACGTTCTGAACCCCACGGGCATACATGACGCGGCCGGGCCGGTTGTCACGGTTTTCCACCTGCAGGATTCCATACCCGCCGTTGATGATGAGACGCAGGGGATGAATGAGGGATTGGCTGCCGTAGTCGAGGCCCCGGTAGAAGAAATATTTGCCTTCTTTGCCTTCGATGGTATCGGTCCAGGGCAAATAGGGAGTGACTACAATTTCCGGATTAATTTCCGGAAAAATATCCGGATTAATATCCGGAATCTCTCCAGCATGTGCCAATTCGGCACCCACAGTCAAGGTTGCCAGAAGCCCGAAAAGTATCAGGATCGGATAGCAGGCGCGGATCATATCAGACGAGATCCACTATGGAACCGAAGTCAGGGTCAAACATGCGCTTGAAAATACGGGTGGCAAATCCGTCGGTCATGCCTGCGAGGTAGTCGCAAAGAATTCTGGCGCGGATGTGGGGGTCTTCGGCGGAGGCCATCTCCCCTTCAAAATCCCTGGAAAGCAGGGTCAATCTAGGCTTTTCATCTCTCAGGTAATTCTCCTCCAGGGCTTCAAAGAGCCTGGTCAGCATGTGATTGCCCTTGTGCTCAAGCTGACAGACCTGCGGCGAACGGAAGACAAGGTCCACCGCCAGCTGGGCGTAGAGTTTTTGTTCCCGGACGAACTGTGGATCCAACTCCACGCCAAAACGGTAGCGGTTGGTCACATCGCTCATGAAGTTGTCGCGCTCCACAAGTTGACAGGCTTCCACGAAAGCACCGATTTTGCGGTTCATGACCCTTTCCAGATTGCCGTCGTGCATGGCTTCAAGAAGTTTGTCGATGATGATGGTGTCTTCGTGGGAGAGTGTGCCGTTGTTCTCCGCCCATCGGCTCATTTGGCCAATGTTGACAAATCCGGCGTTGGCACTGTCGACCAGGTCGTTCAGGCTGTAGGCGGTGTCGTCGGCCCAATCCATGATTTGGCATTCCAGGCTGCGTAGTTTGTTGAGCTGCGGTCCGGGAGTCAATTGGGCGGGAAAGGGGCGACCGTCAAAAACAAAATCCAGATACTTTTTTTGATCGTCGTAAAGGAAATGTTTGATCGGGTTGTCCCACTCGCTGAACAAGGTCTTGTACTTGAGAACTCCGTCCATAAACGCGCGGGTGGGGTTCATGCCCCGGCGGCTGCGCCCGCTGGTGAAGATGATTTCGGTGATCAGACGCAGGGTTTGGGCGTTGCCTTCGAAGCCGCCCCAGGGTCGCATGAGTTGGTGCAGCTTACCTTCGCCGGCGTGACCAAAAGGTGGGTGGCCGATGTCATGGGACAGGGCACAGGCTTCCACCAGGGCGGTGTCGATGAAGTGGTTCTCGCCCAGTTGGGAACTGTTGCTGTTGAGAAAACGGGTGATGGATCCGGCAATCTGACTGACTTCGATGCTGTGGGTCAGGCGGGTGCGGTAGAAATCGTATTCACCGGACAGGAACACCTGGGTTTTGGCCTGGAGGCGCCGAAAGGCGGCGTTGTGGATGAGTCGGTCGCGGCCGCGCTGAAAAACGGAGCGATAATCCGGGTCGCGGGGGTCGAGTTCTTCACGGTCGAAGTCGGTGTAGAATTTGTTGTCGATCATTGTTTTCCTTTTGGCTGATTAAATTGCCGGGCCATTGGTTGCAACATGGATTTGGCCCCGCCGCTGACGAACTGCTTCATACAACAGGATGGCCGCCGAGGTCGCGACATTCAGGCTGTCGCCGGTTCCCCGCATGGGTATGCCCACGGTCAGGTCACAACGACTTATCAATTCCGGGCTCAATCCATGGTGTTCCGCGCCCAAAACGATGGCTACGGGGATGGTGAGATCAACTTCGTCCCAGTGATGATCGGCAATGGGACTGGCGGCCACCAGGCGGATGCCCTTTTGGTGCAGATACTCCACCACCGCTTCACTCTCGGCAGTCACCGAAGGCACCGAGAAAAAAGATCCCCGACTGGCCCGCAGCACATTGGGGTTGAACAGGTCAGTCCCGTCGCCGCAAATGACCACGCCATCGGCCCCGGCTCCATCAGCTACGCGCAGGGCGGCGCCCAGGTTGCCGGGTTTTTCCACACCTTCGAGCACGACCAGCAGAGCCGGCTGGGCCGATTCGTTACGGAGGGAAAGGGATTCCAAATCCGTTTTCACCTGGGGAGCGACAATCAGAATTCCCTCACTCTTTTCCCGATAGGAAACCCGGTCCATCACCTGGGGGGCCAACTCCACCGCAGATGGCCGTTCCGCGTGGGGTGCTTCGCAGAGATCAAGCAGGTCATCAAGCAATTCCCGATCCTGATCGGCAACCTGCTCCGGGCAAAAATACACCGCGCGCAGGGGATAGTTTGCCCGTAGGGCCTGACGGATCACGAAAGGCTCCTCAATGATCGTCACCGAAGCTTGATCCCGGTTCCGGCGATGGCGCAACCGGACCAGATCCTTGACCTGGTCGTTCTTTAAACTGGTGATGCGAAGCGGTGGTACTTTCATAGTCAATCTATTCGGTTGAAGAGCATTCCTGACGCACAAGATCGGGCAGGGCGACAATTTTCCTTTTCCCGTAATCGAAACAGGCCATGCCCGTTTCAGCGAGGGCGATTTTGGCGGCATCCTGTTTACGGGTTATTCGGTGGAACAAACGGAATCCGCAGCTGGTAGGTTCGCCGGCTGAAATTTCAATAACAAGCGTATCTCCGGCAAAAGCTTCACCCCGATAAACGATGGCAACATCGCTTAAAATCAGCCCCACGCCACCGCAATCCAGTTCGGACCAGTTGTGGGAGGCCAAAAAAGCCACGCGGGCCTCATGGATCAACGAGAGCAGACGATCGTTGCCCAGATGCCCACCGTAATTAAGATCGGTAGTGCGCACGGTGATTTCCACCCGAAAATCATACTTGCTCAGGGCAGTGATTTGAACACGCGACATGAGATCCTTTCAACCCAGCAAAACCCCGGCAATGGTGGCTGTCAGCCACGAAGCGAGGGCTCCACCGAACATGGCTTTCAATCCAAGTGCTGCCACATCTGACCGTCGTTCTGGCACGATGGTTCCGATGCCCCCAATCTGAATGGCAATGCTGCTGAAGTTGGCAAAGCCACACAGGGCGTAGGTTCCGATGACCACACTGCGGGGGGACAAGGCCCCGGACTTGGCGGCATTGCCCAGTTCGATATAACCCATGAATTCATTCACTGCTATTTTTGTGCCCAGCAGGTTTCCGAAGACATGGGCTTCACTCCAGGGTACTCCCATGATCCAGGCCACGGGTGAGAATAAAAAGCCGAATATTTGTTGCAAGGAAAATCCCATCAGGCCCAGGCCATAATTAATCATGGCCACCAGGGAAATGAAAGCCAGCAGCATCGCGCCCACGTTGGCGGCCAACTTCAAACCGACTCCGGCACCGCCAGCGGCAGCATCCAGCACGTTGCTGTATTCCCTGGGAATATCCAGGGAGACTTTACCACGAGTGGGCGAACTTTCTGTTTCCGGAAACATGATTTTGGCCACCACCAGGGCCGCCGGTGCTGACATGACACTGGCGGCCAGCAGGTGTCCGGCGTCGATGCCGAAGCGCACATAGGCTGCCATCACGCCACCGGCCACCGTGGCAAACCCACCCACCATGACAGCCATGAGTTCACTGTTGGTCATGGTGCCGAGATAAGGCTTGATCACAAAAGGAGCTTCGGTCTGGCCCACAAAAACATTGGCTGCGCAGCTGAGGCTTTCACTGCCGCTGGTGCCCATGGTTTTACGCATGACCCAGGCCATACCCGAGATGAATTTCTGCATGATGCCCACATGGTAGAGCAGGGCCATCAGGCTGCTGAAGAAAATGATGGTGGGCAGAATGTGAATCACAAAAACAGTGCCTATAGGAACCAATTGCCCGGTGACGGAGTTTGTAACCTGGATGAAACCACCTTCGGGGTTGATGAAAGCCACCAGGTTTTCGTCGGTGCGATAGAGGTTGCCCCAAAGAAAACTGGCACCTGCATCGGTGAATCCCAAAAGACGGTTAACAAAAGCCCGGGCGCTGCCGAAGATTACTTTACCCCAGGGTGTTTTCAGGAGAAGAACAGCCAAGGTGATTTGCAGACCAATACCCCAGAAGGCCACCCGCCAGGGAAACTGCCGGCGGTTGTTACTCATCAGCCAAGCCAAAAACAAGAGGACTAAAATGCCCAAAAGGGATATAAGGTTTTGCAGCACGAGGGCCTCCGAATGAGGTTATTGACGCCTTGATCCCGGATAAGGGGATGATAGAAGAAGATTAGTGTCAAATATGGGGCTTCGTCCAGTATTTGTCATTGATTGGAATTAGGTTAAGTTGTGCTGTGGAGAATGTTGCAGGCCGAAAATCCTGTTCAAGTTTTGACGAATTAAAGTATCCAGGCACAAATGGTGTTGATAACCGGTAGGTTTTTCGTTCAGCAAGATTGTCTGCGGCACAACAAAATAGAATTGACGAATTTCAATGGAGTATTAGTTTAATACCATGCTAACGAGTAAGGTTGCCATCGCTGTTGCACTCTGGACCCTCCTGATAGCCCCGTTCTTCTGTGGACTGGGAATGGTGGTTCATGCTTGCCTGGATGATGATGGCCCTGATTGCCATCACGAAGTTTCCTGTGAGGCTGACCCCTGCCAGGTTATTCTTTTACAAATGAACATCAGGGATGAAAGCACAGCCAACGTTGACCAGTACCATTTTATGATCGAATGGGACAATCCCAGCAGGTATTTGTCCTTTACATCCCTGGATAGACTCAGGCCGATTGTTGTCTTGGATGACAGCTTGCCTGAAACTATTATCTGCACCCGCACACTACCGTTGATCTGCTGATTCGCCTCCTTCCCGCTGATTTTTTGGACCTGTTGACTGAGGGCTTTTCAGCCCTTGATGTTTGATGGGCGTGTCAATTCCATGCAATCCTACTGAGGGTTTAATATGAAAAACAGAACAGAGATACCTGGAAAAGGTTTGTCCGCCAGAGTTTTGCCTTTGTTGATCCTGGCAATCCTGCCTTCGGGTTTGGCATTTGGGAGCAATGAAATCCCCCAGCCTCCGGACTTACAGGGGCAGGAAATTACCTTGCCGAAAGCCATTGAATTGGCGCGTAGCTATAATCCGGAGCTCCTGGGATTCTCTGCTGCCCAGCTGCAAATCCAGGCTCGGGCCAAGCAGGCCAGGCGTGGTCTCAACCCCGAGTTGGGTTTTGAGGTGGAAAATTTCGTCGGTTCGGGTGATTACAATGGCTTCTCGGCCGCGGAATACACCTTGGCTCTTTCCAAAACCTATGAAATGGGCGGAAAGAGGGACCATGCCGTTGCCCTTGTGGGGTGGCAGTTGAAAAAAGTTGAACAGGCAGCAGACCTGGCCGGCCGAAGGGTGGAGGCTCTGGTCACCGTGGCGTTCATCGAGGCCTTGCGTGCCAATGAAGAATTGGAATTGGCCCAGGAGTTGGCTCGCCTCGCAGAAGAAGATCTGGAATTGGTTCGGCAAAAAATCGCCAAAGGTGCTATTTCACGAGTGGAAGAGACTCGGGCCTTGGTGGAAGTGCAAATGGCCAAACTGGAAATTGGAAAAGCTCGTCAAGATCAAAACTCAGCCCGCATTCGGTTGTCCGGTTTTTGGAATGAGGTCATTCCATCGTTTGGCGAGGTGACCGGCAGCCTTGAATCTCTGGCAGAATTTCCATCCTGGCAGGATTTGGTGGAAAGGCTGGAACAAAGTCCTGCACTCAGGCAGTGGGAACTGGAAAGTGGTCGGCGCAGGGCAATTCTGGCGGTGGCCAAGTCCCAAGGGGCGATGGATCTAACGGTCGGGGCCGGACTGCGGCACTACGGTGACAGTGGTGATTTTGCAGCGGTTGCGACCATCTCAATCCCCTTGCCCACCAGCAACAAGAACCAGGACGGACAAAGGGCTGCCCAATACGGTTTGGATCGTCTGGACAATGAACGCCAGGCCCAGATCCTGGATTTGTTGGGACAGATGTTGGATCAATACCAAATCATGTCGACCACCCATTTGAAAATCACCTCCATAAAGGGTGAAATCCTGCCTTCCACTGAGCAGGGTTTGTTGCAATCAGAAGAAGCTTATCGCAAGGGTTTATTCAACATGACGGATGTCCTGGAAGTTCGTCGAACCTGGTTCGACTGGCATCGGGAATATGTTTTTGCCCTTGCTGAATACCAATCTGCCACGGCAGTAATCCAAAGAATTCTGGGCGATAGCTCCAGTGAAATTTTTTATTCCCGGAAGGCGGATGGAAATGAATAGCATCAAAAAGAACTTGGGGCTGTGGTCCCTTTTGTTGTTTCTGATCACAGGGTCAGTGGTCCTGGCAGAAGAAGGACATGGTGAAGAAGGACATAGTGAAGAAGGACATAGTGAAGAAGGACATGGTCAGGAGAATAGGGCAGAAATTGTCCAGCTCAGTTCTGCCGAGTTGGATGAGTTCAACATCGAAGTGCAAGTGGCTGGTCCGGGTGGAATTGTGAAAATTCGAAAACTTCCCGGGGAAGTCGTGGTGAACGAAAACCGCTTGGCTCACATCGGGCCCCGGTATGCGGGTATCGTCACCCAGGTGTTGGTTTCAGAGGGCGATATGGTGCTTGAAGATCAGGTTTTGGCGGTGGTGGAAAGCAACGATAGTTTAACCCCCTACGAAATCAAAACCATCATTGGCGGTACAGTGATCGGTAGGCATCTTACTATCGGAGAAGCTGTTTCCCGTGAGAGTGAAAGCTTTGTGATTGCGGACCTGAGTGATGTCTGGATCGATCTGACGGTGTACCAGCGCGATCTCGATTTCATCAAGGTTGGCAACAGAGTGACGGTCCGTTCGGGTTCAGGAAGAAATTCGGATGTGGGAACAATCAGTTATGTTGCTCCGGTGGTGGATGAAAAAACTCGAACTGCCACTGCAAGGTTGGTGCTGGATAACAAGGAAGGCTACTGGCGACCGGGAATGTTTGTCGCCGGCTCGGTGACTGTTGGCTATTATTCTGCCCGAATTTCGGTTCCCAGCTCGGCAATTCAATCTTACGAGGGTGAGGACGTTGTTTTCGTGGAAACTCACGAAGGCTTTGTTCCTCAAACAGTTGAGATTGGCCACACAGGACAGGGTCAGGTGGAAATCTTGTCGGGGTTGGCTGTTGGGACTCGTTATGTTTCCAGTGGAGGTTTCACCATAAAAGCCGAGTTGGGGAAAAGCTCGTTCGGCGATGGACACGGACACTAAAAGGAGGTTGTCATGTTGAATGGAATTATTGATTTCGGTTTGCGCAACCGCCTGTTGATAGTGGTGGCCGCATTGGTTGCCATGGGTGCGGGGTATTTTTCCTACACAAAGTTGCCCGTAGATGCATTTCCGGATGTTTCACCCAACCTGGTGCAGGTTTTCACGGTCACCAGCGGGTTGGCTCCCGAGGAAATTGAAAAATATGTGACCTATCCGGTCGAGGCGGCCATGACCGGATTGCCTCGGGTGGTCAAGGTCCGCTCGGTTTCAAATTTCGGTTTGAGCGTGGTGAATATTTATTTCGAAGATGGAATGGATATTTATTTTGCTCGTCAACTTGTGGGTGAACGCCTTCAAGAGGCGCGGGAACAAATCCCCGAAGGATTTGGGGATCCCGCCATGGGCCCAATCAGCACGGGGATGGGGCTGGTCCTGTTTTACTATCTTGAAGATACCACTGGCAAATACTCTCTGGAAGAACTGCGATCTATTCAGGATTGGCTGATCAAGTTCAACTTGCAGACGGTCCCCGGAGTGACCGAAGTCCTTGGCATCGGTGGATTTGAAAAACAATTTCACATAGAGGTGCAACCGGAGCAACTGCTGCGGTATGGGGTGACCCTTTCCGAATTGATCGAACGTGTCCGGGCCAACAATCTGAATGTGGGTGCCCAGTTTATTGAGAAAAATTCAGAGGAGTTCGTGGTCCGTTCAGTGGGATTGGCCCGCAACATGGATGATCTGCGCAATATCGTTGTGCGCACGAATGACAGCCGTCCCATCTATCTGGGTGACGTGGCCGAGGTCAAGGTTGGGGGTGCAGTTCGTCGAGGCATGCAGTCGCGCAACGGGACAGGTGAGGTGGTTGCCGGCCAGGTGATCAAGCTCTTTGGAACCAACAGCAGTGAAGTTATCGCCCGGGTGGAAGAGAAGATGGCGGAGATCAACGGTATTCTTCCCGAAGGTCTGCTTATCGTCCCCTATTACGAACAAAAAACCCTGGTCCAGGCTGCGGTAAAAACCGTAACCAACGCCTTGATGCAGGGAATTCTCCTGGTAGCCCTGGTCCTGTTGGTATTCATGGGTGGGTTTCGTCCCAGCCTGGTGGTTGCCCTTTCGGTGCCCTTTTCCGTGATGTTTGCCTTCCTGATGATGGGACGTTTGGGTATGTCGGCGAACCTGATGTCCCTCGGAGGGCTTGCCATTGCCATTGGCATGCTGGTCGATGGCACCATTGTCATGGTTGAAAATGTTGATCAGCATTTGAAGAGGAGTGATTCATCGCAGTCGAAAACCAAGGTGGTTGCCGAAGCCTGCAAGGAAGTGGCTCGACCGATCTTGTTTGCCATAGGAATTATTATTCTGGTGTTTGTGCCACTGTTCACACTTCAGGGAGTTGAAGGGAAAACGTTTAGGCCGCTAGCATTTACCGTGGCCCTGGGCATGCTTGGGTCATTGATTTTTGCCCTAGGCATTGCTCCAATGCTGAGCTTGATTTTCATGAAAAAGCCTTCCGGTAAGAGTCAGGAAGGAGAGACAGGTGTTGTTCGTTGGCTGTTGATTACTTATCGACCAGTGGCTCGGTTCTTCGTGAACAACCGTTGGTTGGCCGTCCTGGTCGCCGTGGTGATGCTGGCCATAGGGGTGTTCATTGCCCCAATGCTTGGTTCCGAGTTCACGCCTCGGTTGCAGGAGGGAACCATAGTGGTTCGGCTGACCATGGCTCCGTCCATCGCCCTGACCGAAAGTGAAAAGATTTCTACAATAGTTGAACGCCGCCTGATGGGAATGCCCGAAGTGCGGGAGGTTGTCAGTCGCATCGGTCGTGGGGAGGTTGGAGCGCATACCGACCCGGTCAACAGTGCCGAGATCTATGTTCTTTTGCATCCAAAAGACCAATGGCGCGCTGATCTGGAACAGGCCGGGATTGAAGATCTGATTCGCCAGGAGATAGGCAATGTCCCGGGTGTTTTGGTAAACTTGACCCAACCCATCGCCATGACGGTGGATGAGCTGATGGAAGGTGTTCGGGCAGAATTGGCCGTGAAGGTTTTTGGGAATGATCTGGAAACTCTCAAAACCAGTGCCGACATGGTGGCAGCCGTGGTCCGGAAGGTTCCCGGGGCAGCCGATGTCCAGGTGGATCAGGTCACAGGCGCACCGCAACTGCAGATAAGAATCGATCGCGGTGCCATTGCTCGTTATGGCTTGAATGTTGCCGATGTGCAATCGGTGATCACAGCGGCGGTGGGAGGGGAAGTTGCAGGGCAGATCTTTGAAGGCATGAAAAAGTTCGATATTCTGGTTCGGTTTGTCCCCGAAGCTCGCAATTCTTCCGAAAGTATTCAGGAGATAATAATTACCGCACCGGATGGGACCATGGTTCCCATTGCCGAGCTGGCAACTTTCGAGGAGATCGTAGGGCCTCGGCAAATCACCCGGGAGAACAACCAGCGTTTCATCTCCATTCAGTGCAATGTGGTGGATCGGGATATTGGTTCGTTCGTGGCCGAAGCCCAGGAGGCCATCGCCGCGGAGGTGCAATTGCCGGCCGGCTATTTGACCACCTGGGGCGGGCAGTTCCGTCTGCAGCAGGAGGCCAACAAGCGCATGGCCTTTGTGGTGCCAATTGTCATGTTGTTCCTGTTCATTCTGCTGTTCGGAAACTTCGGTTCCGTGCGTAACAGTCTATTGATCCTGATCAACATTCCACTGGCTCTCGTCGGAGGGGTGGTGGCCCTGTGGCTCACGGGAATCAACCTGTCGGTACCAGCCTCCATCGGTTTCATCGCCCTGTTCGGGATCGCCCTGGAAAATGGCATGGTGATGATCACCTACATGAACCAGCTGGTGGCCGAAGGCATGGATATAGGTGAAGCTTCGGTGGAAGGAGCCTGTCGCCGATTGCGCCCCGTATTGATGACCGCCATCACCACTGGTCT
The DNA here is from genome assembly GCA_024275485.1 of Candidatus Krumholzibacteriota bacterium. GTDB lineage: Bacteria > Krumholzibacteriota > Krumholzibacteriia > LZORAL124-64-63 > LZORAL124-64-63 > LZORAL124-64-63. Next base: position 111,899 of record JAJRZA010000036.1, on the reverse strand, counting down.
CGGGTTGATGCCTCTGTTGTTTGCCACCGGCACCGGCAGCGAGGTGCAAAAACCCTTGGCCACGGTAGTTGTTGGAGGCCTGGTAAGTTCGACGATCCTTACTCTGGTGGTCTTGCCGGCGTTGTATAAGTGGTTTGTCAGTCGCCGGATTCTGGGATATAGTTCCAGCATCGCCCAACTGCCCCTCTCATCTGAACCACGAACGGATTAATAATGACGACCAATTTCTCCGGTGTGTTCGAATCCTTGCCCCGCGGTGGTGGCTTTCTGCGCAACCCTGCAATGTCTTTCAAACCTACGTCGGATGATCCTTTTGTTCCACAGGCTCTGGTCAATGAACACCGGTTGGTGGCCGGAGCGACTGTCTGTGGGTCTGTGGGCAAAGGGAAAAAGGGTCCTCAGCTCAAAGGTGTTTCAACAATCTGCGGTTTGAATCCATTAGATTTCAGGAATCGCACACCGTTTGCCGACCTGGTGGTCATCAACCCCGAAGGACGGTTCAAACTGGGTCGCGCAGGCAACCCGTCCATGCGTCTGGTGGATCTTGTGGCCCCGATTGCCCGCGGCACTCGGGGGCTGATTGTGGCCGCGCCGAAAACCGGCAAGACCCAGCTGCTCGAAGAGTTGGCCGTGGCCATCGCCGCCGATGATTCCGAAATCCGCCTCGTGATTTTACTGGTGGACGAACGTCCCGAAGAGGTGACCCACTTTCGCCGGCGGGTACAAGCCGAAGTTCTGGCCAGCAGCAGCGATCAGGACGCAGCTACCCATGTTCGTCTGGTGGAACTCTGTCTGGCCCAGGTCCGTTGCGAATTGGAATGTGGACACCATGTCGTCATCCTTGTTGACAGCCTGACCAGCATGGGGCGCGCTTTCAACCAACAGGTGATCGGTTCTGGCCGGACCCTTTCCGGTGGATTGGATTCCCGGGCCATGGAAGTTCCTCGTCGGTTTTTCGGACTGGCCCGCAATGTTGAAGGAGCCGGTTCGGTTACGGTGGTTGCCACTGCCCTGGTGGAAACTGGATCCCGCATGGATGATCTCATTTTTGAAGAGTTCAAGGGTACCGGAAACATGGAGTTGGTGCTGGACCGGCGTTTGGCCGAGCAGCGAATATTTCCTGCTCTGGACCTGCGTCTAAGTGGTACTCGGCGGGATGAATTGTTGTACAGTGAAGAGGATTATGAGGCTTTGAATTTGCTGCGGCGAGGGGCGGCCAAGGCTGCCCCGCAGCAGGCCATGGCCGGCTTGTTGAGGCTGTTGGAAAAACATGCGACCAATGATGATTTGTTGAAATCCATGCATGTGAAGGGGGAATGAGCTAATCCTGCCTGAAGGTAAAGAGGTACAGGTCTTCAACCTTTTTCCTCGCCCAGGGTGTCTTGCGCAAGAACTTCAAGCTTGATTTCAGGGATGGGTCATGGGTGAAACAGCGGATTTCGACGCGCCAGCCCAAGCCATCCCAACCGTAGTAATCGACCAAACTCTTGACTATGTGTTCGAGAGTCTTGCCGTGAAGAGGGTTGTTGGCTTGCGGGTTGCTCATGACAATGAATTCTCCTTCGCTGGGGGTTTTTCTGGGGACGATGGGCGTTTACTTCTACTGTTGAAAAGAATGGCCGATTGCCACAAGTCGAGTATTCATGGCTTGGTATGCCAAACTATCGGGGCTTTTTTCCAAAAGACCACCAATCAAGGCTCGCGCTTCCGAAAAACTTGCTACATCCGGTTTTCGGTGAGCTTCAAGATCCTGTTCCATTAAATTTAGCGAACAATAGGCAAGCATTGCGCGCAAGCGATCATCGCCGGGATGAAATTACAAATAGGATCTCAGAACGTTCCGGGCCTCCGGGAAATTTTTCATTTCAAAAAGGGAAAAAGCCAATTGCCCCATTGTTGATGGACTTGCCTTGATGGACAGTGCCCGGCGAAATGCGTTGACAGCATTTTGATGATCACCAGACTTGGCATAGCAACTTCCGAGAAGCTCCCAGGCCTTTTGATCGGCTGGTTTGATTTTTAATATCTCACTAAAATGGATTCTTGCCTGTTGGGGTTTTCCAACCAGTAGCAATAGTTTTCCGAGATTTTTCCTTGTGGAAATATCTGACGGATTCCTGCGCAAAGCCTCCTCGAAATTGGCCTGGGCTTCGACAATGAAGGCGTCTCTTTCCGGGCTGTCGGGTTCTGAATCACGAGCAATAAGGGAATTGGCTGCTCCGGCCAAAGCATAGTACCGATAGTGGGAAGGGTCTGCCAAAATGCATTGATCATACATTGACAGAGCTTTCCGAAGGTTTCCTTTTCCCTGAAATACTGCCCGAGTTCTTCAAATGCGTGGGCTCGGGCAGGGGTCGGAAACCCTTTGGCGACATCGGTAAATCGAGTTAGGGAAAATATTTCCGAATTTTGCAGGACAACCCAGGGGATAGTGAGAAAAAAAGATGTGGTAATGGCAAGGGAGAGAGCCTTGCCCGGGAATATTTTTGGGGCGGATATAACTATTGCGGCAACCAGGTAAAGGCTTGCCGAGTGGGCGACAAGGAGATCCCAGTCTCTTGCAAAGCCCAATTTTCGGTCAAGCACCAAGCCGATCATGCCAATTGTAATGAGATGGACAAGAAGAAATTGAAGACTGGATTCACGTCTGCGGGCAAGGATACTTTTTATTCGCAACAAAACAACCAGAGAAGCGACCGGGGCAATTATCAGCAGCAAATTCCATTGGTTGATAAGATTGGCCAAAGAAAAGAATCCGCGTTCTCCGCCAAACGGAATCAACATTTGGTCAAGATTCCCATTTTCGAGAAAATCGTGTTGAAACCACTGTGTGGAGTAACCGCTCTGAAGGTGGATGAAGATACTCATCCCAAACAGCAACAATGGTGGCAGGATTGCTGCCGGGAAACGGCTCCATTTTCGCTGGCGGGAATCAACAAACAAAATATGGATAAGGGCAGGCAAACAAAAGACAGCAGACAAATGGAAGAAGATGGCCAGACCGAAGAAGGATGAAGCAACATACAACGGAATTTTGTTTTCAAGATATAGAACACCGGAAATTAAAAAACAGGTTATGAATATATACAGGTAAGTATAGCTTTCTATGTAGCCAAAAAACAAAACGACCGGGCCACTAAACATGAATAGGGCCAGAACAAGAGTTCGTCGCCACAATTCCCACCGAAGGTTTTTTAAAAGTAGGATGACAAGTGGAATAGCCAGGATACCGCCCAAAATCGAACCGAACCTGTAAAGAGATGCAGCACTCACCTTGTTGTCACTGATTTGGAAAACCAGGCTATGCAGGAAAAAATCCATATTGTCAAAAATCCGAAAGGGGGCCCCCTTTTCAACAAGGTTCAAAATCAAGTATCCATCACCCAGAAAGACTGATTGACTTTGGAGAAAGTAAAATGAAAGGCCCAGAAAAAGAGTCAAGACAAAGGGGCCGATTTTTGTTTTGAATATAAAGTATGGAATGGTCTTTTGAAGAGACATTGCCAATGAATTCTGGACTGCCGGCAATACGGACACAGCAACAAATACCATCCAGATCAAAAAATATGAAATTGGCAAATATGAAAAATGATTGAACCCCCAGGCATTGGGTCCACTGGCCCAGACTCCACAAAAAACAAGAAATAGTAAGAGGATCATGGCCAGGTAGGTTGGATTTTTCATTTATTACCTTTGCCCAGGGGCTCCAAGTGGTGGGTGGTGCCCAAGAGAATGTCGCCTTTCTCCCGAGAGCCAAAGATACCCGGAAACTTCCGGGTAAACACCAGGAAACCGGTTGGTTCATCAAAACAAGGGCCCAATCCAGGCCCAGCCACATTCTCTTGAGCACAACCTACAATAAAATATTTTCCCGACCCAATCCACCCGATTTATTGACAGCCTCCCATCACCCAGGTATTTTACGCTCATGGATGAATCAAATAAAAAACCTCTGCCACCGGTGATCATCGGCATCGCTGGCGGATCGGGCTCGGGTAAGACTACCGTGGCTATCCGTGTGCGTGAGGCTTGTCCCGGCAAAACCATCCAGATCATCCATCACGACTCCTACTACAAAGACAATTCCCATCTGCCCATGGAAGATCGCGTCTCCATCAACTACGATCACCCCAAAGCCTTTGAAACAAAGCTTTTAATAGATCACTTGCGATGTCTCCAGGAAGGACTGGCGGTTGAGATCCCACGATATGACTACAGCACCCATAGCCGTTTGCCGGAAACCGATACCTGCGAACCTGCGGATATTATATTTGTGGAAGGCATCTTGGTTCTTGAATCAACCATGTTGCGCAAGTTGATGGATATCCGTCTGTACATAGACGTGGATGCCGACGAAAGGGTGTTGCGGCGCCTGAAACGCGACATAAACGAACGTGGGCGATCCCTAAACAGTGTTATCGACCAGTATCTTAACGTGGTGCGACCCATGCATTTGCAGTTTGTGTGGCCCAGCAAGCGCTACGCCCAGTTGATCATTCCCGAGGGTGGACACAATGCCGTGGCCATCGACCTGATTGCTACCAAGATCAATGATACTATCGGTGAACGCGACCGGATGCGGGCCCTGAGCCACCAGGTCCAGCTGGCCAGAGCCGAAGAGGAAGGGCCAACGAATGGCCCCGTCAACTAACCCCCGCCTGGAGGATGATTGTGACTTTCGACGATCAGGAATACCTGAGCCGGTACCCGTTTATCGACAGGGTTTTGATTTCATCCGAGGAGATCACCCGTCGGGTACGTCAACTCGGCAATGAAATCAGCAACGATTATAAGGACTCGGTACCCATATTCGTTTGCATCCTAAAGGGAGCCTATCCTTTCCTGGCCGATCTGACGCGGTGTGTGTCTGTGGATCATGAAGTGGATTTCATGGCCGTGTCGAGCTATGACGGCGGAACCCAGAGCACCGGGGTGGTGAAGATAGAAAAGGATCTGAAAAGCAACATAACCAACCGGGATTGTATCCTGGTGGAAGACATCATTGACACTGGTTTGACCATCAACAACCTGATGGAACTGCTGAAAACCAGGAATCCGCGCAGCCTTCGCGTGGCGGCTTTGCTGGATAAGAAAGGGGCCCGCAAAATCGACGTTCCCCTGCACTACACCGGTTTTGAGATCCCCCAGGAATTCGTCATCGGCTATGGGCTGGATTATGACGAGAAATACCGGAACTTGCCGTTTATCGGCATCATGAAGGCTTAGGAGAGTGTCCCGTGGCTAAAGAATTTCGTGAATCCCTCACCTTCGATGATGTCTTGCTGGTACCCCGCTACTCGGAGGTCATTCCCAAGGATATTTCCACGGGGACCAAGTTGACCAAGGACATACATCTGCGCATTCCGTTCCTCTCCGCTGCCATGGATACGGTGACCGAGGCGGATATGGCCATCGCCTTGGCCAGGGAGGGAGGCATGGGCGTGGTGCACAAAAACATGAGCCCAAGGGACCAGGCCAGCGAGGTGTAGCGGGTCAAGCGCAGTGAGTCGGGCATGATTACCAAGCCGATCACTTTGGAACCCGACAAGACCATTGAGGAAGCACTGGACCTGATGAAGCACTACCGCATCAGCGGAGTTCCAATAACCGAGGGCAAAAAACTGGTGGGGATTCTGACCAACCGAGACCTGCGTTTTGTCAGGGATCTGCGTATGAAGGTCACCGAAGTGATGACCAGCAAGAACCTGATCACCGTGCCTGAAGGAACCACCCTGGAAGAATCGGCTGATATTCTGCACAAGCACCGCATTGAAAAACTTTTGGTGGTCAACAGGGATGGTGAGCTGCGGGGCTTGATCACGGTGAAGGATATCCAGAAGAAACTGGATTATCCGAATTCCTGCAAAGACGATTCAGGACGCCTGCGGGTGGCCGCGGCGGTGGGAGTGGGGTCCGATACCATACTGCGGGTGGATCTGCTCATTGACGCAGGGGTGGATCTGTTGGTTGTGGATACGGCCCACGGTCATAGTCGCAATGTTTTGGAAATGGTCAAGACCATCAAAGCCAAGTATCCCGACAATCAGATCCTGGTCGGGAATATTGCCACCGGCTCGGCGGCCCAGGCATTGATCGATGCCGGCGCAGATGCCGTGAAGGTGGGCATCGGCCCCGGTAGCATTTGCACCACGAGGGTTGTCGCTGGCGTGGGAGTGCCCCAGATTACAGCCATCATGGATGTGGCCGAGGTCACCAGAAAAAACGGCATCCCATTGGTGGCCGACGGTGGCATTCGTTACAGCGGCGATGTGGCCAAGGCCATTTCCGTGGGTGCCGATGTGGTAATGGCCGGTTCGCTGCTGGCTGGAACCGACGAATCTCCAGGGGAGAAAATCCTCTTCGAAGGTAGGGTCTACAAAACCTATCGAGGCATGGGGTCCCTGGGCGCAATGCAACTTGGAAGCAAGGATCGCTACTTTCAGGGTGATGTATCCGAGACGGAAAAGCTGGTCCCCGAAGGCATCGAAGGGAGAGTCCCCTACAAGGGACGTGCCAAGGATGTTCTGTATCAGCTGGTTGGCGGTTTGCGCAGCGGCATGGGGTATTGCGGTTGTGGCGACATTATCAGTTTTCAGGAAAAGTCAGAACTGGTGAGGGTTACCGGGGCGGGCATGGCCGAGAGTCATCCCCACGATATCCAGATCACCAAGGAAGCACCCAATTACGGCAAGGGTGCCAGTTAGGAATCAAGCAGGTAGCAGCTCTTTCTGTTCAACCGCTTCGCTCTCCTGGATCAAACCCTTCACCTCATCGGGATCGCAGATGTGATTGGCGTTGAGGATCTGCACCGAAGAATTGTCGGACTGACGCCTGCCAATCAGGCCCACCAGGTTGTTGGTGGCGCCGTTGTCCAGACCTGCAGGCAGTTTCTCGGTGGTGCCCGGGGCCAGAAATTCGACGGCCTTGACCATGTCTATGACCAGGGCGTAATCGAAGGCGCGAGTTTCCACAATCATGACGATCTCCTTGGCAGCATCGCGCATATGCTGGCTGATGTTGGCAAAGATTTTTATCATGACCTCAAGTTCGTTTCCCTTGGCATCTTTGACCACTGCGGCGGCATTTTCATAGTCGCCTGCAATTTGAAATTCTTTCACTTTGTGGGCGATGGCATGGATTCTGCGATGAGGTCGATCAAACTTGCGAAGGATGGCCTTGGCGCTTAGGTCTTCGGTTTTGTAGGTGTCGTACCACTTTCCGAAAGCACACATGTGCGGGTCGGTGGTCAGCGTGAACTCACGTTCTTCCTTGATGGAGGCATCCAGTTCCCACCTCCTCTTTCTTCTGGTTCTTTTCGGCAGTGATGGCCGCGGCATTAACCAAAAAATGAAAAGGAATATCAATTGTCGGAAACCCGTTTGGCCCTGGTCAAGGGCAAAGCCCTGAAATATCGAGTTCGTCGGCATCCCAGGGCCCGGAGCTGGAAATTGACCGTCAGCCGCGATCAAGGTCTTGTCGTAACCATGCCCCCTGGTCAAAATCTCGCTGGAATCGATGAATTGTTGAAGGAATGCGAAGAATGGCTGGAACTGAACGTTAGTCGTGAAGGCGTCTGGGAAGGGCCGGCCATCCGTCCCATAGCCACAGGCACGGAAATCCTCTGGCTTGGTATTGCTCGACGGTTGGAAATATCGGCTCTGTCGGGGGGACGCAAGCTGCGCCGCATGGAAATCGGTAGCGGAATTTTGAAAATGGAATTGCCTGCCGATGAAGTTCTTCATCCACGGCCGGCCTTGATCAATTTTTTAAAAAAGAAAGCCAAGGAGGACTTGATCTGGAGGGTCGAGTACTGGTCCCTGATAACAGGCCTGGTGCCTTCGAAGGTTATTGTTGGCGAAAGAAACACTCGTTGGGGAAGCTGTTCTTCCCAGGGCACCTTGTCATTTTGTTATCGCCTGGTCATGGCCCCACCAGCGGTGATCGACTGTATTGTGGTGCATGAGCTGTGTCATTTGAAGTTCTGCAATCACGGGAAGGATTTTTACGGGTTGTTGGAGAGCTTCCTGCCCGATTACCATCAAACCCACAATTGGTTGACGGAAAATGCTACGTCAGTTTCCCTGTAATGGGCATTGTGGAGATGCCGACAGTGGGGCATCATGATATCTGGTGACCCCAAACTGATTTGGAGAACTCAATGAGTGATTTGTTCCAGCGATCGGCAGTTCTGGAGCTGCTGCACGAATACACCAAAACAGATGGCCTACGCCGTCATGCCTATGCAGTGGAAGCGGCCATGCGGGCTGCCGCCGAGCGGACGGGAAACGATCCCCGATATTGGGGTGCAGTGGGTCTGTTGCACGATTTTGACTATGAAATGTTCCCCGAAGCCCCGGACCATCCCTTGAAGGGTGCGGAAATTTTGCGGCAGCTCGGCTACGACGAGGAGTTTGTTCGCACTATCCTTTCTCACGCTGCCTACACTGGAGTTCCCCGGGAAAATGACTGCGCCAGTTGGCTGTTCGCCGTGGATGAGCTTTGTGGTTTTTGCATGGCTTGCGCACTGGTCCAGCCGGATAAAATGATTTCCCAGGTAAAAGTGAAGTCGGTGCGGAAAAAATTGAAGAAGAAGGACTTTGCCGCCAAGGTGAGCCGCGAGGATATCGAAGAAGGGGCGGCTGGTCTGGGCCTGGAACGGGATGAGATCATCGGTCATGTGCTGGAGGCTTTGGTTACGGTGGCTGATGACCTTGGGTTGTGAAATTCACCCCCCGGGGTTGCCGCCTGGGCTCTGTGGCAGGCATAGTGAATTTGTTCCAGCCGGACTTCCCACCCGGGTTTTGCTCCTGGACCACACCAACTGGTTGAGGCCCTGCATATTCGAGGGTATTCTGTGATTCTGACAATCTGACCCACTCCCGGAGAAAAATATGACGAAACCCAGAAAAAAGAATCGCCTATGTTCCCTGCTCGGTATTGAACATCCCATCGTTCAAGGCGGAATGATCTACAATAGCGGTGCCAAACTGGCCGCGGCGGTATCCAATGCCGGAGGTTTGGGGCTGATCGGTGCGGGAAGCATGCGCCCGGAACTGTTTGGTGAGCAAATCCGCAAAGCCCGCGGATTGACCGAGAATCCCATCGGGGTCAATTTGCCGCTTCTGTATGCCAACAGCCGCGAATGCCTGGAAGTGGCTTTGGCCGAAGGCGTGAAAATATTCTTCACTTCGGCGGGATCCCCCAAACGAGCCATCGGACCCTTGAAAAAAGCCGGCTGTGTGGTGGTGCATGTGGCGGCCAGCAGGGAATTGGCCATCAAGTGTGAAGACGCCGGTTGTGACGCTGTGGTGGTGGAGGGCTTTGAAGCCGGCGGGCACAACGGTCGCGATGAAATCACCACCATGGTCCTGGTTCCGGAATGTGTTCAAGCGGTGTCCATTCCCGTCATCGCAGCAGGTGGTATTGCCACAGGAGAGCAGATGGTTGCGGCCATGGCCCTAGGCGCCGAAGCTGTGCAAATCGGCTCCCGCTTTGCCGTCACCGTTGAAGGCAGTGGTCATGCAAAGTTCAAGGACGCGGTGGTTGCCGCAGGAGCCGGGGATACCCAACTGGTTATGAAGGCCCACGTGCCTGTGCGTCTGCTTAAAAACGAATTCAGGGATCAAGTGATGGCTCTTGAAAATCAAGGTGCCGACCGCGAAGAACTGGCTGACCTGTTGGGATCCGGCCGGGCCAGGGCCGGCATGCTCGAAGGAGATTTGGACCAGGGAGAGTTGGAGATCGGACAGGTGGCCGGGCTGATCGACGATATCCCGGAGGTGGCCGAGCTGATGACCCGACTTCTGGATCAATACCATAGCACCTTGACCCGTTTGTGCCGCGAATGAAGAAGCGGGACGACATTGCTTCGGTGGGCACATCAGCCGACCGGTTGAAAACCTGGCTGGGGGAGATTTGCCCTTCAGCCGGCATCGAATTGGTAGGGGCCGTCTCTTTGCCCTGCCGGTTGCCGCATCGTCGGCAATGGGAACAATGGATTGAAAGTGGCCGTTACGGTGGGCTCAAGTACTTGGTCCGGGAGCCGGATAACCGGGTGGACCCAACTCTGCGCAATCCCTGGGCAAAGTCCATTCTGGTGATGGCCCATCGTTATACGGAGGGGTGGCCAAGCGGTGACCCGGCACCGTCATCGGGCGGAATTGCGCCGGAGCAAAGCCCCTGGATCGAGCGGGTCAGCCGCTACGCCCGCGGGGGTGATTACCACCATGTCCTGTTGAAATCCATGAAGCAGGTTGTGCGGGATTTGAAGGAAAAAATCCCAGGCATGGAAGCCTTTGCCTCCACGGACACCGGGCCATATCTGGAACGGGAATACGCCTGGCTTGCCGGGCTCGGATTTCTGGGTCACAACCAATGCCTGATTCACGAAAAACTGGGCTCGGGGATGTTTCTCGGGGTGGCCTTGACCAATCTCATCATCGAAGATCTGCCCAATGCCGGGACTCCCGCCGTGGATTCCTTGTACACCACCACTAAACGACTGCGTCGTCCTCCCAAAATTGCGCCGGTCAATCTGTGCGGTTCCTGCACTCGTTGCATCGATGCCTGCCCCACCAACGCCTTGGATCTGAGCAAGGGGTTGGACGCAAATCTCTGCCTTTCCACCTGGTCCATCGAATGGCAGGGGGGAGCTCCGCCGGAGTCGGCCCATTTGCAGGGCGGTCTGCTTTTTGGCTGCGACATCTGTCAGGCCGTTTGTCCCTGGAACAATCGGGCCCAGCAGCATAGTCAGAAAAATTCTCCCGTGAATGAGTCCTACCTGGCTTTGCCCAGCCACCATGAGTTGTCCCTGCAAGACCTTGAAAACATTTCAGACGATGATTTCCGCCGTCATTTCCGCCAGACTCCCATTTGGCGGTGCCACCCCGAAGGCATGCGGCGCAACGCGGCCCTGGTTCGCAAAAATCTGGGTGGAGGCAGGAACAATGGTTGAAGCTGCCTGGTGGCGTTCTCTTCCCGACGGTAAAGTCGCTTGCGAGTTGTGCCCCATCGATTGCACATTGAAGCGGGGGCAGGATGGACCCTGCGGTACGCGTTCCAATCGTGATGGAGTGATGAAGGCTCTGCACTACGGGGAACTGGTCTCTGCCGGAGTGGATCCCATCGAAAAAAAACCGCTCTATCATTTTCATCCCGGCCAGTCGATTCTTTCGGTAGCGGCTCCCGGCTGCAATCTGCACTGCAAATTTTGCCAGAACCATGGCATCAGTCAGGGGTCTGGGCAGGCGACGAGTCCGGCCACAGCCCGGCAGGTGGTTGAGGCGGCCCAGGCGGAAAACTCCCTGGGCATCGCCTTCACCTACAGTGAACCGTTGGTGTGGTACGAGTTTGTGCGTGATACGGCCCGGGAAGCCCGGTCGGCCGGTTTAAAAAATGTCCTGGTGACCAACGGGTTTCTCAACCCCGACCCACTGGCGGAAATTCTGCCCTTGATCGACGCTGCCAACATCGATTTGAAATCCATGGACGATGAATTCTACCGGAAAATCTGCAAGGCGGGTTTGGAGCCGGTATTGGCCGCAGTTCGTCAGTTTCATCAGGCGGGTGTGCACGTGGAGTTGACCAATCTTTTAATCCCCGGTCATAACGATTCAGCTGGACAGATCGGTCAACTGGTTGATTTTGTGGCTGACCTGGATCCGTCAATTCCCCTGCATTTTTCAGCCTACCATCCTGCCTGGAAGATGGATGCACCGCCAACCCCACGGGCCACCATGGTGAGGGCCTTCAAACAGGCGCAAAAAAAATTGCCCTGGGTTTATCTGGGCAACATTGGAGGTGCCGATGGTCGCGATACCATCTGCCCCGGCTGTGGAAAAACCGTAATCCAGCGTGAGGGATTCCAGGCCAGGGTTAGCCTCGAAAAGAACGGCCGCTGCCCAGGCTGCGGCCGTCAAATACCCGTTGTGATATCCTGAGTGGTCAATCCTCAGTTCCCCAGTTCTCATCAATATGGCTGACGGTGACCCAGGTGGTGATGCCGCCGCGTACGAACCACTCGCCTTTGACTTCCATCATCCTGGGTTTGACGGCGGTCACCAGATCATCGAGAATTTGATTGGTCACCTTCTCGTGGAAGGCACCTTCATTGCGGAAGGACCAGAGGTATAGCTTGAGGCTTTTCAGTTCCACGCATTTCTGATCCGGAACATAGGAAATCCAAAAATGGGCAAAATCAGGCTGGCCGGTCAGTGGGCACAGGCAGGTGAATTCGGGACAGTCGAATTCGATTTCGTAATCCCGGTCGGGATTGGGATTTTCAAAAATTTCCAGATCCTTGCTGGGCTGGCTGGACATGGGCTTCCTCCTGATGGATGGGACGAACAGATTGCGCTGACGGATATTAAACACAACCGACAAGGAGGGCCAGAAAGATCCTTGCTCGTCAATTACCTGCAGAGCTATTGAATTAAGGGAACAATGCGTTTGTTTTGGAGTTTTTGGAACAGATCGGTTAATTTTAATACGTTCTATGGAATTTTCACGAATCAGACAAACTTGATTCCATTTGTTTTTTAAGATGCCTTTGCCAAAAGGCCAGCCTTGTGGGGAAAATCGTGAGCCATCAGGAACCAATTCTTTTTGATCGCAACGAAAATCGATATGGTCCTGCGCCCGCGTGCCTGCAGGTATTGCGGGATGCCGACAAGGAACTGCTGTTCAACTACACGCGTGCATTCCAGCAGGGTAATTACAGCGACCTTTCGGTGCGCCTGGCCGAACTGCACAATGTTGAAGAAAAACGGGTTATTCTGGGCTACGGCTGCGAAGACATCCTCAAGGGAGCTGTGCACTACTTCCTCAAGAAGGGTCGCACCATCCTGATCCCCTCGGCCAGCTGGTGGTATTACACCGCCATCGCCGATGAGGTGGGAGGCGTCACCGTTCAGTTCCCCTTGGTGGAAACTCCCGAGCGCTTCGAATTCGACGTTGAAGCCCTGATCAACCTGAAGGAAGAGCACAACCCGGGCATCGTTTTGATCGCCTCACCGAACAACCCCACCGGCAACGTGCTCTCGCGCAAAGATTTACTGCGGGTTCTGGAAGCATATCGCGATACTCCGGTGATGTTGGACCAGGCTTATTTTGGTCACAATCCAAGTGAGGAAGACGATTTTGGTGGACTGACCGACCAGTACCCAAACCTGATTTTCCTGCGCACCTTCAGCAAGCTGTACGCCATGGCCGGTGTGCGCATGGGTTATGGCGTTATTGGTGAAGGTCTCGGCGGGTTCCAAAAATTCTGTGCCCGCAACCTGGGTTATAATCGCATCAGTGAGCGCTTGGCCCTGGCTGCCCTGGATAGTCCCGAATATTACGCCGACATAGCCTCGCGCATGGCTGCCGATCGTCAGGAAATGTACCATGTCTTCCGTGATCTGGGGTGCCTGGCTTTTGAATCGGAGGCCAACTTCATTTTGGTGAAGTTCCCCGATTGGGTTGTGCCCATAATGAAGGAAGCTTTGGACAGTCAGGGTTTGATCATCAAATTCTTCAAGGAAGAGTGTTTTCTGGGCTATGCCCGTATCAGCCTGGGCACCGACCAAGAGAACGCCTGGCTGCTGGCTGCAGTGAAAGATGCCTGGCCTGAAAAACGTCAGCAATCCGCTTCAGGCGGAGAGGTCGCCTAATCGAAACAGTGGCCAATTATTTCAAGCAATACCGGAGCATGCTCAAGGCGACGGAACTGGAAGAAGGTCTTGACCTGATTCTGTTCCGTCCTTTTGCTTTTGTATTGGTTAAAATTTTTCAGCCCACTACCATTTCTCCCAACCAGATCACCTTGTTCAGTCTCGTTCTGGGCCTCATTTCCGGTTTCTGTTTCTGGCAGGGTTCGGCGAATTGGGTTATGGCCGGCGCTATCATCCTCTTCTGGACCAACGTTTTCGACTGCGCCGATGGAATGCTGGCCAGGGCGCTCGGAACCAGTTCGGTCATCGGCTACATTCTCGACGGTATGGTGGATTACATCACCCACGTGGTGGTTTTTGTCAGCATTTTGCATGGCCTCTCGGTGCAAACAGGCAATCCCGGTTTCATCTGGGGTATTGGAGTACCCGCAGGCCTCAGTTTTGCGTGGTGGTGCGCCATGGTGGACCGCTTCCGCAACCAGTGGCAGGACAAGGTCTACAATAACCGCACTGAGCCCGAAGCAGAGGTGCGCGAGCTGAGGGATATCGCCGCCACATGGAAAACCGAAGGCAGCCATCCCGGTCAGCGAATGCTGATCGCTTTTTACACCTTCTATGTTTCGTTGTGGTACACCGGAGCCGTGCACCGCAAGGCTGTCGAGTGTCATGGGCCGCTTCTTGATAAATGGATCGAATTGCGCCGTCCCATCACTCGCATGGCCATTTTTATGGGGCCATCCATGCATCTGTTTCTGATCATGGTGGCCGGAGTTACCAACCGATTGCTGTGGTACGTATGGTTCGCCCTGGTTTTTGGCACCTTGTGGGGGCTGCTGGTCTTGGCCCTGAAATACCGCGCCGAGCTGTTGCTGCGTGTTGAAAAGGCAAAGCACAATATCGATGGAGTCACTACCCATGAGAGCTATTCTGCTTGCGGCGGGTCAGGCAACCCGGCTACGCCCTCTGACTGACAATTGCCCCAAATGCCTGCTGTCTGTGGGAGAAGAAAGCATCCTCGAAAGGGCGGTGCGCATCCTCGGTGAGCGTGGCATCCGTCGGTTCACGGTGGTGGATGGATTTTGCGGAGACATGATTCGCCAAACCCTGGGTTCCACCTTTCCGGATTTCGAATTTCGATTCATTCGCAATGATGATTTCCAAACCACCAACAACGCCTGGTCGCTGATGCTGGCCGATTGCAATGCGGGAGAACCCATTTTCCTGATGGACAGCGATATTCTCTTTGAGCCCTCTGTCATCGATCGGCTTCTGGCCGACGATGCTCCCAACCGCCTGGGTTTGCGCACCTCCGGCAGCGTGGGTCAGGAGGAGATGAAGGTATCTTTGGGCGAAGATGGCAGGGTGGTCAACCTCACTAAGGAAATGCCCGTCAGTGAATCCGCCGGAGAGTCGGTGGGCCTGGAAGTTTTTTCAGGTGAATTCGTGACGGCCCTGATGGAAGTCCTGACCCGCCGCATGAAAACCGATGGCTACGTAAACGAATATTACGAAGCTTCCTTTGTGGAGTTGATGCAGTCCGGACACAAGGTCATGCCGGTGGATCTTGGCGATATCCTGTGCATGGAAATCGATACTCCTGAAGACCTGGACTCCGCCCGCGAAGCCTTCAAGAACTTATGATCACCCATCTGGCAGCAGGTTTCGTTCTTGGCTGGTTGGGATCCATGCCCATCGCCGGCGCCGTTTCCATTTTTGTTTTTCAGCGGGGTTTGGCCGGTCGCCTGAAAGCCGGTATGTCCCTTTCGTTGGGTGCTGCGGTGGCCGAAGCCGCCTGGTGTTTGCTTGCACTGGTGGGAGCCGAACAAATCATGGAGCGCTGGCCAGCCGCCGAAGGTATTGCCAAGGTGGTGGGTGCGCTTATTCTGGTGGGCTTGGGGATCTTCTTTTTGACGAGGGAATCTTCGGTTCCTTCGCGGAATGAGAAATTGTCCATGGAGGAAAATTATTCCAGGGAATTCTGGATGGGGTTCTCGCTGGTGGGAGGGAATATTTCGGTTCCGTTGAATTGGTTGGCGTTGTTGACCGTGGCGGTTGGGTTTGGTTTTCATCCCGAATCGGCTTCGCCGGTGGTTTTTATTGTTGGGGTGGCCTTGGGAATTATCGGATGGTTTGGACTACTTCTGAAGTTGTTGGATATTTTTCGGCTGAGGATTTCCCATAAACATATTCAGTGGATAATGAGGTCCATGGGGCTGTTGTTGATCTTGACGGCTGGAGTGGCTTTTTTGCGGTAGGTTTCGAATAGACCGGCCGCGAGGCGGCCTCGGGAGTATATTTTTGCGGTCTGGAAGCCGGTGGGCACAGTGAGACAAGACCGATGGCTTTGATCAAGTAGACCATCTCCTGTTTCATTTGGGAGTTCAGGCCCGCAGGGGGACAATGAAGTCCTCATTCCCTCAAAAGGAAGGATCGAGGCAGTTGAATTTACTCCCTGCTGTTCTGCTGTGGGTCCAACTACCGGTAGTAACTCTTTAGGGTTTCCCAGTGAGTTGCCGAAACAGGAACGGTAGCCTGGTCCAGGGAAAAATTATCGACGCTGTTCCAGGCCCAATCCGGCCCCGCCTGGACGCAAAGATAATTTGCCGTAAACGGTGCCACGAAGGTGTATTCCGCATAGGTCCAATCGGTCAAGTTTCCTGAACCTGAAAAGATGAAGGTTCCGAAACTGGTCGGGTCCAACGAAAGTCCGATCTCCACAGAACCTATTAAGGGACTAAATTCAGTATTGGCCATGAGGTAAAAGCTGGCGGTGTAGGTCACTCCCTCGAACACAGGGGAGGCCAATTCGAAGCAAAAGGCGTCTTGGAGACCAAACTCCTGGCGATGAATGGCCAGCGATGCCATGCCACTTTGGGGGGGAATGAAATAGGTGCAACCAGTACCATTATTTAATAAATCAACTTCGGCAGCTTCTCCCCAAAACGTAATGTTGGAGATATTTTCCGTGGCAAAGGCATTACTCAGATTGAAGTGGCAATCGGGTGGCAAGGTGGTGAATTCGAAATCGCCATTGAGGATCAGGTTGTCCAGGCCCGCAACGGCGGAAGGTGCCTGCCCGGGAGTGGGGTTTGAGACTACCGCCGGTGGTGCGGTTAACTCGCCAAAAGCCTGAGTCGGGAAAATCAACAGCAGCGGGCAAATAAAAACAATCCCCAAGCACAACTGGATAGTTTTGGAATTCATTAGTGTGTTCTCCCTTTGGTTGAATAGGAAACCTCATTCAAGGCTAAAGTTCGACAGACATGAATCATTGCTTTGGCCGACAAATGGTGATCCATCTTAGCATATTGCCTTTTTCCATGGGAGATTATGTTGAGCTTCCCCTTATTTTGATCCGATTTCCTGGATGATAATTACCTACCTCCCCACAAGCCAAAGGCTGGAGCTGGTTGGAGGACTTGGTCGGTTTGTCGGTTCCCCCAAACAAAAAGGCCCCGAGCAGAAGAACTCCGCCCGGGGCCGACACCAAGCTTGGCGATCGGAATGGGTCAAATCAGAAAAAATACGCGGACTACTTAACCAAAGCCATCCGTCCCACCGAGAAGTGTTCTCCAGAGCTAACCCGGTAGAAGTACACACCCGCCGAAACACTTCGTCCGGCATCATCCCGACCAGTCCACTGCACCTCGTGAACCTGGGCGGCCATCACGTCGTCCACCAGGGTTTTGACCTTGTGGCCGGCCACGTCAAAAATGACCACCCGGGTCTGGGCGCTGACAGGCAGGGCAAAGCGAATGGTGGTCGAAGGGTTGAACGGGTTGGGGAAGTTCTGGTCCACCTGGAAGACGATGGGGGTTCCGTTGTCCGGGTCCGGCACGGGGCTCAACCCGCAACCGGCGCCGAGGGCGCCAATGAGTCCACAACCACCACTGTTGTCCTGGTCACAGGGAGAGGCGGAAGTGACATTGTAGTTGCCTTGGGCCTGGTCGCAGAACAGGGGGTCGGCCATGATGTTCCCGTTGGTCCCGGTGGGATCGGCCATGCCGGAATAGTCGGCGATGGCGTTGCCGAAAACATCGTTGCAACTGAAAACCGCAGGTTCCGCGGGAACGGCTACTCCATTGGCAAAGCCTGCTGCCCCGGTGTTGAAGGCGATGATGTTGTTGCTGATTTCCGGCACATTGCCCTGGACATACAAACCGCCACCACCGCTGAAGGTGGCGTCATTCTCAACAATTGTATTGTTGGCCACGGTTCCTGCGGTGGTGTTCTGGTAGAACATGCCCCCACCAAAGAAATGCCCTGTGTTGCCGGAAAAGACCGAATTGTTCACGTCGGCAAGGGTACAGGTGTTGAAGACGGCACCACCACCGGCGTGGGAAGTGTTGCCCGAGACGGTCACGCCGTCGAGACTCACGTTGGCGGCGATGGCGTAGATACCACCACCATTCATGAAGGAGCTGGCGGGCAGGCTGCTGTTGCCGGAGATCAGGGTTCCGGTCAGGTCAAGACTACCGTCGGAGTGGTACAAGCCACCTCCGCTGTTCAACGCACTGTTGTTGCTCACCGAACCGCCAACCATGGTCAGGGCGTTGCCGTCACTGGAATAGATGCCGCCACCATCCTGGCAGTCGGTATGGCCACTGACGGTGCAATTGGTCATGCTTACAGTGGAGTTCACCATGTGCAAACCGCCACCTAGAGGGGCACTGGACAGGTTGTCGGTCATGATTGTATTGTCCTCAATCACGCAATCAGTCAGGGTAACGGTGCTGTTGTTGATGAAGATGCCGGCGCCATAAATACCGGTGTTTCCGTAAACATGCACGTTTTCCAGCACAGGGTGGGAACCATTGATCATGATTCCGCCACCGAGTCCCAGCTGAAATTCGGAGCCGACAGAGTTGCCGGTGATCTGGAAGTTACGAAGGGTTGGTGAAGCGTTCTGCAACTGAATACCACCGCCGTAACGTCCGGAATAGGGGATGCCGGAGAAGTCCAATCCTCCACCACCCTGGACAAGGAATCCATCAATCACGGTGGTATTCTCAACCGTTCCGGAGAATTTGAGCACCGTATTGACGAGAGTTCCCTGGATAATAGCGGGATTGCCCAAAGGGTCACGGCTGGTGTAATCCGAGCTGTAGCCACCCAGAATTTCATAATTTTTGCCAACCACCGTCAAGGGCCCGGTAATGATAATGCCACCCTCAACAGCGATGATGTCTCCATCGGCAGCAGAATTGATGGCATCGAACATGGTGGGGAATTCGGCTGGATAACGATGCTCAGTGTCACCAAGAGCTCGCAACATGTTGACCCGTCCTGCACCGAGCATGCCGGTGTAGGCGGGGTTCAGGTCGTCAATGTTGTCGGCGCTGTTGAGCAAAAGGCTGGTGATCTGCTGGTAACCCATGCCGGGGTTTGCGGACCACAACAGCGCCGCGGCACCGCAGGTGATGGGTGATGAAAAACTGGTTCCACTCACCGCAGAATACCCGTGGGATTGATCAAACCGGTTGTAGCTGGTCGTGAAAATCCCCACGCCGGGAGCCGAAATTTCCACCCAGCTGCCATAGCTTGAGAAGGAAGCCTTCAGGTCATCCTGATTGGTGGCGGCGGCGGCAATTACGCCGGAGCGGGAGGAGAGGTAGGAAGCAACAGTGTTGTCATCGTTGCCGGCAGCGGTGACGATAAGCACACCTGCATTTTGAGCCGCAGTTACCGCAAGGCTCAGAAAGCTGCTGGATCCCCAACTGGAGTTGATGATCTTGGCTCCGTTGTTGGCGGCGTAAAGGATTCCCTGGGAGGCAAAGTCCATGCGAACAACGCCGCCGGTTTCGCCATTGGGCAACCAGCCCACGCGCAAGGCCATGATTTTGCAACCGGGGGCGGTACCGGCGATGCCGATGCCGTTGTTGGTGATGGCCGCCACACAACCGGCGCAGCTGGTGCCGTGGCTTTCGTAATCCATGGGATCGTTGTCCTGGCCGACAACATCTTCATCAGGCCATCCCGAACTGGCGGGCAGATTTACAAAATCCCAGCCGCGGATATCATCGACTTTGCCGTTGCCGTCATCATCGACATTGTCGGTTCCATAGTATTCGGCCCAGTTGGTCCAGATGGCTCCGTTGACTTTGTCAGGATGGGTGCCGCCGAGATCGGGGTGATGCCAGTCGACACCCGAATCGATAACCGCCACGATGATGTTGGAATCACCAAGGGTCTGGTTCCAGGCGCCCACGGCATGAATATCAGGCCCGCCCACGTTCAGGTTGCGCAGATAGTACTGGTTGGGGGAAATATCATCGGGCAGGTAGGCATCGTACATTTTGCAGATGTCCACCAGGAGAACTTCCTCCACTTCGGGGAGGGCGGCATACGCTGCCTGCACAGTTTTCAATCCCATCTCTTCGGGAAAGTCCACGGCCCAGACGCGGTCCAGGATATCGCGGTCGGCTTTGGATTTCAGGTTTCCAGTCATACCTCCGTACATATGCTCCATACCGGTGACGGAAAAGCGTTCGCTCAGGGCGTCGAGGCTGGGCACGCCAACCCGCACGGTGCCATCGGCCTTGTCGAGGGCCATTTTGGTCCCGGCTTTGACTGTAATAACAACCCGATCCTGGACCTGGCCCACGACTGAGGGGTTTTCATAGGGCTGGGCGCTGGCAATGCTTGCACAAAGCATCACAGTCAGCAGGGCGATAAAGGCAAACTTCTTCATGAATAATCCTCTCAAGGAGTGAACGGGGTCTCGGGGCGGAGGTGCCTGAGGGGCCTGAGGGGCGAACCTGAAAACCATCGCGCAACGAGATAAACTAACCGCCGGGGATAACCCGAACGATTCCGAACGGTTCCGAACGGGAAATGGACGGGGCAAAAAACTGTTAGCTCTTGTTTCAAAATGAATTATAAAGGAAATCGGGGTTTCGTTCAATATGGTTGGTTTTTTGACAGAATCTGTTGAGAATACTCATCTTTAAGGTTTTTTATAAGGGGTTGTAAAAGTTGAAGATAAAGAGAATATTGTTCATCGAGCCCTATGATGGTGGCAGTCATCGGGCCTTTCGTGAAGGTTGGATCGAGCGTTCCCGGCACCAGTTCAAATCCTTCACTCTTCCTGCCCGCTTCTGGAAATGGCGCATGCGCGGGGCGGCCGTCTGGTTTGCCGACTTGCTCAATCAGCAGGACAACGGGCCGTTTGATTTAATCTTTGCAACCGGATTTTTGAATGTTGCTGATTTGCGGGGAATGTTGAATCCACCTTTGGACCGAGTACCCATTATCCTCTATATGCATGAAAACCAGATGACTTATCCCCTTTCTCCGGATGAAGAATTCGACTTCCACTTCGGGTTCACCAACATCATCAGCTGCCTGGTAGCAGATAGGGTGGTGTTCAACAGCGAGTTTCATCGCCAGCTGTTCCTGGACAATCTCTCCTCTTATCTGGGGAAGATGCCCGAAGGGGTTCCGCGCAAGGTGCCCGCCCGCCTGGCTGCCAACAGCGAAGTTTTGGGAGTGGGATTGCAGCGAGAGCCCCTGCCGGACCACCACTTTGCCCAATACCGCGGGGGTGATTGTGATCCGAATATCGGACCAGCCTGGCCACGCGGGACCCGTCCCCTGGTGGTTTGGAACCATCGGTGGGAATTCGACAAGCGTCCAGGGATGTTCAGCCGGGCGATGTTGCGGTTGATGCAGGCAGGCCTTGATTTCGATGTGGCTCTGCTGGGGGAGTCCAAAACCCACGAAGAAGTATTCCAGTTGCTGGCTGATCAATTGGGAGATCGTTGTGTTTCTTTTGGATATTTGCCCAGTCGTCAGCAGTACGATCAGCTCCTGGAGCGGGCGGATATTGTGGTCAGTTGTGCCAATCAAGAGTATTTTGGCATCTCGGTGGCCGAAGCTGTGCAGGCTGGATGTTATCCCGTGCTGCCGCGGGAGCAGGTTTATCCGACCATGTACGGCGCACGCTGTAAAGGTCGTCACTTTTACGAAACGGAAGACGAACTGGTGGACCTTTTGAGTGACTTGATGACCGGGAATTCCTGTGGTCACGTCTGTTCCCTGGATCGGGATGTGGATCAATTCTGCTGGCAACGGTTGGTTCATTCTTTTGATGATCTGGTTGATCGGGTGGTTGCCGGCGCTTTCTGCGAGGGTCCAGAATGAAACCGTTCAAAGCTCCCGGAGCTTGGCTTATCGATATTGAAGGTGTTCTGGTGAGGGACAAGAGTTATCAGCCGGTGGCAGGATCCGTATCCTGGATGCAGGATATTCAACGCAGTGGCGTACCATATTGCCTGGTCAGCAATAACACCACTGACAGACCCGAAGACCTGATTGAGCTCCTGCGCGGCCTGGGTTTTCCAGTCACGGAAGACGGCCTGGTTGGGGCTCTGGGATTGGGTGTTCGCTGGCTGAAGGAACGGGGTCGCCACACCATACATTGGTTGGGAACACCCGGTTTGGTTGGGTTCTGGCAGGCCTCCGGGTTTGAAACAGTGACTTCAGGGCCCTGCGATGCTGTAGTCCTGGGAGCCAATTCTGAACTGTCCATTTCTGATTTGGACGCGGCCTTGCCGGCTCTGCAGGACTTTGGCGCCGACCTGGTCTGCCTGCATCGCAACACCTTTTTCCTGGACGCGGAGAGCAACCGTCGTCTTGGACCAGGAGCCTGGGCCGCGGCTCTTGAATTGGTGACCGGAGCCGGAAAAGTGGTGACAATGGGAAAACCTGAGGAGAGAATCTATCGCGAGGCTCTTAAAAGGGTTGGCGTGAGGCCCGGCGAAGCCCTATTTATTTCGGATGACCCCGTGGCCGATCTGGTGATGGCCAAAGAGCTGGGCATGACCACGGTCTTCACCCTATCGGGGAAATACTCGGACCACGAAATTCTGGGCCGCATGGAGCAAAACCATTGGCCTGATATCATAGTGACTGCTGCCGCCGACTTGTCGGCGACAGATACAATCATGGGAAACTGAGGGTTCATTTTGGACGCAGAAGGCAACAACAGCAGGCGTGGCAGATCTTCCGGTGGTCGATCAGGTCGTGCTATGGGCAACCGGTCCCGAAACAAGGACAATGCTCAGGGAAAGAAATACCGTTCCGGTGGAGCGCCACAACGGTCCCAGGGCCGGTCGTCACAACAGCACCCGGCCCGGCCGCAACACCCAAGGGGGGGGGCAGCCCAGGGCGACCTGAACCAGTCAGGCAATCAAGAGGGCCTTCAGGCCACCCAAAAACGAGTCCAACTCTCACGCCAAACCCAGAACCTGACTCTCTCCGCCTGGGACTTGGCCCGCACCCGCAAACAGCAGCCCGATTCGACCCGTGGTCAGGTCATGACTCTACGGGCTCATCAGCGACTGGTCTCGTCTTTTGAGAGTGAGCGGAACATCCCCGAAAACGACCGCAGTTTTTTGCAGGTCAAAGAAGGCGCCAATTCCTCGGTGCTTTTGATTCACGGCGTTTCGACCAGTCCGGGAAGTCTTCGCGAGTTGGCCATTCGGCTCCACGATGCCGACCTCAACGTATATGTTCTGCGCCTGCCGGATTTCGGCACACCTGACAACACCATCAGCGAGGTTTCCTGGGAGGCGGCTTTGCAGCAGGGACGTCAATGCTACCGGTTGTTGGCCCGTGGAGGTGGGCCAGTGCACGCGGTGGGTATGGGCTTTGGTGCTACCCTGGCCCTTCACCTGGCTCTCGTTGAAAGTGTATCTTCGCTGGTCCTGCTATCTCCGGCCATCATACCGAGGGAGAGTTTTTGGCAGAGAATGCTGGTCCGAATGAAGTTGCATCGATTGGGTTTTGTGCACAACATGCTGGGGTGGAATGCTGATCTGATGGAGGGCATGGACATCGCCCGCAGCAAGATCGGCAAAATCAAAGTTCCCATCTATGCAGCCCAATGCGAGGATGACGATAGGGCGTCTCCGGCTTCCCTGCGTATTCTGCAGCGAAAGTCGCGCAACAAGTCGTCCCGATTCCGGGTTTTTGCCGATGGCGGCCACGCTATACTGGCCAACCATGGTGATCAGGGGCTATATGGGGATATCATCAAGTTCTGTGGTGGTCGGGTGATTTGATCAACCGGTTTGCTCTAGCAGCTTCTGCGGATCAAGATTCAGATGAAGGGCCAGGTTGATGACCTCGGCCCTTTTCTTTTGCAGACCTCTCTCTCCGGTGAACTGGCGCAATTCCAACAGCAAGTCCAACAGCCGATCCATATGTCGCCCATCCCCTGAAGACACCACGGTGTTCTCGGGTGCCGGACCGGTCAGAAGCAGGCCCAGATCAGTCTGACTGAGTTTCGCGCCCAGACCCAGCCGGCCGACGGCCATGGTGGACAGCACCTGGATATAGCGCTCGAAATTTTCAGCCAATTTTCGCCAAACGTCGACTATTCCAGCCTGGCCCACATCTCTGTATTCCAGAAGGTTGACGGCCAATTGATAGCAATCCCTACCCACACCCTGGTCCCGCAGATGAGTCTCCCGGTGGCTCAAACCAAAAAGATCCGCCCGTTTTCGCAAATGATCTCCCCGGCTGAATAATCCCAGCATGATGAGGCGGTGATCGGCGTTGTGCCGGTAAAATTCGGCCTGCCGGCTCCGGCCGAGGCTTTTTGCGGGAGGAGCCAAAAGCGGGATCGCACCAAACTGAACATCAGTGGGATGGTGCCCGCCTAAAAATGCGGTCATCAGATCAGCCAGGTAAATATTCACGTCTTCATCGGGACCGGCGAGGTTGGTCGGGAAGGTCGATTGCCGCCTTGCTTCAAGAAGTTGCTCAAGCAGATAGAAACGAAGGGGACGCGGCCCGCTCCAGTCGGGAAATAGACTGAGATACTGGGGTGAGGCGGTTTTGCGCAGTGCGTTCGGCATGTTTTTGACCCTTCGTGGTTCGGGATTCCTGCCAGGACTTGTAGGGAATGTGCCACGGATGGGTTGATTGACATCATTTAAAATGTTGATAATAAAGGAGTTAATATTTCAGTTAAGTTGATCTCCCTGAGGTCATTCCCGCTTCCGACAATATTTGGACCACCAGTTGCATGAAAAATTTGGGATTGGAGGCAGAATTTTGCTTTGGTCGCTCTGCTTATTGTCGATAAAAACACCAGAAATTGAACCGCTGCCCCACCCTGACCATGTGCGGGGAAAGGCGGCCCCCGACTGCGAAAGGATCCGCTGATGAGCGACCAGGAACGTTTTGATTGGGACGACGACATGGATTTTGAAAGCCTTGCGGGCGAACATACAACACAGGATGAGTCTCTCGAGGATTTTTCAGATTTTAGTGAAAATGCTGGATCAGTCCTGCCGGAGATTGATGTCGCCGATGGCAATGATAAAATTTCCCCGAAGAAATTTCCAAATCCTTCCACTGACCATAAATTGGGTATTTCTGGAGGCGGCCTTGGGACCATGTTTTTGATTTCGATTCTGGTGGCCGGCTTGGGCTTGGCTGGGGGAGTGGTGTTTGTGGCCGGGGTGGATCCGCTGTCGCTTTGGAATCCTGCAGGACTGACTCAGGTTGACCAATGGTTCAATTACCAGACCTATCCCCTGAATCTGTTGTACATCCTCGTGGCCGGAGTCTTGTCCCTGGGATTTTTGGGCAGTTGGGCTGTGGCCCGGGCGGTCCGCAATGCTGAAAAACAACATCAAACGGCAATCCATATGCTGGATCAACTCTCTGCCCTGCGGTTGGATCAGGAAGAACCGTGGCAGAATTCCGACTTCAAATCCGATCCCCGGGTGGCAGCCTTTGTCGCGGAAACCCTGGGTTCGTGGCGCTTGCAAGTGGCCAGTCAGAAGAAAAATATTGCCCTGGAAGGGGAATTGCGCCGGCTGCTGGCTGCCATGGAATCGAAATCCCGCGATGATCTTGTGGGGCAATTCGAGAACCAGATGGCCAGGAGTTTGGCTGATGCGGCGGTCCAGCTCTTTGATGAAGGAGAAGCGGCTCGCAACGAGTCCAAGTGCGTCCGGTAAAAAGATCAGTACCAATCCAGGGAAATCCTGGGTGTTGTTCAGGATGCCCGCAGTTGGAATCAGTCCACCCGGGAAAAAATGAGCCAGCAAGGTGTGGCCGTGGAAAAATTGTCAACCCAACTGGCCGAACTGGGTAGCCTGGTCAGCCAGATGACAAGTGGTCAGGATCAAAAACAGGTGGCCGAGGCTGTGGCTGACATCACCCGGGAAGTTGAAGCCTGGGGCCAAGATTTCGGTGCCCAGGGTAGTTTGGGCAAGATCAACAATCTTGTGGATCGAGGCAGCAAGTTGGCCTTCCAAATGGCCATGGAGGTTGCTCGTCTGGGCACCCGGGGCGAACGTCTGTTGCCCATGACCCAGTCTCTCGAGGAATTGAGCAACGAATTCCGACAGGTGGCAACCGCCATGGGCGAGAGTGGAGACGGGCCCCGCAAGCAAATTCAAACCAGCTTGAAACAGGTCCAGGCACGTTTGGACAAGGGTCCTGGGGATTCAGCCGGTAAAATGACGGAGGTGGTGGGAAAACTGATCCCATCGGTGAATCAAGTGTCCAGCAGTTTGGTGGAAGTTGCCCAGAGTTTCTCTCAACAGGGTGACCGGCTGACCTGCCTGGGTGAAAGCCTCGGCAGTTTGACAGGTTTGCCGTTCAATGCCGAAGATGTCTCCACAGGGAATCCTGAAAATCCCCCCGAAGGTGGTTTGAACCTCAACCAACACGATCCTTTTGCGGAATCGGGTCCGGCAATGGAGCCCATGACGGATGTGGATCCTTTCAGTCAAGCGGACAATCTGTTGGGCGACTCGGGCAGCCAACCGGAAAATACGGGTTTTCTGGAGTCGGCAATACCAGAAAAGGAAGATCCTCTTCCCGAAGCTGAAACCGCAGCTGAAGTCGTAGCCGAAGCGGTGCTTCCCCCGGCTGAAGAAAAGGTGTACGATCTGGACGAGTTTGGGGCCCTTCCTGAGGGTGAGCCCGAAACTGCCGTGTCTGAACCTGAAGTCGAACCCGAAGTTGAAGCCGAGGTCGAATCCGAGAGGATTTACGATCTGGCAGAATTCGGTGCCGTCAGTTTGACCTAGCGGGTCCGTCCGGCCCGCGGCAACGCCCGGGAGCGGAATTGAGTTACCTGCCATCGTCTGAAACACAACCTGCCCAATTTGCCCTGCTGTTGGCGGAGCTGGAATCCCGGCTCCGCCATTCTGCAGCCGATTCCATGGCCAAAACCTCTTCGTGGTCTGTTTTGTCCCATCTGGGTGTCCAGGCTGATTTGTTGGGGGGAGTGGCTGGGGAATCCGGGGAGACGGGGTTGATTCAGTTCACCCGGGCACTGTCGTCCCTGGTTGTTCTGGGGCAGCAGGAGCCTCAAAGAATCCCTTCGGGCTGGCGAGTTGGTCTCAATCTGTTGGCATCCTTTCTGGATGATTTGGCCGCTGGACTGGATGCCGGAGATTCCCTGGAGCAATGGGTGGAAGATACCCGATGGCAGCGTCTGACCAGCTGGTTTGGGAATTTTCAGACTCCACTTCTGGTAATGAATGAGATGGAAGAGTTGCTTCTGAAATGGCAGGATTCCTGGTGTGACGAAACCCTTGATTCAGATCAGGAAATCGAATTGCAGCAATGCTGGGCCCGTTTGTGTCAATTTGGCAACGCACTTTTTCATCCTTCAACTCCCGATTCCGGGTCCAGCCTACTGCGTTGGAAGGGTTTTGGTCCCGGATCTTGATTGCGGATTGCAATGCCCTGGCGATTCTTGATGTATCCTGCACCGTCTTTTATGGCTGAAAACGGCCTGGTAATACCTTCTGATTACCTTTAAACCATTAAAACAGGGGAAAGCTGCCGATTTTGCCATGTCCGGCTTATGGGCATGGGAGTTGCTTTGTTTTGCTTATTCGTGTGATGTGGCACGCATCGCAAATATGACTCTGAGAGGAGATACCCCCATGCCGAACTACAGCGATTAGTCTAAGGTCTACATAGGGGGGGCCGATCTAACAGGACAGGTCATGACTTCCGTGGAAGCGGCCGAGTACCTGAAAATGCATGTTAAAACTGTTTGCCGCCTTGCCAAGGAGGGTAAGATTCCGGCTAAAAAGGTAGGAAGTGAGTGGAGATTTATGCGTACGGTGTTGGACAAATGGTTGTCCGAATCTCTTGTGTAATTTCTGCAAAATTCTGAGATCGACGAACACCAGGACAGCCGTCGGTTGTCCTGGTGTTTGTAAAGGTGAATAAAATGGCCATTCAGTTCCAACCTCTTAAACTAAAGGATCCAGCTTTGTTTGGCGTTTCTCTGGCGGGTTCCGTCAGCAGGTCGGACAAAACCGCCTTGCAGGAGTTGGCACAGCAGGCCATGTCCCGAAAAAAGGTCCAGTTGGTTCTGGATCTGAGTCATTTGTCCAGCCTCGGGGGCAGCGGTGCCCGGGTGTTGGCTGACTTTCAACGCCGATTGATTGCCCTGGGTGGAGAAGCGGTCTTTTCCGGAGTGGGCCCGGTGGTTCGTCGCTTCCTGGATGGGAAATTTGATGATCTGCCTTTGCGCTACTACCTGAACGTGGATGATGCGGTCAGGGAATTCCACAATGAGGACTACACGGCCCCCGATCATTCGGCTCTGCAACCTCCAGATTTGGCAAAAGCCCAACCCGCAGCAACGGTTGAACCCGTCCTGAATCAATCCACCGAAGATAATGATGATGTCGGGGCCATGAGTTTTCTGGAGGATGAGGAGGGTGATGCCGACAGCGGACTTAATGACCTTCTGCATGAATTCACGGCCAAGGATGCCCGGAAGGGTCGCCGCAAGGAGCACCGCTATACATCCCTGACCGAGGCGATTTCCGCCCTCGGCACCTGGCACAACGGTAAGAACCGCCAGGAGTTTGCCGATGCGTTGACCAATCTTCTGTTCAGTCAGGGGTTGGCTGACAATGTGACCCTGCTTTTCCCATCCGGTATTCATCTGCGCAGCACAAGTGGAGAGAAGAAAATCCCCTTGGCTGGTTCTCTTGCTCGCCAGTTGGTTGACTATGCACGACCTTTGACAATCCTGGACTTGCATGCGGATGAGCTGAAGAAAAGTGAAACGGATTATCTGGAGGAAGTGAATCCCGAAATGATTTTGCCCCTGTTGCATGACAAGCAGCTCATCGGGGTGATCCTTCTGAGCAACAACGGTCAAGATCGTGAATACACTGTCGGGGAGAATTTTGCTTTTGAATTGTTGATGCAGGTTCTTGGTGGTTCCACAGTTGAAGCCGGAATGCCCTCATCGGAGAATTCCTCAGCCCCGGTGGAAGACCTGTTGGAAGCAGCCCAAAGTGTGACCGCGCCTTCCAACACCAAAACCCCACCGGACCTGAACGAGACGCTCTACCATCTGGCCCTGGAATTGCCTGATGCCGACGATCGCCCACACTTCTGGCGAATCTTCTGGCGCAACGTCAAGACAATCATGCCGCTGGACGAACTCGCTTTTTTGGCCCCTGATGGAAACCGTCCCCAGGTCATGGCCGGTCACGGCACCGATTGGATGGCTTTGGATATGGGCCAGGACCGTCTGAAGATGTTTTTCCGATCCATGGAGCGCCCCGTCCGGGTTGCCAATCTGCCGTCCCTGTTCCAGGAAATCAAAGACAAGATGATGGCTGCCGGAGTCGATTGGCTGATCGGTTTGAATTGGGATGACCAGTATCAGGGAATGGTTTTGCTGGGGTGCAAAATGGATGAGATGGAGATGTTCCCCGAAGAGCGTCTCATGCAATTGTTTGAACCCACCGGCCGTATGCTGGCACGTTTCGACAGTCACAACGACGACGCTGATCTGACCCAAAGCCTGGTTCAGACCCTGATGGCGGAACGGGAGATCCGTTGTTTCGGATCCGATGACGTGACCCTGAGCATGGTGGAACAACTGAATCTACTGGCAGTGGAAATGGGCTTTCCGCCCGATCAGCATCGGGACTTGCTTTACGGCTGCCTGCTGCGTGATTTGGGATTGGTGGGCCAGCCCGACGAGTTGATGGTAGCCCCGTCGGAAATGACCCCGGAACAACTTCAGGTTTACTACAAACATCCGGAGCGGGGTCGTGACCTCCTCAGCGAACGGGATTTGCCGACCACCATACTGGAGGTCGTCTCCTGCCATCACGAAAGATACAATGGCCAGGGTTATCCCGAAGGTTTGGCCGGGCGTGAGATCCCACTGCCAGCGAGGGTGGTCAGCGTGGTGGAAAACTATGTGGCCATGATCAATGGAATTGGTTTGCCTGAGCCCATGTCCGCCAAGGACTCGGCCCAGCAAATGCGTGAAGATCCCGGTGGCCGTTTTGATCCGGATATTGTGACGGTGTTTTTGCAGGCGGTATTACCCGGGCAGGAAAATGCTGAAAATCAGAAGGATGGGAAATCAAAAAAAGGGAGCGGAAAAGCAAAGGAAGAAGTGCTTGAACAGACTCCCTGATTCAAGAAGCGGGCAAACTCTCACCGGTCTCCGACCCTTCGTCGGAGGCTTTTTTGCGTTTGCGCGCGGAACCCGATTTGTTGCGCCGAATGCGTTCCAGTTCGATGGTGACATCCTCCAGGGACAAGCCGCGGCGGATTTCCCCGTCAAACACCACGCTGATGGCTCTTGTCTCTTCGGAAACGACGATAACAATGGCATCGGACTGCTCGCTGATGCCGATGGCCGCCCGGTGCCGAGTGCCCAGGGTATAAGCCAGCTCTTCCTGCTCGGTGATGGGCAGGATCACCGCTGCGGCAGCAATTTTGTTTTGGCTGATGATCACCGCGCCGTCGTGAAGCGGACCCGGTACAGTGAAAATGGCTTCGATGGTCAGGGCAGTGATTTCGGCGTCCAGGATGACACCTTTTTTGATCCAGTTGTTCAGCCTCACTTCACCTTCGATGACGATCAGCGCTCCGAGGCCGCGCTTGCTCAACCGGGAGATGGAGGCAAGCAACTCGGCTTCGGCGGGAAATTCATCGGTTTGGCGGAACATGCCGAACCCTCTGCGCAACCCCAGGTTGGTCAGGGCGGCCCGCAGCTCGGGCTGGAATATGATGATGAAGGCCACCACCCAAACCGTCTGCAGGGTCGCGATGATTTGTCCCACGATGATCATGCCCAGGATTCTGGCAACAAAGGAGAGCAACAGAAGAAATCCCAGACCCAGGAACATCTGAATAACCCGGGTATCCTTGATGAAGACGATGAGCCGATACAGCAAATAAGCCACGATAAGGATATCGAGGAGGTCGATGAGTGGGTTGCCGGTTACTGAAGTCCACATTGTATCCATAAGTTACCACTGGGAAAGGGGTTTCTCAATGGGGAATTGCCTCTGGCGGATAAAAGGTTGTGGGAATGCTCCCGGGCAGGGCCAGGGCCTGGGTTGTGCCGGCAATAAGCGTCACCACCAACAGGAGTGAAAAAAACTATCTGGAGGCAATGGCAGCCAGTACGTCCAGGAACTGAACCGATGGGGCTACATCGTGCACCCGCACCATGCAGGCGCCACCAAAAAAAGCGGCGGACAGGGCGGCAAGACTTCCGGGAAGGCGATCATCAACCGGCGCATTGGTCAGTTGGGAGATGAAACTTTTGCGGCTGGCGCCCAGCAAAACAGGATGGTCCGATCCCACAACATCAAGGTTGTTCAGCAGCTTCAGGTTGTGTTCCAGGGTTTTGCCAAAACCAATCCCCGGGTCAATCATCAAACTGTCATTGCCCACTCCCGATGCCAGGGCATCGGTGCAACGATGGGCCAACCACTGCGCCACATCGGACACGACATTTTCGTACGCCGGTTTCACCTGCATGGTGGACGGAGTGCCTTGCATGTGCATCAAGATCAATCCACAACCGGCATTTGCCGCTAGTTCCAGCATTTGTGGGTCGCGTCCACCTTGGATGTCGTTGATGGCATCGGCGCCCTCGGCCAAGGCGGTGCGGGCGGTGTCCGGGCGAAGGGTGTCCACGGTGATGGGGACATCAAATCGTGAACGGATGGCTTTCAGGGCAGGCAGTAGCCGTAGGCATTCTTCGTCCCTGGTGATGGGTTGAGAACCAGGTCGTGATGATTCGGCCCCCAAATCCAGAACATCGGCGCCCGCTTCGATCATGGCTGCGGCCTGGATCAGGGCATTTTCCACCTGAAGGTGACGACCACCATCAAAAAAACTGTCCGGGGTGAGGTTCAGGACGCCCATGATGAGCGGGCGTGCCGTGGGCGTCAGAGTCAGGCGTCCCATATTCCAGGCGGGCGCAAAAAAGGGCCCCTCGCAGGGCCCTTTGGTTTCGCTCGGTGAAGTCAATTTCCCCCCCGGGGGGAACTCTTGTCCGGGTCATCCGGACTTTCCGGGTTATCCTCCGTCGATGGATTCGCTTCCTTGTCGCCATCGTCATCACCGCGGCCTTCAACCGACGCGTCACTGTTGGTATCGTCAGCGTCGGCATCATCGTTGCCGGTGGAATGATCGATTTCCAACTCGGGTGTCGGCAATTCTTCGCCCTTCATCAGCATTTCGAATTCTTCGGCGTCGACGGTCTCGCGTTCGAGCAGGGCCGCGGTCAACAATTCGACCAGCTCACGGTCTTCTTTCAGAATTTTGCGGGCCCGGTCCAACTGCTCATCAACAATGCGGTAAATCTCGGTGTCGATGTCCTCCAGGGTTTTCTGGCTGGTGGTGGGTTGGCGACCGAAATCGCGGCCCAGGAATACCTGTCCACCGCCTTCTTCGTAGGAGATGGGGCCCATTTTTTTACTCATGCCCAGGCGTGTGACCATGGAGCGGGCAATGCTGGTCACCGAGCGGATGTCCGAATAGGCACCAGAGCCGATTTTACCCAGGAAAATTTCCTCGGCAACACGGCCACCCAAAGCAACACAAATCCGATCCAGCAGCATTTGCTCGTCCTGGGTGTATTGGTCTTCCTTGGGCAGGGTGAAGGTCAAGCCAAGGGCCTGGCCGCGGGGGATGATCGTCACCTTGTGGACAGGATCGGACTCTATGCAGCGGAAGGCCACCACGGCGTGTCCTGCTTCGTGGTAAGCGGTTTCCTTTTTGACTTTTTCCGTGAAGACGCGGCTGCGGCGCTCGGGGCCGAGCATGACCTTTTCCTTGGCATCTTCAAAGTCGACCATGGTGACGGAGTCGTGGTCCTTGCGGGCCGCCAACAGGGCTGCCTCATTGACCAGGTTTTCCAGGTCGGCACCAGCCATGCCGGGAGTGCCCTTGGCGATGGTTTTGGCCGATACTTCCTCATGGAGGCGCACCTTTTTCATGTGCACCTTCAGGATGGCTTCGCGACCCACCATGTCGGGCATATCAACGACGATCTGGCGGTCAAAACGACCGGGCCTCAACAGGGCCGGGTCCAAGACGTCGGGACGGTTGGTGGCCGCCACCAGGATCACGCCTTCGTTGCTCTCAAAGCCGTCCATTTCCACCAGCAGCTGGTTCAACGTCTGCTCACGCTCGTCGTGACCACCACCGAGACCGGCGCCACGATGACGGCCCACGGCATCGATCTCATCAATAAAAATGATGCACGGGGCGTGCTTCTTGCCCTGATCGAACAGATCACGTACACGACTGGCACCCACGCCAACGAACATCTCGACAAAATCGGAACCACTCATGCTGAAGAAAGGCACACCGGCTTCTCCGGCCACGGCCCGCCCGAGAAGGGTCTTGCCCGTCCCTGGCGCGCCCACCAGCAGGGCACCCTTGGGGATGCGTCCGCCCAGACGCTGAAACTTTTGCGGGGAACGCAAAAAGTCGATGATCTCCTGCAGCTCGTATTTGGCTTCGTCGCAACCAGCGACGTCCTCGAAGGTGATTTCGGGTTCGTCCATGTTGAACATCTTGGCCTTGCTCTTGCCAAAGCTGAAAGCCTCGTTGCCGCCGCCCTGCATCTGGCGCAGGAAGAATAGCCAAAGCAGCAGGATCAAAAGGAAAGGCAGGTAATACATGAGGAAGTGCGCCCACCAATTGGTCTTGGTGCGCTCGCCGGTCAGCACCACTCCGGGGTTGCTGTCCATGATCAGCTGTGACAGACCTGGTTCATCGCTCCACAACCGGGTGTAGAAGCGATCCACAACCTGCTCGGTGCCGTCCTTGACTATGAGAGTTGTCTTCTCATTCAACTCACCGTTGATATCCAGGGTGGTTTTGGTCACCGAACGAATATTGCCCAGGGCAACTTGTTCCAGGAATACATTCTGGGTCAACTCGTGCACAGCCTGATGGCTGCTGCTGATAGTGCTGTAGACCAAAAAGACGACCAACATGATGAGCACCCAGAAACCCGCGGTTTTGCCGGGAATCTGGTTGAAGTTGACACCTTTTTGAGGTTGTTTGGATGGTTTGTTCGGCTTGCGTGGCTGCTTGGAGCTCATTTCGCTGGGTATCCCTTTTGGTTTGCAGATGACCGATTGTTTTGATGACTGATTAATCATTGCCCGTATGGTTGTCTGTATCTTTGTTCTGGATGCCGGTCCCCCGGGGAGCAACCGTGATGATAACGGCGGGTTGCCCAGGTTGCAACAATCGGGTTCGCTCGGCACGGGCCAGACCCACTGTCCAGAGGATCCCGGTGTCGTCTTCAACAACCAGCACTCCGGAGCGTTCGGATGCGGGTAGACGTTGTTCACGGAAAAGATCGCTCAGCTTATGGCTTCCGTCCAGCCCAAAAGGCTGAATCCGGTCACCTTGCCGCCAGTTTCGTACCTTCAGGTTGCCATGCAGGACGTTCGAGGGGCAGGTCAATTTCCAGGATTCCTTTCCACAGGGGCTTCCGTGGCCTTCAGACCGGCCGAAGGAGGCAGGATCTTCAGGACCCCTGATGCTCGCCACCAAAATACGAAAATCACCGGCATTCTGCATGGGAGCCGTCTCAGCACTGGTTTCTTCGGCACTCAAAAGGTTGAAATCCCGTTTCAAGCGACAACCTCCGGGCAGATCCAGAGTGGTTCCACTAGTACCTTCCCGCAGCCAGGCCTGAATATTCATCAGGTGCACGGATTCGAGTCTGGCCGGATCGACAAGCTTGTGGCAAGTCAGCCAAAGACGAAGAAGGCGGCCGGCCATGGCCGGGTGCAAATTGCGCAATTGATCCACCGGCAGGGTTGCTGTTCCGGTTTGATCGTCGGTCAGGGCTGAAAGGGCCTGTTGGGCGGATTGTTCCAGAAAGTCCAGGTCGTTTTCCCATAGCCCTGCCAAACGGGCGGGACCGGAAGTGGCGCCGTTGCCAAAGATGGATCGGATCACGGGCATGAGCTCTCGGCGAATGCGGCTGCGGCTGTTGTCGCCATCAAGATTGCTGGGATCCGAACGCCATGGCTGGTTGCTTTTTTCCAACCAGGCCAGGATCTCACTGCGGGACAAATGGAGCAGGGGATGAATAACGGACCCCGCCACAGGGCGGATGCCTGCCATGCCGTCGGGCCCGGTGCCCCGGAACAGGCGCATGATCACGGTTTCCACCTGGTCGTCGTGATGGTGTCCGGTGGCTGTGCAGTGCAGATCGTTATTTTCAGCCAGGATTTTGCGAAAAAAATCGTGTCGCAGGATTCGGGAGGCCTCTTCGATGCCGGCACCGCGGCTGCGGGCCAGGGGGCGGGGATCTTCGCAAAGAACAATGAGCTTGATAGACAATTGCCGGCACAAATCAGAGCAGAACACGGCATCGGCGTCGGCTTGATCGCCCCGCAGACGGTGATTGAGATGGGCGGCGACAAGGGGGCGCTTGCGTTGGTCTGCCCAGGCTTTGGCCATCCGCAGCAGGGCGACCGAATCCGGCCCTCCGGAAAGACCGACCAGCAATCCGGGTTCAGTCACACCGGGGCAAGCCTGACGAGTCAACTCGTCCAGGCGAGACAGCACAAGTTTTGTCATGGGCGATCTGGACAGGGAGTGCCTCCAAAGGTTGGAGGGTGCAAAAATGCGGGATACAAAAAAATGGTAGCGGCTCAGGGATTTGAACCCCAGACACTCGGATTATGATTCCGATGCTCTAACCAACTGAGCTAAGCCGCCACCAATATTTTTTTTCGGCCAGGTTTTTTTTCCGGACAGGCAAGCAATTTATACTATCAGCCCTTCCTTGTCAAGAAGGCCCAACCCCGGTATTCTCGCTGTATGAAGCATAAGTTTTTTGCGCAATACCCGCCTCCTGCCGGCACGGTGGTCGAGGCCGACCAGGTCCATGGTGAGCCCCTGGCCCCATTGACTGTGGCGATCATCGGCTACGGCACCATGGGCCGGGCCCAGGCCCTGAATCTGCGTCGCTCAGGTGTGCAGGTTGTGGTGGGCAGCCGCGAACAGTCAGTCAGCGGTGATCGAGCTCGAAGTGAAGGCATGACAGTGCTTTCAGTGGCTGAAGCTGCCCTTGCCGCCGATATCGTCATGCTCATGCTGCCTGACGAGGTCGTGGCGGAGGTTTTTGCCGATGAAATCAAACCAGTCCTGAAGCCGGACAGTATTGTGGGTCTGGCCCACGGTTTTGCCATTGCATTCGATCAGATCCAATGGTCGGGACCGTGTTTTTTGGTCGCGCCCAAAGGCCAGGGCGATATGCTGCTGGACGGCTTCGCGGTCGGTGGTGGATTGCCTGGTCTGTTGGCGGTGACGGATTCATCACCACCGGAAACCTGGGATCTGGCTGCATCCTATGCCAAGGCCGTGGGGTGCCTGGTGGGTGGTGGTTTTGTGACGACCTTTCGCCAGGAATGCATCAGCGATCAGTTTGGCGAACAGGTTGTGCTTTGTGGTGGAGTGATCGAACTGGTAAAAGCCGCCTTTGAGATCATGGTCGAGGGTGGTTATGGAGAAGAAAATGCATATTTCGAGTGCGTCCACGAGCTGAAACTGATCACCGATCTTTTGCATCGGCATGGAGTCGACGGCATGCGCCGGTGCATCAGCGGGACTGCGGCCTACGGTGGTCTGACCCGGGGACGACGGGTCATCAGCGAAGATGTGCGGGAAAATATGCGGGCAATTCTGAGTGAAATCGAATCCGGCCAGTTCGCCAGGGAATTTCTGGCCCGGCACAATGACCCTCGCCAGGGTACCGCAGCCTTGGCTGACAAAGAGGCAGCATCGCCCTTGGCTGCAGCAGGACGGCGGGTTCTGCCTAGATTGCATCCCAATGAAAGATCGTCATCTTGAGTATTGACGAGACCACCACCACGGTTGAAGAACCTGATTTTCTGCCTCAGCGCCTCTGGGACCTGTTTGCCAGGCCAGGCCGTTTGATGAAAAATGTGGGTCGTTGGCCCCGCTGGTGGATGGCCGGACTGCTGATCGTGGTCATCAATGGAGTGGCCACAACCTGGGAAGGGCCGGTTCTTCTGGAGGAGTATCGTGGACGGTCCCACTCTTCGGCATTGAATTCCCTGGTCAGTGAAAAGGACTTTCTGGATAAACTGGAAAATTCCGTGGGTTCGGGTGAGGGCAGCAAATTTTCATCGGTCATCAGCTCGGGCATGAACAGCTGGGGGGGTACTCTTGTCTTCAGCCTGGTCCTGGGCTTTTTTGCCAAGATGGCTGGAGGCAAAGGCAGTTTTTCGCAGGCCCTGGGCATTGTGCACTGGGCGGCCCTGATACCCTATGGATTGGGAACCCTGGTGAAGTTGGTCCTGGTTCTCAACACGGGTGAGTTTGCCCGCATTACCCTGAGCCCGGCGGTTTTCCTGCCTGTTGAATCCGTGGGGTCTTTCTTTTTCATCCTGTTGGATTCTTTTGCCGATGTCACCATTTTGTGGGGGCTGGTGGTGGTTGTCATCGGCTTTGGAAAAGTATTCAAGTTGGATCGTTCCCCGGCGAGCTTGTCCGTTTTCATGCCCTGGGTTCTAATCACTGCGGTCACGGCCGGATTTCGGCTCATGCTTGGACTATAGGAGTGTTGTCTTGAAGAAAATCATCCTCATTGTTGTAGCCGTGGTTGTGATGGGCGGCATTGTGGCCGGGACCTTGTTGAAAGGGCAAAAGCCGGACGCCGTAGTGGAAAAAGGCAAAGTTGTGCGCAAGAGTCTCACTTCGCTGGTGAACTGTTCGGGAACCATGCAGCCCAAACGCAAAGTCGACGTCAGCGCCAACACCATGGGCACCATCCTGAATCTGGCGGTGGCCGAGGGTGGGCGTGTGCAGGAGGGCGATTTGCTCATGGAAATCGATCCTACCGAATTTCGGGCGGTTGTGCAGGCATTGGAGGCCACGGTCCTGACCGCCGAGGCGGAGTTGCAACTGGCCCAGGCGTCTCTCGAAAAGGCGCAGGAAGAGGCGAAGCGGTCGGAAGATCTGCACGCCGAAGGGCTGGTATCACAGCAGGATTTGATTTCGGCGCGAACGAGCTCCAGGGTGGAGGCTGCCAGGGTGGAAGCGGCCCATCACCGTATTTCCCAGTACCAGGCCAACCTGGCCAAAGCCCATTACGATTTGGAAAAGGTGACCATCACCGCACCCATGTCCGGGCTGATCACCAGGTTGAATGTGGAGCAGGGTGAGAACGTGATCATGGGTACGCTTAACAATCCCGGCACGGTGCTGTTGACCATCGCCGACCTAGGCACCATGGAAGCCTGGGTGGAGGTCGATGAAACCGAAGTGGTGAAGGTTGTTCTGGGCCAGAAGGCCACCATCAAGATCGATGCTTTTCCCGATGACGAGTTTGTCGGCACCGTAACTGAAATCGGCAACAGCCCGCTGGGCTCAGGCACGGGCAGCAGCTCTGAAGCCGTGGACTTTGAAGTGAAGATCACCTTGCAGGATGAGGTGCCCAATATTCGTCCGGGATTGTCGGCCAAGGCGGAAATTACAGTGGCCCGGCGAAATGAAGCCCTGGCGGTACCGCTGGGTGCGGTCACCGTGCGCGACTGGCCCCTGAAGGAAGAAGATATCCGACGTTTCAAGGGCAAGCTATCCGCATCCCAGGAAGAGACTCTGGGGTCTTATGGTTTTACGCCCCAACCTGATGATGATGCCGAAATTGACGATGTTGAAATCGAGCGCGAAGAAACCGAAGGCGTTTTCCTGATGGTTGGTGATTTCGTCAAATTCGTTCCGGTTAAGCTCGGCATTGCCGGCGATGATGATTTTGAAATTATTGAAGGGCTGGAAGAGGGGCAGGAACTGGTCAAGGGTCCATTCCGTATTTTGCGGGAACTCAAAGACGGGGCCTTTGTGGTTGTCGAAGCCAAAAACAGGAAAGGCTTCTCCTTCGGCCGATCGGGTGACTGATGAATCTCTTTGAAGGGGTGCTTATTGCCTTGGGAAGTTTGCGCGGTAACAAACTGCGCACCTTTCTGACCCTTCTCGGAAATATTGTCGGGACCATGTCGGTGATTGCTGTGGTTTCGCTGATCTATGGAGCTGATCGTTATGTGTCCACGGTGGTTCTCGATGAGGGCACCGATGTCTTCACCATTTCCCGCATCGACGGAGTACAATTTCTCACCGATTTCGAGGCTTTTCTTGAGAGCCTGTCCAATCCCGACCTGGAGTTGTCGGACCGTGACTGGCTGAGGGCCAATTTGGAAGAAGCCCGGGCAGTGGGTGCGGTAGTATCGCGTCGCGACAATATGCGGGCCGGTGGCAACCGTCAGAAAAATGTGAACATTCGCGGCCTCACCTCGGACTACACCACCATGGAAGACCTCCCTCTGATACTGGGACGCCATCTTACGCCGCTGGATGTATCCCAAAGCCGTCAGGTGGTGGTGCTGGGGTCCGAAGTAGCCGAGAATCTTTTTCCCCGCCGCGCCAACCCTCTTGGTCTGGAAGTTAAAATCGGCGGGCGACATTTCAAGGTCATCGGGGTGGTGCAGGAACGGGCCATGGTGGTGGGAAACAATCGCAATCAGTTCGCGGTGATACCCCTGACCTCCTGGCAAAAGGTTTTTGGTTCCGGAGAATCGGTGGATATCAAAGTGGCTGTGCGGGATCTGAACCGGCTGGAAGCCGCCAAGGACGAAGCGGTGTTCATGATGCGGATGCGCCATCGCCTGCGGCCGCTGGACCGGCAGGATTTCTCCGTTCAGACATCGGACCAATTGCTTTCCATATGGAGTGCCGTGAGCAAAAGCGTGTACGCCGCACTGGTGCCTTTGGTGGGCATCAGCCTGGTGGTTGGCGGCATAGTCCTGATGAATATCATGCTGGTTTCGGTCACGGAGCGTACCAGGGAAGTTGGTGTGCGCAAGGCTCTCGGTGCATCGCGTCGATCCATCCTCTGGCAGTTCCTGGTGGAAGCGATCACCCTCTCGTTGATGGGTGGTGTGTTGGGGATTTTGATCGGGCTTTTGATTGCCTGGGTTATTTCCCTCGTTTCCCCGCTGCCTTTTGCAGTGGCCGGTTGGTCCATCGTGCTGGGGCTGGTGACAACCTTCGTAATCGGCGGGGTTTTTGGGACGCTTCCAGCCTGGAAAGCGGCCGGCCTCGATCCCGTGGAGGCGTTGTATCATGGGTAGACAATCGCTCAGCCTGCACTGGGTCGATACTTTTAAAATGGCCCTGCACACCATCACCCACAACCGCACCCGCAGTTTGTTGCTCATCCTTGGTGTGAGCATCGGGGTGACGACGTTGTTGGCCATCTACACCATTGTCGGCGGACTGAGCCAGCGCATTCGGGACGATATCGTTTCGTCCAACAGGCCCTACATCTATGTGACACGCAACAGTGGTATCGGCGGCGAGGATCCCGAAAAACTGATGCGTCGTGCACAATTGAAACCGGAGTGTATTCAAGTGTTGAAGGACACCGAGGGCGTGGAGCTGGTGGACTATGAGGTCTCCAACGGCTCGGGAATGGTCTTGAAGTATCTGGAAGAAAAAACCAACTTCGTGCAGGCGTTTGGCTCGTCGGAAAATTTTGCTTACCTGTTCAGCATCAAAGTTGGTGAAGGGCGATTCTTCACCGCTGCCGAAGTCACGGCGCGGGAGCGCGTATGCGTGCTGGGATATGGCCCGGCCAAGGATCTGTTTCCCAAACGCGACCCCATCGGCAAAGTTCTTCGCATCTTCGGCAAACCCTATCGCATTGTGGGGACCATGCAGGAGCGGGGGCACATCATTGGTGCCATGGGCGAAAATTATGTGTGCCTGCCCTGGACCATATTCGAAAAAGACGGTCTTTCCGAGGGGATTGAGGACCGGAACATCGCCGTATCGGTACTTCCCGCTTACGAAGTCGACGAGGTTATCTCCAATATCATCGGGACCATGCGCAAGGTGCGCCGTCTCAGACCGGGACAGGAAAACGATTTCGACGCCATCGCCAGTGAAACCTATGGCGACATGGTGGACAAAATTACCGGAGGCATCGCCATGGTGCTGGTGGTCTTGTCGTCCATCGGTTTGTTGGTCGGTGGCATCGGGGTGATGAACATCATGCTCATTTCGGTGGCGGAGCGGACCCGGGAAATCGGCCTGCGGATGGCTGTGGGGGCGAAGCGGAAAGAGGTTCTGTTTCAGGTCCTGATTGAGGCGGGGATATTGACGGGTATCGGAGGGCTGTTGGGTATTGGTCTGGGGTATCTGGCTTCTTATGGAGTTACGCAGGTCTTGCGTTTCCCGCTGTCCATCAGTCCCATGGTTACTGTGGGTGCGGCTCTTTTTTCCATCTCCATTGGGTTGTTCTTTGGCATATACCCTGCCAATAAGGCGGCCCGGATGGATCCAGTTGTGGCCTTGGGGCGGGAATAATAGACCCGGGCTTCCCCTTGAACTTTCCTCAGCATGGCTTTAATGGTATGATCCAACATTCGACATCCAAACCATCCGGAGAATTCTTGACATGAAAAAGCTCTTCAAAGGAATCCTCGAATTTCAGGCAGATGATTTTGAAGCCCACCGGGAACTGTTCAACGACCTGAAAAGCAGTCAGAATCCCCATACCCTTTTCATTGGTTGCAGTGATTCGCGGGTGGTGCCGACCCTGATCACGAAAACCGATCCAGGTGAGCTTTTCCTGGTGCGCAATGTGGCGAATATTGTGCCGCCATATCATTTGAGCGAGCGATTCGTGGCCACCGCTTCGGCCATCGAATTCGCGGTGCTCTCACTTGAGATCGATACCATCGTTGTTTGCGGACACAGCAATTGCGGTGGTTGTTATGCCCTGAATAAGCCGCCCGAAACATTGCAGAACATGCCCAACCTTCTCAAGTGGCTGGAGATTATTCGAGAGGTACCGGAGCGGGTAACTAGTCTGATGACAGGCAACAGCGCTGCCGAACGAGAGTGGATCACCGAAGAAGTCAACATCCTGGTCCAGATGGAAAACCTGCTTACTTATCCCTACATCAGGGAGCGGGTGGTGGCTGGCACCTTGAATGTCCTGGGCTGGTACTACATCATCGAGACGGGCGAGGTATTCAACTTCAACGATGAAACTGGCCACTTTGAAATTGTGGAGTAAATCCCCGAACGTGGCCGGCACATTACCCAGGTACCTCAAGTTGTGGCTCCCTATTTGTTGGAGTTGTGTTTGGTGTGTTGTTCATTCATTTGACGAGGTGCAGCTTTATGGGCAGGGCATTCATGATCAATTGCTGGCACGGTGGTTTTTCGGGGACCCAGGGATATGGGGAATCTGCGTATTTTTGCATGATAATGAATGATGAATATGAATTTCAGTTCTCATATATATCATAAAAGACGACAATATTGGTATTGATAATGCAAAGTTATTTGTCCACAAAAGCCTCAAAATATGCAATAATTCCAAACGGTTGGGGTATCCCAGCATTCCTCGGGGCACAGGATTGCTCCTCCTCCATCCACACCAGCAATCGACCTTTAAACACATTCTTCCTCAGGGGGGGAACCATGTCCAAGTTATGTCTGAGCATTTCATCCGGAACCGTTGGATTGCTAGTTTTGGGACTAATGGTCTTGAGCGCAGCCAGTGTTTTTGCCATTGCCGACGCCCAAACCCACAATTATGACGACAGCTGGGGCCCCGAAGGCCTGACCATGACTCGTCCGGCCGGCGACAAACTGGAGCTGAATTTTTCACTCCACCAATGGACCATCGGCACCATGGATGTCAACGGTCGCAGCGCCAATGTCATCCGGATGCCCGGAGTTTTTCTGCCCAACGACGCCGGTGCTCCTGATTTGCCAGGCATCAGCCATTTCATTGCACTGCCCAACGGTGCTACCGCCACCGTGCGCATGATCGATTCCCGCCGCGAAACCTTTTATGGTGTGGAAATGGCACCGGCCCCGGTCATTCCTCTCGATACGGATGACAGTCCCCTGGTCTACACCCGCAACAATGAAATTTTCGCCAAGGATTCCTACTACCCCCACGACCCATTGCTAGTTGGCGGGATTGCAGCCGTCCGCGGGGTTGAAACGGCCATGCTGGGGATCACGCCGTTCCAGTACAATCCCGTGCGCCAGGAGCTGGTCGTTTTCCGTGACATTCGTTTGGAGATTACCTTCAACGGCGGCAACGGACAGTTTGGTGAGGATCGTCTGCGCAGCAGGTGGTTTGATCCCATCCTGAAAGACATTTTCCTGAACGCCTCATCCCTGCCCGAGTTGCAGGATCCGGCTGAGCGCGGGATCAAGGCCGGGGACCGCACTCCCGACTTCGAATATGTCATCATCTGTCCGCCCCTGCCCAGTTACATGGCCTGGGCCGACAGTCTGAAGCGCTTCCGTACGGAGCAGGGTATTCGCACCGGTGTGTTCACCACCCCGGATGTTGGCGGCAACACTGTGGCGGCCATTGAAGGTTTTATCGACAACGCCATGGCCAGCTGGGATGTGCCGCCGGTGGCCATCCTGCTGCTGGGTGATCACGGCACCGATGCCACCGATGTAATCGCTCCCATTTATGATGGTTACTGTGTATCGGACAATATTTACGCCGATGTCAGCGGCAACCACATGTCCGACGTTATTCTGGCCCGCATGACGGCCGACAACCCCACCAACCTGGAAACCTACGTACGCAAGGTACTCGACTACGAGATGAACCCTCCCACCAATCCCGACTTCTACTCCCAACCGGTCATCGCCGGTGGCTGGCAAACCGAGCGCTGGTTTATTCTGTGCGACGAGGTCATCTACGGTTTCATGGCCAACGAATTGGGAAAGGTTCCGACTCGTGAGTACGCCATTTACAGCGGTAGCCCCACTGTCTGGTCCACGGCCACCAATACAGCCACAGTGCTTAGCTACTTTGGTCCTGACGGTTTGGGCTATTTGCCCGCCACACCTAGTCATCTGACGGATTGGGGAGGCAATGCCACCCGCATCAACGCCGACATCAACGCCGGCACCTTCCTGGTCCAGCATCGCGATCATGGCGGGGAAACCGGTTGGGGTGAACCGGATTATCAAAGCAACGATCTTACCGGACTGAATAATGAGGACCTTACTTTTGTCTTCTCCATCAACTGCTTGACCGGCAAATACAACTACTCTGGAGAGTGCTTTGCCGAGACTTTCCATCGCCACGCGCAGGGTGCCCTGGGCCTGATTGCCGCCTCGGAAGTCTCCTACTCCTTCGTGAACGATACCTACGTGTGGGGCATGTTCGATTACTTGTGGCCCGATTTTGATCCTGGCCACGGCATTTCGGGCGATCCCAAGTTCCTGCCCGCCTTTGCCAACGCTTCCGGCAAGTACTTCCTCCAAGCCAGCAGCTGGCCCTACAATACGGACAACAAGGAAGTGACCTATTACCTGTTCCATCACCATGGCGATGCTTTCAGCAACATCTTCACCGAAGTTCCCGCCAACCTGAC
The DNA here is from genome assembly GCA_024275485.1 of Candidatus Krumholzibacteriota bacterium. Classification (GTDB taxonomy): domain Bacteria; phylum Krumholzibacteriota; class Krumholzibacteriia; order LZORAL124-64-63; family LZORAL124-64-63; genus LZORAL124-64-63. Next base: position 67,498 of record JAJRZA010000036.1, on the reverse strand, counting down.
CTTGGCCCATGAGGCCAGTCTTATCAGCGGTGTGGACTTTTTCAATGTCACCGTGGATGCCGGCGCCCTGATCGGCCTGTCGGTGGGTGGCGAACTCATTGGTTCGGCTGTTTCAACCGGTGGGGAGACCACCATCAGCATTCCGGATCAATTGCCTGGTCAGGATCTGATCGTCACGGTGACGAAGCAGAATTTTTACCGTGAGCGCCGGGTTGTGCCGATCATCCCGCCCGAAGGCTCCTTCGTCATTTTCGACGATGTGGTCATCAATGATGCCAGCGGCAACAACGACGGCAATCTGGATTTCACCGAGGATGTAACCCTGTCGGTCAACCTTCACAACGTGGGGCTTGAGCCTGCAGTGGGCGTCACGGCAGTGATCAGCAGTGAAGATTCCTACATCACGATTCTGGATGACACCGAGGCCTACGGCGATATCGCCGCCGACGGTTTTCTCACTGTGGATGACGGTTTCCGGGTGGTCCTGGATGCGGCAGTCCCCGATGGCCGTGTGATTTCGTTCACCCTGGTGGCCACCGACGCGGATTCGTTCTACACCAGTGGGTTCGCACTGACCGCCCATGCGCCGGTGCTGGAAATCGATGGGTACACCATCACTGGTGACCAGGACAACGACGGAATCCTGGATCCGGGAGAATCGGCCGTCCTGAACGTGACCTTGGCCAATCAGGGTACTTCCACGGTGCGGAACATTGCCGTGGAATTGACCAGCCTGAACCCCAACGTGGTGCTGGGTGACGAGCATCCCTTCATTCCCATGCTGGCTCCTAACGGAAGCCGCAGTGTGAGCTGGACAGTGGCGGCCAACGCAGAGACACCTGTTGGCGAGTTGGCTGAATTCGACCTGGTTGCCAACGGCGATGACTACGATTTCCTTGGTCAATTCGGCATGAGCATCGGACTTAGCATTGAAGACTTTGAGACCGGAAGTTTCTATGCCTACAGCTGGGAGATGGGTGGTCAGAGCGATTGGCTAACCACTGATATCGCCCCCTATGAGGGCACCTACTGTGCCCAGAGTGGTTCGATCAGCCACAACCAGAGCTCGGATCTTTCCATCGAGGTGGAAGTGCTTGCACCCGGCACCATAACTTTCATGGCAAAAGTCAGCAGCGAGAGCGGCTGGGATTTTCTACGGTTCGCCATCGACGATAACGAGCTGGCCAGTTGGTCCGGCACCTTGGATTGGACCGAAGTATCATTCCCTGTGGATGCCGGCACCCATGTTTTCAAATGGAGTTACACCAAGGACGTTTCCGTGGACAGTGGATCGGATTGCGGCTGGGTCGATTACATCGTTTTCCCGTCCATCGGCGAACCCTTGCGTCCCACTTGTGAAATCACCCCAGGGAGCCTAAGCGTTTCCTTGAACAAACCCGATACCACCATGCGTCTGCTCACCATGACCAACACCGGGGAAGGGGAGTTGGTGTACGAGGCTTCGGTTTTCCTGGGCGACCGTCGTCAGACCGAGGTTCCCGAAGGCAAATTCAAGAAAGGGGAAGTCGACACTCGCACCGCCGCACCGATTGAACGTGGCAGCGGTGGTCCAGACGCCTTCGGCTACACCTGGATCGACAGCGACGAGCCCGGCGGGCCGGTCTACCAATGGGTGGAAATCAACGGCGTTGGTACTGTAGCCGGTGGTGGCGATGATACCAACCTTGGTCCCTTCGCCATGGGATTCGATTTCCCGTACTATGGTGCTACATTCAATTCGGTGCGGATCTGCACCAACGGTTGGCTGAGTTTCACCTCCCTCAGCACCGCCTACACCAACCAGGGCATCCCCAACAGTAGTGAGCCCAACAACCTTCTGGCCGCCCTGTGGGATGATCTTAACCCAAGCAATGGTGGTACCATTTATTTTTACGACGACCTGAACAACAATCGTTTCATCGTCGAGTATGAAGGTGTGCCCCACTACTCCGGTGGTGGTCCGGAAACGCTCCAGGTCATTCTGAACGCCAACGGCACCATCGTTTACCAGTACAAGGTGCTCGATACTGGAACCGGTTGCACGGTGGGAACCGAAAACGCCACCGGAACCGACGGGTTGCAGATTAACTTCAACGCCGATTATCTGCACAGCGAGATGGCCATCCTGATTTCCGCCGAGCCACTGCCTGAACCCTGGCTGAGCGTTTCGCCGCGTCAAGGCGCGGTGGGCCCCATGAGCTCGGGCGATCTTGAAGTGACCTTCAACACGGTGGACACCGAGGCGGGCGAGTACCTGGGCATGGTTTCGGTTCAAACGAACGATCTGGAAAACCCCGTAATCGAGATCCCCGTTTCCTTGACCGTGACTGATGGTTTGAGCGGTGTCGGCGACGGTGGTCTGCCCACGAGCTTCGCCCTGGAAAGCGCCTACCCGAACCCGTTCAATCCGGCAACCACCATCAAGTACGCCACCCCGCGCACCGGATTGGTGAGTTTGAAAATCTACGACCTGGCAGGCCGTCATGTGCGGACCCTGGTCGATGACCAAAAAACCGCCGGTTTCCACTCCATTCTGTGGGATGGCACCGACCAAAAGGGAAGAGGTGTTGCCAGTGGGGCATACTACTACCGCTTGCAGGCTGATGGGTTCGAGGAAACCCAAAAAATGCTGCTGGTGAAGTAAAATCCAAACGGTTGTTTCCTGGCAGGGCCGTCCGATGTTTCGGACGGCCCTGTTTTCTGGGGTCCAAAGTCCACTGTTGAGGTTGCCAATACTCAGTGGGGGGCATAATATCTAGCAGCCTGTTAGTTTGCACCAAGTCTCAACCAACCATCCCCCGGAAGGATTCCCCTTGTCGGATTTCCAGTTATGCGTTATCGGCAGTGGCCCCGGTGGCCAGAAGGCGGCTATTCAAGCGGCCAAACTCGGTAAGAAAGTATGCCTGGTCGAGCGCATGGAACAGGTGGGCGGAGTGGCCATTCACACGGGCACCATTCCCTCGAAAGCTTTGCGCCAGGCCATCATGGAAGCTACCGGCGGCATTGATCACTTGCGGGTGAGGGCCGAGGTCAAAACCGGAAAACTGACCATTGGTGAACTGATGGCTGCCTGCCAGCGCATCATCGCCACGGAAATGGAAATCGTTCGGGTGCAGCTGCGGCGAAATGGGGTGGAGTTGATTAGGGGCTTTGGCTCGTTCAAAAACCAATCGACCCTGTTGGTGAAAAATTCCGAAGGCGAAAAAGAACTCACTGCGGATCATTTCATCATCGCGGTGGGCACCGAACCGGTGCGCCCTGATTTCATTCCCTTTGATGACGATTGCATCCTGACTTCGGATGACCTGTTGATCATGAAACGTTTGCCCGAATCACTGATCGTGGTGGGCGGTGGTGTCATCGGCACCGAGTTCGCTTCCATGTTTGCCCGGTTGGGAATACGCGTGACCCTGGTGGTGTGTGGCCAGCGGGTTTTGGGATTTCTCGATCTTCAAATTGGAGAGGCCCTGCAATACCATATGCGCAACCGGGGCATGACCCTGCGTTTCGGTGAGGAATTGAAATCGGTCAAAAAAATTGACGGTGCCGACAAACCCTCGGTTGAAGTTTGCTTGAAGAGTGGAAAGTGTCTGCAGGCCGATGCTTTTCTCTACTGTCAGGGGCGTCAGGGCGTCACCGAAAGCCTGGGTCTGGAAAATGTTGGATTGACGGCCGACAAACGAGGCTGCCTCACTGTGGACGACAATTTCCAAACCACCAACCCTGATATTTACGCCGTTGGCGACGTGATCGGTTTCCCGGCCCTGGCCAGCACCTCCATGAATCAGGGCCGTTTGGCCAGTTGTCACATGTTCAACAAGCCGCGGCACAAATTGCGCAAGTATTTTCCCTTTGGGATTTATTCCATCCCCGAAATCAGCATGGTCGGCGATACGGAGGAGGAACTCACCGAAAAGGGCGTTCCGTTTGAAACGGGCTGTGCGGGTTACAAGGAAATTGCCCGGGGGCAGCTTATTGGGGATGATGTGGGGTTGTTGAAGATTTTGTTCCATCCCCAATCACGTGAAGTGCTTGGAGTTCATATCATCGGCACCGGTGCTACCGAGCTGATTCATATTGGCCAGGCGGTGATGGCTCTCGATGGACGCCTGGACTACTTTATCGACAGTGCCTTCAACTATCCTACTTTGGCTGAAGGGTATCGGGTGGCCGCCTTGAACGGGGCCAATAAATTGCGGTGACAAAAAAAGGCCGCCCTAAATAACCAGGCGGCCCTTATTCCCAAATCAAACCAGGCACTAGTCGATGTACTTTACCGTGGTGGCAAAGAAGGTCATCTCTTCCAGCTCGCCCTTGGTAGCGGATTCAACATCTACTGGGGCAGCGCAACTGGTTTTGACTTCACCGGATTCCTTGTGTTCCGCGTGGTCTTTTTTATCCTTGTCGCCGCAATAGTCCTTGTACTTGGCCACAACGAAACCGGTCATGGTCACTTTGGCACCGGTTTTTTTGGTGTCGAATTTGAAAGCGTCGTCCTTGGCGCGAACCAGAGTGAACAGGTCACCCTCCTTGTACTGGCCATCGGCGATCCACATCTTGCAGCCGCTCTTGCAGGCCCCCACGATGGTGCCTTCGACGGTGATTTCGGTACCCTGAATTTTGCTGACGTCACCAGCCATGGATTTCACGGTGTAGACGTCTTTGGCCAGGGCCGCGGTGGCTACCAGGCTGATCAGCACGGCAGCCAGAACGAAGGTCAGCAGTTTTGCGGTTCTCATGTTGTTCTCCCCTTGTTTTTTCCGGGTTAAAAGCGCTTTCGACGCCGGATCTTGAAGTACATGACAATGCCGGTTACACAAAGAACAGTGAAACTGGCCGAGATCAAATCGTAAAACCAGGGCCCATAGGGACCCAGGATTTCACCGGTGTGAAAATCGGTGATCAGCCATTGCAGAGGCACGCTCTTGGCCTCGTCGGGAAACAGATCCGCCAGGCCTTGGGCTTCCCTGACATTGTCCAGCCTGACCTGATAAGCCGGCGGCAGAATCCTTGTGGGGACACGTGTGGTGTCGACCCAACGGAAATCGTGCCTGTGGTTCAGCAGAAATCCGGTGATGGAAATAAAGAACATGCATATTACGACGACCAAACTCAGGAGTTTGAAGTGGCCGAAACTGTACATGTGGAATTTTCGCCACGTCTTCAAAGTGCAAGCCCTCATCGGATCAGGGAACAACAATATAATGGGATAACTGTTCCCGTATTTCAGAAAGAATATAGTCAACTGGCAGGAATAATTGAAATTTTAAGGTCAAAAAAGTGGAGAAATAATGAGAACAGGCCCCGGGGAAACCGGAGCCTGAATGGATGGTATTCGGAAAATTCTACTTTTGCCAGACAGGAATACGCCCCGGCGTGTAGGGCGCTCCAGCCGTTTCCAGGGTGTTTTCCAAATTATTGATATCTCTTTCCACCAAGCTTCGCAGTTCTTCCAGCAGAGGTCCAAACTGCCCAGCAGCCACATCTAGACTCTCTCGTTGGGTCTGCGTTGGCGCGGTGGTGATGCTCCTGGTGCCCCACATGACCCGACTGACCCGGCCGCGCACGCCGGGAGTGGTCGGTTCGCTGTGACTGGAGATGGTGCCGTCACCAAACATGACTACGCGCATGTCGGCCAACTGGTTGGTCAGGCGGTCCACCTCGTCCAACATGGAGCGGCTCAGGGAGGGAGTATCGTTGATGGCCTGCCGGATGTGTTCAAGGCGGGTCTTGGCGTCACTCATGGTGCGCGAGGCACCGAGCACGGCCCGGTTCAATTCGGCGGCTTCTTTCTGGAAGGCCAGGGAGGCGCTGAAATCATCGGTTTGCAATTCATTGGTGCCCAGCAACCGGGTTTTGAATTCCACAGGGCCTGCCAGGACGGTTTCTTCCCCGAGCACGCGTTGGCTCACCGTCACGTTGTAGGAGCCGGGCATGGCGAACGGTCCGGCCGGGATGTCGTCCCAGGGAGTACTCTGGCCGCTGCGATTCAGATTCACCGGGCTGATGTCCGGATAACGAAGATCCCAGGCTACCCGATGGATGCCGTCACCGGTGGGACCGCCAAAGCGACGCACAACCTGACCGGAGTCGTCCTTGATGGTCAGGATGATTGCTGGATCCTGCTCCCGGTCCTCGGCACGCAATTCATCCCAGCTGGGATAGAAAACGGGCTCATCGTTTTTGAATTTCTCGGACTCGGCCTCTCGTCGTTGATCCTGCAGGCTGGTCAGTTTGTCCTTCAGGCGATAGGTGATCACAGCACCGAAAGGAGGGTTGTCGGCCAAGTAGAAGGAATCGCCCTGGTGGCCACGGCCCGCCGACCCCACGGGCGTGCCCTCGTTGTAAAGCCAGGCGTCCTTCACCGGGAAGATGATGGCTTTCCGGTCCATGGTTTCGGTGGTCCAATTCCGTAGGGGGGAATAATCGTCCAGGATGTAGAAACCGCGACCGAAAGTGGCCACAACGAGGTCATTTTCCCGGCGCTGGATTTCCAGGTCCCGGCAGGCGATCACAGGGATGCCGGCGCTCAGTTGGGTCCAGTGTTCGCCGTTGTCGCGGGTGAAGAACATGCCGAATTCGGTGCCCACAAAGAGCAACTCCGCATCCACATGATCCTGGGCAAAGGTATAGACGGTGCCGCGCTCGGGAAGGTCGCCGGCGATGCTTTTCCAGCTTTTCCCCTGGTTGGAGCTCATTAAAACGTAGGGCTTGAAGTCGTCACGCTTGTGGTTGTCGAAAGTGGCAAAAACCACATCTTTATCGAACTGCGAAGGCTCCAGATCGCTCACATAGCTGCCGTCGGGCACGTCCTTGAAGTGGTCGTATCTGGTCCAGTCGGTCTCACCGGGTTGGCGCACGTGAATCAGCCCGTCGTCGGTGCCGGCGAACAACAGCCCTTCCTGCACAACCGATTCGTTGAAGGCAATGATGGAGCCGTATACGGAGGTGCTGTTGTTCTTGGCCACCGTATCGATGCCCCATACCCGATCCATCACCTTCAGCTTGTTGCGGTCCACGCCGCTGCTCAAGTCGCCACTGATTTTGGTCCAGCTATGACCTCTATCATTGCTGACAAAGACCTTTTGGCAGCAATAGTACAACCGCTCATGGTTGTGCGGGCTGATCAGCAGGGGAGAGTTCCAGTTCCAGTTCAGGATTTCGCCCAACTCGGGCTGGGGCTGGATGTCCAGATTTTCACCGCTCACTTTGTCGTAACGGTGCAGATTGCCGTACTGCCACTGGCTGTAGACAATGTTCGGATTGGTGGGGTCGATGGCGGGTTTGAAACCGTCGCCACCGAGTGTGAAGAACCATTCGCGGTTGCTGGCCCCGTGGCCGAAGGTGGTGCGCGACGGTCCGCCGATGGTGTTGTTGTCCTGGGTGCCGCCATACACGTTGTAGAATGGTTCATCCTGGTCCACGGCCACCCTGTAAAACTGGGTGATGGGCAGGTTGGGGAAGAAACGCCAGTTGTCACCCCGGTCAAAGCTCTCGTATATGCCGCCGTCGCAACCGGCTATCAGATGATCGGTATCCGTGGGATTGATCCACAGGGCGTGATCATCGACATGCTTGCTGGCAATGCTCAACCGGCGCCAGTTTTTCCCGCCGTCTTCGGTGACCTGCAGGAAAGTGTCCATGCTGTAAATGCGGTCCGGGTTGATGGGGTCGGGGATGATCTCGTTGTAGTACTGGGGACTTCCGGCAACATAGTCGCTCATCTTCTTCCAGGAAGCGCCGCCGTTTTGGGTGCGGAAGAAGCCGCCTTTGCCTTTGGCCGCTTCAATGATGGCGTAAACCGTATCGGGAGCCTTGGGGGCGATGGCCAGACCGATGCGTCCCATGTCGGTTTTGGGCAATCCGCTGGTCAGTTCGGTCCAGGTTCCGCCACCATCGGTGGTTTTGTGGATGCCGCTGCCGGGGCCGCCGTTGATCAGGGTCCAGGTGTGGCGTCGACGCTGGTAGGTGGCGGCATAAATGACATCGGGATCGCGGGGGTCGGCCACCAGGTCAACCACTCCGGTATTTTCGTCAATCTCCAGAATCAAATGCCAGTTTTCACCGCCGTCGGTGGTCTTGAACACACCACGTTCGCCGCCCGGGCCCCACAGGGGACCTTCGGCAGCCACCCAGACCACATCCGGGTTGGTGGGATGAACGATGATGCGGCCAATGTGCAGGGAGCGCTTCAGGCCCATGTTCTGCCAGCTGCTGCCGCCGTCCACCGACTTGTAGATACCGTCACCATAGGCTACGCTGCGCTGGCTGTTGCTTTCACCCGAACCCACCCAAACGATGTCCGGGTGGCTGGGGCTGATGGCCAAACAGCCAATGGAATAGCTGTCTTCGCCGTCGAAGATGGGCTTGAAGGTGATACCCGCATTGTGGGTTTCCCACACACCGCCACTGCATACGCCCACGTAATAATGGTTTTTGTTGCGGGGATCCACGGCAAAATCGGCAATACGGCCCGAGGCGATGGCAGGTCCGATTTCCCGAAAGGCAAGGCCGCCGAAGTCGCCGCTGGACCAGGGTGTGTCGTCCTCGGCAAGGGCAGAAGAAAAAGCAAGAAGGATCAAGCTGATCAAAAGGAACAGGCGCACTGATATGGCGGGGCCCTGAGGGGTGAAATGGGGCATTGTTTTCCTCTTTCAATGGACAAAAGAAAGCTTGCACACGGGTCGGGGGCCGGGTGCGGAGCCGATGGGAGAATCTCAACTGGGGAAAATATAGCAGATTCAGGGCTGACCAATCAATTCTTCATCTTCAGAATTTTACAACAAGGGTAAACAAATCCAGAATTCGGTGCTCTTGATGACTTCGTCCCCACTTCACAATTTTATCCGGTAGCGCTGGACCTGTGGGGCAATCAATGTACCTGGAGGTACGAAAATGTGAGGTTTTGGGTGGAGGTTGATGAATCTTGATATTTGTAAATTATTTAATTGAAGGATGTTGATGGGTTTTTTCAAGGACAGCCAACTTGCGGCACCATGCCTGCAGGGGAATCTTATCGTAGTTCGCAACCAAGGAGGGATCCATGAACAAATTGCACTACAGACAACGCAGCATCCTTCGCGATCTCATTGCCATCATTTTGTCCCTGGCTGCCCTGATTCTATTCCTGTCCGAAGATTCGAAGGCCAAAGTTGTGGCTGAGGCTAAAGTTGGTCCCGCCAAGGTGGTGCTTGCGGAACCAGCGCCTGAGGCAGCAGATGGCCTTCGACCGGATCGGCCAGAAAACCGTTGACGCAAACCTCCGGAGTTGATCCCATGGCACCTTGGGTTTCTCCCCGTTGCCAGTTCCGGAGGCTTCATGAAATACTTGGTTCTGTTCTTTTTTTTGTTCTTGTCCCTGTTGATCTCAGACCCTGCGTCTTGCAGGGATGCCTGCAATCCTCCCCACGCCGTCTTTCTCATATACCATCACGTGAGCAACGATACCCCATCTTCCACAAGCGTCACTCCGGATGTCTTCGATCGACATCTGGAATATCTGGAATTGAATGGTTTTCGGATTTTGGATTTGCCCTCGGTTGTCCATAAAATTAAGACGGGACAGGATTTGCCCGACAGTGTTGTGGTCCTGACTTTTGATGATGGTTACGAATCTGTATATTCCGAGGTTTTTCCCCGCCTGAAAAAGCGTGGTTGGCCCTTCACTGTTTTTGTTTGCCCCGACGCCATCGACCAGCACGAAGGACCGGTTTTGAACTGGAACCAACTCAGGGAAATGCAGGCAGGCGGTGCCACGGTGGCCAGTCATGGTCTGCATCATGGATTCATGAACCGGCGCCGGGCTCAAGAGGATTCCCTGCTGCATATTCAACGTCTGGAATCGGAACTCAAGGAGGCCAACAATCGGTTGGCGGAAGAGCACCTGACGACTCATCCGTTGCTGGCCTACCCCTATGGAGAATATGCTCCGGATGTCCAGGGCGTCATCGCCCGGTTGGGTTGGACGGCTTTCGGGCAGCAATCAGGAGTGGTGGGCCCCCAGAGCGACTTTACCCGGTTGCCCCGCTTCCCTATGGCCGCCGAATTTGCGGCCCTGGAAAATTTTGGCATCAAGATTTCTTCCTTGCCGATGCCCATGGTGAACCTGATGGGTGTTGACCCCAATTTGGATCCTCAAGAAGCCGCCAAATCTGCTCCCAGTCTTGAGTTGGTCTTGAATACCACCTGCCTGAATGCGGACGAAGTGACGGCTTTTGCAAGCAAACAGGGTGCCATTGCCTGCAACTGGCTGGATGCCGAAGGTGGGGTTTTGCAAATCCAGGCGCCGAATCCGTTGCCACCGGGGCGAAGTCGATATAATGTGACGGCTCCGGTCCCGGGCACCGGACGCTGGTATTGGTTCAGTCAAAAGTGGATCATTGGCACGGATCACCAGTATTAAGTAGCCCCTTTTATTAACGAATCCCGATCCATGGACCCGAAACCCTGAGGCAAAAGAAACCATGCAACGCCTGACCAGAAAACAGATCCGGGAGATGGCTGCCGAGCGCATCCTGGTTCTGGATGGAGCCATGGGCACCATGATCCAGAGCTACGGTTTGGGCGAGGCCGATTTTCGGGGTGAATTGCTGGCCGACCATGCGGTGGACCTGAAAGGGAACAACGACCTGTTGTGCCTGACCAAACCCGAGGTTATCTCTGAAATTCACCGGGACTATTTGTTGGCCGGTGCGGACATCATAACCACCAATACCTTCAACGGGACCTCGGTGGCCCAGGCCGACTACCAGACAGCCCACCTGGTGCGGGACATCAACGTGGCCGCCGCCCGGTTGGCTCGAAAAGAAGCCGACAAGATCACGGCGCAAACCCCGGATCGGCCACGCTTCGTTGCCGGCAGCTTGGCGCCAACCAACCGCACCTGTTCCATCAGCCCGGATGTGAACGATCCCGGTCTGCGCAACATCACCTTCAACGAACTGGTGACCGCGTATGGCGAAGAGGCCGAGGCTCTGCTCGACGGCGGGGTGGACTTCCTGGTCATCGAGACGGTTTTCGATCCCCTCAACGCCAAAGCGGCTGTTTTTGCCTGTCGCAGCCTCATGCGCCAACGCGGTTTACAGGAAATGCCATTGTGGATATCCGGTACAATAACCGACGCCAGCGGGCGCACTCTCACCGGCCAGACCCCTGCTGCTTTCTGGACCAGTCTGCAACACGCCGATCCGGCTGTTTTTGGTTTGAACTGCGCACTTGGGGCTACGGCCATGCGTCCCTTCGTGGAGGAAATTTCCTGGCACGCCGATACCCTGGTGTCGGCCCATCCCAACGCCGGCTTGCCCAACGACTTGGGTGGTTACGACGAGACGCCGGACCAGATGGCCGGCATTCTGGCCGATTTCGCCGAAGGCGGTTTGTTGAATATTGCCGGCGGTTGCTGTGGCACCACCCCGGCCTTTATCAAGGCTATTGATGAGGCCCTCAAGGGAATCGCCCCGCGTGAAGTGGCCAAAAAACGACCCGGCACCTGGTTGTCGGGACTCGAACCCCTGAACATTTCCACCGAAAGTCTATTTGTCAATGTGGGCGAGAGGACCAACGTGGCCGGCAGTCGTCGTTTTGCCCGTTTGATTCGCGAAGAAAAACTGGAAGAAGCCCTCGAGGTTGGCCGCCGACAGGTTCGTGGAGGCGCCCAGATCGTCGACGTGAACATGGACGACGCCATGCTCGATTCGGTGTCCGCCATGAGCGATTTCTTGAATGTGCTGGCCAGCGATCCCGAGGTTTCCCGAGTGCCGGTGATGATCGATTCCAGTCGCTGGGAAGTGCTTGAGGCCGGGTTGCAGAGAATTCAGGGCAAAGGCGTGGTCAATTCCATCAGTCTCAAGGATGGGCAGGACGAGTTCCGGCGCAAGGCCCGTCTTGTACAGCAATATGGAGCTGCCGCCATCGTCATGGCCTTCGACGAAGATGGGCAGGCCGATACTCTGGAACGCAGGGTTGCTGTGTGCCAACGAGCCTATGATATCCTGGTCAAGGAAGAGGGGTGGGACCCCGGCGATGTAATTTTTGATCCCAATGTTTTTGCCGTGGCCACCGGCATGCCTGAACACGATGGCTACGCGATTGATTTCATCCAGACCTGCCGGCGCATCAAGGCTGAAATGCCAGGCGCCTTGATCAGCGGCGGCATCAGCAACCTGAGTTTCAGCTTTCGCGGCAACGAAACCGTTCGTGAGGCCATGCACTCGGTTTTTCTCTACTACGCCATCGACGCCGGCCTGGACCTGGGCATTGTCAACGCCGGCCAACTGGCGGTCTACGAAGAGATCAACCCCGAATTGCTCGAAGCAGTTGAAGATGTGGTGCTGAATCGCAAACCTGGTGCCACCGATCGCCTCATTGAGTTGGCCACCCGTACGGCGGGTAAAAAAACCACCCACGAAGAGGATCTCTCCTGGCGGGAATATCCAGTGGCCGAACGCCTTGACCACGCCCTGCTCACGTGGGAAGCCAATTTCATCGAAGAAGATACGATGAAGGCCCTGGAGGAATTGCAAAGCCCTCTGAAGGTCATCGAAGGGCCGCTGATGGCCGGCATGAACCATGTGGGAGATTTGTTTGGCGAGGGAAAGATGTTCCTGCCCCAGGTCATCCGTTCGGCGCGGGTCATGAAGAAGGCCGTCGGTGTCCTGGAACCCTATCTGGAAGCCCTGGATGATGGCAAAAGCGCGGGGGCGGGCACGGTGCTGATGGCCACGGTCAAAGGAGATGTGCACGACATCGGCAAGAACATCGTTTCAGTGGTCATGGGTTGCAACAACTACCGGATCATCGATTTGGGTGTGATGGTTCCGGTGGACAAAATCATCGCCACCGCCCTGGAAGAAAAGGTGGACGTGGTAGGCCTCAGCGGACTGATCACTCCCTCCCTGACGGAGATGGAACACGTGGCCGACCAAATGCAACGTGCAGGTTTGAAGGTACCGCTGCTGATCGGGGGCGCCACCACCAGCCGTCTGCACACGGCCGTGAAAATTGCGCCGTTTTACCAGCCGGGAGTTTATTATGTGAAGGACGCCTCCAAGGCCGTTTCGTTGCTCAGCTCCCTGATGAACCCTCTGACCAAGGCCGATATTGCCGATTCTACCCGTGAGCAGTACACTGAGATGCGGAACAAGCGGGAGGCCGACCTCAATCGGCGAAAACTGGTCACTCTTGCCGAGGCGCGGGCCAATGCCCTGCGCTTGGATTTCCAGAAGACCATACCCCCGGAACCGGACAAACCTGGTCTGCATGTTTTTGAAGACATCGATCTTTCCGGGCTGCGGGATTTCATCGACTGGACACCTTTCTTTCACACCTGGCGGCTGCCGGGCACTCATCCTTCCATTTTCGACAACCCTGACGCAGGGCCCGAAGCCCGCCGCCTTTTCGACGACGCCAACAGCATGTTGGACCAGATGATTGCCGACAACTCCCTTCGGGCCAGGGCAGTGGTGGGTCTTTTCTCCGCTGCCAACGACAACGACGATCTGGTCTTTTACAAGGATGTTCAACGAACCGCCGAACTGGCTCGCATTCCTTTTCTGCGCCAACAGCGCTACAGTGCCAGTGGGCGGGCGAATCTCTCATTGGTTGATTTTGTGGCTCCACTGGGCTTCGATATTCCTGACTGGGCTGGTGCTTTCGCCTGCACCGCCGGTTTGGGAGCTGCCGAGTTGTCGGAACAATTCAAGATTGCGGGTGACGATTATCAGGCGATCATGGTCAAGGCGGTGGCCGATCGTCTGGCCGAGGCCTGCGCCGAGTGGTTGCATCTGAAAGTCCGTCGTCGGTTGTGGGGGTATGCCCCCGACGAACCTGACACTACGGACTTGATTGCCGAGGATTATCAAGGCATCCGGCCGGCGCCGGGCTACCCCGCCTGCCCGGACCACTTTGCCAAGAAGGCGCTCTTCACTTTGCTTGGCGTGGAAAAGAACGCGGGTCTGAGCTTGACCGAGAGCTGCGCCATGGAACCGGCGGCTTCGGTCAGCGGATGGTATTTCAGTCATCCGGAGGCCCGGTATTTCGGCATCGGCCGTTTGGGAAGAGATCAAGTGGCCGACTATGGGCGCCGCTGTGGCATTGGTGAAGACGAGGCGGCCCGCTGGCTGGCCGCCAATCTCGATTGAATTCAAACAAGGATAGATCATGCACGTCATTGAGCACTTGGACCGGGCCGACCGCACACTTTTCAGCTTTGAAATTATTCCTCCTCCACGAGGGAAAACCGTGCGCGACATCATCGACATTGTCGAACAGATCGCACCGGTGAAACCACCTTTCATCGACGTCACCAGTCACATGGCCGAAGCGGTGTACGAAGAATTGGATGATGGCTCCATCAAGCGAAGGATTCGGAAAAAGCGTCCGGGCACCATCAGTATTTGCGGGATTATTCAAAATCGCTATGGCATTGAGACGGTTCCACATCTGCTGTGCGCCGGTTTCACCCGTGAAGAAACCGAAGACGCCATCATCGAGCTGAACTATCTGGGTATTGAAAATGTTTTGGCCATTCGCGGCGACCAGAGCAACTACAAAAAAATCATGCGTGACGGTCGCACGCGAAATATCTACGCCAAGGATCTGGTGGAACAGCTTGTGGACCTGCGAGAAGCCAAATTCCTGGACGATATCGCCAACAGCGAGGCTATCAATTTCTGCGTGGGTGTGGGTGGTTATCCTGAAAAGCACCAGGAGTCTCCCAACATAAAAACCGATCTGAAATACCTGAAGGAGAAGGTCGATGCCGGAGCCGATTATATCGTTACCCAGATGTTTTTCGACAATTCCGTGTTCATGGATTATGTGCGCAGGTGCCGTGATGCGGGTATATCGGTGCCCATTATTCCGGGTCTGAAACCCATTGAAAGTGTGCGGCAGTTGTCCAGTTTACCTAAAAACTTCAACATCTCCATGCCCGAAGACCTGGTGGACGAGATCATGGAATCGCCCGATCACGTCAAGGAAATCGGCAAGCGCTGGACCGCTAAACAGCTGGTAGGCCTGATGAATTCCGGGACGGAGTGCATCCATTTTTATGTCATGAACAATGCTTCGACAACGGTGGAAATCATCAAAGAGGCGGGTTGAGAGGGGCTTCGGGCCTCCCGACCAATGAAATTATTATTCAATCGCCATTCATATCGGTTGCATGAATTCAACCGACCGAGTAATTTCCTAGGCGGAGGAAAGCTCAACAGCGCCTGGCCACAAGGATGTGGTCTTGGTTGTCGACTGAAGGGATTCAGCAAGCGCTTATGGCTCCGGATAAACAAGTCCGTCGTTTAATGTTGGTGCACAATGACCCGGATGCTATCAGGGGTGTGCGCCAACTCTTGTCCGGCTTCCGCAATCCCAGATATATCCTTGCCCACTATCAACACCTCATGGATGGCCTAACCTATCTGATTGTCAACCCGGTGGATCTGGTCCTGATCGGGCCCCGCCCCGCCGAAGTTGATCAGCTGGCGGCAGTGAGAAAAATCAGTGCTGCTTATGCGGAAACGCCCATCATTGCCCTTATGGAAGCCCGCGACCCCGTCCTCTGCCTTGATTTGAAACAGGCCGGTGCAACCGAATGCCTTCTCCTGGATGACCTGCACAGCGACCTGTGGTGCCACACCGTGCATTTCTGCCTGCGTGAATCCAAATTGAAAAATCAATTGGCCACTGCCACTGCTAACATCGACTGGTTGCAGAACACCGATTCGCTTACCGGATTGCTCAACCGCAAGGGTATCGAACGGGCGACCCTGGACCGTTTGGCCAGGGCACGCAGCCGGGATTGCGATTTGCAGATTGTACTGGTGGACCTGGATGAATTCTCACGCATCAATTCCACACTCGGACATGGTGTAGGCGATTTGGTTTTGCTGGCGGCGGGTCGCCGCATCCGGGAAACCGTGGGAGATGATGATCGGGTAGGTCGCGTGGGAACCGACCGTTTTGTGGTGGTCCTGGGCGGCAGCTGTGAAGATGAGGCCTACGCCATGGCGGAAAAAATCCGTTTGTCCATCGGCCGCGACGTGATACAGGCCGGGGATCATTCCCTGGCCACCACGGCCAGTCTCGGAGTTACTGCGGTTTCCGCCTCGGCCATCAGCTTTGATGAAGTTCTGGCCAAGGCGCATTTTGTTTTGCAGCGCAGCAAACTTGGCGGCAAGAACCGGGTTTCAAGAGCGGCCAGTCTTGCCGAAGTTCGAATGATTCGACCGGGGAGCGTAGGGCCGGATATGACCCGGGCCCTGCTGCGGGGCAACGTCATGCAGGTATTCAGCCAGCCTATCGTCAACCTGTTGGACGGACGAATTGTTTCCCAGGAGATGCTTATTCGCGGGCCCGAGGGTCCCCTCAAATCCCCTGACGCATTGTTCCGGTATTGCCAGGAGATGGACATCATCTCAGCCGTGGATTTGCGGTGCCTGAAAATGTGCGCCCAGGCTGCTGGTATGACGGCGACCGGTGGTGTGCCCCGCTATCACGTCAACATCATGCCGGCCACCCTGTTGCAAACACCGGCCGAAGAGTTGATTCGTGTGCTGCAGGTCAACAATGATTATGGTCACTGCTGTCTGGAACTGAGTGAGCAGCAACTTCTGGGCGACCCATCGGTTCTCTTGCCCAGGGTTCGCACCTTGCAGGAAGCAGGCATCCGGATCGCCATCGACGATGTGGGTTATGGGAAGAGTCATCTGGAAAATCTACTCATGCTCGATCCCCAGGTGATGAAGGTGGACAAGCGCCTGGTGCAGGGATTGGCCACCGATGATGAATTGCGTCACACCTTGAGCCGCTTGTTGAAAATAGCCGAGGTGCTGGGGGCTGAAGTGGTGGCCGAGGGAATAGAAGATGCCGAAGATTATCGTGTCCTGTTGGATATGGGTGTGAGACTTGGGCAGGGGTATTTGTTTGGAGTGCCCAAGCCTTGTGGGGAAGCGGGTCCAAAGCGGACCCAGGACGGATTTTCCGAGGGAGCCACGGCTGGGGCCTGACCCCGGATCCCTGGAAAATAATTTAGCCCAAGCTCCCAACGGATTTTTCAACCGCATTCAAAACCCCACAATTCTTCACCAAAGCCTGCATCGCCGTATGATCAGGCGCCAAACTCCGATCCACATCCAAATAATCCACCGTTTCGCGTATTCGATCCCAGGCCGCTTTCACCCCAACCCCAGGATTGAATTCCCGCAGGTTCAACGCCTGCGCCGCGCCCATCATTTCAATGCCCAGAATGCCGTAGGCATTGTCCAAAATCTGCTCGTTCTTGAGGGCTGTGTTCATGCCCATGGAAACGAAATCCTCCTGATCGGCCGCCGCGGGAATGGAAGCCACCGAGGCCGGTGCCGACAAGATCCGTTGCTCAACAATCAAGCTGTCGGCCGTGTACTGGCTCAGCATCATCCCGCTGAACATTCCGGCACCCTTGGTCAAAAACGGCGGCAGGCCTGCGCTCAACGCCGGGTTCAGCATCCGGTTCAAACGACGTTCCGACATTACACTGATCATGGTGATGGCCTGTCCCGCCATCTCCATGGGCAGCGATACCGGGGTACCCTGAAAGTTGGCTCCGGTCTGGAAGGTGCCCGACTCGGGGAAGAAGATGGGGTTGTCGCCAACACCGTTCAATTCGGTTTCCACCTGGAGTCGGGCGTAGGCCAACGCATCGTGGGCGGCGCCGATAACCTGGGGCGTGGAGCGCATGCTGTAGGCATCCTGCACCTTGGTTTTGACTTTGCCGCTGAGCAGGTCACTGCCTTCGATACATTTTCGGATGGCTGCGGCGCTGCGCATGGACCCGGCAAATCCGCGCACCTTGTGCAAGGGTGCTTCGTAGGGTTTCATGTTGGCCCGCAGTGCTTCCAGTGACATGGCTGCGGCGATCTCGGCCTGTTTCAGCCATTTCTGCATGTCGTGAATGTGCAGAGCGCTCATGGCCGTCAGCAAATTGGAGCCGTTGATGGTTGCCAGGCCATCTCGGGCTTCCAAACCAGGCACCTCAATGCCCGCCCGTTTCATGGCTTCGGCCCCATCCAGCAACTCGCCCTCGTAAAAAGCCTGGCCTTCGCCCATCAGCAGCAAAGCCACCTGGCTCATGGGGGCCAGATCTCCACTTGCTCCCACGGATCCTTTTTGGCAGACGAAAGGCGTCACACCCTTGTTCAACATGGCCAACAGGGTAAGGGTAATGGCCGGACGACAGCCCGAATGCCCATGGGCGTGAACATTGATGCGACCGGCCATGGCTCCGCGAACATACTCCACGGGAGCGGGATCGCCAATGCCCGCAGCGTGGTTGTAAATCAGGTATTTCTGAAAATCACGCACCTGGTCGTCTTCCAAAACAATTTCCGAGAACTCGCCAATGCCAGTATTGACCCCATACATGATTTCCCGGGCCTGGATCTTTTCCTCCAGGAAGCTCCGGCAACGGGTGATGCGCGCCAGGGCATCGGGGGCCAACTCCACCGTTTCGTTGTGCCGGGCGATGGCGACCAACTTCTCAATGGTGAGTTCAGAACCGTTCAAAACGATGGACATGGGCCAGCTCCTTGGGGCTAATATATCCGATGGTAACGGGTTGGAATCAGCTCGCGGCCTTCGATTCCCTTGTCCGGCAACCCGATGACGTGTAAATTCTAATAGTCTGTCCCTTCGGGGGCCACCGTTTCCCGCAGAAAAATGAAGTTTTTTTCAAAAACTCGATGGGGTTCATCATGGCAAAGAAAGCGCTGATCACCGGTATCACCGGCCAGGACGGTTCTTATCTGGCGGAATACCTGCTGGATATGGGTTATGAAGTGTTCGGCATGGTGCGTCGGTCCAGCACCGAGAATCTCGAACGCATCCAGCATATCAAGGATAACATCGAGTTCGTGCAGGCCGATTTGCTGGACCAGGCTTCATTGGACAAGGCTTTGAATATTGCACTTCCCGACGAAATCTACAACCTGGCGGCCCAGAGCTTTGTGCCCACCAGCTGGAGTCAGCCGGTGCTCACCGCCGAATTCACCGGCCTGGGGGTGACCAGGATTTTGGAATCCCTGCGGCAGGTTTGCCCTGAGGCAAAGTTCTACCAGGCCAGCAGCAGCGAAATGTTCGGCAAGGTGCGCGAGGTTCCCCAAACCGAAACGACGCCTTTCCATCCGCGGAGTCCTTACGCCGTGGCCAAAACCTATGGCCATCATATCACGGTGAACAACCGGGAGAGTTTCGGGCTGTTCGCCGTATCGGGTATTCTTTTCAACCACGAAAGCCCGCGCCGGGGACTTGAGTTCGTGACCCGGAAAATCACCAACGGGGTGGCCCGCATCAAACTGGGTCTGGCCCAGAAGCTTTCCCTCGGTACCCTCGATGCCGAGCGCGACTGGGGTTTTGCCGGCGACTATGTGCGCGCCATGCATCTGATGTTGCAGCAGGACAAGCCCGATGATTTTGTGGTGGCTACGGGCCAGACCCACTCGGTCAGGCAGTTTCTGGAAGTGGCTTTTGGCCATGTGGGTTTGAGATACGAGGACTATGTGGTTCTGGACCCGCGTTTCCTGCGGCCGGCAGAGGTGGACCAGCTTATCGGCGACAACAGCAAGGCCAAACGATTGCTGGGCTGGGAGCCCACGGTGAGCTTTGAGCAGTTGGTTACTATGATGGTTGACAGTGATATTGAATTGTTGGGCTGACCCGAATTATTTCAATAACATCATCCTGCGAGTCTTGATGGAAGCGCCTGCCTCCATCCGATAGAAGTAGGCACCTGAAGGTACAGTACGCCCGTATTTATCCCTACCGTTCCAGGTGACCGAGTGGCGGCCAGCGATCATCCTGTCAGCCAACAAGGTGGCCACCCGCTTGCCGTCCAGGGAAAGGACAGTGATGCGGGCAAAGGTATCGACCGGCAGGTCGAAGCTGATGACCGTGGCGGGATTGAAGGGGTTGGGATGGTTGGCCGACAGGGTAGGCAGCAAAGGGTCGGATACCACATGAGGAACTGCCGAGACGGCATTGCTGACCATAATGTCACCGGAGGTTATCGCGGCGCCGCCATCCCCGTTTTGAGTGTTCCAAATGAAGTGGTATATGCCTTCTGGAACTTCAATTCCCGAATAGTCCAGGCGATCCCAGTAAATGGTCTTCGATCCCGCCTGCTGGTATTCAGCTACCAATTGCCGCACCAAGTTGCCATCGGTGTCTATGATGGCCATCAGCACAAGGCCGTCTTCATCGATGGTGTAACGAATCTCGGCCGTCATACCAAGGGGAATGGGGTTGTTGCAAGGCGGCTCCATGGTGCCGGTGGGTGTAAAAAAGAACGGGCCGGGGTTGATCACCCAGTCGTTGATATCCGTTTCGCCGGTGAACTGGCAATAACGGTCCGTCCTGGTGATGCCCTGATGGTCGAAGCCAAGCTGAAAACGGCCGGCAAAAGGATCAAACATGCCATACCCAATCACAGAACCGGTGCCCCAAATATCGGGCCAGGGGCGGCTCAAATCGAAATCGTGGAAAATGATCCCCATTGAGTCGGGTCGCACTGTGTGAGAGATTGGCCGGGCCCAACCAAAGGCTCCGGTGTAGGTTAACCCACCATCGAGGATGTATTCTATTTCAGCCGCCGACATGGAGCGGCCAAAATTGACCTCCAGCTGTTGCAAGGGTCCTTTGACCACGGGTGCGTCACCGAGGCCATGGATTCCGGTGACGAGGTTGCCATGGCCGTCAGTGACCGCCACGGAAAGCACGCCACGATGGAAGGGGTTGATGGAGAAGGGGATATCTTCGGAGTAGGACGGGCTGGTCATTCTATAAACATAATCACCGGCAGGCAGCACCTGGCCCAGGGAGTCTTCGAATCCCCACGAGAAAAAAGTGTATCGTGAATATGCTGATGCCGAAAAGTCCATCACACGGGTTGCGCTGTCGGCGGAATAGACGGCGAGTTCCGTATCTCCGACATCCTCAATAATATTGGCAAACCCCATGTCGACATCCCGGCCACCGACGATGACCCGGGACTGAATGGCAGCATCCGATCCACAATCAATGGCACCCCATTCTTCCACTGCCCAACCGTCACCGCTGAGTTTGAAGATGTAGATACCTGTTCCCACTGGCTGACCCTGTTCATCTGTTCCATTCCAGACAACTTGGTGGGAGCCTGCATTCTGGACACCCTGGACGAGGGTTCGCACATGGAGATTGGTGAAAATGTGCTCAATGACCAGGTTCACAGGCCCGGTATGTTGCAACTCATAACTGATCACGCTGTTGATCTGGTCAGGGCAGAATTCGAAAGGTACGGAGAAGTTGCTCTGGGCGATACCGGAGCTTGTCCACAAGGCGATGGTCATGAATATGAGGAAAAGGGATGGGCGTGGCACTGGGCTCTCCTGGTAAAAGTTGAAGGTATAATAATAGCATATCAGGGGTTGCTGGTGGTGCTTTTTGGTGTCGAAACAGGTTCGACAGGAATTCCTAATAGTCGAAATAATGCTCAGCATCAACCCCAAAAGCCAACAAAACACTCGCGGTGTAGACAGGCCTTTCCAGCATCATGAAGTGTCCGGTTTGTCCCAGACGCTTGAAACTCAGGGACCGGGCATAACCAAACCCGATCTGGTTGAGAATAGCCCGCGATTGGTCGGGATGGGGAAACAGCAGCTCACTGCCGATGACCAGCATCGGCACCGTCAGGGTGTTGAGCTGTTCGGTCTTGTCATAATCAAAACTACTCATCAGCAGGGAAATAAAAGTGGCGCTGTCGGTTTTCAAGGCCGCGTCCACCACCTGGTCGGTGATGTCCGGCATGGGGCTCATGGCTGAATAGCGTTTCGCCACAAAGCGATCGTAGTTGGTGAGCAGTTGCTGGGCCACTTCATTCTTTTGGTCGATGCTGGCCAGCTGCAAGGGCGCTGAATCCATCATTATCAAGCGGTGCACATCCGAAGGATGAGCCAGGGAATATTCCAAGGCGATCATGCCGCCCATGCCGTGGCCCACCAGGGTGGGGTAGGCAAACCCCGTATCCTTGATGAATTCCTCCAGCCGGGTCACTTCCTTGCTGATTGTGGGGTCGACAATAGGCTGGGTGTGGCCGTGGCCCGCCAGTTCGAAGGCAACCACTTTGAACGTACCGCTGAGATAGGGTTTGACCAGATCCCAGACTTCGGCGTTGGAGCCAAGGCCGTGGATCAACACCATTTCCAGTTCACCGCGGCCTTCGAGCAATTCCTCGTTCTGGGATACTGCTGGCGCGGCGTTGAAAATAAATAGACCAAGCAGCCACAATATTCCAAATTTTCGCAAATTCATCAATATTCCTTTCAGGAGGCGACCGGAAGCCGGTTCCCGGGTGTTAGTCTGCTTTGTCGACCAGGTACGAACTGCCATCATGCGCCTGGCTGACGGGTCCTTCATAATATTTGCCAACTTCGGCCACAAGGTCAGTTGCGGCAGCGGCGGGGTATTGATGCGTGAGGACCACCTGACGGGGCAAGCTATCGGCACACAGGGCGCCCACGGCCGATGGATGAAGATGACCATCGGTGGCCAGGTCGTCGGGTGTGGAGCATTCCACCACCAGCAAATCCGCGCTGCGGGCCGCCTGGTTCAACTCCGCGCAGGGGCCAGTGTCCCCGGAAAAAACGGCCACCGTGCCGGAGGCATCACAAAAACGGTAGCCCAGAGCGTAGTCGCAGAGGCGATCCTGAGGGTGATTCACCCGGAATGGGGTCACCGAACCTCCGCCGGGCAAATCCAGAACCTGGCCGTCGGACCATTCGGTGACTTCCAGGGACCGGTTGCGAGGATCCAGCCAGGTGCCGTAGATATCCCGAAATTTCCCGAGCAGAGCCTTCAACCCCATCGGACCGAACAACCGCAAGGGCTCCTTGTTGATGCAAACAGGAGAATGGGAGGCAAACAGCAGGGCGATCAGGTCGGCACAGTGGTCGGGGTGATAGTGGGTAAAAAGAACAATGCTGATTTCGTCCACTCCCAGGGGTGCCCGGCCCGATTTAACCAGGCGCACCAAGGCCCCGGGACCTGGGTCCAGGAGAAGTTGTTGTTTGTCCACGCCGATCCAGTAGGCTGCGGGGCAGTGCGTTGGTGTGGGCACGGCTCCACCGGCACCCAGAATGTGAAAGTTGATCATGAGGATAAAACAACAGAATGAAGGCGGAACGTCAAGGAGGCAGGTGGTGTATAAATAAGATGGACATCATCCGGACGGATTTCTGGACGAATTGTCTGCCGCCCCGCAATTCTGGACAGAATCCCCATCTATCCGTATCATAGTCCGGTTTCCAGCTTCAGATTTCTGTTTGAAAGGACAGGCATGTTTTCTCGAAATGCAAATCATTGCTCCCCTCGTTGGAATGCCCTCCTGTTGGTTCTGCCAATGGTGTTGGCCCTGTTGGTTGCCGGCCCTGTTTGGGCTGAAAACAAGGAACAAACTACCGAGGAGAAAATTGCCGAACTCACCACCAAACTTGAGGCCGACCCCACCGATGGTAGGAGTTGGAACGATCTGGGCGTGCTTTATGCCCTCGATGGACATTTCGACCAGGCCCGCGATTCTTTCATCCGCGCCGTGCAGACAGCTCCCCAGGAAGGCGATTTCCACCGCAACCTGGGCCTGGCCTTCTCCCGGCTGGACAATTTCCAGATGGCAGTGGCCGAGTTCGAAGCCTACCGTCGTTTCGATGCTTTGGGAGGTCAGGACTACTGGCGACTGATTGGTGGTGCCCAGGTTCAGGCCGGTCGACCCGACGACGCCCGCAAAACTTTTAACGAAGGCATCAAGAATTTTGGTTCCGAAATGGGCCCCGAAGGTTTGCGATTGGTGCTGGCCCTCAACCAACTCGAAACCAAAGCCGGCAACGAAGAAGTCGTTCGGCAGTTGCTGAAGGATTATACGCCGGCTGCCCTGGCACTGATCAAACGAGCCGGCGACGAAACCGAAGACGGCTACATGGAAGCCCAGTCCATCGTGCACAATCAGGTGGGCCAGTTGGTGGAAGACGGCAAAGTCATGGAGCAGTCGGGCCTGCTCACAGAAGCAGCGGAGAATTACAACGAAGCCTACAATATGGCTCCCGAACGGGATGACCTGCTGCCCCGTCTGGTGGATGTTTATCTCAAGGACGGCGAAAGCATGAAGGCCAGGGTGGTTGCACGCCTGGCCCGCGACTACCATCCCGAAAAAGCCGGCACCTGGATTGCCACGGCCAAGGTTCACGAGAAGCACGATCGGCTGGACGACGCCATAGTGGCTTACCAGAAAGCCTATGAAATCGATCCGGAGATTGATGATCTGCGGGTGGCTATCGGCAATTTGTTGATGAGGCAGGGGCGGGACAAGGAAGCGTCAAAATATTTGAAAGAAGGTGTCCGTGTCGGTGATACCAAGCCGGAAGTGGTTTACAATTACGCGGTCAGTCTTATGCGGGACAAGAAATTCCACGCAGCCATACCCTCGTTGCGCGCGGTGACTCGTGAATTGCCCGAAATGTACCAGGGGTGGCTGGCCCTGGCTCAATGTTACCAGCAAACCAAACAATACGCCAAGGCGGTGGCGCCCTTCGAAAAAGCCTACGAACTGAACCCCGACCCCAAGCTGCTTTTCCATCTGGGTCGATGCGCCCAGAAGAGCAAGCAGTACGACAAATCCATCGCCGCCTATGAAGAAGCCCTGTTGGATGATCCGGGTTACGTGAAGGCTCGTTACAACCTGTCGTTGACTTATATGGATGCCAAAAAGTATGAAGAGGCGGTGGATTCCTTCAAAAAGCTGATTGAGCTGGCGGGCGATTCCTATCGGGCCTATTACAGCCTGGGGCTGAGCTATTATTATCTGGGCCTGCATGACGAGGCCCTCGAAGCCTACGACATGGCCCTGGAGCAGAAAGAAACAGTCAATGTCCTGAACAACATCGGATTGGTGTATGATGCCACCGGCGACAAGAAAACAGCCCAGCGTTATTACAAGGACGCCAAGTCCCTCAAAGGAAAGATGTAACATGGCCCCGAAAATGAAACAGCGATTCTCTGCTCCCGTGCTGGTTTTGTTGGGATTGACTTTTCTGTTGCCGGTTCCGTCAGCCATGGCCGAATCCATCCACTCCAACGATATGCCAATTTTGAGTATGGATACCAGCTTCCCGCGCCTGAGCAAGGAAGAATTGGTGGAGAACGGTTTTCCCGATCACATGCACTCATACTGGTGGCCGTCCTGGAAAACATTGATCGATGATGACGGCACCACCTATGGTCCCGGATCATTTTGCAGCCGGCGGCAATTGATACCCCGCGAGGGTTTGTCGGTGGAGCCGGGGCGCAATAGTTTTGGAAATTTCATTACGTTGCAAAACGAGGCCTACAGGCCCTGCGACATGCTCCCCATGCTCGAAAATCTTGATTGGGCCTACCGGGATTTGTCGAAGTTGCTGGGGCTGGTTGTCAATGACACCCTGACCGTGGTCAGTCCAGACAACATCCCTGATTATCGGGCTCAAACGGGCCTGGATATCTGGCGATTCTACAAGTTGGACGGCAATTCCTGCATCATAGAACCTTATGGCACATTGCAGTCCCGGACTCTGGAGGGACATGCTATTTTCATCCTGGTGACTGATTGGTTGTTGCACCAGGGGCTGCCCGTGGACTTGCCTACCTGGCTTCATTTCGGCCTGACGGAGTACATGGGTGAAGACGGGGTTCACCTCGTCAACTACATGATGGAGTTCAGGTCCCATGGATCTTTTCTCTATTCACCTGCCCTTGTAAATCATATCCTGAGCCAGCCGCCCGACCTGGATCTTGGCAAGGATCGGGAAAATTTTCGTCGTGCCAGCTACAGTGCATTCCTGATGGTTTGGGAACTGGTGGAAAACCGCGGGGGCCTGCAGGCCATGCGTGAGTTCCTGGTTCTGGTCAGTCAGTGCGTGGAAATGGAAAAGGCCAGCTTGAAAGTTTACGGGCTTGGTCTCGAAGAACTTGCAAATTCCCTTGATCCAGTCGTTCTTGGCGAACCTATCGGGGACAATACCCAAAGCCGCAAACCGGCTCATCCGCCTCAGGAAAGGTAACTTCCAAATGAGCAACCCCAATTCTCCCCGAGTTCGTTTTGCACCCAGTCCCACCGGATTCCTCCACGTGGGAGGGGCCCGCACGGCTCTGTTCAATTGGCTGTACGCCCGCAGCCAGGGCGGCGCTTTTGTGTTGCGCATTGAAGATACCGACCAGGAACGCAGCACCGAAGAATCCTACGCCGCCATCCTGCGCGGCATGCAATGGTTGGGCATGGACTGGGATGAAGGCCCGCACCGGGGTGGCGATTTCGGCCCCTACCTTCAGAGCGAACGGCTGGATATTTATCGAAAGCACCTGGAAACCCTGGCCGAAGGCGGGCACGCCTACAAATGTTTCTGCAGTGCCGACGACCTGGAAGCCCGACAGGAAGAGATCGAAGCCGACGAAGGCACCTGGGCCGGTTATGACGGGCAGTGCCGTCACCTGACCACTGAAGAAATTGCCGCTCAGGAAGCCGCCGGAACTCCTTTTGCCTGGCGCCTGCGCACGCCAGACGAGGGTAGTACATTCTGGTACGACATCGTGCTCGACAAACTGGAATTCCAAAATGAATTGATGGTTGATCGAGTCATTTTCAAGGCCGACGGTTTTCCCACCTACCAGTTCGCCGTGGTGGTGGACGACCACGACATGGGCATCACTCACGTCCTGCGCGGCGACGACCATGTGAGTAATACTCCCTTCCAACTCATGATTTACAACGCCATGGAATGGAAGGCGCCCAAGTTTGGCCACATGCCCATGATTCTGGGTCCCGATAAAAAAAGATTGAGCAAGCGCCATGGCGCCACCAGCGTGGAGGAATTCCAGACTCAGGGTATCCTGCCGGCTGCCATGACCAACTACCTGGCTCTTTTGGGTTGGTCCCCCGGCGGCAACGCCGATGAGGTGATGACTCGCGACGCCATCATCAAAAAATTCAGTCTTAAAAAAATCAACAGCAGTCCGGCCGCTTTCGACTATGACAAGTTGGCTCATATCAACAGCGAGCACATCAAGCGGCTGTCTGCGGAAGAGCGGCTGGAGTTGGCCAAACCCATCATCGCCAGGGACAATTGGGCACTGGATACCGATTGGCTGATCCACGGGGTTGATGACACCGAGAGCTATTTGAACCGCGTGCTCGGTATCCTGGGCAACCGCTTCAGCAACCTAGTGACCCTGGCCAACCATATCGGTTTTTTCTTCACGGAAGAGCACTTTGTGGATGCCGAAGCCTGGAAGGAACACGTGACGCCTGAAGCGGCGCGCGCAACTTTGGTCACCTTGGCCAAGGCCATCGAAACGGGAATGGATCTGGATGTGGCCCAGCCCGCTTCCGCCTTTGAAGAGGTAATCCGCAGCACCGCGGAAGAAATGGGTGTCAAAGCCGGTGAACTCATTCATCCTTCGCGGGTAGCCTTGACGGGACAATCCCGCAGCGCAGGTATTTTTGAAGTGATGGAGTTGGTGGGCGCTCGCCGTACGGTGGCGAGGTTGAAGAACGCGGCCAACAGTTAACTGAAAAGCAAGGGGGACCCCGCGAAAACGCTGCTCGGCATTGTCGCACGGTATTTTCTAGTATGGGTGGTGGCTGTGCTGGCCCTTCTGCTGGCCACCTCCCTGTTGCCTGGTTTCCGTCTGGACACAGGGTATCCCCGCTGGTGGGTGGCCGTACTGCGGCTGCCCCTTATTTTTGCCCTGGCGTTGATTGTCCTGCGCCCCATCATGGTCTTTCTAACCCTGCCCTTGAACTCCTTGACCCTGGGACTGCCGAGCCTTCTTTTCAACGGACTGATTTTGTACCTGTCTGCCCACACCGAGGCAGCTTTTGTCATCACAAATTATGGTGAGGCATTTGTGGGGACATTGATTATTACGGGTATTTCAGCAGGTATCACCGGATGGCTGGGGCTGGACGAGGCGTATCCTTTTTTCCAATCAGTGATCTATCGTCTGGGACGCTATTTTGGTCCGCGATCCGAAATCAAGCCCTTGCGGGGATTGCTGATTCTTCAGCTGGATGGTCTGTCCCACACCAGCTTGCGCCGGGCCCTGAATCGGGGTCGCATGCCCACCATTTCGGCTATGCTGGCCAAAAGGAGCCATCGTTTACATCGGTGGCATTGCGGCATTCCTTCCAATACGCCGGCGGTGCAGGCGGGCATGTTGTACGGCGACCGGCGCAATATTCCCGGTTATCGCTGGTTTGACCGGCAGGAGCAGAAACTGCGGGTGGTGACCCGACCGGAGGATTTGCGAATCCTTGAAAACCGAGCAGCGGCCAGTGGGCGTCCTTTGCTTGAAGGTGGTTCTTGCATCAACAGTTTCATGTCCGGGGGGGCTGCCAAACGTTTGATGACCGTCAGTGCGGTGGGTGAGGACAGTTCCAGCAAGAGAGAAGGCGAACGGGCGGATTTCAATCTCTTTTTCCTCAGCCCCAACGCCTATACCAAAGCCGTGATGGACAGCATCTGGGATTATCTGGCCGGGCTGGTGCTGGCCCTGGTTGGATTGTTGGACCGGGACCGGCCACGATTGAAATTCAGTATCAAGCGGGTGGCCCAGCAGGCGGTAGCCACTGCCTTTTTGCGCAACCTGAGTTTTTTCTGGCTGAAGCAGGACATGGTTAGAGGCGTGCCGGTGATTTATTCCAATTTTGTCGGTTACGATGATATGGCACATCATTCCGGGCCCGATGCCTATGCCGCCCAGATCAGCCTGACTGCCTTTGACCGCCGATTGCGTCAGCTTCGCAGACGGGCACGCAGAAAATCGCCCATCCGCTACGAGATCGTTTTGCTGTCGGATCATGGGCAAACCCCAAGCATGCCATTCCGGATTCTTTACGGTCAGACCATCGAAGAGGCCTTGGCCGAGATCATGAGTAAAATCACCGGCCATCCCATGGACGTGCGCCTGGCTTTTGATCCGGAGATCAGCCACACCGCCTCCCTGTTGGCTGAACTGGATGATGTGGACGAGAGCAATCTGGGCTGGGCTGCTCTTCGTGGCCGGCGGGCTCTGCGAAGAATGACGCCTGAATACGTTGATCTGGAAGGAGGGGACGATGATCCCCGGGTAGTGGTCTGTGTCAGCGGCAGCCTGGCTCACATATATTTCACCGGTCACAGTGCGCCCCTGAACCTGGATGACATTCGTCAGTTGCATCCTGGGTTGGTGGAGGCCCTGGCCAACCATCCCGGCCTGGGATTGGTGGCTGCGCGTCGCCAGGGTGGCGATCCGGTGGCCTTGTGCGATGACGGAGTTCGCAATCTCATCACCGGTGAGTTGGCTGGATCAACGGATCCATTGGCACCTTTCGACGAGCGGGACCGCTGGGCGGGGGAACTGGCCCAATTGATGAATTATTCTGATACCGGAGATTTGGTGATCAACGGTGCCTGGCTGCCCGATCGTGGTCGAATTGTGGTTTTGGAGGAACAAACGAGCAGCCACGGTGGTCTGGGCGGTCGGCAAACCGAGCCTTTTGTCTTGTTGCCTGTGCAATGGCCGGTCGGAGGGATGGATTTGGAATCGCCCGAGGCTTTGCATCGCCTTTTGTATCGCCAAAAGGCGCAAATGATGCCTCCGGAGGCCTCAGACGTGGAATTGGGTAATTTGCAAGAGTAGGAAAAAAGTGATGCCAGAACTTGCGCGCCGAACCGATGGGGTATATACTTTGACCCCTTGATTGCCTGGTCGTCCAATGGCAGGACAACTGACTCTGGCTCAGTCGATGAGGGTTCGAATCCTTCCCGGGCAACCAAGTTACTTTATCGTCCAGAAAAACCACATCACCTGAATTTTTGGCAGGATTTGGGTGCGGGAATACCCCACGGGGTATTGCAGATTTTGTGGCCCCTTCGTCTAGTGGCCTAGGACGCTGCCCTCTCACGGCGGTAACAGGGGTTCGAGTCCCCTAGGGGCTGCCAGTTTGGACAGTGTACGAACACCAGGAAACTGGGGAAGTCGGTACCAGACTTCGAAAGTATGCTTGTCCCGAATTAGCACCTTCTTCCCGAGATAAGTGGAGAAGGTGCTTTTTTTGAGGGATTGGGACGGCGTTTACATGAGAACGAATGGTTTTTGGTTTTTATTCAATAGCCAAGGCCGAATTGGTCTGGATTCTGGGACAGCCTCTATTGTAGACCCAACGGTAGGCCCTTGCGAATTGTATATCAAAAGCCTTGGTGGATGTTATCCTGGGCTGGTAAAGCTCCTGAACAATTTTCCTGTCTTTAAATCTTGAGTTTTCCTTTCAAAGGCCCAAATGGTTCCCTCCATGAGAAGGGGTTTCAGGAAAAATGCCAAAAAATGCGCCTGATCTGACCAGGTACCTTCGTCCCGAAGAAACCGCCCAGGTCCTGTCCCTGTTGTTGAAACGCAACAAGAACCTTCGTGCTGAAGTGAATGAAATCGTCATCACCCTGTTCGAGGATGCTGATGCCACCGGGATTTCCGAAGATGTTGTGGAGTTAGTCACGGGAATTGGGATGGAAGAACTTGGCAACCGCTCCGGCAGGCAATTCGGCGGTTACGTTGAGCCGTCTCAGGCTGCCTGGGACCTCCATGAAGAAGCCCTCAAGGCAATTCGGGATGATATGGTTCGAAAGTATACCGTCGGCTTGATTCCCGCTGCAGAAACTACCTGCCAGGGAATAATCCTGGGCTTGTACGAATTGGATGGAACCGATCAGGGCCTGCTGGCGTGGGCAGTCGAATTTCCGACAGAGGCCGCCTACCAGAATATCAAGAAAATGTTGCAGCACAACCAGCGGGAGTTGCACCAGGCTGAAAAACAGCGGGAGCTTTTGAAAGAAGAAGCCGCCCTTGCCACTGCCGACAAAGCCGCGTCCGAAAATCCCGTACACCTAATCCACGATCTGAAAAGCGCCATTGGACGAGAGCTTGCGACTATAGCCGAAAAATTAGAGGCGGAAGCCGAAAAGTATTCCCAGTTGAAGAGTGCCATCGAGTTGAAGCAGCAGGAATTGGAGCGGATCTATGAAATCGAGACCGCGGCGACGGATCTTACGGCACTTCTGGAAGCACACCATCAGGCCAAGGATAAATTCGAGGCCGAGATGAAAAACACCCAGGAGGCTTTTGCCGTTGAAATGGCTGCCGTAACCCTGGAACGCGAAAAACAAGAAAAGGATGCTGTTTCAAAATGGCGGGAGGAAGAACGGCTTCGCGCCCAATCCCGCAAGCGGGAAGAAGAAGAATACCAGTACAATTTGACGCGCGAACGTGATCAGAAGCGCAATGCCCTGGAAGATGAGTTGGGCGCGTTGGAAAAGGAAATCAGCAGCAACCGGGTGGAATTCGACAGGGAAACCGGTGACAAACAGAATGAACTGGCTGAACGGGCCA
Source organism: Candidatus Krumholzibacteriota bacterium (assembly GCA_024275485.1). Classification (GTDB taxonomy): domain Bacteria; phylum Krumholzibacteriota; class Krumholzibacteriia; order LZORAL124-64-63; family LZORAL124-64-63; genus LZORAL124-64-63. Next base: position 36,049 of record JAJRZA010000036.1, on the reverse strand, counting down.
AGGTCCTCCTGGAAAAAGAAAAGCATCTCGACGATCTACAGAACCGGGTCGATTCGATCCCCGCTGAAATTGAAAAGAGCACCACGGCGGCCGTCAAGGATACCACCGAGAAACTGACCACCCTTCACGAAGCCCAAAAAGCATTGTTGAAAAAGTCATTCGAAGGTGAAATCAACGTTCTCTCCAGCAAGATCGAGACTATGGACAAGTTGGTTGAAACCCAGTCCCGCCAAATCGAAGCCCTGACCCGTCAACAGGAAACCGCCTACGAGAAGGTTCAGGATATTGCCAGCAAGGCCGTGGCCGGAGCCCAAACCTCGTTGTTCTCCCTGACCCAGAGGCATGGCCGGAGCAATCGGCATGAGGGTGCGGAATTGGACAAGGAACTGTAGGCAGGGTAAGTCCTGGTTTTTCGGGCCAAGCCATGAGGTGCAAAAGAAGAAGGCAATTCACCTCGTGGCCGTCAATTCAACCGCTTCGGCTTTTCGAGTATTCCAGCTTCGGAGCTGTTTTGATGGAGTGCCTGCTGGACCACACGATCGGTCACATCGGACAAATAGTCCTCCAGAATTTTCGAGATCTCCAGAAACTCCGGCCACAGTGTCTCGTCGACAAATCGTTTGGACACCTTGGCCATTACTGTAGTGTGGCGTTGGCGGCTATAGCGGTAAGGCCGCACGTCATATCTCCGCAAAAGGGATACAAAAACCTTTCGTGCCCACATATCCCCCAAAGAAAAACGGAATTCAATGGGTGGGTCTACCTTTACCAGGGCATTCAGTCGTGTCAAAATGCGTTCTCTGGCTTTTCCCGCAGCCGATTTTTCCCCAGGGGTTGTGGCTCCTGCATGAAGGGCTTCCACCTTTTTCAATCTCTCAATGAGTTTGGCTTCATCCATTTTCCTGTTCCCGATTGTGGTTGGAGTTGCGAACACTCTTGTCCTAAGCATCTTCAGTCAGTGGCAAAGACAACTGTGCAAAAACAAGTTTCTCCGCCCGGCCCCACAGGTCGACCCAGTTTTTGAGAAAGCCGAAATGCCCAGCAGACCTCTGATCAGGTGAGGCTGTTTTTTTGAGCTCAAAAGGGATGTATGAATATCCTGAAGAGTCAGGAGAACCAGCACACCCTGGTTGCCCGATGGATTTAGCCAGAGCATTCGATCAAAATTTCGAGGGATAGGCATTGTAGGGGCATGGCGTCCCTACTCCACATACCAACCACCACGCACTATCGGATTGGACGCCCATGCGTCAACTGCACTGTTGCCGTACTCGGTCCCAGTGGCCGAAAATTGCAATGTCAGGTGTTGTAAACATATGCCAAAGCCGAGGACCGAAATACAGCAGTTGCTTCTGGTTTTCTGCCTCCAAGGCTTTCAATCCCACATTCGACTTGCGATACTGGCCCGTTGATATTCTAATAATGGTAGGAACACTGTTCATGTTCCACTGGTTGCCGGGAGCCCCTGTCCAGGTTCCGGTGGCAGTTTGATCTCGAATTGAGGAGCAAGGAATGACTTCAGATAGGTCGAAGCTGGTTCGTTTCCATTGCTACCCGGAATACAAAGCCAAGCCATTGTTCCGTATGGTGGTTCTGGTTCTGGTTTGTTTTCTTGCTCTTGCCCCTTCTGGTGCCAAAGCCGGAAGTGGTCCGTCCTTACTCGATGAGAATGACACTATCACCGATGGTTGGAACTTCTCACTGCGTCCCTACTTCTTTCTGTCCGGGATGTCGGGATCAATCACCCTGTCCTCGGTAACCTTTCCAATTAACAGCAGCTTCTCAACCTTGCTGAAGAACGTGAAGTTTGGGGGCTTTATCAGCCTCATGGCAGAGAAGGGCCAATGGGGCCTCAACGGCGACTTCCAGTATATCAATCTCTATGGCGAAAGCGATGGGTTGCAGGACACGTCACTCGACCTGAAAAACATTATTGGCGAACTCGACCTGATCTTTCGGCCCGAGATGGTTCCCACCCTTCGTTTTCTGGTAGGGGTGCGTGCCTATTCCGTCAGCCAAAATTTCACTTTGGCTGGTCGTTCCCTGCCCGAAGCCAAAACCACAGTTTGGGATCCGGTCCTGGGGGCTTTCGGATCCTGGAATGTGCATCCGAAGTGGGGTTTCGAATTGAAGGGGGATATCGGCGGGTTCGGGATCAGCAGCGAGGCCACCTATCAGATGATGGGTGCTTTCCGATACAGCCTGGGTGAGAACACGAGCATCCCCTTCGGTTACAGGGTCCTGGGTTACCAGATCAAAACTGATGAGGTACTGATGAATACGAGGATGTCGGGGGCATTTCTTGGGTTGGATTTTCGGTTTTAGTACAGGGGATATGGATAGACTCCCATATTTGAGGGAGCCTTTTTTTGCAGCCACTGGAAGAAAACAGATATTTGGTTCCGACATCACTTTCAATGCCTCTCGAGCACGACCTTTGAACCCCCTTGGTGTTGCGCGGTTTCCGAGGTGGGACTATACTCTGGGACAGGAGTTTCGCAAACTGGATCAGTATGTATTCCGCTTAGTTAGCGGCTGATTGTTACCCTGGGCAAAAGGAGTATGCAAATGTCTAAGATACTACCCGCGACCGTACTTTCTCTCTTACTTGTGTTGATTCTGGCCGGTTGCGGAGGTGGCGATACCACCGACAAGGCTGATGATGCCACAAAGACCGGCGCTGCCGAACAGATGACTACCGAGCACCCCACTTCGGATCAAGCTTCCGAACATCCAACTGGGGAACATCCAACTGGGGAACACCCAACCGGGGAACACCCAACCGGGGAGCATCCAAAAGCGGACCATCCACATGGAGATGAAGCCGATTCGGCGCATGCCCATACGGATCATCCGAAAGCGGACCATCCAAACAAAAAGTGACCCGATTCTCCCTCAATGATGCAAGGCGGTCGATGCGATGATGCGGACGACGATGCTGGCCCTTATGCTGGCCATAGTCATGATGCTGGTAGGATGCACACAGGATCAGAGTAATGAAACAAGTGGTCTATTCACTGAGAAATGTGACCAAATAGCTGAGACAAATGCAGTGGCCAACGTCGTAACGGCCGATATCCAGGCTGGAATCGAACGGTACATCGCGGAAGAAGCTGATCGCGGCAATGGGTATTTCGAGCTGCCCTACGAGGACGGGATTCTCCTTCTAAAGTTGGTTCGGGTGCACACGGAGTATCTGGCCAACCTGGGGCCGGGACGGCATTTTGCCTGTGTGGACCTGGTCACTGTCCAGGGCGATATCTATGACGTGGACTTCTTCATGGCAGGTGATCCCGGTGAAATGACCATCACTGAAACCACGGTGCACAAATTCAACGGCCAACCATACTATACCTGGGAACAGGGGGAGGATAAGGTGTGGGGGCGTGTGGCCATGGAAAACGCGGCGCCCGGCCATTTGGGCGTGGTCTACGGCAGTGATGAGTTCGAGTTCGTCTACCGTGCTACCGTTCCTGAGCTCACTAACTCAGCGCGCATGTGGCTGCCGGTGGCGGGCACGGACCCGTTCCAGACTGTGGAACTGTTATCGTTGCGTGCTCCCGGCACGCGCCGTTTCCTGACTGATCGAGACCACGACAACCAGGTGCTGTTTCTGGAGCTGGAACCACAGGACAGCGGTCAGACCGTGGAGCTCCGCTACCACGTCCAGCGTCGTGAAAAGGCCTGTTACACGGAACAGGCCCTTGACCACCCGAAGTATCTTCAGCTGGCCAGCATCGTACCGGACACCACCCAGTTCAGCGCCGAGGCGGCAGAAGTTATCGCCGGCAAGAGCAGTGATCTGGTGAGAGCTCGGGCCCTTTACGACCATGTCATCGACAAGATGCGCTACATAAAGTTCGGCGACGGTTGGGGACAGGGCGACGCCGTTCACGCCTGCGACTCCGGGACCGGCAACTGCACTGATTTCCATTCTTATTTTATCGCCCTGGCCCGGTCGGTGGATATTCCGGCACGGTTCGCCATCGGTGCCTCGATTCCGTCGTCCCGCAACGAGGGGCGCATCAACGGCTATCACTGCTGGGCTGAATTTTACGCGGACGGTAAATGGTGGCCTGTGGATATCAGCGAAGGCGACAAGTACTCGAGCCTGGCTACCTACTACTTCGGTCACCACCCGGCCAACCGTGTGGAGTTCAGTCGTGGGCGCAATCTGGTGGTGGAGCCGGGGCCGGCAGCCGGAAGCATCAACTTCCTTGCCTATCCTGTGCTGGAGGTCGGGGGCGAGCCAGTGAAAATTGCGGTTGAGTTTTCGTTCACTCGGCCTAGGCCGGATGGAAGTAGCTAACGTATCAATGGGCAGAATGTTGTGCAGCGTGGGGCTTTTCGCTGCAAAACCTGTTGGGGCGGAGCCGTTGCCGAGCCAGAAAATTCTCATTCCTGCCGGAGAATTCTTCATGGGCCTTCGGGACAACGAAAAGTATCCGCACCATCCCGTTGTCGGAATTTCCTGGCATGATGCCAACGCTTATGCCCAGTGGGCCGGCAAGCGGCTGCCCACCGAAGCCGAATTCGAATACGCCAACCACTCCCAGTCCACCGAGAAAGGTACACTTCCGCAATGCCCTGCCGAGCAACTGGGTGGACTTTGCAGTGGGATTTCGTTGTGCTCGTACCCCTGAATCGGAAGAGTAAGCCTGCAGCGCCAAAATAATCCACATCTGGAGTCGCGGTATGGATTTGATCACCATTTTCGGCCTCGCTTTGGCCTTGGCCATGGATGCCTTTGCCGTCGCTCTGGGAACGGCTATAGCTTTGCCCACGTTGACAGGTCGCCACCTTTTTCGCTTCAGCTGGCATTTTGGTTTGTTTCAGGCGCTGATGCCGGTAATCGGCTGGTATGCGGGAATGACCATACAGAAGTGGATCGTCACCTTCGATCACTGGATCGCCTTCATTCTGCTTGTTCTGATCGGCGGTCGCATGCTCTGGGAAGCCTTTCACCCTGAGGAAAATGTCGATCGTGGCGACCCCACCCGCGGTTGGTCACTGGTGACACTCTCGGTGGCCACCAGCATCGACGCCTTGGCTGTCGGCCTGACCCTGGCAATGTTGGACGTCTCCATCTGGATCCCTTCCCTGATTATTGGCTTGGTTGCCGGTCTCCTCACCATTGTAGGAATGTTGCTGGGCCGCTTCCTGGGCAAGCACTGGGGACAGCGAGTCGAAATTCTAGGAGGGCTGGTCCTGATCGGTATTGGTGTGAAAATATTAGTGGAACATTTGGGGAGTTAATCAGGCCCTTACTGTATTGATTTGTATATTCCTGTGTCAACCGACTACACTCCGGTTTCTCCTCAAGGCTTCCCCCGCATGGCGGATGACCACAGTTGAACATAGCCTATAGACCTTAAAAGATGGCCCACATATTTCCACCATATTTAAGGAATCCCCATAGGAGAAACTTTATGAGCAGCAAGATTACCCCCATCAAAAATGGTCCCCTGAAGCTTATTTCAGAGAAGCAGATTATTTCAAAAGATGGTTTGTCCGTGGTTTCCAAGAATCCTGCCATGTTGTGCACCTGCGGGAAATCAAAGAACAAACCTTTCTGTGATGGCGCCCATGTGGCTGCCGGATTTAAGAGTGAGCGTGTAATTGATGAAGAGATTCTTCAGGAGTATTCCGGCAAAGAAGTCACCATCTATTTTAACCGATCCATTTGCGCCGGGGCGGGAACTTGTGTGCGAGAGTTGCCCACTGTCTTCAAATCCGGTGATGGGGCCAATTGGATTTTTCCTGATAACGACACGGTAGAAAATATTATTTTGCGGGTAAAGGGGTGTCCTTCGGGAGCATTGGCTTACAGCGTCTGCGGCGATGTGATCGTTGATGAGCGTGTGGAAGAGAAGATCACCATAGCCAAAGATGGTCCCTATAATGTGGAGGGGGTTATTCTTGAGAATAAATCCCATCCGACCCACTGCTCTGATAGCAAGTATTCGCTTTGTCGTTGTGGCTACTCCAAGAACAAGCCCTATTGTGACTATTCTCATGCCGAAAATGGTTGGCATGAAGGCGATGAACTCACTGAAGTAGAGACGGTGCAAGGGTCAGGAACCAAAGAACCGGAATCAGGAGATCAACCGGTAGTTGCCGATAATAATCCTGCTTTTGAAACCCTCGAAAAAGGTGAAGAGTATTATTTCTGCACCTGTGGACGATCCGCTGGCCAGCCTTTTTGTGATGGTGCCCATGCCGGAACCTCCTTCAAGCCCATGGCCTTCACCGCCGAAGACGATGACGACGCCCTTTTATGCGCCTGCAAGGCTTCTTCCAATCTCCCCTATTGTGATGGCGCTCATAGTCAAATCCCTGATAGTCAGGTTGGCAAGCCAAGGGCTTCGAGTCATTCGGATGATTCCGGGACTCCTGCCGTCAAGCCCACACAAGAAGAGCCGACGGTGGTCTATATTCACCAGCTTGCCAAAGATGGGTTGTCCAAGGTCGGGCATCATGGGCCCATGACCTCCATGGGTGTTCCGCGGCATGAATTGCCCCATTGGGATGATCTGCAGATCATGACCGCCCAGATGGCTACCAAGCCTCTCATGGAGGATCAATCTGTCGGCACTGGTCTTGTCGTTGGACCTGAGGCCAAAAAGCCGCTTCTTCTGGATATGCCGCTATTTGTCTCCGACATGAGCTTTGGCGCCTTGTCGGAGGAAGCAAAAATTGCCCTGTCCCGTGGGGCCGAGCTTTCGGGAACGGGAATCTGCTCCGGTGAAGGTGGCATGTTGCCGGAAGAGCAGGCAGAAAATTCTCGTTATTTCTATGAATTGGCCAGTGCGCAATTTGGGTATTCTGAAGAGTCGCTGAGCAAGGTGCAGGCTTTTCACTTCAAGGGTGGCCAGGGAGCCAAAACAGGGACCGGTGGTCACTTGCCGGGATCAAAAAATACGGGCAAAATATCACAAGTCCGGGGTATTCCCGCCGGAAAACCCGCCGTGTCGCCTCCCACATTCAAAGACCTCTCTTCGGTGGCGGACTTCAAACGTTTTGCTGATCGGGTGCGCGAGGTGTCCGGAGGTATTCCAATAGGGTTCAAATTGAGCGCCAATCATATCGAAAAGGACCTTCAGTTTGCCCTTGATGCTGGTGCCGATTACATCATTCTTGATGGCCGAGGTGGGGGAACGGGTGCGGCCCCGGAAATCTTCCGCGACCATATCAGTGTTCCGACCATTCCTGCCCTGGCACGCGCTCGTCGTTACCTTGATATTGGAAAAGCCAGCGGTCGCGTGACCCTTTTAATTACTGGCGGGTTGCGCACTCCTGTCGATTTTGTGAAGGCTCTCGCATTGGGTGCCGATGGCATTGGGCTGTCCAACAGTGCCTTGCAAGCGATAGGGTGCGTGGCGGCGAGAATATGCAACTCCAACAACTGCCCAGTTGGAATCGCTACCCAGAAACCGGAGCTGAGAAAGAAGTTTGATATCGAAAGGTCATCTGAACAGTTGCATCGGTTTCTGGGTTCTTCCGTAGAGTTGATGCAGGTCATGGCCCGCGCCTGTGGCCATTCTCGTTTTGACCAGTTCTGTAAAGATGATTTGGCCACCTGGAAGCATGCCATGGCGCAACTTTCGGGGGTGCGCTTTTCGGGGTTTGTTGAATAGCAGGATTGGTTCAATTCAGTGCGATCCTATGTCCCCGGTTCAGGAGGACGATCCAGAAGCAAGTTTTATGTTGCGCCCCTGCTTTCCCAACCCCTTCAATCCAAAAACAACCATCAGATTTGATCTGCCGAAGACCAACCGGGTAGTGATGGATATCTACGATGTGCGAGGCCGCTTGGTACGCAACCTCACCAGGGGTGAAGAGTTATCTTCTGGAAGCCATACCATAGACTGGAACGGAACCGACGCCACAGGACAAGCGGTGGCTGCTGGAGTGTATCTGGTTCGAATTGAGGTCGGGACCTTCAGCGAGGCAAAGACAGTGGTTTTGGTCAAACAAGGGGCAGAATGCCCGATATTTCGCCATCAATTCACCTGTAACGAGTATTTCCGCGCGTATTTTCAACTCTCTTCGGAAACCTCTGATTGATCATGATTCCCCACCAATCCAGGTCGTGGCCCAAGCCGACCTCTCCAAGTCCATGGCCCCATCCTTGCGGAAATATTCCATCATTGGTGCCCAGCCAGGGCAGAAATGAAACCCAATCGACCCAGGTGGGTGGATCCAAGAATCCATTAAGGAGAAGTATCATGCGAAAGCATACCAGTATCTTTATTCTGATCATGGCCTTGACACTCCTGACCGGATCGGCGGTTCAGGCCCAGGCTCTTGAACTGACTGGCAGTGCCGACTGCGAGGGATGGCTTGCCGTCTCCACCATGACTTTTCCTTCGGGCGTCTACTCTGCCGATTTGGACTACAGCGTGGTGTTGACTGATCTGGCGGGCAACGAGGTTACCCGCTTCGACTGGGTCGGCCAGATCTATCGTTTTGAGAATCCGGTCATGGTCTTGTTTTATGGCGAATCCTGGGGCCTGACCCTTGACAGCGACTACGTCGCCCATATTGCCTTCCATTTCCTCGGTGAAGAAGCCGTATTGAGTTTTGATCTGGTGTGTGGAGAAGCTGGAAGCGAACCTGAACCGGATATCGAACCTTGCCGAATGTCCCCTGGTTTCTGGAAGAACAATCCCGAAGCGTGGCCTGTGGAAACCTTGTTGCTCGGTGGCATTGAAATGGATCAGGAACAACTGATCCACATCATGAGCAGGCCTATTCGGAGCAATGGCAGTCTGTTGATGGCTCGTGAGCTGGTCGCTGCCAAATTGAATGTAGCCAACGGGTGCGATACCTCCATCAATCCGGTCATCGAGGATGCCGACCTATTCCTGATGGCCCACCCCCTGGCTCAAAATGCCTGGCGCAACCGTGTCCCTTCCACCCGTGATTTGCGTATTGCCTTGTCCGTCTACAACAAGGCAGGGTGTCCGGATTCGGGATTGGACGACGTGGGGCTCTTGGATGGGTTTCAGGACAAAACCGCAGCCATTGAACAGACCAGCTTCAGTGCCCTGAAAGCCATGTACCGGTAAAAAAAAAACTGTTGGGATGGAAATGAAGCGGCTTGGGCGCCTCATTTCCTGCCGCCTACTTACTCATGGTGTAGAAACTTGCCAGGGGAGACGTGGTTGGGCGTATCTTTCGGCACCGATGGGTCCGATGTTGGTCTGGCGGACCGCCTGTACTCAAGGGAGGCGACACCCAAGGCCACTGCTACGGCCAGATCAATGCCACCGAGGAGACCCAGGCCGGGCCCATTGCCGACAAAAACCCGCTTAAGCACCGCCATCAGCACCACCATCGTCACGATAAAAACCAGCAGTGGGATCGGGTATATCTGCCATGGCCAGAGTTTTCCTTCGGTTGCGGACAACCGGGCGATGTTGGCGCGCATTCGGCGGCGCATGACTATCCGGGCCTTGAAGGCGCCCGCCAGGATTGCCACCGGCACGATCCAATAGAGGTGAGAGGTCGCCAGTCCGGCGTCCAGGGCCCGACGAAACAGACGAGTGCAGGCAAAAACAAGGCTCAGGGAGCCCAACACCAGCCAGGTTTGGGCCATTATCAGCAGCAGTCGCGAACTTATCATGAAATCATCCTATCGGATTTATTGAGTCGTTGTTGGAGGTACTAAGATAGTGCTCAATATTTATTCCGCCTGCAAAAACACCCTAAAAATCGACCCCACACCCAACTCCGTATCAACAGTAATATGCCCTTCATGCCGCGTGATGATGGAGTAGACAATGGCCAGCCCCAGCCCGCTGCCAAGATCCTTGGTGGTGAAATATGGATCGAAAAGTCGGGACAGGTTCACGGCTTCAATACCCGTGCCTTCATCCTTGATCTCCACCAAAACCATACGGCTATCCTTGGAACCAATGTTCCGTCCAGTGACCTGAATGTTTCCTCCCTTGGGCATGGCCTGCACGGCGTTGATCACCAGGTTGGCAAAAACCTGGTCCATTTGTCCCGGGTCCACCAGCACCGGCCAGAGGTTGTCCGGCAGATCCAAATGACAGGAAACGTTGGATCCGCTGAGGGCGAACTCCACAGATTGCCGCACGAGGCGTCCGATGGAAGCAGTCTCCAGAAGAGGTTCCCCACCGAGAGCAAAAGTCAGCAACTGGCGCGTCAGGCTCTGGGCCCGGGTGGAGGCTTCCCGCACCAGGGTCAGCATCTGCATTTCGGATTCGGGGATCTGAGTGCTGGTTTCGAGGATGGAGAGGTTGCCCAGCATGACTGTCAGCAGGTTGTTGAAATCATGGGCCAAACCGCCGGCAAACACACCAAGGGATTCGAGCTTCTGGGAGCGGATGCGGTCTTCTTCCTGGTGCAGTCGATCGGTGATATCGCGGAAGGCAATCACGTGGCCGTGGTCGGCAGCTTGGTCGGATCCTTTGGGAGTGGTGACCTTGGAGGAGGATACTTCCAGAACTCGGCCCGGGAGATTGGGATGAGGGACACGCAAGTGTGATTGGTAGGCTTCTTCTGACCCCAGGGGTAAAAGGTCGTGAAGGAATTGGCCAATAATCGGGGATTGGGTGAGTCCCAGAATTTCACCGGCGGCGGAATTGGCCAATACCACGGGACCGTCAAAATCCACGGCCATCACACCGTCGGAAATGTTCTTCAGGGTGGCGGCCAACCTCAGGGTTTCCGATTTGATTGATTCTTCGGAAAGGCGCAGCTCCCAGGTTTGTTGATAAACCTCTTTTTCCAGGCGACGAGCATACCGACGTCCGGCCAAGAGGGCGAAGATCACCCAGACAATAACTATCCCCAGCAGGACCAGGGCCAATCGGGTATACCATCTTTCAAGAAGGGACGGTTTGACCACTATCCAGGACGTCATGGCGATTTTACTTTTCTTTCCATCCCGGCGTACAGCTTGAACCTGGAATTGATATTTTCCAGTGGGCACGTTGATGTAGTTTCTGATCCCGAGGCCGGACGTTTCAGCTTCGTTCCATTGATCCTCGAAATTGACCAGGCGGGTGCGGTACCGGATTCGTTTCTCGTTCAGGAAAGTAATACCCTGATACATGACTTCGAGCGTGTGAGGTGGTTTGGAGAGAACGAGTTCTTCTCCTGGGAGGAAACCTTCACCATCTATTCGGATGCCTGTGATTTGCAACCTGGGGGAACCTGTAGCGGGAGTATCGAAAACCAGTCGGTACTGGGAGGCCCCGCTGTCGGTTCCGATCCAGATGTTGCCGTTTTTGGTTTGGATCATGGCATTGCGATTGGTCTCATTTCCCAAAAGGCCGTCCTGCTTGTTCAGGTTGGTCAATTGCCGACCGTCCCAGTGATAAACACCCAAATCCGTGCCAAACCAGAAGTTGCCCCGGTCGTCTTCCATGATGGAGAAAATGGGACGATTGATGACCGGGTCCGGTTCAGTGGTGTGCATCAACTTGCCGTTTTCAATTTTAAACAACCCAAGGGCGGAGCCCACCCACAGCGAACCGTCGGGTTTTACAAAACAGGTGAACGAATTGAGGCCGTCAGTGCCTGTGGTGGTAGGGAACAAGGTGAATCGGCCAGCTTCATATTGCAGGATCCCCAGATTGGGTGTGGCTAAATAAAGGGATCCATTCGGGCCGCGGACAATACGGCGGATCAGGGGCGGGTTCCCGGGGAAGGCTGTCAGCATTTTTATATTTTCAAAAACTTCTCCATTCTTGAAAAACAATCCGTCAGACGTGCCCACCCAGAGAGTATCATTCTGACCCCTGAAAATGTCGTAGACTCCCAGGCCCAGCCCGTTCTCCTGGGTATACCAGGTGATTTTTCCCTTGGGTGTCAGTTTGGCCAAACCCCGGCGGTCGGCGGCAATCCACAGGTTTCCCGCCTGGTCTTCGTGCAGGTCCATGACCCGGGCCAGGGCTCTTGCGGATTTTTCAAAACGATAGGGGCGGATGTGGTCTTCCAAAAAAGAAAGACCGCCCTGATGCCCCATCACTATCTGCCCGCTGCGCAACTGCAGGATGGCACTGACCTCGTCCTCCAGCAGACCACTTTCCCGGTTGTAGCTTGCAAAGCGACGGCTGATAAGTTTGCTGACGCCCCGGGTGCTGGTGATCCAGATGTTGTTTTCCTGGTCCCGAAAAAATGAGGTGGCCCCATCGGCAACCAGGCCGTTGAGGCGGGTGAGGGTTTCCAGTCCGACTTCGAGGTGGTAGTAGTGGATGCTGCCGGGCCCACCAAAAAAGAGTCCTTCATCTCCATCGGCCAGGGCCGCGGTTCCAACCAAATCCTTGACAGGCAGAATATCGAGATCCCTGACCTTGATTTGGACATGATTTCCATCCCAGTGGGCAAGCCAATTCAGGCCCGCAACCCACAGGGTTTCCGTACCAGGGATTCTTGCCAGATGAGTTACCTGTCCGGGCGGCAAATCCGGCACCAACTCAAAGGGTTGCTCCAGTTGGAGGATTTCCCGGCTGAAGAGTCCTTTGTCCGTAGCAAGGTAGAGACGGGAGCCGACCGCTTCAGTGGCGCGAATGATATTCGGTTGTTCGGTGGCGCTGCGGAAGTGCCACTGGTTGCCATCCCAAACAAGAATTTGTCCCAGGAAGGTGGTGATTGCCACCAGGGTGGAGCCGTCTTTCTGATTTAAGACATTCAGGCCCACAATGATGTAGTTCCGAAAGTCGAGGTCTGGATAGGTAAAGGTTTTCCATTGGCCATCATGCAGCCTGGAAATCCGCATGGGATCCTGGCTGGTGACGCTCCAAAGGTCTCCCCGGGAATCAGTGACCAGCTTGGAATGGACCTGGGGAGAGGCGTTGGGATGGACATCATGGACTTCCCAGCTTTGCCCGTCGTAGGTGGTCAGGCCCACGCGGGTGGAAAACCACATGCGACCGCGTTGGTCTTGGGCGGCATCCAATACAGGATTGGTGGGCATCCCGTCCCATTCCTGGTAGGTGCGGACCTGGTAATGTTGCGCCGAGGCGCCGTTGGCAAGGCAACAGCAAAGGGCCAGCAGGAAGGCCGGAAAAAACATTAAATGGCGTTTGCTCAGGTGGGTCATGATAATCCTGCAAATTAAACGGGTTGTGGATAACCTGTATAGTATAGCAGGTGCCATGGATAGGAAAAAGAGTAGGAGCGGGGAAAAATCCTTCTTGATCACATGGGCTTCACCCATGACAATAGCGCCATGATTATTCAACAAAAACCATCGGTGACGGTCAGGTTCAGGGTTGTTTTCCCGCTCTTGCTGCTGATATTCGTGGCTGGCTGTTCACCCACAAGGTATTCCGTTCGGCATGTGATGATGCCGCTGATGGACAACGCCCGGGATGCAGCCTACCTGTCCGACGACATCCGTACTTTTGGTGATGCTGCTCCGGCAAACCTGTTTATGCTGGAGGGTATGGTCCAGACGGATCCGGAAAATGCCGAGTTGCGGGTGAATGCCGCCATGCTCTATTTCTTCTACGCCTTTGCGTATATGGAACAGGACGATCCGGATTACGCCTCGTTGCTGTACAAGAAGGGGTTGGACCACGCCTGGTTGGCTTTGTCGGATCATTGCGATTTGCCGTCGGATCGGAACCTATCCTTCAAGGAATTTGAAATCCTGGTACCGTCGATTGGTCCGGATGAAGTACCGGCGGCCTTGTGGGTGGCCACCTGCTGGGCCCAGTACATCAGCCTGCATCTGGATCAGACCTCGGTCATGCGGGGGATTCCCAAGGTCCAGGCTCTGCTCGATAGGGTGATCGAGCTGAACGAATCCTACTTCGAAGGCATGCCACATATTATGCAGGGCTCATTGCACGCCTTCAAACCCAAAATCATGGGCGGCGATACCGATGCTTCGGCAGCCAGCTTCGCCAAAGCCTTCGCCATCAGCGGGAACTCCTTTCAGTTGTCCCGGTTCTTCTACGCGCGTTACTACACCTACCGCATGATGGATGTGGATCTGTTCACCGAAACCCTCGAAGGCATCATCAACGCTGAACCCATTGCCGACGATCCGTACCGGTTGCTGAACATGATCGCTGCGAAAAAATCACACCAACTACTGGAAGAAGCAGATGACCTCTTTTAAAAATTTCCACCTGCAGGTTTTGTTGCTGGGTTTGATCTTGCTGCTGGTGACGGGCGCGGCCGATGCCGCCAAAAAACCCAAGCCAAAATTCCAGATCAAATTTGCCACCCTCGCTCCCGAGGGAAGCACCTGGATGAAATCCATGCGCAAAATGGATGACGAGGTGCGGGCCCGCACGGAAAACCGCCTGGGATTCAAGTTCTATCCCGGTGGCGTGCAGGGAGACGAAAAGGATGTGCTGCGCAAAATCCGCATCGGTCAGCTTCATGGCGGAGGGTTCACTGGCTATGGTTTGGGTGCTGTAGCCTCGGATGTCCGCGTGCTGGAGATGCCTTTCATGTTCCGGGATCTGAACGAACTCGACTTCGTTCGTGATGGGATCAACGCCCAACTGGATCAGGTGTTTGACGAGGGCGGTTACCTGAATCTGGGTTGGGTGGATGTGGGATTCATATACATCTTCAGCAAAAAACCCATTGCCACGCCCCAGGAATTGTCTAAAGCGAGAATGTGGATCTGGGCCGGGGACCCTCTGGCTGAACTCTTTTTCAAGGCCTTTGGTATTTCACCCATTCCCCTGGCCGCGCCGGATGTTTTGACGTCCCTGCAAACGGGGGTCATCGACTCGGCCTACAGTTCCACTCTGGGTTGCATCGCCCTGCAGTGGTTCACGCGGATCTCCTACATGACCGATGTTCCCATTACTCACGGTCTGGGCGCAGCACTCATCTCGAAGAAAGCCATGCGCAAGGTGTCGGCCGAAGATTTGTCCATTTTGCAGGAAGTTGCCGGACCCATTTTGCGGGATCTGACCGAACAGACCAGGGTGCAGAACCAGGAAGCCATCCAGGAGATGAAAAAAGAAGGCGTGCAGGTTGTGGTAGTGAGTGAAGAAGTTCAGGGGCAGTTCTTTGATACCGGCCGGGGAGCCTGGGATGATGGTGCAGGAAAGCTTTACAGCGCTGAGCTGTTGGAAAAGGTCAAAGGCCTTTTGGCTGAATACCGGGCCAAGTAACCGATTGGAACGTCATTGAGTGACGGGAATATTTTGTATTACTTATGGGCGGCGGCCCTGGTGGCCCTGGCTGCCGGTCGCGCCCTGTTGATACGCCGGAAAAAACTTGAAGGCCTGTTCAATGTGCTGGGTTGGCTGGAAGTGGGTGTGCTGGGATTGATGCTTTTCACTCTCATCGTGCTGGGCGGATTGCAGATCGTTTTGCGGAATGTCTTTCACAGTGGCGTGTTGTGGGCTGACCCGCTGATGCATCATATTGTTCTGTGGATCGGTTGTTTGGGCGCGGCGTTGGCCACCTGCAACGTGCGTCATATCAATATTGATGTTTTTTCCCGGCTGCTTCCCCATGGCATGAAGCCCTGGCGTCGAACCCTGGTCTACGGCGCAACAGCGGCGGCTACTTTCATGCTGGGTATTTCCACCTGGCGGTTGGTCTCCGATGAGCGAATGTTTGGCGAGATGGCCTTTGGTTCGGTGCCGGTTTGGGTTTTGCAACTGGTTCTGCCGGTGGCCTTTTTCATGATCAGCTACCGCAGCCTGGTTAATCTTTTTGTGGGGCGGGAAGCCGAGGCCCTGGATGGCGGGCAGGAGCTGATAGAGCTGTGATACAAATTCTGATCATTGCCCTGATCGTTCTGGCCCTGTTCGGCATGCCCCTTTTTACGGTGTTGGGCACCATCGCCCTGGTTTTGTTCTGGCAGGCGGGAATCGACATTTCCGCCGTGGGCATTTCCATGTACACCCTGGCCCATTCACCGCTGCTGGTGGCCATCCCCCTGTTCACTTTTGCCGGTTATCTCTTTGCCCACAGCAAGGCGCCGGATCGATTGGTCACTCTCTCGCGGGCGCTCTTTCCCGGAGGGCTGGCGGTGGTGGCATTGGCTTCATGTGCTGTGTTCACCGCCTTCACCGGAGCCAGTGGAGTGACGATCATCGCCATGGGCGGCCTGCTGTTGCCGGCGCTGACCATGGATGGTTACAACCGTCGTTTCAATTTGGGTTTGTTGACCGCCGGCGGTAGCCTGGGACTGCTCTTTCCTCCCAGTCTTCCCTTGATTTTATATGGTTATGTGGCTTCGGTGAGCATCGACAAGCTTTTCCTGGCCGGCCTTTTGCCGGGGTTGTTCCTGGTTCTTGTCCTGTCTGCCTATGGTGTTTGGCAGGGTCGCAAGGACGGGGTGGTGCGTCAGAAAGTATCGGTCACCGCTGCGGTGACCGCCTTGCGCGGGGCCGCCTGGGAAGCTCCTCTGCCGGTTCTGGTGCTGGGTGGAATCTACAGTGGTGTAATTACGGTTATGGAGGCCGCCGCCTTGACCGCCGGCTACGTTCTGATCGTCGAAGTCTTCATTTACAAAGACATCAAACTGAGGGCGATTCCGCATATCGTGGGCGAGAGCATGACTCTGGTGGGCGGGATTTTGATCATCCTGGCCTGCGCCCTGGGGCTGACCAACTATCTGGTCGATGCCGAAGTACCCATGTTGCTGTTGGATTGGATGCAGCAGTATATCGACAGCAAATACACCTTCCTTTTGCTTTTGAATATTTTCCTGCTGGTGGTCGGTTGCCTGATGGACATTTTCTCGGCGCTGATAGTGGTTGTACCACTGATCGTTCCGGTGGCCCTGGGCTTTGGTGTGGACCCGGTGCACCTGGGTATCATCTTTTTGACGAATTTGGAAATCGGGTATATCACGCCACCGGTGGGGTTGAACCTGTTCATCTCATCGTATCGATTCAAGGAACCGGTGGTCTCCTTGTACTTGGCAAGTCTGCCGTTCCTGGTGCTGTTGCTGGGAGCGTTGGTGGTCATCACCTACATCCCGGCGATCAGCTTGTTTCTGGTGAATCTGGTTGGGGGTTGATGATCTCATTATTTGTTGATAGGCTTCATCCCTGAGAATAATAACTGGGTCCAGTTTGTCCAGAATATCTGGAATCCAATACCGGGCAGCGATTTCAATGAAATGATGGTTCTCAGGGCATGTCTCCTTTGAAAAAAATAACCTGGGTTCTCTTGGGTAGCAGTTTCCTGGTGCTGGTTCTACTGGTCTTATATCTGAGCAATACGTTGCAGGGTTTTGCCATCAACCAATGGGTGGACAGCCGATCCCACTCGGCCAGTCAAGTGTCTCGATTGATTGATGGCGAATTGCTGCGTGCCCAAAAGCGCTTGCAGCTTCTAGCCCAGCAGGATGCCTTCAGGTCCATTCCTGACCCCTCCCTTATCGATAAAAAGATCAATGGAATACCTCGGGAGCTTGATTCGGCCAGGCGAAATATCATGGATTGGGTTTTGGCAGAAAAGGATCAATCTTTCAATGTCCTGTTTGTTCTCTTGCCCAATGGCGATCACTACCTGTGTCATCCATATTCCGTTCAACAAAGCCTGGAAATCTACAATCTTTCTCATCACCCCTATTTCAAGGAAGCATCCACCACCCGGCAAGCGGTGATTTCCAATACTTTTGTAGGGGCTGACGGAATTTCGGCCATCGCCATCCTGGTTCCTGTGCTGGATGAAGATGGTCAAATAACTTCTTTCTTGGGCGGAGTTTTTCATCTTCCCAACCTCGCTTGGCTGGTGGAGAATTTTTGTTGTGGTATGGATCATGGTTCACTTTTTCTGCTGGATGAAACAGGCTCTCTTGTGGTGAAGAGTGGTGACGATCCGAAGGCTCTTTCAGGTACACTTGAAACCCCTTTTGTGAAGGGATTCATCGAAAAGAAAACGCTCGATGGACCTTCTCATGCCCATGATATTGTGGTTCCTTCGGTTGGAGTTGACCAGAAAATCGTTATCCTTTCACGGCTGGAATGTGGCTGGACGGTTGGTCTGGAATCGGACCTGGACGGTGTGTCCGGGCAATTCGAAAAAACCGTTTGGCGCACTGTTGGCTTGATGGCTGCGCTGCTGCTGATTGTCGGCATCGTCACAATTTTTCAGGCCTTGAAAATTGGTTTGCATTGGCAGACGGCCCATGTCGAACTTCAATCTTCCCATGATCGTCTTGAACAGGATATCGAAGAAGGCACTCGACAACTGGCCATCGACGCTGCAGCCCACCGACAAACCGCAGCGGCGTTGTTGGAGCGGGAAAAACTGTTTGATGCCATCATGAACCAGTCGGCTGAAGGCATTACCGTGGCCGACCCCGAAGGAAGGTATACTTTCGTCAACCCGGCATTTTGTGAAATGATCGGGTATTCCCAGGCGGAGCTTTTGCAAATGACCGTTTTTGATGTGAAGGCCCCATCCCAGGATGTCTCCTCGTTTGACCAATCCAAGAACAGCAATGAGGGAATTCCTTTCACGGTTGTTCTGCAACGCAAAGACGGGTCCGAGTTTCAATCGGAAATCATGGGGAAGATGATTGAAGTTGGGGAAAGAAAGGTGGTTCTGGGCACCATTCGAGATATCACCGACCGTTTGCGCCACGACGAGGAAAAGCTGATTCTTGAAAGGCAAATGCTGCATGCCCAGAAACTTGAAAGCCTGGGAGTTCTCGCTGGTGGTATCGCCCATGATTTCAACAATCTACTGATGGCCATCCTGGGCAATGCCGATTTGGCGCTGGCCAGTTTGTCTCCCATGTCACCCGCGCGGGAAAATCTCCGTGAAATTGAGCGGGCTTCCAGACGGGCTGCCGAACTGTCTCGCCAAATGCTGGCCTATTCTGGCAAGGGTCGGTTTGAGGTGGAAAGCATTGCCCTGGGTGAGTTGGTGAGTGAGATTGCCCATCTGCTCGAAGTTTCCATCTCCAAAAAGGTTGTTCTCAAATACAATTTTGCCGAAAATCTGCCGGCCTTCGAAGGGGACGTTACCCAGATCCGGCAAATCGTTCTGAATCTTATAACCAACGCCTCGGAAGCCATCGGTGACAAGAGCGGTATTGTGTCCTTGACCACTGGCCTCATGAATTGTGACCGGGCCTATCTTGACAGCGCGGGCACTGCCATGAACTCCGCCAATGATGAACCGCTGGAGGAAGGCATCTACGCCTACCTTGAAGTTGCCGATACCGGATGCGGGATGGATACGGAGACCATTGAAAAAGTTTTTGATCCATTCTTCACCACCAAGTTCACCGGCCGTGGTTTGGGAATGTCGGCGGTTCAGGGCATTGTACGCGGCCATCGGGGGGCTATCCGGGTTTATAGTGAGGTCGGCAAAGGCACTACTATCAAAATCCTTTTTCGGGCTAGTGACTTGCCTGCGACTGAGACTGAAACGGTTCTAAAAGGAAGTGAATCCAGTGGGCAGGTTTCCGAACCTGGTTTTTCCGGAACAGTCCTGATTGCAGATGATGAAGAAACGGTTTGTGCGGTGGGCAAACAAATGCTGGAGCGACTCGGTTTCCATGTTCTGACTGCCGCCGATGGCCGCGAAGCAGTGGATGTTTTCAGTCGGCATGCAAACGAAATCACCTGTGTGCTATTGGACTTGACCATGCCGCACATGGATGGAGAAAAGACCTTTGGTCAGTTGCGTCTCCTGCAACCCGATATCACGGTTGTTCTTTGCAGTGGATACAATGAAGGGGATGCGACGCAGCGGTTTATGGGCAAGGGGTTGGCTGGTTTTATTCAGAAGCCATACACCCTGGCCTTGTTGCGGGAAAAACTGGTCGAAGTATTGACTCAAGAGTAATAATTCCAACTTGTTGAAAAAACGGTGAAGAAAAACCCATTCCAGGCGTCTACACCCCTGAAGCCAGTGCTCAAAGAGGAAATACCCAATCCAGGCGTGTGAAGATGACCCGACGGACAATCCCAGACCAAATTTTTGTTGACCTGGTGGACACGTATCTCGACCGGGTCTACCGCTACCTGTGCAATCTTACTCGCAATGGAGACACCGCTCGGGATCTATGCCACGAAACCTTTTTGCTATTGCGCAAGCAGGTGGATAGGGGCTCGAAGATCGGCGAGGGCTATGTCTTTACCACCGCCCGAAACACTGCGCTTTCCAGTTGGCGAAGTGACAAGCGCGAAGAGAGCAAACGGCTGGCTTGGGGGCTGCAACCCCATACCCACGCCAGTGCTTCTGCTTCGGTGGAAAACAATGAATTGCTACAGGCCATCCAGACGGCCCTGGGGATCCTGTCCGAAGAACATCGTTAGGTGTTTCTGCTTTCAGAGGTTGAAGGCTTAAAATACGGGCAGATTGCCGAAGTGCTGGGTATCAGCGCTGGCACGGTCGCTTCGCGGAAATTCAACGCCAAGCGTGTTCTGCGCGGTGAACTGAAAAGGATGGGCCATGAACTGCCATGAATTAAGAGAGATAATGAGCCGTAGCGTGGACGGTGGACTCGATTCACGAACCCGCAAGGAAGTAGGTCTGCACCTGGCCGGCTGTCAGGAGTGTCTACGTCTGATCAGTGAAGATAAGTTCTGGGATGATGCCGTCATTGCATTGCTGGATCGTGAAGCACCGGCTGATTTGCGGGCGGAAATTCTAGGCGATTTGTCGACTCAGTCAGAATTTTCAAAACTTGGCTGGAAAAAGCAGTTGAGACTTATGGCCTGGGGCGCCCGACGCAAAAACATGAATTTACGTCAATGGTTGGAAACACTGGTCATCGTTGCGGGGGTCCTCTGGCTGCTGCCTCTTATTATAAAATTGTGGTTCGGTTCGAACTAACTATCTTTTGAACTAATAATCTTTTGCATTGCCAGGGGTTTTGGGGTTAAATCAATTCCCTAATCAAATTTTATCCTGTCCAACCTACGGGAGAGTCATGCTCATCACGAGAAGTGGAACACCTGGGGCCTGGGTGTGGTGCCTTGTTGCAGGCATCGCCATGTGGGTCGGCGGTTGTGCCGTCGGGCCCGACTACGTGGAACCCGTCTACGAGGGTCCTGACGCCTGGCAGAATGCTGCTGCGGCGGACGTTCAGGCCGACGCCCCGGTGATCCGGCAGTGGTGGACCGCATTCGAGGATCCCATGCTTGACAGCTTAATTGTCAAGGCCGAGGTATCGAGCCTGGATCTGGGAATGGCCGTCAGCCGCATTCGGGAAGCACGGGCCTATTACCAAATCACCGGCGGCGATTATTGGCCGCAGGTGGGTGCCGGCGGCAATGTCATTCGTACTGAAACTCCCGACTTCTATTTCCCCGGTGGAGACAACCCTGCCACCAATTGGGAATTCGGGCTGAATGCCAGTTGGGAAATCGATGTGTGGGGCAAGAACCGCAGGGCTCGCGAAGCATCCGGGGCGGCGTTGGATGCCTCCATCGAAGATTACCGTGATGTGCTGGTCTCCCTGTATGCCGATGTGGCTTCCACTTATATAGATATCCGAACTTTGCAGATGCGTCTGGATTTTGCCTTGAGCAACCAGCAAAGCCAACGGTCAACCCTGGATATTGTAGTTGCCCGGGAGGATGCAGGGCTGGTTCCCATGTTGGATGTTTCCCAGGCTCGCAGCAATTTGGCCAACACTGAAGCTGCGGTCCCCCTGTTGCAGATTGGTTTGGAAGCAGCCTTGAACCGCTTGGCAATCTTGTTGGGGCAGGCTCCCGGGACCCTCGATGAGCAACTGAGAAGTCACAGCGGATTGCCTCGGCCCAGAACTGATTTGGCTGTGGCCCTTCCTGCGGAATTGTTGCGCCGGCGTCCGGACGTGCGGCGCAGTGAGCGGGACCTGGCTTCCCAGTCGGCCCGAATCGGCGTTGCCACGGCGGAACTTTATCCGAGCTTTTCCCTTGGTGGAGCTTTGGTCCTGAAGGCTCCCCAGTTTGGTGATCTGGGTGAGAGCGGCGCCTTCGGTTGGTCCTTTGGCCCGGAAGTGAAGTGGAACCTGTTCACAGGCGGCAAGATTCGCGGACAGATCAAGGTTGAAGAGGCTCGCACTGAACAGTTGCTGGCCGCTTATGAAATTACAGTTCTGGGAGCTTTGGCAGAAGTTGAAAACTCCCTGGTTGGCCTTCGCCAGGAGGAAATGCGCCGTGAATTGCTGAAGGTTGCTGCCGAATCCGCCCAGCAGTCCGTGACCTTGGTTGAAACCCAGTACGTTTCGGGTTTGACCGATTTTCAGAATTACCTGGATGCTCAACGTGTGCTCTTCAATCAACAGGACCAGTTGGCCTCATCCAGAGGCAAGGTTCTAATCAATTTGGTCAATTTGAATCGAGCTCTCGGTGGTGGCTGGTCCTTGGACGATCCAGCCCCTGATTTGCCCATTGAACTACCGGAAACCGCCATGTCCCAAGAGGAAGGTCAATGATGCATCAGCTTTTTAACAAGGGAATTCAACGCCGTTCATGGCTGATTCTTTCCCTTCTGGTCTTGCTCCTGAACGTGGCTTCCTGCGGAAAGGATGACGCGGCTCCGGCACGTAAGGCCCCGCCAGTGACGGTGGCAAAACCTTTTGTGGGCACGGTGGACGAGTTCACCATCTTCACGGGGTCCAGTCGAGCCTATGAGACGGCCGATGTCGTTGCACGGGTTGCCGGCTACCTGGAATCAGTGGAGTTTGAAGCCAGCACGCCGGTCAAAGCCGGAGACTTGCTTTTCACCATTGAAGATGAGCGGTATGTGGCCGCCAGGGACGTTGCGAAAGCCGCCCTGGAGTCGGCCAAGGCTGACCTTTTGCGCGCTGAAACTGAATTGCGCCGTGTGGAGAAAGCCAGTCAGAGCAAGGCCGTCAGTGAGATGGATGTTGACCGTTCTAAAGCCGACCGGGATATGTCGGTTGCAGCCTTGGCTTCGGCCCGTGCCCGGTTGTCCGATGCCGAGTTGGATCTGAGTTACACAAAAG
Source organism: Candidatus Krumholzibacteriota bacterium (assembly GCA_024275485.1). Taxonomy (GTDB): domain Bacteria; phylum Krumholzibacteriota; class Krumholzibacteriia; order LZORAL124-64-63; family LZORAL124-64-63; genus LZORAL124-64-63. Next base: position 13,164 of record JAJRZA010000036.1, on the reverse strand, counting down.
TTGTCTCCCCAATTGATGGTTTTGTCAGTCGAAACCTGGTGGATCGTGGGAATCTGGTGGGTGCCGATGGCAATACCAAGTTGACACGGGTCAACAAGGTGTCTCCTATTTATGTTTATTTCCACGCACCTGAATCCACTGTATTAAAGCACTTGGCCGACAGCCGGGATGCAATGAATGAAGGCAGCGAAAGAGCCACTGTGGTTCATGTGGCACTGGCCAACGAAGATGGATTTCCCCACGAAGGTATCATCGATTTCATCGACAATCAGGTTGATGCGAACACCGGCACCATCGAATTGCGTGCACGCCTTGAAAACAAGGACCTGAGTCTCTTTCCTGGCCTCTTTGTACGCATCAAGGTTACCAGCGCGGAGATTATGGACGCAGTGCTGATTCCTGAAACCGCCGTGGGATCCGATCTGGGCGGCAAGTACGTTTTGGTTGTGGGTGAAGACAATATCGTCGAACAGATATATGTAAAACTGGGTGCGGCCCAGGGAGACGGTACTGTTCATATCAAGTCGGGCCTTGAGGGCCAGGAAACAGTTATTGTCAATGGGTTGATGTTTGCCCGACCAGGTTTGCCTGTACAGCCCCTGACGGCAGAACAATTCGAAGCCATGAAGAAAAAATCCCAGCAAGCGGCCAAAGGCTAAGCCAAGGAGACCCCGAGGATGTTCAGCCGAATTTTCATTGAAAGGCCCAAGCTGGCTCTGGTTATCTCGATCCTGATCCTGATCGTGGGCGGGCTCTCGATTCCATTGCTTCCCGTTGAATCCATGCCGGATATCACACCACCGACCATTGCGGTGACGACCACCTATCCGGGTGCCGACGCCGCCACCGTGCTCGAGTCGGTGGCGGCCCCCATTGAAGAGCAGGTCAACGGCGTGGAGAACATGATCTACATGGATTCCAAAAGTGATTCCGAAGGTCAGCTCAACCTTACCGTCAGTTTCGATATCGGCACCAACGTCGACATGGCCCAGGTCATGGTCAAGAACCGGGTTGCCGTGGCCGAACCCTTGCTGCCATCGGAAGTGATGCGCCAGGGCGTCAAGGTGGACAAGAAGAGCACCTCCATGGTGGAGGTTATATCTCTTCGCTCGCCGAACGGGACCTACGACGAACTCTATCTCAGCAACTACATCGCCACCCGGGTCAAGGACCAGTTGGCCCGCGTGGATGGTGTGGGTGTGGTGACGGTTTTTGGTGCCAAGGATTTCAGCATGCGCATCTGGCTGGATCCGGAGCAACTGAAAGCCCGGGGTGTTACCGCCAGTGAAGTCATGGCCGCGGTTCGGGCTCAGAATGTTTCAGTTGCCGCCGGGACCATTGGTTCTCAGCCCAACAAGGGGAACCTTCCTTTTCAGTACAACATCATCACCAAGGGGCGCATGGTCACCGAACAGGAGTTTGGTGAGATTGTCATCAAGACCGGTTCCAGTGGCGACATTCTTTATCTTCGCGATGTCGCCAAGATCGAGCTGGGAGCCCTGGCTTATGCATGGTATGCCGAGCACAGCGGCAGTCCGGCCATCGCTATGGGTATTTACCAGCTTCCCGGTGCCAATGCCCTAAGTGTTGCGCAGGGCGTGAAGGAGATCATGGATGGATTGGCGGAGACCTTTCCCCCTGATCTTGAATACGATGTGCTTTATGACGCCACCGCCTACATCACCGCCTCCATTGAGGAGGTGATCAACACCCTGATTGTGGCCATCCTCCTGGTTATATTGGTGGTTTGGGTTTTCCTTCAGGATTGGCGAACAACCCTGATCCCCGCCATCACCATCCCCGTATCGTTGATTGGTACCTTTGGCGTTTTGCTCGCCTTGGACATGTCCATCAACAACCTGACCTTGTTTGGCTTGATTCTGGTCATCGGCATTGTGGTGGATGATGCCATTCTGGTGACGGAAAATACCGTACGCCTGATGACGGAAAAGGGATGGAACAGCCGGAAAGCCGTTACCCAAGGCATGCTGGAAATTACGAGTCCGGTGATTGCATCGACTGCGGTGTTGCTGGCTGTTTTCGTCCCCACGCTGATGATGCCTGGCCTGACGGGATTGCTCTACAGGCAGTTTGCAATCACCATTTCCATTGCCACGATTTTCTCTTCGATCAATGCCCTGACCCTGAGTCCGGCCCTATGTCGGTTGTTGCTCAAGCCGATTGACCCCAACAAGAAAAAATGGATTTTCTTCCGGAAATTCGATGAGTTCTTCGAAAAAAACACCGCAGGCTATAAAAGGATTGTTGGTGTAATTTTGCGCAAATCCGGTGTTGCCATGGTTGTTTTTGCCGGGTTGATGTTTTTGATGTACCTGGGCTTTACCAAAGTTCCCGGTGGTTTCCTGCCTGATGAAGACCAGGGCTATTTCTTCATCAACGCCTCTCTGCCGGATGGATCTTCCCTGGATCGGACCCATGAGGTGACCTCCAAGATCAACGCCTTGGTGGCCAATACTCCAGGGGTTGCAAAATTCCTGACCGTGGGTGGGTATTCCATGCTTGACGGCGTGCAATCGCCGAACGCGGCCATGCTCATCGTCACGCTGGATAACTGGAGCGAACGATCCGCCGAGTTGCATATTGAGCGCATCATGGCACGGCTGCAACCTCAGTTTTTCGGCATTCAGGAAGCCTTCATTTTTGGTTTTCTGCCTCCTCCAATTATGGGGCTGGGTAATGCCGGTGGTTTCAGTTTTGAGTTGCAGGACCGTGGGGGCGTAGGAGTCATTCAATTGCAGAAGGCGGCCCAGGACATGGTCGCCGGGGCCATGGCGGGCGGTAAGTTGACCCGTATGAACCAGAATATCCGGGCTACGGTGCCTATGCTTTACCTGGAAATTGACCGCGTGAAGGCCCAAGCCTACCACATCAATATGAACGAGGTCTTTGGCAGTTTGTCCACGTATCTTGGAACAAGTTATGTGAATGACTTCAACCTCTTCGGGCGCACCTGGAAGGTGATGGCCCAGGCCGAGGACAAGTACCGCTGCAAGGCGTCGGATATTGAACGCATCGAGATCCGCAACAACATGGGAGCCATGATTCCCATCGGATCGTTTGCCGCGGTGCGTGATACGGTGGGGCCGCTTTTCATTGGTCGGTTCAACATGTACCCCAAGAGCCAGATCACCGGACAGGGACTTCCTGGTGTTTCCAGTGGAGATCAAATTGCGGAAATGCAACGTCTGGCCAAAGAGATCCTGCCGTCCACCATGGGTTTCCAATGGTCGGGGGTCACCTTCCAACAACTGAAGGCAGGCAACCTGGCGCCATTTATTTTTGGGTTGGCGTTTATCTTTGTTTACCTCTTTCTGGTGGCCCAGTACGAAAGTTGGATGATACCTCTGGCGGTGCTCATGGGAGTGCCGGTGGCGTTGATGGGAGCCTTGTGGCTGACAAAATTCATGGGGCTAGACAACAATGTCTATACCCAGGTGGGGCTGGTCCTGCTTATTGGACTGGTGGCCAAGACAGCCATCCTTATTGTGGAATTTGCCAAAACAAATCGTGAGGAAGGAATGGATATTTCCGAAGCTGCCGAGACAGCAGCCGTTCTGCGTTACCGTGCCATCCTGATGACGGCTTTCTCCTTCATCCTCGGTGTGATCCCCCTGGTTGTCGCCTCAGGGGCTGGTGCGGCCAGTCGTGTTTCCTTGGGAACGGCCGTGTTTGGCGGAATGCTGGTGGGTACCATTGGGATGGTCTTGTTGACCCCGGTTTATTATAAAGTCATTCAGGGTATTGCTGAGAAGTTTGGCGGGCCACCAGAGGCCCTTCTCGAGAAGATGAAGAACGACCAGGAAGAGCAGCCTGGTAACGACTAAGTGCTGCCTATTTGGTTTTGATAGATCGGCCCGGCCCTCAACGGCTGGGCCGTTTCTTTTCAAACCTGCATACCGGTGTTATCTTCCCCCCATGAACATTGAACCTTTCACCATTTGCCCACCCGGCGAAAAACCACCCAAGCCCAGGCCTGTCGATACTCCAGGTGGTTTGGCTGATCGCTTGCGCAGTGCCGCTTTCGCCGAAAAACAGGCCATCCATGCCTTCAGCTGGGCCTGTGCACGTTTTCGCGATGTGCCCCAGGGATTGCTTGACGACTGGGCCCGCTTGATTCCTGAAGAGGAAAAACACTACCGGTTGATTGTGGGCCGTATGGATGAATTGGGGTTCAGTCTGTCCGAGAGGCCGGTGTCTTTGCGGTTGTGGGAATCCTTGGAGGTGTGCGAGACCGGGCGAGAATTCTGTCTGCGCATTGCCGGTGCCGAATAGCGAGGTCGCCAGGCTGGTTTGCTGATGATCGAATATTTGGCCCACAAGGACCCTGCCACAGCTGCGGTTTTCGAAGAAATCGTGACAGAAGAAGTTGCCCATGTTCAATTGGCCGAGACTTATTTTGGCTGGACCCCCTGATGAAAACCATTTTGTTGTTTATCGATGGTATGGGTTGGGGTCCGCCCGACCCGGCGACCAACCCCCAGTATTCCTATGGTGGAGATTTTTTTCGTTTGCCTGTTTTTACGGGTGAATCGGTTCGTCTGGCCGGCGGCGGATTGGCGGTGCCCATCGACGCGGTGCTTGGCATTGATGGCCTTCCGCAAAGTGCCACCGGACAAACCACCTTGTTTTCGGGGATCAACGCCCAGGGTGTGCTAGGCAAACACTTGACCGGGTTTCCCAACCTCGCCCTGCAAAATATCCTTCGTGAGCACAGCATCATTAAAATCATAAACAATCGCGGCTACCGAGCGCGATTCCTCAATGCTTTTCGCCCTCGATTCTGGGAACTTTCCGAAGAACGCAAATGGACTCTCAGTGCGACCACGGTGGCCAATCTGGCAGCCGGTGTGCCCTTTTTCAGCCTGGATGACTTGGTAGCCGGACATTCGGTCTATCAGGAGTTTACCAACACGGAGTTGATAGGGCGTGGATTTGATGTTCAGCCCATGACACCGCGGGAAGCGGGCGGCATCGTCGGGCGACAAATCAAGAATTACGATTTTCTTCTGTATGAATATTTCCAGACGGACAAGGCCGGACACAGTGGAGACATGGCCCGCGGTGAAGAGCAACTGCGAATGCTGGATGAATTCATGGACGAGCTGCTTCGGGAAGTGCCGGACGATGCGTTGGTAATATTAACCAGCGACCACGGTAACCTGGAAGATGCCACTACTCGCAGGCATACCTTGAACCCTGTCCCATTGATGGTCTGGGGGGCGGATGGAGTGGATTTTGTTGTGGGGGTAAAGAGGCTGGACCAGGTTGCTACTGCAATCCTGGCCAGGTATTCCTGAGTTTTCGATTAGGCCTTTTCCTTCGAACAATCCGTTTTCAGAGTTGTTTGCCGGTTTCCTTCGGGCGGGCAGCCCAAAAATCGTCAGTTGGAATTCAATCGGTTCGGAAAATTACTTCGAACTTGGCGTGCCGTTCCAAAGGGCCCACGCCATGACGGTGGACTGGACCCTGCCCCTCCCAGTGGTGGATTGCGGCCCACGGTTTGAAAAGCCTTAGGATCCCGCCGTAGGAACTCGTCTCGGGGACAAAATCGGTGAAGGTTTGGTTGATTACTTTAATAGTGTAATTTTCCTGCCGTGCTTTTTGCTCCAAACCACGGGTCCCCACTCGGGATGGATCCAGGGCGTGAACGGTCAAGCCTTTGTTGGCCAAGTAGAAAGCGTTCCGGCCCTGGCCCGAACCGACATCCAGGACAGGGAGTCGGGGATCCAGGTCATCGCCAAAATTTTGCAGCGATTCCTCCGGCTCCTGGCCAAAGAGGGCTTCGGTTTTGGCGTATTGTTCATCATAACCCATAGCCTCTCCTTCAGACTAAGGCAGGCGGCCTTCCAGATAGAAAACTTCAAATACCTTCTCGTGGAAAATCGGTCCATGACCGAAATAGCCTTCTTCACCAAACAGTTCTCCGTGATCACTCATGATCATGAAGTGGGTATTGACGGGACAACGATCCATGAATTTTCCAACAACGGTGTCCAGGTGTTCCACGCAGGAGATTTGTTTTTAATAAAAAACCCTGAACTGTGCAGGGGTGAAGAAATCGTCCTGTTTTTTATCTTTGAGGAAGCCACCGGGGTTTTTTACGAACTCATCCAGATGCTTGAACACTCCGTGCACTCCACTGATGTGGGGCAGATCCTGCGCCGATTCCCCTGGTAAGGTGTAGGGGTAGTGCGTTTCTCCCGTATTGACAAAATAGAATCCAGGTTGGTCTTTTTTGAATTTGATGGGGTCAAAAGCCCGTTGGACGATCTTGCCCGATGGATCTCTTTGCTCTTCCACGCCGTCGAAGATGGAGGAGAGGTTGTTGTGGCTGGGGGCAAGTTCATAGCGATCGAAATGAGCACTCATGCTGGTCATGGGGTTGAGCACGGGCAAACTGACCACGCCCTCGGTACGGTAGCCCTGGGATTTGAGAAAATGCGGCAGCGATAGCTGGGGCACGAACTTTCCAAACTCCACGTCATGAATATTCAGACGCTGGCCCCAGGTTGTAAATTCTTCCCGGTACACCTCGGAAGCGAAGACACCCTTGGGGCTTTGGTGCGGCACCATTCCCATCAGGAAGGTGTAATGACTGGGGCTGGTCCAGCTGGCATAGCTGTAGCGTTTTTCCGCCTTGCCGATACGATCCAGGTTGGGAGTTTTTGCAGACTGGTAGGCGTCGAATCGACAGCTGTCGAAAACAATGAACACCACGTTGTTTTTCTGTTCGCCCTTGCGGAACATGTTTTTCATTTCACTGAAAAGCCCGGCCATTTTGGTCTCCGAGAGTTTGGGTGGGTGCAATCCGATAGTCCCAAGTTGTCTCATTTTTTGAATCAGGGCAAGGGAGGGGCTGCGGGGATGTCAAAAACCGCCGGCCCTCGGGGGAGGGGGCCGGCGGATTGATGAGGTTCCCTGGGCAAAGACCAGGGCCCCAGGGAGTCTTTTCCATTTACTTCGCTGAATTCAGGGCGTTGACCAGATCTTCCTTGGGGCGCAGGCCTACAAAGCTCTCCACGACCTCGCCGCCCTTGAAAATCATGATGGTGGGAATGCCGCGTACGCCAAACTGGCCGGCAATTTCCTGGTTGTTGTCAACGTTGACTTTTCCGATTTTCACATCATCGCCAAATTCCGCAGCCATCTCTTCGATGATGGGGCCGATCATTTTGCAGGGGCCGCACCACGGTGCCCAGAAGTCCACCAATACTGGAACTTCACTCTTCAGCACCTCGGTCTCGAAGGTGGCTTTTTCAAAAGTTTTTACGTCAGCCATGGTAATCTCCACAATCATTTATGGGTGGCCCGTTGAATTCGGACCGGTGTTAACTCTTTCGAAGGAGCTAATGCAGGAGATGTGCCAGGGGGGAAATAAATTATTCCATTTTTGATAAAAGCTTGTTGCTTGTTTTAAAACAATGAGTTGTGCGCGGTAATAATTGATGTTGTTGCCTTCAACCCATGGGTAAAACTTGCGGGAAGTGTTGAATGCGACGAAATTGTTGCAACGAAAATGTTGCATGCAACAGTGAGGTGATCATGTCCGACCATTCCGCCAAAAAATTCCAGGATGTTTCCATTGCCAGGCTGCTCGGCCAGGTCCAGTCGGGAAGCATTTTGTCCATTATCACTTCCTTGCGCGAGGGCATCATCGCCTTGGACCCGGAACTCCATATTCTGACCATGAATCCCGCCGCTGAAGAAATCCTGGGTCAGTCACGCTGGGACCTGGCCGGGGTCCCAGTGTGCGAATTGTTCGGGGAGCAGACCTGTCCACAGGATATTTTGGCCAGCACCCTGCTCTCGGGGCGGTCCATCATCGATTTCCAAACCACGGTGCAATTGGGAAAAGGACGCCTTGGCCATGTACTTCTGCGCACGGCTCCCTTGCTGCATCGCAATGGGGATTCCCTGGGATTGGTTCTTTTGCTGGGGGACGTGACCGAGGTGACGACACTCCGGCAGCAGATGGTCCAGCGCAGTGGTCTGGGCAACATCATCGGCCGGGACGTCAAGATGCAGGAGCTGTTCCAGTTGATTGGAGATGTAGCGGACAGCGAAGCGACGGTTCTGATTCGGGGATAAAGTGGCACCGGCAAGGAGTTGGTGGCCCTGGCGGTGCACAATGCCAGTGGACGTTCTTCGGGGCCCTTTGTTCAGGTCAATTGTTCGGCCCTGTCGGAGAACCTGCTGGAGAGCGAACTCTTTGGTCATGTGAAAGGTGCATATACGGGGGCAGTGAATGATCGGCGCGGTCGTTTTGAAGAGGCCGACGGTGGAACAATTTTCCTGGATGAAATCGGAGATGTCAGTCCGGTGGTTCAGGTGAAATTGTTGCGGGTTCTGCAGGAACGCACCATCGAACGTGTGGGGGACAACAAACCCATTGCCGTGAATGTACGCGTGGTCTCGGCGACCAATCGGGATCTTGATTTTTTGCTGGCCTCGGGGCAGATGCGGGAAGATTTCTATTACCGCATCAAGGTGGTCAGCCTGGTGATTCCTCCCTTGCGGGATCGTCGGGAGGATATTACTTTGCTGGTGGCCTTCTTCCTCGACAGGATCGCCGAAAGACAGGACCGGGCCGGGCCGCCGGTAGTATCGGGTGAAGCCATGCGACTGCTGATGAACCACTCCTGGCCCGGCAATGTCAGGGAATTGGACAATTCACTGGAACACGCGGTGGTGCTCAGTCGTGGAGGCGCCATCAAGGCGATGCATTTGCCCCCCGAAATGTTTCGCTCCAACAGTGAAGGACGTTTGCGGGAAGTCCCCTTGCACTCGTCCCAGGAAAAAGAAATGCTGGCTGCAGCCCTGGAACGGGCGGGATGGAATCGGAGTCGGGCCGCCCGGCGTTTGGGTATTGACAGAACTACACTTTGGCGCAAAATCCGGGAATACGGACTGACGCCCGGGGATATGGAATGAACAGAAGGTGACCTGGTGGCCATGAATAAAAAACTAAAAAAAGGCTGCGCCGTTGGTTGCGGAGTGGTTCTTCTGATGGTTTTTGTGATCATTGGCAGCGTATCCTTTTTTGTGCGTGACATGAGCCTTGATTACAAGGCCGTGAAAAAGTCAGAAGAAGCCCTCATTGCGGCTCATGATGGAATCGCAGGCTACAGTCCACCATTTGGGGGAATCCCTTCCGCCGAGCGTTTGCAATCCTTTGTTGATGTGCGCAGGGACCAGGCGGAGTGGCGATTGAATGTAGCGATGGCCTTTGATGAGTTTATGGTCAAAAAGGAAGCCAACCAGTCCGGAGGTTTCAAACACTTCCTGAACCTGCTGCGATCCACCACCCGGATGGCCCCTTCATTGGCCTCGTTCTGGTCATCCCGGAATGCTGCTTTGAAGGAGCATGAAATGGGGCCGGGTGAATACACTTACATCTACTGTTTGGCCTATTTCACTTATTTGGGTTATGACCCTGGTGATGGAGCCCAGGATTCTGAATTGGATTTTGGCAAGAGTTCAAGGTCCGGCATTCAAATTGATACCGATGGAGAATCTACCGAAGTCGAGCGCCGGGAAGCCGCCTGCCGTCGGGTGCACGACCTGATGTTGCCGATGCTGCAAGCTGTGGACCGTACAGGCTCCAGTGAAGACTGGCTCAATGAGTTGGATCTGGAACTAGCGGTGTTGGAGGAGTCGCCTCTTCGTTACCCGTGGCGTGATGGTGCACCACGGATGTTATCGGATGCCTTCCGGCCGGTTCATCTGGAACTGGAGCAGCAGTACAATGTGGCGGTCAACCCGGTGGAGTTGATTTTCGAATTATCGTCTTCTGAAGAATAAAAAGACTGCTTTTCCTCTGGCGATTCCAGGGTTGGAAAAAAAGGTCCCGCATCGTTACCGATACAGGACCCCATGTCGAATGAGCTCCTTAGCTCTCTTTCTCAGTCCAAACCTCAATAATCCTCAACACGGTCTGGGTAGCCAATTCCATATCCTTCACGCAGATCCATTCCCCATATCCATGAAAGTCCTGCTCGCCGGTGAAGATATTGGGCGTAGGCAAACCCTTGGCCGACAAAGTCGAACCATCGGTACCGCCACGAATGCTGCCCTGCAGAGGTTCCATACCAGCCCGCTTGACCCCCTCAAGTGCGTATTCCATGGCCCGCGGCTCCTTGGTCAGGTCGTACTTCATGTTGCGGTAGTATTCCTTGATCTCCATGCGAAAGCTGCTATTGGCCCATTTGGCACAGGCGGCTTCGGCATACTGTCGGATCATGTCGGCTTTGGGTTTGAGGCCCTCGGCGCTGAAATCGCGAATCAAAACAGTCACTTCGGTTTCGCTGGTATTGCCTTTGATACCAATGGGATGGATGTAACCCTCAGCACCCTCGGTGGTTTCCGGGGCACCCTCACGAGGCAGGTGGGTCAGGAATTCGCCGGCAACTTTGATGGAGGGCACCATCTTATCCTTGGCATATCCGGGATGGATGTCGCGGCCCACGAAGGTGACGATGGCGCTGTCGGCGCAGAAGGTTTCATTCTCCACTTCACCGCGCTGGCCACCATCCATGGTGTAGGCCACGGTAGCGCCAAAAGCCTCCACGTCGAAAAATTTCACGCCCTGTCCCACTTCTTCATCGGGAGTGAAGGCGATCTTGACCGTGCCGTGCTTCCAATCGGGGTTTTCATGGATCAAGGTCAAGGCATTCATGATTTCGGCGATCCCGGCTTTGTCATCGGCACCCAGCAAGGTGGTGCCATCAGCGGTGATTATGGTTTCACCCAGGCATTTTTGCAGGTAGGGGTTCTCCTCGGCCAGAATTTTTCGGCCCTCCTTGGGCAATTCAAGATCGCCACCCTGGTAGTTCTCATGGAAAGTCGGCACCACGTTTTCGCCACTGACTTCGGGGTAGGTGTCCATATGGGAGATAAAGGCGATTACGGGCACATTTTCGCAATCGGCAGAAGCGGGCAGGGTTGCCGTCACATAGCAGTTGTCATCCACCGCAGCATCCTTGAGGCCAAGGGCCAGCAACTCGTCCACCAGAATCCTGGCCAGGTCAAACTGGCGCTCGGTGCTGGGGTAGGTATCCGATTCCTCACTGCTGCTGGTGTGCACCTTGGCATAGCTGACGAAGCGGTCCAGGAGGGACGGAAATGGGGAGTTGGCTTTGCGGTCGAGCATGACAAACCTCCGTGCAGAGTAGGTGAGGGCGCGATCAGAATGAAATTTCACAATCAAAGATGGTTCCAGCCAAGTATGAAGGCAAGCTAAAGACCTGGGCACGGCTGCCGAAAATCATGAAAGCACTCGCCGTGGCTTTTCCTTCTGTCCGCCTGTTGTGCAGGGAAAATATTTTGGCAATAAAGGAATACATATGTTGACCTCGGACAGACTCTCACTTGTTGGGGCCATAGATTTTCATGGTGTCTTCATGGATTTGAACGACCCCTTCATGATCCTCGATTCAGAGGGGTATCTGGAATGCAACGATGCCACAGTGAGAGTTTTTGAAGCCGAAAACAAAGATCAGATCCTCAATCTCCATCCCTCCCAGCTTTCTCCGTTCAACCAGACCGATGGTCGCCCTTCGCATGAAGCTGCTGATCAAATGATCAGCCTGGCCTTGGAAAAAGGCACCCATCGATTCGAATGGGATCATCAAACCATTGGCGGAAGAATATTTCCGGTAGAAATCACCCTGGGGAGAATAAGCAGCGGTGAACACCCCATGCTGTTTGTGCAATTCCATGATATCAGCAACCGTAAGCGTTCCGATATGGCCCTGGAGGCAGCCACCCGCAAAGCCCAGCTTCTGGCCATACAGGCAACCCAGGCAAGTCAGGCCAAGAGCGAATTTCTGGCCAACATGAGCCATGAAATCCGCACGCCCATGAACGGGGTCATCGGCATGACGGGTTTGCTTCTGGACACTGACTTGAATGCTGATCAGCGCAGCTGCGTGGAAATCCTGCGCAACAGCGGTGAAGCCCTGATGGATGTGATCAACGATATTCTCGACTTTTCCAAAATCGAGGCAGGCAAGATGGACCTGGAGGAGGCCAGTTTCAACTTGTCGGAAATGATCTCGGATTTTTCCAGTTTGATTCAAGTGACCGCAGCAGAGAAGGGTCTGCTGTGGCGCTGCACCATTGAAGACAAGATTGAGAACCATCTGATGGGCGATTCCGGTCGCCTGCGTCAGGTGCTGACCAATCTTGCAGGCAACGCCATCAAGTTCACGAATGAGGGCTGGGTTCTGCTGAAGGTGGAAAAAGAGGATGAAAATGACGATTGCGTTTTGTTGAAGTTTTCCATTCAGGATTCTGGTATCGGAATTCCCGCCAATCGTTTATCCCGGTTGTTCAAGGCCTTCAGCCAGGTTGATTCTTCCACCAGCCGCAAATATGGGGGAACCGGGCTGGGCTTGACCATCTCAAGTGATTTGGTGAGCATGATGGGCGGAGACTTGGTTGTGGAAAGTGTGGAGGGCGAAGGCTCCACTTTTTCATTCACCTTGTCCTTCAAAAAGCAGGACCCGGAAGTGGTGAATGCCATGGAGGATATTACCCGGGAGGTGAATACTCCCAACCAACCCCTGGAAATGAGAATCCTGGTGGCGGAAGACAACCCCACCAATCAAATCGTGGCTTCCCGCATGTTGGAGAATATGGGATGCCATGTGGACCTGGTGGCCAACGGTCTGGAAGCCATAGCGGCCCTGGAAACCATCTCCTACGATTTGGTGTTGATGGACTGCATGATGCCGGAAATGGATGGGTATTGCGCCAGCCGAATAATCCGCGACGAGAATTCAAATGTGCGTGACCATGACATTCCTGTAGTTGCGTTGACGGCCAACGCAATGCAGGGTGACCGGGATAATTGCCTGGAGGCGGGAATGAATGATTATCTCGCCAAACCGGTGAACAAATTGGCACTCAGGGCGATGTTGGAAAAATTCAAAGTCAACGGAAAGTCCTGAGGAGGATTTTGCGATGCAGCCCATTTCTGAGTCCCGAGAGCAAACGCTATGTCGTTGAAGTGGCCTCCTCCCTGCACTTTTCCCGCCATACGACCAGGATTGGCCACATTCTGCACCGTTTGCCACAATTTGTCCAACTGACAGGCGCGCCCGTGCATGGGCTTTTCTGAAGCCAGCCCAAAATTGCCAGGCT
>JAJRZA010000035.1 GCA_024275485.1 Candidatus Krumholzibacteriota bacterium | reverse complement strand
TAAAATAACCCCAACTATGCAAAACCACGTTGAGGCGAAAGCTGTCAGGGTGCGCCAGCAGTGGAAAAAGTCAGGATTTTCTGGACCGTGGTGTATCCGTGATACATGAGGTCCAGAAAATCCTGACTTTTTCCACTGCTGGCGTACCATGGCAGCAACTTAAGTGGTTTCGGTCAACGTGGTTTTGCATAGTTGGGGATAATGCAGAGACCAATTCGACCTGCCTTTAGGGTTCCGGCGCGGGTTGCTGGAATTAGGAGTTTATTTATCCTATTGGGGAACCAATTCAACCACCTGGAATACATTGAGGCTGTGTCCCATATCATCCGTGTCTTTTTTTGCGAGGTCAAAATATGAACAGGCAATCTATAACCGCGACCCTCTTTACACTGGTCCTTATCATATCAGGAGCATTTGCCATGGACTCTCAAGCCGAAATGGAAACCGCCACTCTCGGAGGTGGTTGTTTTTGGTGTCTGGAAGCTGTTTTTCAGGAGTTGGAAGGTGTTATCCGGGTGGAGTCGGGATATTCCGGTGGCAGTGGAACCCCCGACTACAAAGGCGTTTCCTCCGGCAACACTGGTCATGCCGAAGTGGTGCAGGTGGTGTTCAAGCCGGAAGTGACTTCCTATGAAGAAGTTCTGGCTGTTTATTTCACCATGCACGACCCGACGACCTTGAATCGGCAGGGTGCCGACGTGGGCACTCAGTACCGATCGGTCATTTTCTACCATTCACCCGAGCAAAAGACCACCGCCCAATCGATCATCAAACAACTGGACCAGGAGAAGGTCTACCCGGACCCAGTCGTTACCGAAATTACTCCTCTGGAGCACTTCTACAAAGCAGATGCCTACCATCAAGATTACTATGCCCGCAACCGTACCCAGGGCTATTGCCGAGCGGTGATCGATCCCAAGATCCAAAAATTTCGCCAGAAATTTGCCCACAAACGAAAATGATGGTCAGTATCCACTACTGGTTTGGTCCTCCGGCGGGAGTTTCGCTGCTGTCAGGAGTGTCCTTAGCCCATCTGAAAAACCCCTTAATTACCAAATTTCGAAGATAATAGGGTCTATTTCCGACCATTTAACTAGGCTAATGCCGTAACTTGTTGTCAACAAAACGTTAAATAAATAACCAAGAGATGAAAGTTGGTGAAGTCGGGGTATTTGCATTGTCAAAATCCACAATAACCTCATAAAACGCCAGGTATTTCTCTTGATTTTAATGAAAACTTTTTTTCGTTTAATTTTTGACAACTACTGTAGACTTCTGTATAATCGAACTCATGAAAGCGTACAACTATGACTCCTTCGATATTCTCGCGTTGTATTGCCGCGTTCTGGCCAATCCAAAACTATTGGCCGTCATGGTTTGTATTGATCCCCGCGAGATCATCGACGATGGCTAGCATGAGGTGATCCCTCCGACCTGAAAGGCCCGCGAGATGGACAGAAGGAATTTCCTGAAAACCGTATGCGTTGCCGGGTCCACGGCCATGGCTTTGCCTCATCTGGCCCAGGCAACGGACGGACCACCGGAAACAGAATTTTTATCGGTGTTGGTGGACACGACCAGATGCATTGGTTGCCGCAGCTGCGAGGAAGCCTGCGCCCAGGAGAATGGTCTACCGGACCCGGGCACTTCCAAGGATGTGTTTGCCGAGATTCGGGACACCACTACCGAACAGTGGACGGTGGTCAACCGATACGACACCGACGCAGGCGAAGTCTTCGTCAAGAAGCAGTGCATGCACTGCAACCAGGCTGCCTGCTCCACCGCCTGCCTGACTCAGGCCATGTTCAAGACTGAGAAAGGTCCGGTCATCTGGCGGGCGAGCAAATGCATGGGCTGCCGTTTTTGCATGATCAGCTGCCCCTTCGTCATTCCCCGTTTCGAGTACCACAGCGCCAATCCCAAGATTCAAAAATGCATTCTTTGCTACAGCCGGGTCTCGGTTGGCCAGAAGCCGGCTTGCGTGGAGTCATGTCCGGTCGATGCCCTGCAATTCGGGACCCGCCGGACAATGGAACGCGAAGCCCAGAACCGGGTCGCCGATTATCCGAATCGCTACTACGACCATATCTATGGGCAGCACGAAGTGGCCGGCACCGGCTGGATGTATCTTTCCGCCGTTCCCTTCGACCAGATCGGTTTCCGCACCGATCTGGGCACTGAATCGGTGCCCGCTCTCACCCAGAATTTCCTTTATTCGGTGCCGGTGATATTTCTGCTCTGGCCTGCTTTCCTGAATGGTATGCGGTATACGAAATCGAATGAGGATGCTGTTCAGATCGACCTGGATTCAACCTCCGGAGAGGAATCATGAGCCAAGCCCAGGAACCAACGACCCCACAGATCGGGAGCCTCGGAGATTTTGTTCGCTTCCTCACCAGTGAGATGAAACCCAAGGGAAAATTCCTGACACCATTCAACATGATCAGCATTCCCATTATCCTGGTGGGTCTGGTTCTGATTGTCATTCGTTTCATTTACGGGATCGGGTCAATCACCAACCTGGATCAGAATACCCCCTGGGGCATCTGGATCGGGTTCGATGTGGTCTGTGGTGTGGCCCTTGCCGGCGGAGCCTTCACGCTGACCTTCATCGTCTATATCCTGGGCCGCCAACGGTATCACTCCATTGTGCGGTCCGTGGTGTTGAACGGATTCCTGGCCTATATGTTCTACGCCGGGGCGCTGATGCTGGATCTGGGCCGCCCCTGGAACATCGTCAACCCGATCATCGGCAACAACTTTGGCGTCAGCTCGGTTCTCTTCCTGGTGGCTTGGCACTTTCTGCTCTACATGGCAGCCGAGTTCATCGAATTCTCACCCGCAGTGGCCGAGTGGCTGGGCATGAAGCGGTTGCGCAAGTTCCTCGGTGGCCTGACCATCGCCTCGGTGATATTCGGCGTCACCTTGTCCACCCTGCACCAGTCCGGTCTGGGTGCGCTCTTCCTGATGGCCAAAAGCAAGATTCACCCCCTGTGGTATACCGAATTCATTCCCGTTTTGTTTTTCGTGTCCAGCATCTTTGCCGGGCTGTCCATGGTGATCGCCGAGGGGTCGATCAGCCACAAGGTCTTTGCTTCGCGGCTGGGCCGGGGGGCGCATGGCTCCCACGACAACATTCTGATCGGCCTGGGCAAGATCTGTGCTGGTGCCATGTTCGTCTATCTCTTCCTCAAGATACTGGTGGTCATCCATGGTCAGCAGTGGGATATGCTGCTCACGAATTGGGGTCTTTGGTACCTGGTGGAAGTGGTGGGTTTTGTGCTTGTGCCCCTGATCCTCTACTACAAGGCGGTCAAGGAATACAACATCACTTTGGTCAGGGTGGCTGCCGGAATGACCCTGGTCGGAATTATTCTGAACCGGTTGAACATTTCGGTGATCGCCTACAACTGGTTCCTCGAAAACCACTACGTTCCACATTGGGGTGAGTTTTGGGTGACGGCGACTGTCATTCTGCTTGAGATTTGGGCTTTGCGCTGGGTCGTTTGCCGGATGCCCGTTATGGGCGATCCTCCAGTTTGGGCAAAAGGTATGGATGACAATTAGTTGGATCCGGATGGACGGGAGCGTGGCCTGCGATCCCGTCCCGAGAAAGGTTACGGTCATGGAAGCTGAGTACACGTACCTCGACATCTTTGCCACCAAGGGCCTTGAGTACATGGTGGTGCTGGCTTACTTCATTTTGTTCGTGATCTTCACGAAAAATCTCGAAACGCCAAAGAAAAAGAGCAAGAAACCGACCAGAAAGGAAGAGTAATGCGGACTCGAAATCATGCCGAATCGGCCCCGCGCCGATCTGTTTGGAGCCTGGCCCTGGTTTTGGGAGGAATCCTGCTGGTAACTACTCCCCTCTTCGCGTTTGATGACTATATCCCACAGGCCGGGGGGGATCCGACCTGTTCCCTGTGTCATACCTGCGCGTTTCCGACTCACGGTGATAATTGCCTGAGTAAGGAATTCTGCCTTCGTCATAATATCCGGTATGGTGAATCGGACCTGCCCAGGGAAAAGGTCATGGTTCTGGACGATCTGGAAAAAGTCTACAACCCTGTCTACTTCAGTCATGAAAAACATGCCCAGATGGCAGAAATGGGCGGTGGCTGTACGGAATGCCACCATTTCGCGCCCGCCTCACCAAGCCACCCTGCCTGCAGGGAATGCCACCCTCCGGAGGGGATCAAGAGCAAGATCGATCCCAGCTTGAAAGCGGCCTACCATCGGCAATGCTTGAACTGCCACTCCGAATGGGACACCGAGACCCACTGTGAATGGTGTCATCGGAAGAAGGAAGGCGGCATGACCGATGCCCAGATCGCAGCTTTGCCCGACCTGATCCACCAGGCCCCCCTCGAGGTGAAAGACCTGGTCACCTTTGAAACCGATTTCGATGACAATGACAAGGTGCCTTTCCACCATACGAACCATGTGGAACTCTACAACCGCGATTGCAGCGTCTGCCACAAGAACCAAACCTGTTCGAGTTGTCACGTCCATGGGGCCGAGTCCCATCTACTGGGCTCGATTGAGGATGATGATCTGCACGATACCTGTTACCAGTGCCACAGTGACGCGGATGAAGATTGTGCACTTTGTCATGGACGGGATCCCAACGATCTGTTCGACCATGCTGAGACCGGCTGGGCTCTGCAGGCCTATCACAAGGTTCTGCAGTGCAGCGCCTGCCACGATGATCCCGGCAAGTATGAAGCAAACGATCCCCGTTGCGAAACCTGCCACTTCGGCGGATTCGACAAGAATCACTTCAACCACGGCGTGACCGGCGTTGTCCTTGACCAGGTCCACTTGGAAGATGCTGAATGTGATGATTGCCACACCCAAGGCTACGGTACTCATACCACCTGTGACGGTTGTCATGATGACGATCGCTCGTGGAACCGCTCTCCCAGCTTTGGGCCTGATATTGACTAGTTGACGCCGGATCTGATATACGAAACTGGCGACTCCTTTTGGAGTCGCCAGTTTCTTTGGTCAGATCTAATAATTGGTTCTGGTCAGTGGGAGCTTGGAAACTTGATTGCCGTCGGGCACAAATCTCAGCGATCAACAAATCCGTCATCAGTGTCGTCGGTTTCACTCTGGGCCATACTGGCCAACAGTCGTTTCACATCCTTCATTCCGCCAATGGTGAACCAGACAATCACCACCACGGCAACAGTCAGCTCAATCCAGATTTTGGAATGCCAGAATTGCAACCAGATGGAATCCCATCGGGACCAGTTGCCGTCATTGACATCTCTGGTCAAAAAATAAATGGTGCCGACAATGAACACCCCAACCCAGGCCAGATTCCATCCCCAGGTCAGGACATACAGAAATTTATCTCCCCGGCCGAATTCACTGGTGATACCCAAAGCCCGCCACCCACGGCCGATGTTTTCGGATTTCTTTTCCACTTCACCAATGAGGGCGAATTTTCCCCGATGCAGCAAATGATCAAGGTCAAAACTCTGGCGCTTTACGGCTTGCTGGCCCAAGGAAACAGCCACATAAATCAACGCGCAAATCCACATGGCCCAGCCCCAGAGTTCCTGTCCGTTGGGCAGGTGAATTTCAGTCCAGGCGGCCCATGCCTGAGCCCGCGCGGGCCCGACCCAATCCAACAGGCCCCAAAATGCCAGTCCCGATTCCCGCCAGGAGCGTTGTGTTTGTTCCAGGACAAATCCGGTGACGGCCAACAAAACGCCACTGATGGTTGCTGTCCATGCTCCCCCAGTGGTGCCCCAGCGGGTGTACAGGCCGCCGATGATCACAGCCCCACTCCAGCCCGCAAAGATTGCGGCGGTCAGGGCAAAAAACAGCAGAATGGCCTGGCTTTGTTTGTAAAACAGACTGAAGAAGAAGATGAAAATCGCCACCCCGATAACCCCTGCCCTCAGCAATCTCAGATGGGTTCGCGGGGCAAGGGGTGTCTTGCGAAAGGGCAGGACCACATCCTGAATGAAAATGGCGCTCCAGGAATGCAGATAGGTGTTGTGGGTGCTGATAAACGCGCCCATCATCAGGGCGGCAAAAGCACCCAGCAAACCGGTTGGCAACAGCCGGGCCAATACCAGGGGGGCGCGCATCTGGTTGGCCACTGACTGGTTGTCGATGGTGCCCAGTTGCTGGTTGACCTCACTGGCAAATCCCGTCCATTGCGGATGGTGCAAAACAGTGAAAACCAGGATTGGAACGATGGTCATGAAAACATCCTGGGAGCGTCCACGCCACAGTCCCAGGACACCGCCCATTTTGCCTTCGTGGGCGGTGCGCGCCGAACTGTTGTAGGCTTGTGTCCCCTGCCAGCTCATGGCTCCGTAAAACAGGCCGACGACCCCGATCAGGAAATACTTGAAATTGAAATCAGAAACATAGCCCGTATCGAAAGGGTTGATCTTGGAGTGCCCGGCCGCGGTTTGTGAGAGCACTTCTCCAACCTGATCCCATCCCACCAGCAGCAGCAGATACACCGCCAGGATGAGAAATACGAGGTTGGCAAAGGCCCCCTGGATGAAATCGGTGATCATGACCGCCACCTGCCCGCCGGCCAATACAAAATACACCGCGGTAATCAGCAGGGCGGCCATCAGCGAAGGAAAAACCGGAAGCGTCATTCCCAGAAAATGCCAGCTCTCGGGCAATCCCAGAAAGTGCATAAAGAACCGCGCACCCACCGATGGAAAAATGCCGAAGTTTATGAGTCCGGCAATGAATGCCACCGATCCGGCGAAAATGCGGAACCGACGGCTGTAACGGCGCTCGAAGAACTCCGCCAAGGTCAGGGCCCGGGTTCGTCGGAAGCGATAATTCACCCAACCGCTGACCGTGACCACGACACCGAACAGGGCCATGGTCAGCCCCCACCAACTCATGGCGAAACCCGCCTGGTAGCCCATCTCCAGATTGGCCACCACGGTGATGGCCCCCAAACCGGCAATGCCGGCGCTGATGGTCAGAAGGTAACGTCCCGCCGATCGTCCGGCCGCCAGGTAATCGCTCACACCGCGCATATGGCGCTTGGTCAGCACCACGGTGGTGAGGATGCCGAAGTACATGATGGCCAGAATCGTCCAGTCAAAAAATTTCATCAGTTGATTCGTGGTTCCAGAATGGGGAAAAGGATGAAGGGGTTGTCTTTTATTCAAAATCATCATGCAGGATCAGGCTGCAAAAAACCATATTTTTCGGGAGGATGAAATGAGAAACGTGTGGCGGATCGTTGGCATGGTGGAATGATCCGGATTTTTTGGCCTAAAAAAAGTGGGTGGAGCCAAAACTCCACCCGCCATATTCAGCCTTGAATTTTGATTTAAAAAGAAAACCAGAAGCTGATTTCCGGATAGGTGGTGTAGGAATCGCCAAAGCGGTCATCCCAATCCATAAAAACTTCATGCACCACTCCCAAAGACACATAACTGGCGCCCTGACGGTAGGCTACACCGGCGCGACCACCCCACGAATTAAAATCTTCATAGTTTCCCCCCATATAGGTGCGGCGGTAAAAGGTACCCACATAAGGTTTGAATTTATCCATTTTCCAGAAAGTGTAACGAATATCGGGGGAAATTTTCCAGATGGTGGGATCCTGCAGAATCCAGCCTTCACCAGAGATTCCCACGGCCAATCCATCGGCCACGAAATAACTGAAGCCGCCGCCAATAATCAGGTACGATTGTCCCAAAGTGCTGCCCATGCCGCCAACAATGTTGACGCGTTTGCTACCTTTGGCAAAGGGCCCTGCCGGACTGTTGCGGGGAGCCATGCGAAGATCTTCTTCAGGCGGCGCGTTCTGGCTTATCTGGGCCATAACCACGGTGGATCCGAGGCTGCAAGCCAGGGTGGCCAGAAGTGTGATCATCAGCATCGCTTTGTTGCTCTTCATGGATTCCCCTCCGCGTTGAAAAAAGAAACGACCCAACCAGAAGGTTGGGTCGCTGCTACATAATATCCGAGTACGATTATTTCGCCAGAACGATTTTCCGGCTGCTTCGACCCTGGGCACTTTCCATGATGGCCAGATAGACGCCGGCCGGCATGGAGCGCCCGCCGTGGTCGCGACCGTCCCAACTGGTATTGTGGTTGCCTTCACTCAGATAACCATCCACCAGGATGGTCACTTCGCGACCGCGCAGGTCGTATATGGCAAGGCGGGTTTGCGCGTCTGCGGACAGATCGAAGCTGAAATTGATACGAGGGTTGAACGGGTTGGGCCAGGCTCGGGAGAAGTTCGCCACCAGTGGAGTCTCGCCAACCGCACTGGTTGATTCGACCTGGTAACAGACGGTGAACATGTCCTTGTTGGAGCCGACGCCGTAACCGTAGCCGGTCACAAAGATTTCGCCGCCGGCACTGGCGACCACATGACTGGGTTCGTCGCTTTGGCTGGTGGGACCGTCGAAACGTTTTTCCCAGATCCGGCTGCCGTCGGTGCCGTCGAAGCCAAGAGTGGCCCAGTCCCAGCCGGTGCCGGAGCCATCGCTGAGGCCTGAAACAACCACCGAGCCGTTGGGACCCTCGCAGAGGGTGGAGGCCACGTCATACCAGCCCTGGGGGCCGTCGTAGTCCGCGTTCCAAAGGGTATTGCCGTTGTAGCCGTCGATTTTCAATACCATGAAATTGTAGTTCCAGTTCACATCCTGGACACCACAGACGAGCAGGTTGTCGTCGGAGTCGACGACCATGCCTTTGGGGTCGTCCCCGCCGTGAGTGGCTCCGTCGTAGATGCGTGTCCACACGGTGCTGCCGGTGTCGGCGGCAAATCGGTGCAGATAGACATCGTACCCGTTGGCACCGAAAGTTCGTTGGCACATGACAACATCGTCGTTGCCCATGAGGACCAACCAGGTACCGCGGTTGTCGGGCGTGAACTGGGATTCGGTGCCCCGCTGGTCCCAGATGACGCCGCCGTCGCTGTTGTTCATCTTGCGCACGAAGTAGTTGGCAACCCCGCCTGATTCCACAAGTATTCCGCTGATCACGGGGTTGTCGTCGCTGCCCATGACGATATCCCATGAAATGTCGTGGTTGGCGTCGGACCCGCCAAAAGTATCGGTCCAGAGAATGGACCCATTGGCTCCGGAAATCTTCATGGTCAGGGCTTGTTTGCTTTCGGCGCCTATCATGGCGTAACCGGTGATGAAAATATCGTCTTGACTGTCCAGGACCATGCCCAGGGCGCCTTCGTCCACACCTTCAGGGCTGGCGTAATGCAGAGACCAGAGAACCTCCCCGGTCGTGCCGTCGAGTTTGAACACGACGACATCATCACCAGCGCCTCAGCCAATGCAGCCGCGAATGAACCCCGCGACCAGAAGCTGACCCACAGTATCCCAGGTGATTTCCGAGATGGCTACGTCCTTGTCGTCTATGCCGTCAAAACGAAAATCCCACAACTGGCTGCCGGTGGCCTTGTCGAGTTTTCGCACGTAGAGATCGGCTCCACCGGTGACTTCGCTGGACTCTCCGCCCACCACAATGTTGCCGTCGGGGGCCAGGGAAAGCAGGGTCCCCGAATCAATAAAATTACCGCCTCCATCGTGCTGCTGGGACCACATTTCGGTGGTTTCGGCAGCTGCGAGGCCGGCATTGGTGACCAGGGTCAATGCCAGCAGGACGAAAATCAGGCCGCGAATTTTCATCTTCGGGATCTCCTTATCAGGTTGGACGATTGGAGCACAGACGAAATGTGGGTGGGAAATCCACCTGAAGTGAATGGCCACAGTGAAAAAAAACAGCCCACCCCGGCCTGCCCATGGGCAACCGGGTTGTGCCACCCTTCACACTTCATTCACCTGTTTGGAATGTAATTATACCATAAAATTCGCCAGTTGAGCTACCCAAA
Source organism: Candidatus Krumholzibacteriota bacterium (assembly GCA_024275485.1). Lineage (GTDB taxonomy): Bacteria > Krumholzibacteriota > Krumholzibacteriia > LZORAL124-64-63 > LZORAL124-64-63 > LZORAL124-64-63. The sequence continues at coordinate 87,957 of JAJRZA010000035.1, read as the reverse complement.
ATGCCCGAGACCCAAAGAAATACCACCACTTCAGTCTTCGTCCTTGGTTTCCTGCGCTTCAGCCTCGTCGATGGCGGCTTTTAAAACCTTAATTTCATGCTCCAAACGTCCGATTCGATTCTCCAAAGCAGGTTTCTTATCCTCAGGGGTGGATTTGGCCTCTTTCTGCAGTTCCTTCAGGGATTCCACCATCTTGGCCAAGTTTCGCCGCCTGCTTTCAAGATCTTCAGCTTCTTCGGCCTTGTCGAAGGCCACATCCACCGGAGGGGCGTCTGCGGCGGGAGCAGACTGTCGCTCGCCTGCCGTGGGAATGAATCTCTGATCGACATTCAGCATTCGCGCATTGTTGAATCGAGGAGAAACGATTTCCACCCCGCCATTGTGCAGGGCATCAAGCATCCCGGCCCGCAGCCGGGATCGATAGGCGATCAACTGCTTGGTATCGGTCAACAAGCCGGCAACCCGATAGACGATGCTGTAATCTCCCAGGTCCAGAACCTGCACAAACGGATCCTGCAATCCGATGGCAGAGGCCGCATCCAACAATATACCTTCAACCTGGGAATGATGAACATCGTAACCCAGCGAAACCGTGGCTCCGATGATGGTTCCGCTCTGGCGAATCACCGTCACCGGTTTGGTGGCCAGGTACAAATTGGGGAGAGTTGTCAAATCCCGGTCGGGAGTCTGGATCTCGGTGTGGAAGAGCCCGCGTTCGGTGATGCGTCCAAAAACATCATCGGTTTTCACAAAGTCGCCGGTGCGGAAATTGCGCACTGTTTTAAGCATGATGCCGGCCATGGCGTTGCCGATGAAGGTGCTCGAACTCAGGGCGATGGCGGCCGAAACAATTATTCCGATCAGGCTCAAAAGCTGACCGCGGGTACTCGGTTCGATGGGCAGGCCCAGAACAATCAGCAGCAGGCCCACGAAAGAAGCCCCGAACATGATCAGCTGATTGCGGAACTTGTTGCCCTTGGCGCCAGCTGAAAACTTTTCCAGAAGGCGATTCATCAGACTCAGCAGCAGGATGATCGCCAGGACCAAAACGGTTCCCCGAATTATGGAGCCCACATCACCGAGGTATTGGGAAAGGTTTTGTGTAAATCCTTCCATTTCACTTCCTGTTTCTGAAAAATGCTGCCTCAATTTGCCAATCGATTGGCGAATCGATTCGCGAAACAAACCAATGCTGGACAACCAACCTTCCGTGTTCAAACTTGGATGGAGAATATTCCGGATGGGGCCATTTGCGCAAGGCGTTATCTTGAGCGGGCGCGGTTCCATTCAAACCCAGAAGTGTTTCGGAGAACCATTGGCGTTATCCGTTACATTTCAAGGTCGGGCTGTTGCAGTTCGACCAGGAAGGCAACGAGTCATGTCTCAGCGCGATCAGGATGCCCTCGATTATCATCGGAAAGGCCGGCCCGGCAAGGTCGAAGTCGTTCCCACGAAACCCTGTTTGACCGCCCGTGATCTTTCCCTGGCATATTCTCCGGGTGTGGCCGTTCCCTGCCTAGCCATCGAAAAAAATCCCAATGACGCCTATCTCTACACCAACCGTGGAAACCTGGTAGCGGTGGTCAGCAATGGCACCGCCGTGCTGGGGCTGGGCAACATCGGTGCCCTGGCGGGCAAGCCGGTCATGGAGGGCAAGGGTGTTTTGTTCAAGAAATTCGGACACGTGGATGTGTTCGATATTGAAATTAACTCGGAAGACCCGGATGAGATCATCAAATTCTGCCAGATGTTGGAACCCACCGTCGGGGGCATCAACCTGGAAGACATCAAGGCTCCCGAGTGCTTTGTGATCGAGAAAACCCTGCGTGAGACCATGAACATTCCCGTCTTCCATGATGATCAGCACGGCACGGCCATCATTTCGGCCGCCGCACTGATCAACGCGGCCAAAATTCAGGGCAAGAAAATTGAAGACCTGAAGGTGGTGGTCAGTGGAGCCGGTGCCGCGGCCATCGCCTGCGCCAAGTTGGTGGAAACCCTGGGCGTGCCCCGGAAGAACTTCCTGCTGGCCGACAGCAAGGGTGTTTGTTACAAGGGCCGCACCGAAGGCATGAACGAGTACAAGGAGTACTTTGCCAACGAAACCGAGTGCCGCACCCTGGCCGATGCCATGGAAGGTGCAGACGTGTTTTTGGGCTATTCGGTGGCTGGTCTGGTGAGCAAGGATATGGTGCGTTCCATGGCCGACAAACCCATCGTCTTTGCCATGGCCAATCCCGATCCGGAGATCACTTATCCGGATGCGGTGGAAGCCCGTCCCGACGTGATCATGGCCACCGGCCGCAGCGATTACCCCAATCAAGTGAACAATGTGCTGTGTTTCCCCTTCCTCTTTCGGGGAGCCCTTGATGTGCGCGCCAGAGCCATCAATGAGGAAATGAAATTGGCGGCCGCCTATGCCCTGGCCGAATTGGCCCGCCAGTCGGTGCCTGTCGAAGTGGCTGCCGCTTATGGAAACGAGCAATTTGAATTTGGACGGGAATACATCATTCCCAAACCCTTCGATGCCCGGGTGTTGGCCATTGTTTCTCACGCGGTGGCCAAGTCGGCCTGCGATACGGGGGTGGCCCGTGAGCCCATCAGCGACTGGGATGCCTATCGGATACAGCTCGAAAGCTTGACCAATCGCAGCCGCGAAGTCATGCGCACCATCCGCAGCCAGGCAAAAAGTAGATTGCGTAAAATCGTCTTTGCCGAGGGTGATGATGCCCGGGTGTTGGAAGCCTGTCGCATCTGCGTCGATGAAGGTTATTGTCATCCGATCCTGCTGGGTACTCCAGAGGTAATTCGGGCCAAGGCAAAGTCCCTGAACATCGACCTGTCGGCCATGACCCTCAAGGATCCAACCCATTGTCCCAACATTGAAGACATGGCCACGGTTCTGTTCAATGAGCGTGCCCGCAAGGGATACAACATGGTCAAGGCCCGGCGTATGGTTCAACGGCCCACCCATCATGGGGTGATGATGCTGCGCACCGTGGAGGCCGAAGGTATGGTCTGCGGAGCGAGTCGCAGTTATGTGGACACTCTGCGACCGGTGCTGACTCTTGCGGAGATGCGTCAGGGCGTCACCCGGGTCGTGGGCATGCATTTGCTGTTGGTGGAGGGCAAACCCTACATCTTTGCCGATACCACGGTAAATTTTGAGCCCGATTCTGAACAACTGGTGGAAATCACCTTGATGGCTACCACTGTGGCTCGGCACTTCAACATGGATCCGGTGGTGGCCATGCTTTCATTCTCCAATTTCGGGGACAACGATCGTCCCGAAAGTCGCAAGGTGCGCGATGCCGTACGTATTTTGAACGAACGGCATCCTGATTTGCTGGTAGACGGGGAGATGCAGGCCGATGTTGCTGTACTTGCCGGCAGTTGCGAACAGGCCGTTCCCGATTGCATGGTCCGGGGAGAGGCCAATGTGCTGATTTTTCCTGACCTGCAGAGTGGCAACATCGCTTACAAACTGGTTGGCCATTTGGGGAAGCAAGAAATCATTGGTCCCCTGCTGTACGGCTTGAAGCAGCCCATCAACATGGTTTCGACCAACTCAACGGTGGATAAAATCGTCAACATGGCGGCTTTGTCGGCTTATGAGGTGGGGCGATCCTGATTCAGGATGGGTATTGAGGACCGATTGAATTGATATCAACAAAAAAGGCCCCGGCAAATGCGAGGGCCTTTTCCTGTCGGCTGGGCGAGCAAGCCGATAGTTTGCAGACTACCGGTAGCTTGCTTTCAGGCTGTCCCAGCTGCCGGCTTCGGTGGCCACGGTACCACATTCAGTGACATTGTCGCTGGTGTTGATGACGAAGTCGCCCATGGCGCCGGTGCCAAAGGTGGACAGAACCAGGAAGTAGCTGTCGCCGGGGGTCAGGGTGATGCCATCGGCAATAGTGAAAGCACTCAGCAGGCCATCGCCGCCGTCATCGTCGTAGCTGACGACGTTGAAGGAAGCATCGCCGGGATCGAAAGGATCGCAGTAGAGGGTCATAACGGTGTCGCTGATATTGGTGCCGGTGGGATCCACGATTATTTCAATGGGATCGCTGGTGCTGGCTTCAATGCAGAACAAGGCGAAGTACATGCCATTCTGGCTGGAATCGATGACCTGGGAAGCACATTCGAGGCTCACGGAGCCACCGAAAATACGATCGTAGGTAGGGGAATTCTCGTCCAGGGTTCCACTGAGCACGCTCAGGGTGTTGAGGTTTGGCAAGGCATTTTGAGTGTCGGCAATTTTTTCATCCGCCATGGCGGTGCCCACCAACAGCATCAGGGCAATGATCAGAACGTTAATGAATTTCATTTTTTTTTCCTCCAATGAGAAAGTTTTGTGTTATAATTGGGTTGTTGGCCTAACTGAAGGGCGATACTAGCCTATATTGATGGCGGTTGTCAATCACATATATATCAAAATGCCACAAAAGTGGGATAAAGTTAAAATTTTCGTGATAAATGAAAAAGGGGGTTGGCGTAGAGGGTGTTTTTCGGTTAGAATCTATGCTGTGTTGGAAATTGCCCGGTGGGGGCTTGATAGATCTTTAGATCTTCGCTCTGAAGGTATTTCCAATAAAATTGGACGTGGGGGATTATCAAACGTCAAAGATTGACAAATCGGTGTTCCGGAAATTGTGCATGGCTGCTGTGTTGTTGCAAATGTTCCCGCGACATGTCCTGACATCACTTGACACTGAATCAGGAGTCGCCGTGCACAATTTCGAGGATACCGGATTTGATTGGTAAAAACCAATATGCGTTTTTTGGCCTCCGTTATTCGGGGGCCTTTTTTTGTGGGTGGTTTGCGAAAGGGTGAAAGGGCCAGCGGGCTGTTGAAAAACTCCCCTCCTCCATATGCCCGGCATGAGACATTCGGGTGGACATTCAACCGTTGAATCGTCAAGATGTATTCCATTGGCGGCAGGATATACCCTCAACAGCCTGCTAGGCCGGATGAACAACAACAGGACCAACCAGGAGACCTCTCATGGCCAAAACCATTCTTGTGACCGGCGGTGCCGGATACATCGGCAGCCACACCTGTCTCGAATTGCTGAACGCCGGTTACCAGGTTGTGGTGGTGGACAACCTGGACAACAGCAGCGAAGAGAGCCTGCGCCGAGTGCAGGATCTGACCGGCTTGCAACTCTCTTTTCACAAGGTGGATATCTGCAACCGTCCTGCTCTCCAGAAAGTTTTTGCCGGCACCCAATTTGACGCAGTGGTGCACTTTGCCGGCCTGAAGGCCGTGGGTGAGAGCTGCGAAATTCCTTTGAGGTACTATGAGAACAACCTTTTCGGCACCATCGAATTGCTGAAGGTGATGCAGGAGAACAACTGCTTCAACATCGTCTTCAGCTCGTCGGCCACTGTGTACGGTGATCCGGCCACCGTGCCCATCACGGAGGATTTTCCCCTGTCTGCCACCAATCCCTACGGCAAGACCAAACTCTACATCGAAGAAATCATGCGCGATCTGTGTGCTGCGGATGAACGTTGGCGCTGTGTGCTGTTGCGCTATTTCAATCCCATTGGGGCCCATGAGAGCGGTCGCATCGGGGAGGACCCCCAGGGCATTCCCAACAACTTGATGCCTTATGTCATGCAGGTGGCGGTGGGCTTGCGGAAACAACTGAGTGTTTTTGGCGATGACTACGACACTTGCGACGGCACCGGTGTGCGGGATTATATCCATGTGGTGGATCTGGCCCTGGGGCATCTGGCGGCCATCGACAAATTGAACGAACTGCCGGGGTGCACGCCCATCAACCTGGGTACGGGGCGGGGATATTCGGTGCTGGAAATGGTGCGAGCAGCGGAGAAGGCTTCCAGCCGGGAAGTACCCTACCTGGTTGTTGACCGGCGGCCTGGGGATATTGCCACTTGTTATGCGGAGCCGAAGATGGCCGCTGATATACTGGGCTGGCAGGCGGACCGAAATCTGGAACAAATGTGTGCCGATGCCTGGCGATGGCAGGAAGGTAATCCGAAGGGCTATGGGGAGGAATAGGCCCCTCCGGGAGGGGGTTCCAAGAATTTACTTTAAATATTAATTCTCAAAAAGGCCGATTCAGGCCGAAATTTGCATATAATCCCAAAAAACAGAAAAAATTCCCCTTCAAGTGAGTCCAAAACCCTGTTCCTGTTATTAACAGCTATAAGGGAGGTGTTTGAAGAAACTTGGGCCCGGGGGGATACTGACATATTCGCCAGCCGAAAAAGTTGGCAACGTCGGGGAACACGCACAACTCAATTTCAAACTGTTTTGCGCCCTGTATTTCGCTTTGGTTGACGTTGCCGACTTGCAAAAAATTGGAGAGAACCGCAGGTGGGTCATGCAACGAGGGCGAGTTTGCATTCTGGCTCGGTTTTCTCCATTCAATTCAACAGCCGGGCCTTGGGGGGATTGAGCCCGGTTGTTTTTTATTGAGGGCAGCCAACCAACTACTCCACAAACTCCTCAGCCAAATTATTATCCACAACATACATGCAGACTTCACGCGCCCCCTGCTCATTGTATCCGTACCTGTCGCACAAATTGGCAATGAGGTAGGAAACATCCTCCCTGATTTTCTGGTCGTAGGTCTTGAAATCGTCGGTACCGAAATCCTTCAGGGCACGACGGAAGTTGGCGTTTTGCAGGAAGGGTTCCAAAACTTTCTCCTTTAGGCTGAAGACGAAGCGGTTGTGCAGGGCCTCGAACAGGGCGGTGGCGGTGATTTCCTTTTCTTCGACCATGATTTCCTGGGTCAGGGTGCGTGAGGTGTATTCGCGTTGGGTTTCTTCACGGAATTCCTTGCGGCGGCCTTCGCGCACATCGGTGCCCAGCAGGTAATCTTCAATGCCGACGTAGAAGTTCTCGCCGATCTCGAGTTTGTCGCCGGTGTAGGAGCAGGTTGCCGAGGAACCCTGCTCGTAGTTCAATGCGAACAAGTAGTTCTGGATGTCGCGGCTGATCTGGTCTTCGTTGTAGTAGTACAGCGACTCCTTCACTTCCTGCAGGATCTGGAAGTTGTACATGCGGCGCAGGCTTACCAGGAAACCCCTGGGCAGCTTCTTGGATAATTCGGGGCGCGCCCGGGTGAAGAAGGTGCACAGGGTGTCCATGGTGATCAGGTTGCCGTCGCGATTGTTGGTGCCCAGCAGGTCGCCGAAAATATCGATGGCGTCGCGGCCACTGAAGCCCTGGTCGCCTTCGTTTTCCGCTTCGGCAATGATCTTGCGGCGGCGCTTGGCGGTGAAGGCCTTGCGGTCTTCTTCGTCCAGCCAGGCGGGAATCACACCGGTGTAGATGGCCATCTTCAAAAGGTGCAGATTCTGGTCGCAGTAGAGTTTGTATTTGTCGGCATCTTCGATCCAATCGGTCATGGCCTTGGATTTTTCATGCAGACGGCTGCTGATGATTACCCGAGCAAAGTTCTCCAGAACTCGGGGCAGGAAACTCTCGCCGATGTGGTGGCCGTAGATCTTGCGGTAAATTTCCACCTCGGTGGAGGAATCCAGAACATAGGCGATGTTGATGAATTCGATGCGGTCGGAGAGCGACTGGAATCCGCGAATGTTCTTGTTGTCTTCGGGATTCATGACGCCCAGGAACAGGGAGTTCACGTTTTCCTCGATCTCGTCTACCTTGTGCACCCCGTCGCTGATGATATTGTGCAGGTCCATCAGGCGTTCCTTGTTGTGGCCCTTGATGTCCATCAATGCGTAGATGCCGTTGTTGGTGCGGGCAAATCGGGAGAAGAGATAGCGCACCTGGTTGCTGTCCTGCAGCAGGGCGCCGATGCGTTTCTGCAACTGCGGATTGCTCTGGACCAATTGGCGGTTGGAACGGTCGCCGGGGTTGAAAACCGTTATTCCTTCGCCCAGACGCCGGTTGAAGCGGAATGGTCGGGCATGGATCATGCGGAATACATCCGCCGGGTCGCCCAACTTGTTCAGCAATGCCTGGTACAGCGAGGTGCAGATGGTGCAGGACGAATCCTTGAACACCCAATCGTATTCCTTGCCGTAGCTGAGGTTCCACTTGAACTCGTCGCTCTCAAAGAGGTTGTCCAGGAAGGACGACCGCTGCTCTTTGGGAATCATCAACAACGGATTGTCGTGACTCGGGCAGGGCACCTCCACGAAACCCTTGCGCAGGCGGGGACGATGACTCTCAACCTGGTCCGGGATCGTGCCACCGTTTTCGATGAGCAGGGCCAGCTTCTCCAACACGGGAGATTGCTGTTCGTCCGGATGGTAGCCCAAGACGTCGCGGTCCAAACGCCACACGGTTTCGTAGCGGCAACCCTCGTCGCTGTTGGCGTATTCTTCAAAGCGCTGCAGCAGGTTGTTCAGAAAAATACTTTTTCCGCAACCGGGCGGTCCGTCGAAGATGTAGATCTTGTTTTGCTGGGCGCCCCCCCGAAGGCCTTCAACCATATTCATCAGACGGTTGGCGAAGATGCGGTCGGCAAAGAACGGATTGTCCGTATTTTCCACAAACAGGGGATTGAAATCGTAGCCGATGAAGTTGATCGATTCCGGATCTTCAGGGTATTCGTCAAAACCTTTGCCCACATAGCTGCGCACCATGTCGTGAAAGACCTGGTGCACGTTGCGGATGTTGCGGCCGGGATGCTTTCGCAGTTGGACCAGAAATTCTTCGAAGGTGAGCGTACGGGCGTTTTGGCTGCCGCGTTGGCTCTCCTGCAGGTGGTCCATGGCTTTGTTGATGTACTCCATGCTCAGATCAGTCCCTTGCTCAGCTTTCTGTCTTTCATGGTGTGGCGCACGCGTTGCCATACGATCTCCGGTTCCGCCTCTGGTTCACCCGCGGGTGGAGGCATGCCGGGCAGGGTGGGCTGCCGGTCCGGCTTCTTGATTGATTCGACTTCCGTCGTTTCCAGGGTTGTTTTGCCGCCCCACAGGTATTCAATGCCCATCATGGTGTTGTGAATGAATTCCTTGAGCAGGGGCTTGCCTTCGAAGTGGTGGACCAGGTAAAGGGTATCGCTGCCGGTCTTGTCCAGGTCCACGGTAATATGCGGAGGGTGGTAGAGTTGATCCTTGACCATGGCCTTGTAGTCTTCGCATTTGCGGCTTTTGACGAACCAGCGCCAGACCATGCGCTGTTCGTCCAAAACCTTGTCGGCCACGAAGAGTTTGTGGTGATCAACGAAGTCCTGTTCGATGAACATGTTCACAAAGAGGAAGTCGTTCAGGTTTTCACGCACCTTGAAGATGAAATTCTGGCCGATGTCCAGTTTCTGGTCGAATTTGCGGCGCTGGTCGGCGTTCAAGAGTTTGAGGAAATCGCGGCTGTAGCGGCCCTTGTTGGCGGCTTCCTCCATGTGGTAGAACATGCGCATGCCAAGGGCGTAGGGGTTCAGGCCAACCCGGGGCATGGCGGTCACCGCGGAGTTGATGCGGGCGAAATCCACTTCGTGGCCGGCGATGCGGTCGTCGCGCATGAAGAGGGTTTCGTGCCAGTAACTGGCCCAGCCTTCATTCATGATTTTGGTGCGGATCTGCGGCTGAAAGTACATGGAGGTGCTGCGGACGATATGCATCACCGTCTTCATCCACAGGTTTTCTTCACGGTTCAGGAAATCGCTGTGGTCCATGAGGAATTGCATCACGTCGTCGCCCTGGGCGATTTTTTTTCTTTTGTTCTTGTCAAACATGGCCGGGAATTCCGGATGTTGCTGCTGCACTACCTGAAAAAATTCATCTTCACCGCTTTGGTCGTGTTCCTTGAGGCACTTGTTGTAGCGCTCCACTTCATTGACATACTGGTTGACGCGGACCTTCTTTTCGTCCTGCAGGAAAACGTCAAAGTAATAATCGAGACGAGGACTCTGATCGCTGTCCGGTTTGCGGTTCAGGTTCGAAAGCAGGCCGTAGTAGTTGACCAGGTTGTCGATGCCGCGGCTGAACTCGATGACATAGTCGAGCCAGCGCCCCTTCTCCCCGCGCAGACGGGCGATGGTGCGTTTGTCGGCCAGGGCCTGCCCGGCGAAGTCGTCGTCCCAGGTGTGCCTGAAGTACAGGTTGTTCTGGAAAAAATCGATGTGTCCGAGCACGTGATAGAAAATCATCACGTTGAGCCAGTCCGGGTTGTTGTCGTTGTAGAAACTGATGGCCGGCCGGGTGTTGATCACTGTTTCGTAGGGGTTGCCGGGATACAGCTCGTATTGGCCCTTGCCCTTGAGTACTTCCACGTCGTGAACCCAGAAGTCGTACATGGTGGGGATCATCACTTTGGGCGAAAGCTCTATCATGTCGCGGTTGGTGACCACGTACTCGAGGCTTTCGTCGTCAAAGGTCAGGCCCGCATCGCGGGCGCGCTCCTTGCAGCCTTCCATTATCGATTTGGTATGTTGGTCGACCAGTTGCATGAGTCCCCTATTCACTCATCAGCTTGCGGATTCCTTCGATGATGCGTGGCTCTTCGGCACTTTCGCTCATCACATCGAGGCGGATCTTGTCTTTCATCTTTTCCAGCAGACCTGATTTTTTAAGGTACTTTTCAACCTCGGTATTACCTTTGGAACCGTAGCTGTTTTCAGCGATGGTGACGCCGAGGCGGTTGGTATAGACGAGCATCTTTTCAATCTCAGGCAAACTCTCCTTGCCTTCGGTATCCCAGTCGTCGCCGTCGGTGCCGTGGAAAACGTAGATGTTGTAGTCCCGGGCCAGGTTCTCCTTCTGGACGATCTCGTTGACCATGGTGAAGGCGCTCGAAACCTTGGTTCCGCCGGCCACGCGGCTGTTGTAGTAGGTGTAGAAGTCGGGCACTTCCTTGGCTTCGGTGTCGTGCAAGATGAAACGTGTTTCCACCTGGCCGGCGTACTGGTACAGGATCCAGCTGTAGATCATCACGTGCTGGGAGACGATCACCTCGGTGGGCTTGCCGCTCATGCTGCCGGAATAATCGCGAAGGAAGAAGATCATGGCCTGGGATTCGAAGTCCTTCTCCTTGGACAGAATCCGGTAAACCCTGTCGCGTGGGGCGATCATCAACTCGGTAGGATCAACCGGTTCGTTGCCTTTGATGAGCCCCAGGGCAATGTTCGTTTCAATGATTTGCCTGAGAGTGGCTTTTTTGTCCAACAACTGGCCGAAGCCGCGGTTGCGGTCGGTAAGATCGTAGGTGTAGCGGGTCAGGCTGCGCTTCTTGCCCTTGTTCTGCAGATTGGGCAGGCTGAATTGCTCGGTGAGAATCTTACCCAGATCGTAGGCGTTGCTTTCCATCTCGTGGTTTTCGCCTTCGCCCTGACCCGGTCCCGTTCCTTCGCCTTCACCCTCCTGGGGACGTACGGGCTGTTCGCCGATGACTTCGCCTTCTTCACCTTCACCACTTCCGCCGGCACCGCCGCCGCCCTCATCTTCATCCTTGAAGTTGGGATCGTGCATGAACTTTTCTTCCACCGTGGTGGGCACGACGATGACTTTTTTCCCTTTGCGGGTGGCTTTGGCCAATTTTCCGATGCGGATTTTGCGCGGGAAGCCGTCTTCTTCACGTTTGCTGTCGCGTTCCATCAACTCTTCCAGGGTGCCCATTTGGGCAGTCAGGCTGACTACCGGTAAAGCCATGTCCTGCAGGAAAGTCAGGTCGGCGAAAGCGTAGGGGTCGTTGATCACTTCGGTGAGGACGTCAATGCCTTCGGTGAAAGCGGGTTCCTGGAAGTCGGGCAATCCGGGATGATCCAATCCGCCTTCGAGCTCACGGCGCAGCCTGGCCTCCCTTTCGGGAGACAATCCGGCGGCCTTGAGCTCTGCGAGCAGTTGGCTGAGCTTCGCTTCCATGATCCTAGTTCTCGTCTTCCTGGGTGCAGAAATACTCGATGGTTTTCTGAGCACAGGTTCGGCAATAACCCAGCTTGTTCAGCATGGTGTCGATCATCCGGTCGTACAGTTTCTGGTTCTCTTCGTTGGTCCGGTTGGCCAGGGCGCCGATCAGGCTGCCGGCTCCGGCGATGTCGCTTTTCAACCGCACGTCGGTGACCGCCTTGACCAGCTCAAGGTTGTCCATGAAATCGTAGTTCGGGTCGACGCCGATCTTTTGGCCGTAAATCTTGCGGATGGTGGTGCGGAATGTTTCGCGCTGCTCGTCGGTTTTCAGCTGCAATCGTTCTTCGATGCTTTTGATGAACCGTTCGTCCACTTTCAGGGCCCGCAGTTCACCTGTCTGCGGATCCTTGTACTTCCACATCTTGTCCGGTCCGAGGTGCTCGGCATCGATTCCGATGATCATGTTCACGTAGTTCATCACGTCTTTGCGGATGGCCTGGGGCTCGTCCATGTAGGCGTTGAACATTTCAGTCATGATGCGTTCACGATACAGGCCGCGGGCGGTTTTCAGGTCTTCCAGATACTTGCCGCGATCGTTGTTGTCGGTGACGTAATCAAGAATCACTCGTTCCACGGTGCCGAACACATCGTAGGCGAACATGCAGCCGCCTTCGTTGGTTTCGCTGCTTTCGCCCAAAAGCTGAATGGCGCGGCCGAGGTTGCGCTGGCCCAGTCCTTTCTGGCCAAAACGATTGGTGATGTCCGTATCCTGACTCAGGGTGTCGATCACTTCGGCCAGGGCCTTGATGCTCTTCTCGCCCGCAACTTCACCGGCGGCCAGCTTCATGGTCTCGATGGGAGTGAGCTTTTCACTGTGGGGCAGGCGGGTCAGAACAACGGCCGCGCTGGCGGCATAATTCAGGTTCGGATCCTGGTGCATTTCTCCACGAGTGAGGGTGGTCTTGGCACCGCTGCCGATGGCGTAGCTGGTCAGCTGAGTCTGTTGCAGATAGTTCGTATTGTGTGAGATGTAGCTGATGCGGCAACGATCGACGATGGGTGCTTCTTCCTTCTCGGCCAGGAAGCGGTTGAACTCGCTGTTGTTGCTGGTGGCGATGATCATGGTATCGATGGGCCACTTGAAGCCGTCCATCTCAATGGTGCGGTTCTGGATCACGCCGAGGTAGACCTGCACGAGATCCTTCTTATTCTTGAACATCTCATCGGAGAAGTGGATGCCGCCACCGGCGACCCGGGCCAAAGCGCCACGGCGCAAATCGAAGCGGTAGGGATTGTTGGTATCGGTGATGTGCAGCAGGCGCTGGATCGACTCTTCCCCCAGCAGATCCACGGCGCTGGAAGTGATTTTGTCGCGTGCGGGATACTTGCCCGTCACAGTGCCCAGGCTCTCAGTCAAGGGAACAGGAACCACTTCAACAAATTGGAGCATATCGGCCAGTTTGCCGTCGCAGAATTTGCGGATGTCACTCCAAATGTAGGCTGAACAGGCACCAAGAGGACGGAAATTGTGATAACAGGCGGCGATTTGGTCATCGTTGAGGGAGAATTTCTTTTCGAAATGCCGGCGACTCTCTTTTTCACTGTCGAAAAGATTCATCGCCAGGATCACCGGGTCCTCGTAGGTCTGACTTTCGATGGTAGTTATCTTGCCGTATGTACCAATTTTATCCAGTCCGACGAAACGAAAAGTATGTTTGCCGTTGCGATCAATGGCCAGGAATTCCCGGTACAACCGGCTGACATACTCCACGAAGTAGGTCTTGCCGTTGCCAGGCTCACCCACCAGCACGTATGCCATTTCCTTGGAACTGCCACCTTCGGCGGCATCCTTGACAAAAGAAACGAAGCTGTTGATCTCTTCGTACATGCCGACGATATGTTTCTTTCCCTGCCGGAAGATCTTGAAATCGTACGTTGTTTTGCCATTGACGACGACTTTTTCGATTTCAGTGTCCAGGATCATGCGACTGATGGCCTGGAAGGAGTTTTCGAAGACGCGCTCGTCCGTTTGGATGGCAAGCATGTGGTTTTGCAGGGTATTCATTTTCTCTCCAGCCATGATCGACTCCCTTTGGTCATTCTGGGTTCAGCCTGTTGCGAATGTATTGTGATCGCCCGACGGGCGTTTATGCACCGATGCCTTTGCCGCACAGTCGCAAGGCGTGTGCCGGAATCGGAAGTGGTGTGGATTCAACGGATGGGAAGCCTGGTCCGATTCGCTGCTGGTGGGGTACAGCTACAAATAAAGGAAAGGAAATTTTGTTCCGGTGGCCATTATTAAGGGCACATCCTGTTGCCCCAGGTCATTGGTGGCATTTCATCTTTATCCACCCAAATGCTGAACATCTTCAGTGAACAGCTGATTTTTGTGGATTTTGAAATTATTTTTATCTGGATTTTGTGGTATGATTTGTTGCAATTGCATAGGCGAGTTTTAGCGGAGTCCGGTTCCGAGGGCCCATTCGAATGATACGGGATTGCCCTGGAGCGCTCCGTTCAACCCATGTGTGAATTCCGGGAGGAAAAAACTGATAACCCTGCTGATGGTCAAGTTGGTGGCTACTGCTGCTGGGGTGATTGTCGATCCCGACGAAAACATGATCAGTAGACCTGGGCCAAATGCCCGGACAAGAAGGACGCCCCTTCCAGAATGAAAGGGGCGTCCTGTTTTATTGTTGGAAAATCATTTCAAAAGCATCATCCGCCTGGTCTGATCCTGCCCTTCAGCCGTCAATCGATAGAAATAAACACCAGCGGCCGAAAGGCGGCTGTCATTGTTCCGACCATTCCATCTCAATTCATGGCGGCCCTGCACCTGGTCTTCCTGGACCAGATCCTTCACCAATCGTCCGGCGATATCAAAGATCTGCAGCCGCACCGGCCCATCCTGATTCAGTTCGTAGCTGATGGTGGTCGAAGGGTTGAAGGGATTTGGCGCGTTCTGGTGCAGCAGAATAGTCGACACCACGTTGGCTTCGGGAGAATCGCTCAACTCGGGAATGAAAACCTGGAACACAAAATCAGGCCGATCAATGAACGGGTTGCGATTGTTCTGGAAGCCGTAAACCGTGTCGTTGCGATCAATTTCCTTCTGGCTGACGGGATCACTGATGTGCCACTCCAGGAGCATGGCTTCGGCCCAGGGCAGAAGCTGGCTGCGGTCGGCCATGGGGCTGGCGTCGTCCCAGCTGCCGTCTTCGGTGTAATAGCGGGTGGACATGTAGAAATAGGCCCGGGCGAAATCGCCTTTGTAGGCGTCGATGGGCTCGAAAGCGATGCCTGTGTAGCCGGGGTAGACGTTTGGGCCGAGTTTGCAGCCGTTCAGCGAGGTCCAGGTAGGAGAGTCCACCTCACCATAGGCATAGCTGCCGCGCACGTTGTTGACATAGACATCGGTGGGGTAGAGCACAAACAGGTCGGTGTACATGGGCGAGGCGCCGCCGTACCAGCCCTGGGGCCAGGAATGCTCGCGGTTGTAGCCGGTGCCTTCGACGCCGCCGCTGCCGGTCTGGTCAATGCCGAATTCGTAGATGTAGGGCGAGACGCCGTCCGGAACATCCGAATACATGTCCCACACGGTGCCGTCTGGGCGGTCGTCGGTGGTGTAGAAGGCCGTCCACAGGAAGGTGTAGGAGAGGGAGGTGTGGTTGTCGATGATGTTGTGCAGGGCGAGACGAAGCGTATCGCCGGTCAGGCCTTCGGTGCCGTCGTAATACCCATCGGGAACATTACCGCCGTAGAAGTAGAAAATGTCCGATACGTTGTCCATGGAGTTGCCGAAAAGATCGGTTACACCATTGATGGTCAGGGTGTGATCCCCGGTGGACATGATGCTGACGGTCAAGACCACGATGTCCGGCTGACCAACAATCCGCAGGGCGGAATCCACCGTGCTGCCGCTCACCGTGTAGTTGGCGGCATTCTCGGCCGAGGTTTGATCCACATCCTCCGAAAAGATGATCATCACCGAGGTGGGGCCCTGGGCTTCGGTGCTGAGGATGATCGGTGCGGTGGGGTCGGTGACAAAAACAACATCGCCGGAAGTGCGCGGGACGATCCCCAGGAAGCTGCTGTTGTCGCTCACCGGGCCGGTGACCGTGTAGACGGAGCCGAGGGTAGGCGCGTAGGTGACGCCGGTGTTGTCCACCCGCAGGGCGGTGCCGTCGTTGTCCAGATACCATTGCTGGTTGTCGGCGTCGTTGATGGTGCAGGTGGCTTCGAACAACTTAACGAGCACTCCTTCAAAGTCTTCACTACCGGCGGTTCCGGTGGTGACGATGGCAGCGGTCGGCAGACTGCCTGCGCTGCTGCTGTTGACGCTGGCCTCGGTGATGGTGGTATTGCCGTTGAGTTCCTGAACGACGCCGGTGATGGTGACGTTGGAGCCCAACGCGGGGGCCACGCCGCCTTCAACCCAAACGCCGCTACGGGTGCCGGTACCGTCCTGGATCACCCAGGTGCTGTTGTAGTTTGCGGTGACGATGCCACCGGTCAGGATGCTGTGCCCGACGTGGGGAGAAACGATGCCCGTGCCCTGGATGTCGCCAATGGTGAGGGTCCAGGGAAGGCCATAGCTAAGCTCGTCGGTGGTGGCGGTGGCTGGCACATCGTTGGTGGCCGAAACCTGATAGAAGACGATGGATCCCGCTATTTGACCTGGAATGGCGGTAGCAGTGGTGTAGGTGTCCCCGGCGGTAGGATTCATGGCGATGGTATTGGTCAACGAACCGGAGGCAAGTCCCCAGCTCAATTCCACGGAAGTGATGTTGGCCAGGTCGTCGGTGACCTGGGCGCTGACCATGACGGTGTCGCCGGCCTGGGGGGAAGCAGGATCAGTGGTCACGCCGGTGATGGTGGGAGGAATGGGTGGCGGCGGGGCGTGATGAGTGCCGGGGGTGCCTTCGGTGGGCTCATTCACCGGGGTGGCGGTCCACTCCGAGGCATCGAAACTCGTGTTCGGTTGCACGATGTTTTCATTGCGCACGAGGTCGGCATTTTCAAAAGTGGTGCCGGGGACAACCGCGCTGTCCAGGACGATGCCGGAGTTGTTGCGCAGCTTGGCTCCGTCACCAACTTTTCCGTTCCAGGTGGCGTTGCTTTCGGACCAGGCTTCCTCGGGGAAATCAATCTGGAAAGGGATGACGGTGGTCTGGTCGCCGCAGACCAGAGCCTGGCCCGGGGCGATATCGCCGGATAGGTTCCAGGTGAAGATATCGACGGTATTTCCGACGGCAATAACCTGCCAGCCGGTCAGGGAGACCGATTCGGTTCCGGAATTGTAGATTTCAATGAAGCGGTCCGACAGGTAATTGTACCGGGGATCGCAGAGTTCCGAGAGCAGAATATCGGCCTGAACAGGGGCGATCACGGCCAAAAGGGGAAGAATCAGGGCGATAAGGTGGACTGCCGCCTTCTTCATACGGAAACCTCGGGAGTTGAGGAGGAGATCGGTGCTGACAACGATGGTAGTATTATACCATAAAAGCAGTATAAATCAAATATTTGGATCTGGGAACGAATTCTATTGGTTGGGCTATTCTTGAAGTTCGCAATTCAAAACAGTTTGAATGATCCTTCCCGAGGCATCCCCCCGGGGGGACGAAATTTGAACAGAGCCTTTCAAAACTTCCCAGCGTGATTTATTCACCTGACCCTATTACTTTGTCAGCATGGAAGAATATCCCATTCCGCACTTCAGGAGACAGACAATGCACAATCTTGGAAATTATCCTCGCCATTTGTTTTGGCTTTTGACCCTCCTCGTCACCCTCTGCAGCATCCCTGTGACAGCCGGCGACGACCAGCAGGAATTCAACCTTGCCCGCTTCCTGGAAATTCCAATCCTGATGTCTCCCATCGTTTCGCCCGATGGCGGGCAGGTGGCCTGGAAGCAATCCCAGCGCAGTCTGGAAGACGACAAGAGAATAACCCGCCTGTGGCTTGGGGATGTGGGCGAGAATCAAGCCCGTCAGCTGACTTTCATCGACGGTGATGCCGATGGTTTGGCCTGGCGTCCTGATGGAGCTCTCAGCTTTATCCGTACCCAGGATGAGGCCGGCCAGGTGTGGATCAATCCTTTGGATGGATCGGAGCCCCGTCCGGTCACCGAAATTGAAAGTGGAGTTGGCGCCTACTGGTGGTCCCCGGATGGCAAATATTTGGCGATTCTGGCTGATCCGGAAGATCCTGAAGACCAAGATGAGGAAGACGCCGAAGAAGAAGACGCCGACCCCCTGGCCGCCGAAATTTTCGAAGTGGAAGAAGACCGCCAGGACTGGATCGTGTTCGACCGTCTGGAACAACCGGATGAATACCAGCAGGTGTGGATCGTGGCCGTGGGCGAAAACGGGCCCAGTTCCCAAGAAGATCCCCGCCAACTGACTTTCAAGCCCTGGAATCCCCAACACATCGCCTGGTCGCCCGACGGCAAAACCCTTGCGGTGACTTTCAACCCCCGTTTCAGCGGTTTGGTCGACGAGGAACAGCAAGTGGCGCTGGTGGATGTTGAAACCGCAGAGGCTGAAGTCATTTCCTCAGTGGACCGTCACTCATCGTACGCTTCGTTCAGCCATGACGGCAAAAAACTGGCCTATTACACCGATCGCGACGCCGAATATCGTGCCTACCTGAACCTCAAGGATATCGTGGTGCGGGTTTTGGCCAGCGGTGAAACCACCGTCGTCACCGGTGAAACCCGGATCACTCTGGGGGGCTCCGGCAGCACACCCGAAGAGGCGCCCGTCTGGGACAAGGACAATCGTCACCTTTATCTGCGCGCCGCCGACGGTTCAAACCTGGATCTCTACAAGGTCGATACACGCAAAAAAACCATGGTGCAGCTCACGGATCTGGAGGGCAACATGGGTGGTATGAGCCTGTCCGGCGGCACCCTTGCCTACCTGGAAACCAGCCTCGACAAACCGGGGACGTTGTTCGTGGGGCGCCCGGGCAAGAAGATGAAGGAGATGGCCTCGGTGAACGACTCGGTGGACGGGTTCAACCTGGCTCCGGCTCAGCTGCTGCGTCTTTCCGGCTACAACGGCGGATTTGTGGAAGGTTTCCTGTTCCTGCCGCCTGGCGCGGGCATGGATGAAAAGCTGCCTGCCATCATCGAAATGCACGGCGGTCCCTACTATCGTTACGGCAACGCCTGGACCACTCGCTATCCCTGGCAAGTGCTCGCTCAGCAGGGTTTTGCGGTGCTGATCGTCAATCCCCGTGGTGGCACTGCCTACGGTGACGAGTTTCTGCGCGGGGTCCACCGCAATTTCGGGACGGACGATTTCGAAGACATCATGGCCGCCATCGACGACCTCGTCGACCGGGGTGTCATCGATGCCGACCGACTGGGTTTCACCGGCTACAGTTATGGTGGGTTGATGACCAACGTGGTGGTCAGCCGCACCGATCGCTTCAAGGCCGCCGTTTCCATCGCGGGCATCTGGAATTATGTATCGGCCATGGGGCAGAACAATCCGCAGCTGTTCATCGACAGTTATGATCAGCCATGGGACGGCGATCTGCAGCGCATGTGGGAGCACAGTCCTGCTTCGCGGGCCGACAAGATCGTGACTCCAACCTTGATCATGCATGGCACCGAGGATCATCCCGTGGATCCGCGCCAGTCCATCGAGATGTTCAGCTATCTGCAACTGAACGGCACGCCGAGTCGGCTGGTGCTGTATCCGGACGAGGGCCACGGCATCAACAAACCCAGTCACATGATTGATTACCAGACTCGGGAGCTGCAGTGGTTCCGGCACTATGTGATGGGTGAGGAAGAGGCGGTGGGAGCCGAGGTACCGGTGCCGGTGGAAAACTAGTCGATCCCCGACAGGGTAGGGCTTTGCAGGTCAAGGCCCTACTCATACTCCTTCGGCACCGCACAAACAAAAACAAAGTCCTCGGTCTGGGAAGTATTCCGGAATTGATGCACATCATGGGGCGCCACAAAGGCGAAATCCCCGGCCACCAGCGGATTGGCCCGGCCGTCCTTGTCCATCAAGGCACCTTCACCGGAGAGGATGATATTCAGGTGCTCGACTTCGTGGGTATGATGCGGTGAGTGTCCACCCGGCTCCAAAGTGAAAACCCGAATGCTGAAGTTAGGAACGCCTTCTTTGCTGCCAAGAACCAATTGCTTGGTGATTCCTTTGACGCCTTCCATTTCAACACCGGTTTTTTCCACGTCGGCCAGTTTGCGAATGATCATGTTGTGTGCTCCGGGGGTTGGGGAGTATCGAAATATCTGGTATGATAGGCTTGAAACTGGAATTTGTCCCCCTCTGGAGTGAAAATGCCTGACGATATCCCCATCAACAACTACGTCACCATTCCGGCATCGGAGTTGAGTTACATTGCCAGCCGATCGTCCGGTCCGGGTGGCCAGCATGCCAACAAGACTGATTCCCGCATTCAGGTGCGCTGGAATGTACCGGCTTCGTTGGCGTTGTCGGATTTTCTTAAAAAACGCCTCCTGTTGGTGTTGGGCCCGCGTCTTACCGATGACGGTGACCTGTTGCTGGCCGCCGACAGCCATCGCAGCCAGCACCGCAATCGGGATGAAGTGAACCAGAGGCTGGCCACCCTGGTGCGCCAAGCCCTCATTCCCCCCAAACCACGCCGGAAGACCAAACCCACCAAGGCTTCCCGGCAGAAAAGGTTGGATGAGAAGCGCCGTCGGTCGGATTTGAAAAGCCAGCGCCGGAAGAAGTACGACTAGTTTGAGGGTGTGCTGGATGGAAATTGTTGCCCCCGCAACCAATTTGCCGACGAAATTGCCCTTTTGTGGTTTATTTGCGCGGAAAACGAGTTACAATTGTCGGGAGAAAACCAGCTTTTCAGTATTCAACCTGTCAGTTCCGGAGGGCTCCAGACATGTCAAAATCCCAACTCATGGAAAAACGCAACCTGATCGCCCAGTGGGCTTTTGATAACCGCCCCATCCTGAGACGCTTCAAACTCTGGCTGGAAGATATTGAAGTCACCCGGCTGGACAACAGCGGAGGCGTTGAATTCAGGAACGAAATCAGCTTTACCGGTGGCGCCATGGAACGCGGCTTCATCATGACAGCCGCAGTGACAGCCCTCGGGACGCGGCTTTTTGGGCGCCAGGGCGAAGGCAAGGGACTAGGTAAAAAAGAACTGAACGGAGTCAAAAAAGACGCCGACGCAATCAGCGCCTACATGATGAGTGAATCCTTGTGGTTTCTGACCAGGGAGTTGCCCGAGAACCACGCGGTGATGGTTTGCCTCGGTGAAGGCCTGATGCCCAAGGGCGGCGAAACTCCGGACATGGGCAGCAATCCCCTGTTGGGCTTTGGCCGCATCTACGCCCGGCCCCAGGTGGCCATTTTCCTCGACCGCATGGTGCAGTTACTCATCAACGACCCAAGCTTCACCTGGGAAGATTTCATCAAGACAGTGGACAAGGCCGGCATCACCATTTGGGGTGCCGCTATTGATACCTTGGAGAATACTTCACGCTTCGCCAAGGGTTCGTCCACCGGACCCATGACGGTTCTGCATCTGTTTGATCAACCGTTGTCCGTCACCCGTCCTTATGAAGGATACATGGGCAACCTTTTGCTGCCCTGCAGAGTGGTGCAGAAGGCATTCGAACAATCGCTGCTCGTGAACTTCCACACTCCCCGCAGCAAGGTCATGGATGCCATAAAAATGGCCTGGCCTGACATTCAGCCGGGAAATGTTCATGTCTGGACCTTGTCTGGTGAAAGTCGGGTGCCGCGCATTGGTGACTTGTGGAATCAATGGCGCGAAGTGGGCGCCCATGTGGTGGAGGATGGCTGGGTTCTGCCCACTACCGGAGTGCCCGTCTTTACCGATTCCGGCACCTATGCGCCGACCTATCAAGTCGGCAACTGGCTGGATGATGCCGGCGATCGCCACCTGTTCCTGGTGGACGGCTATGCTGCCAGCGCCGAATCGATGCAGGCCGCCAGTCTGGCTCCAATCCTTGATATTGATGTTTCCCTGTCCTTGTTCAGTTCCAGGTTTGATTTGCCCTGGCACCTGGAGAACAAGGTTATGCGCCTGGACGTCGACGCTCCGGATTTTGCCGGGAAGCTGGGTGAGCTGGTGGGCAAGAAACTCTCTTCGGCGGAAGTTGAGGACTATCGCGTCTGCATTCAAGAGGCCGGAGATGCGGGAATTCCCCTGGATAAATTCACCTTGGCTGCTGAAGATTTTCTGCCCCGCAAGAAGTGGGATGTCATGGCCCTGGCCGGCTTCATGCTCGACGATCCGTACACGGGCGCATCCGGTGTTGAAAAACTGGACGCTGATACCTACGCCGTGACCGTGCGTCTGTCCACACCCAGAGGCATCAAACTGGTGAAGCTCACCCTGCGCTTTATGGAAGACGAAAAAGTGCGGCCTTTGGTTTGCAATCCTCTGCTGATCAGGTTCTTCCACGGTGAGGATCACCTGGAGCGGGCGATCAAGATTTCCGACTCGGGCCGCATTCGCAACGAGCTGCAAACTCTATGTTCCGAAGCGCTGGATCACATCGGGGACCATGGCATACGCTTGCACTTCGACCGCATCAGCACCGATGTTATTTCCCTGGACGACCAGAAGATTCTGCGCACGGTTCTGGTATGGTACAAGAAGCACCACTCCATGTGGTTCGATTGGCTGAAGCTCGACTGAGAGAGGTTCTTTACCTGACCAGAGTCATCTTGTGCCGGGCGGTTTGGCCTCCTGACTTGATTTGCACAAAATACAAACCGCTTGGCATTTCCAGTCCCGCGCGGGAACGGCCGTTCCAGCGCATCTCGTGGGGGCCGGCAGCCAGGTTTCCCTGGTGCAGTCGATCAACCAACCTTCCGCGAATATCAATCACGTCCACCGATACCGTCCCGGTATTTTCGAGGACGAAAGAAACCGTCGTCAAGGGATTGAATGGATTCGGATGATTGGCCAGGCCAAAGCCGTCGGCCAGAACCGGAGTATCATCCACTGCGCTGGAAACAGGCAAGGTCAGGCTGAACATGCTGCGCCCATGGGTGCCCGCCACCAGGGTGCTAGTGCCTTGATGGAATTTCATGTCCAGCACCGGGGTGTTGGGCAATCCGTTGCCCAAAACCTGCCAACTTGCACCTTCGTCGACGGTGAAATAGCAACCGACATCGGTGCCCACATAGAGGCGATCGGTCAGTTCCGGATCCACCACAATGCAGTTGACGGGAGCTTCGGGCAGGTCGCCGCTGATGTCGGTCCAGGAACCGCCGTTGTTGATGCTTTTGAAGACGTGACCTTCGCTCTCTTCCCAGCGCAAACCGCTGAGAGTGACGTAAAGGATGTTGGAGTTGGTGGGATCGAAAGCGACCCGGGTTACCCAGCGGTTGGGTAGGCTGGAAGAAATCAGGGTCCAGTTGCCGAACAGGGGCGAGAATCTCCAGACCCGGCCATCGTCCGTGCCGGCCATCACGGTGACCGGGCTCGACGGCGAGCAGGCCAGGGTGGTGATGGTACCGAAACCGGCACCCTGATCGCCACCCGTCAGATCATCGCTGATGGCGTTCCAAAAATCACCCTGGTCGGTGCTTTTGTAGACACGGTGGGTGCCCAGGTACATGGTGGTCGGAGTGCCTGGTGTCATGATCACCGGCATGGACCAGTTGATGCGGTCGTCAAAAGCCACCCCTTCCATGGCCCCGCTGAACCAGCTGCCGCCGTTGGTGCTTTTGCTCAAGCCGCCGTTCTGGTATTCGGCAAAGATGATGTCGCTGTCCGTGGGATCAACCAGGCAATGAAATCCGTCGCCACCA
The DNA here is from genome assembly GCA_024275485.1 of Candidatus Krumholzibacteriota bacterium. GTDB lineage: Bacteria > Krumholzibacteriota > Krumholzibacteriia > LZORAL124-64-63 > LZORAL124-64-63 > LZORAL124-64-63. The sequence continues at coordinate 64,348 of JAJRZA010000035.1, read as the reverse complement.
AGGATGTGCTCCCAGTCGTCGATGTTGCCTGTGAGGGTGCGCCAGGTGCCGTAGTCCTGGGTACCACCGTAAAGACGTTCCGGATATTGCTCATCAATGGCGATGGCGTAGAACTGGCTGGTGGGTTGGTTGTTGACCTTGGTCCAGTTGCTGCCGCTGTTGGTGCTGAAATAAAGTCCACCGTCGTTGCCCTCGTACACCTTGGTAGGTTGGCTGGGGGCAAAAGCCATGGCGTGATGATCCACGTGCATGTTCGAGCCGGATTCGGACCAGCTGGATCCGCCGTTGGTGGTGCGGTAAAGGGGCAATCCCAGGACGAAGGCGTTGTCCGGGTTGGAAGGGTCGACGCGAATATTTCCGAACCACCATCCGTAACTGCTGAAGACGCCGCCAAGGCTGGATGAACCGGCGTTGGACCAGCTATCGCCGCCGTTGGTGGTCTTGTAGGCACCTGAAAAATATCCGCTGGCGTCCGCATAGACCGTGTACAAAACATCCGGCTGGGAAGCACACAGGCTGATGCCGATGCGTCCATTGCTGCCCCCGGGCAAGCCGTTGGTCAGGTGTTGCCAGTTGTCGCCGCCGTCGGTGGTGCGCCAGATGCCGCTGCTGGGACCTCCGCTGCGCCGATAGGTCAGGCCGCGGGTGCGCTCCCACATGGCCACATAGATGATGTCCGGGTTGTCGGGATTCATGGCCAGGTCGATGGCGGCGGTGGAGTCGGTCAAAGCAAAGCAACGTTCCCAGTTGTCGCCGCCGTCGAAGGTGCGGTAGACACCCCGGTTGGCCCCGGTGCCGAACAGTTTTCCAGTGACCGCGGTGAAGACCCGGTTGCTGTTGGTGGGGTCCACGGCGATGCGCGCGATGTACCGACCCTCGGCAAGACCTTTGTTCTGCCAGGTGGAACCACCGTCATCGGATCGGTAGATCCCCAAACCGAAGAAACTGTAACTGCCCGCGTTGGCTTCCCCCGTACCCGCCCAAACGGTCGCCGGATTGCCCGGATCAACAGCCACGGCTCCGCAACTAATGGCCGCTTCGTCGTCGAACATGGGCACCCAGTCAATTCCCCCGTTGATGGTTTTGAAGATGCCACCGCTGGCCATGGCCGCATAGGCTGTGTTCGCGTCGGTGGGATGCACAGCCAGATCGGTGACCCGGCCGCCAACATTCACCGGACCGCGCTCCTGCCAATCGGCTGTCAGCAACAGGTTCTTGTCACCGCTGGACCGCAGGGTGCGGGCTTCCGCTTTTTTGGCTGCGGCCTGGTCGATGGCCAGTTTGAAACTTTCCTGCTTGATCTCACCATGGGGATAAGCGCGCTGGTTCCAGAACCACATGTTGGGTGCCAGGGACGGTTCCCGGCTTTTGGTGGGTTCGGGCGTGTGGTCCAGCAATAGTGGTGAAAGGAAAAGGATGGCGACAGCGAGTAGGGGCAGAACACGGCGGGTCATTTTGGCCTCCGGGCAGAAAAATGGGATCCGAGGCGTGGGCGGAGATCGGATCAAATGATGTGTCTTTTAATTATAACCTTTTTGATCAATGACAGGGGATAAATCCGCATTCGGGCACAAAAGCATGGGGATAAAAAGTTGCATGAATTTGGGGACACCAACTCACCCTCGTGTCCCATTTCACCGCACCGGCTTCAACAACCAGGAAATCCCAACAACCCTCCCTACCATAAACGCGGTAGCGGCTGCCGTAACCCCTACCCAATCCCCGTAATTCAAGGTCACCAGCAACGTCACCAAAATCCCCGCCACTTCCAAGGCGGAGGCCCAGGTCACCGGCCCGGTGTTGCGACGATTCACCAAAATAGCCCGCTGCATGGACAGCATGACGCTCATGGCGGGCATGAGCACCAGAATCTTGATGGGCAGTCCGGCAAAAGATGCCAACTCCGGTGTCAACCCGGAGATTCCTTCCAACCAGAACCTGCTCAGGGGTGTCAGGGCAATGAGCCCCAAACCCAGCGCCGCTGCGGATCCCAGGTAAGCGGCAAAGTGTGTCACCGGAGTCAGATTTTCTTTCGATTTTGCCAGCATGGTGATGGCTGCTTCCTGAAAACTCAGTCCCGGCGTGCGGAAGATAAAAACCAGGGCGTTGATCACCGGCAGTACAGCCAACGATTCCAGGCTGTTGCGCGACTGGCCCAGGAAAAACGTCACCATGGGATGAACCATCAGGGAGATGGTCGAAGTCAGGGCCAGGGGATAATAAAACCGCGTGATCTCTCCGTAACTCATCGGGCGTTGCGGTTTGGCAGCCATTACCTCGGCGATACTTTCCCGGGCCATCGCTCGGCTGACCACCGCTTCAAATACGACACCAACACTCAGGGCTGCAGCTCCCAGCCAGGCGCCATTGATGTCGGTCAGAAATTTCAGTCCGAAGGCGGTTAAAGCCATGCTCGTCAACCGAATGGCGGTACCCCAGGCCACAAGCCTGGTGCGGCCGGTACGAATCAGCAAGCCCTGGTAAAACCGACGATATCCAATGGCCGCCGGCCAGGGCAGCATGATGATCAGGGCGGTGCGGGTCAGGGAAGCAACTTCGGGGTCGAGTCGGATCCAGGTGTGGATCACCAGGGACCAGGCGGGTGAGAAGACCAAAACCACCATGGACACGGTGATGCCGATGTTCAAAAACCAGGTGAAGTTGCGCAGACGACGATAGTTCTCCGCCGAATCGACCAGGGCGACCGAGGCGCTCATCATCATGATCACCGGGGCTTCAACCATGATGGCCAGGGCGAAAGCCACACCGTAGGCGGCCAGGTTGAGTTTTGGCTCGGCCAGGCGGGCAATCAGCGCCGTCAGGAGGGGACCTTCAAGGGCCATCATCAGCCAAGTGGTCTGCAAGGGTAGCCAAAAGCGGAAAAGGGCGGAAATGCCGATGCGGTTTATCATGTGCGCAAGTTAACCCACGGCAGCTGAAAGTCCAGATCGTGATGATAAATGAAACACTTCGGGTATCTGGTCGTACATTGATCCGGCTTGCAGGGAATCAGACCCGGGCATATAGCTCAGGAAAGGATAAAACCATGATTATCATGGCAAAACGTGTATTGGAAGCGGCCTTGTTTGTGACGATTATCTTGTCGGCAGGCTTATCCGTTGCCGGTGAAGAAGTTATCCGAAATGGTGTGCTTCACATCATCAATGGGGAGCAATCCGCCGAGGGAATTGAAACCATCATCATGGAAGAAGTGTGGCGAGCGGGGGGCGAAGATGGTGATGATTTCTTTGGCCTCATCTCCCAGGTGGTGCTCACCGAAGACGGCACCATTTATCTGCTGGATACCCGGCTTTCCGAAGTGCCTGTCTATTCACCCGACGGGGAGCGCCTCGATACCCTCAGCCACGAAGGTGAAGGACCGGGGGAAACCCGCAATCCATCCGACCTGTTGATGATGCCCAATGGCAACCTGGGGTTGGTTCAAAGTTTTCCGGGAAAAGTAGTCACCATCGACTTGCAGGGAAATCCCCAAGGTGTTTTTCAACCCAAGGTGGAGGACGGGGGCTTTTTGGTTCTGATGGATTGCCTGGCCAATGTCGACGGTCAGGTGACGATCAGTGGACGGAATTTCAAACAGGGCGGCCCAACCAGCAGAACTGAAATCAATTTTGTTGCCAACTTCGGGCCCGACGGCACTGAAACCGTACGCCTGACCCAAGTGGAAAAAGAAACGGATTTTTCCAATTTCAACCAAAATGAAGACGATCAGGACGAGATCACCTACCGCAAAGTGGCAGTGGGACCCGATGGGCGGGTTTATGTCAGCAAGATTCGCAACCGGTACCAGATCCATGTCTACCTTCCCGATGGCTCCCTCGACCGGATCATCGAGCGAAAATACGAACACCGGAAACGCACCGACGAGGAATACAATACGGCCCAGACCATGGCCACAGCCCAGTTGTCCCGGATCCCTGGAGCCAGGTTCGAAGTGTCGAAAACCGAACCGGATATCAGTGTGCTGAGATTTGCACCTGATGGTTTCCTGTGGGTGACTTCGAGCCAATCGGGTTTCGAGCAACCGGAAGGTCAGATGGCCACCTATGATGTGTTTGATGCCGACGGTCATTTCATCAAAGAGGTGGCTGTGCAAAGCCCGGGCGATGGTCTGGATGATCGTCTCTTTTGGACTTCGGATGGTTCCGCAGTGCTGATCACCGGCTTCACCGACGCCTTGGCGTCCTTGATGATGGGTGGTGCCGGGGCGGGGGTCGCCGAAGATGAAGACGAAGAAGCCGCTCCCATGGAAGTGATCTACCTGCAAGCGGCCAACAACTGACCAAGGTTGGGGTTCATATGGGAAACAGGGGGCGCCGTCCATGGCGCCCTTGTTTTATTCCAACCGCAAATTGTCAATCTGGATGGCTGTGGAATCCTTCTTGTCACTGAGGACAACCAGGAGATAGGACATATCATTCAGATTCAAGATTCTGTCGCCGTAAAGGACTTGTCGCCGGGCGATCGGCATGGTGTAGGATTTCCATTCGGCAGTCGCCACAAATCGACTGTTGACCCAGGATTGATCCCGGCGGGATTGGAAATCATCCAGGCGCAGGGAAAATGGAACAGTTTCCCGGTGGGGAGTCACGTGGCGGGCCTCGAATTTGAGAACCCGGTACTGGCTCCAGTCATGGGGAAAATGCTTCATCTGGGCACCGGGCCAGCGGCTGGGTGGACCACTTTCGATGCGCAAAACAGTGCCGGGACCACCGGGTGAGTCGGGCACTTTCACAAAGTCGAGCCGGGCATTGTAGGAATCGGACCACAACCATTTTTCATGGCTGCCCTCAAAGTCTGATACCAGGGGAAAGGATCGTTTGGCGTGATAACTGCCCAAAACCAAACCGGGCAGGAAATAGAGCTGGGTCGACAGTATTAAAATGACGGACACCATGATACCCAGGCCGATTTTGCGCTGATGGCCTTTCCAAATCACCAGGCCGACAGCCAAAAGGATACCGGCCAGATCGAGGGCAAAATCGCCCAGCAAGGCAGCCCGTCCCACCATGGTTTGAATCAGTTCAATGCTGCCGCCCAGGATCATGCCTGCCAGGGCGGCAGCTTTCAAACGCCCGGTCAAGGGCCCGCGCCAGTACATCAGGAGAGTCAGAATCATCAGGAAGGGAACGTGAACCTGGTCTCCCAGATTGCCTATTAGCGGATGGCGGCGAAGAGCCATGGGAATGGGCAGGAAGAACGGAACCAGCAAAACAACCACCATCCCCGCCAGAACGGGCCATTGGTTCAACAAGGCCGGAGCAGGCAGTTGGGGAGTGGGGCGCTGGTGGTTCATCAGGTTCTCGGTTTCCAGATCACTTGCTTGCGGCCCTGGAGAAATTGCACCCAGGCCATGGCGCTGGCCACGTTCAAAACGCAAAGGTAATAAATCAACCCCACCATCTTGGGAAGATCCCGCTGGCGCAGGGTGTGTCCAATGAAGGCCAGAAGATAGAAGGCGACTTGGGCCACCATCATGCCCCGCCAAAACAAATCACCGGACAGGGCCAAGGGGATGTTGGCCGCCAGGGCGGCGATCATGAAAAGAAAAGCCAGGTAACGCAGAACCTTGTGGGAGAAAAGCTGCCAGGCAAAGATGCCGAAACGGATGGGATTCAAAAGGGCGGCTTTGTCCTTCAAGGCGTGGAAGGCGCGCAGACTGACCCTAACCCGCATGCGGAATTCATCGTTTACCGAGGCAAGGGCATCTTCGTAGAGCAGGGCTTCGGGTTGGTAAACAACCCGGTAACCTTGTTCACGGACGGTCAACGGTTGCACGAAATCCGGCAACTGGTCGGCATTCATGGGTGTGTATATGGTGCGACGGATGGCATCCACTCCACCGTCAACTCCCACGATGGAGCCCAGGTCGGTTTCCATGGCCCGCAAGGCGTTTTCATAAGTCATGTAGGCGGAGCAACCTTCGCCGGTGAGGGAACCATCGGGGGCTTTGTACACCATGCGGCCGGTCACATAACCCACGGCCGGGTCGGCGAAAACGGCCACCAGATGATTCAGGGCGTCTGACTGGTAAAGACTGTTGGCATCGCTGAATACGACGATCTCACCAGTGGCATCGGGCAGGGCCAGGTTCAAGCCCGAGGTTTTGCCGGCACGGGGGGTTTGGCGAATGAGACGCACCCTTGGGTCGTTGATGGAGCGCACGATTTCGTCGGTGCCGTCTTCACTCTCATCGGAAACGACGATGATGTTGATTTTATCCGCCGGGTAATCAAGGCCCAGCTTGTTGCGCACGGTTTCTTCGATGTTGGCGGCTTCGTTGAAGGCGGCGATGACCACGGTGACGGTTGGCTGGAAGGACCCAGGCTCGGCCTGGCGCACCTGACGGCGCAGCAACCGGGCCAGCAACCCCGCAAGCAGGGGATAGCCGGCGTACACGTACACGACCAGCCCCACACTCCACCAAAAAACAATTTCCAGGACGTCCAAGAATTCAACCTCTCCAGGTATGGTCGGACCAGATGAACAGATCAGCCAAAGAACAGGTAACTGACGGCGATGGCGGCGCTGATTCCCGCCGCGTCGGCCACCAATGCGCAGAGCACCGCGTGCCGGGTTTTGCGAATCGACACCGCACCAAAATAAACGGCCAGCACATAGAAGGTGGTCTCGGTGCTGCCCTGAATCACGCTGGCCAGACGTCCGGCAAAACTATCGGCACCGTGGGTCTGCATGGTCTCGATCATCATGCCCCGGGCGCCGCTGCCACTGAGGGGTTTCATGAATGCCGTGGGCAGACCGTCGATGAATCGGGCGTCCAGACCCCAGGATCCAGCCAGGCTGCGTCCTCCATCAAGGATCAGGTCGAGGGCTCCGCTGGCCCGAAATACACCGATGGCCACCAGCATGGCCACCAGGTAGGGAACGATGCCGATGGCTACCTTGAAACCGTCCTTGGCGCCTTCGACAAAAGTTTCGTACAAGTTGATTCTTCGGCGAATTGCGCCCAGCATGAAGCCGATAATAACCGAAAAAACCAGGAAGTTGGCTAGCACCGCCGATTGCGCTTGCATGGTATCGCGGTCCAGGCTGCCGAAATAGGCCACCATGCCGGCGATCAACAGGGTCATGCCGCCCAGATAACCCAACACCACCGGATCGGCCAGACGGATTTTCTGGAAGGCGGCGGTGATCAACAACCCGGCCAGGGTGCTGCAGTAGGTGGCGATGAGAATGGGCAGGAAAATATCCGTGGGATCGGCGGCGCCCATCTGCGCCCGGTAAGTGAAGATCGTGATGGGAATAATGGTGACGGCAGAGGTGTTGATGACCATGAAAAGGATCATATCATCGCTGGCAGTGTCCTTTTGCGGATTCAGCTCCTGCAAATCCTTCATGGCTTTCAGCCCCAGGGGCGTGGCGGCGTTGTCCAGTCCCAGCATGTTGGCGGCCATGTTCATGACGATGCTGCCGGTGGCTGGATGACCGTGGGGAATGCCGGGAAAGAGCCGCCGGAGCAATGGCCCGAAGGCCCGCGCCAGCAGTTCCACCGAGCCTCCTTTTTCCCCGATGCGCATGATACCCAGCCACAGGCACATGACACCGGTCAAACCCAGCGCTATCTTGAAGGCGGTTTCGGCCATGTCGAAGGTGGCGCCGACCATGTCCTGCCACACTTCCGGGTGTCCGGTAAGGGCGCGCACCAGGGCGGCGACGAAGCCTCCTACAAAGAAGAAGGTCCAGATCCTGTTGAGCATCCGTTCTCCAGGTTGTTGTTTCGAGTCAATCCGGGGCCAATCCGGGCTGGTTATTTGACGCTAGTTTAAAGGCGCGCCGCAAATCTGTCATGCAGGAAAGCACCTGTCATGCAGGAATGAGAAGATAATATGAAAATCGTCTGGACCGGGACCCTCAAGAAGATGCGTGTGGAAGCCGCCAAGCCCGTACTCTACCACCTGACCGACGGCTGGTTTGAAAAGGAGAAGCGGGTGGTTGATCACCTGGTGAACGATCACCTCGGCAAGCAGCTGGAGCTGCGTTTCACGGGAGAAATCAATTGCATCGCCTGTGGTCGAAAGACGAAAAAGACCTTTGGGCAGGGATATTGTTTCCCCTGCACCAGGAGCCGGGCCGAGGCTGATATCTGCATCGTCAAGCCTGAACTTTGTCACCATGGGGAGGCCGACAATCCCTGCCGGGACGAGAGTTTCGCCCAGGAGGTTTGTTTTCATCCGCATTATCTGTACTGCTCGCTGACCTCGGGGGTGAAGGTGGGCATCACGCGCAAGGTGAACATCCCGTCGCGTTGGATTGATCAGGGAGCGGTGGCGGCGGTGCCGGTGGCGTTGCTGCCGAATCGTCGGGCGGTGGGGCAGGCAGAGAAACGGCTCAGCTCTGAAGGATTCAAGGACAAGACCCACTGGACGCGCATGCTCAAGGGCAATCCTGAAGATCGTGATCTGGGTGAGGTTGTGGGGCGTGTGGTAAAGCAATTGGCTGAATGGGGTGTAGAGGGAATTTTATCTCCCCTGGAACGGTTGGAGCATCAATTCGAGTACCCGGTGTTGCAGTGGCCGACCAAGGTGACCAGTCTCAATCTGGACAAGAATCCGGTGGCCGGCGGCGTGCTGCAGGGCATCAAGGCCCAGTACCTGATTTTCGATACCGGAGTGATCAACATTCGCAAGTATTCAGGTTATAGGGTTGAGGTGGCTGTGGGCTGATTTTTTCTGTCCACCGGATTTTACAAGATGGCCCTGTCGTGTCAAATGGCGGGGTCATTCTGTTTGGTGGGTGGTTATTGATGCTTCTTTAATGTGTTGTGTTGTCTCTTGTTGGCGAGGTGTTCTGGGTGGCCTGTTTTCTGCAGATAACTTTTTCCCCACAACAAAGGATTTAATCCAGGAGATAACAATGAAGAAGAAAAAGCTTAAAAAGAAAATCAGGAAATCCACCCAGGCACGCAAACTGGCCGACAGCCTGGTCCAGCTGAATATCCAACAGGTGGAGGAACGGTTGGAGATGAGTGCTCTTTTGGTTGGTGGTGGTTCCCATGTCTACAATGGGGGTTTTGATGAGGCTGGAGTTTGCAGCAATGACAAGTGTAACAACCTCGATTTTACTCGGCCGATGGTTGAGGTTCAGGATGATTTGCCGGATGGATCCGGGGAGTAGTGATTCGGGTGATTTGACTCGAATGTTGAGGAACCACGGTTTCACCCGCCGGCGGTGGATCGGGACTTGGCAAAGTTTCGGTCCCCGCCGGCGGGTTTTCAGTTTTCGAATTGGACCCCTTTCAAACCCTCGCCACAGAATATTCAACAAAATTTTCCAGCCGGCCTGAATACCTATCCCCAAAAATCCTGATGTCGCCCAAGTCCAACGCCTCGGGTCCCCACCGTCAATCAGGGGTGTCGGTTCATATTCACAAAATGGGGTCTGTTTTGTGTAACGTGTTTTTTTGTAGCATGTTGCAGGGGACCCGCCATCCGGCATCCATCTTGCCAAAGTCCAATTGCCCCCCCAAACCATGAAATGTTTCAAGGAGGAAACAAATGGAAAAGAAAAACATCAAACCTGCGCCGACAAACAATCTGGACTCGACTTTGGCGCCCCTGGATATCCAACAACTGGAAGAACGTCTGGAAGTGAGCAGCCTGGTACCTGGTGGCCATGGTCAGGAAAGCAATTCCGCATTTATTGAAATCGAGAACTGCTGCAACGACAAGTGCAGCGGCAATGACCTTCAAATTGACGACTCCCTTGACACCGACGATATGGGTGGAGGATGCGAGTGATTGTGGGCAATGCCAACCTCCGCCCGTCGCGGTCGGGAACTCCGAGGAGTTTCGGACCCGACCGGCGGGTTGAGGCTCTCGCACAGAATCCATCGGCAGTCTGGGATTTGTGGACATTGCGGACCATTTGGCCAGAGGCCGAATGGGACGATCTTTTGCAACTCAAGGACGAACATGAAAAGTTGCTGGCAAGAGAACGGGAGGCTCTTGCCGGACTGTGGATGGGGGACCAGAGAATTCTGGCCCCCGGCCGCAGATTTCTGAAGGAACATTCGGATATGAGGTCGGGCCTGGTGATTTCATTTCATCAGGGTCCCTACAATCTTTTGGCGGAACCCTACCTGGCCGCCGGCCTCGATCCGGTGATCCTCCTCAATCCATCGGCAAAGGACAACTTCCTCGAATCAACCGCCAAGTTGAAGAAGCGTTTAGGCCACCGCGGCCTGGTGGAGTGGATCACTGTGGGGGAACCGGGCTTTGTGCGCCGTCTCTTCAAAGTGATCAAGGATGAACGCCCGGTGCTGGTTTATCTGGACGGCAACAGCGGAACCGACGGTATGGACGGCACCCGCAAGAACGGCATGACCTATAACCTGCCCGGTCGGGACATTCGGGTCCGCACCGGTCTGGCACGATTGATCTGCCGCCTGCAATGCCCGGTCCATCCGGTGGCCCTTCACTGGTCCGACGATGGCAAGGTGGTTTGGGAGAAACAGCCGAGTCAACGCTGGTCGCGCAAAGATGACCCCAGGCAGGTGACACGTTTGCTTTACGACTGGATCTTCAGCGAAGTCATGGCCCGTCCTGAACAGTGGCAATACTGGATCATGCTGCGCCAGGCGAGTGCCTGTTTTTCTCCAGGAATGGATCAGGGAATCCGGGTGCCGACGGGTCTGAGGGAGGATTTCATCCATGCCTTCAATATTTGTCTGGAACGCTCTGCAAACTCGGTTCGCCTGCTTCTGGACAGGAGTGTGGAGGTGTGGCCGGGTGATGTCCTGGTCGACCTGACGGAGGACCGTTTTTATCCGGCTGAAGGACTGCGGGACCAGGATCTCCAGTCTTTGCGGGATAGCCAACCCACCCTGCAAAAACTGAGCGAGGAGCACGGCATCCACTGGGTGAAGTTTCATGCCTTGCGGCTGTGTTTGCTGGGAATCGCACGATTGGGCGGGTGAGATGAGGCCGAAGTGGCAAGTCCTGTCCCATCCAACGGGGCAGTGGGTCATCAACACCGGAGTGCAGCGATTGGTCATGTCGCCCATTCCGGCCAGATGGCTGAGGCCCCTGAATGGCGAATGCCCTGGGAAACATGAAGTGCTGGAATGTTTGCGACGGGGAAACGAGGCCGACAAATCCGGTTGGAGCGAAGCTCAAATCAATCAGATGGCCGACCGCCTGGTCGAGGTTCGGGATTTGCAATCCTCGCGCCAGGCCGGGCGGGCCCTTTGGTGGCGCATCCCCCTGATCTCACCTCACTGGACCAGTGTTTTGGCCCGGCCTCTGGAGTTTTGGACCAAAAAATGGGGTCTGGTAATGTTGATTATCCCCGGCCTGGCCGGGCCCTTGCTGCTGGACACCGTGACAGAGATGCCATCCTCGGAAAGCGTCCACTGGCTTCCGGCTTTCGTATTGTTCTTCATGGGGGCCATACTGCATGAACTGGGCCACGCCGCGGCGCTCTCGGCCCAGGGATATCCCGCCGGTGGGATTGGTGGGGGAATGTTGTTTGTTATTCCGGTGCTGCACAACGATGTCTCGGCCATTTCAATGTTGACCACTGGTGGCAAACTGAGGGTTGATCTAGCTGGGGTGGCGGTTCAGGCAGCCTATGGTGGTATTTTGGTCATGGGAGCTGCCGTGTTGAAGGGTTTGGCCCCGTCAATGTTGCTGGCGGCAAAGATGACCTGGTTGGCTGTTGGCTGGAGTCTGATCCCATTCATCAGGGCTGATGGTTATTGGGCGCTGTGCGATGCGCTTGGTCTCAAGGATTTGAGCCGGCCTTTGGAAGAGCCGATAGATCGATTTCGCATGGGGGTCTTGTTGGTGCACCGGGTGTTGAATTTAGTCTTTCTGCTACTGGTTTCCCTGTTCCTGCCGTTGACCTGGGCAAGTCGCATGACGGCAGTTGCTCCGGAACAATGGCGGCTGGTGGCTTGGAAGGTTCTCGGGGTTGGGATTTTGGTGTTGTGGTGGTTGATGGGACGGAAAGTTATCGGACTGGCGAAAGCGTTGAGAGCGGATTTGCGGCAGAATTTCAAAACTCCGGGCAAACAGGGTACGAAGTACAATAACGTTTGACGTTCAGCGAACTGCCTGTCTGGCAGGATAGACTTGTGTCATATCATGACTTTTCAAGAAAACAAAAAGCGAAATTTGGTCATTCCTGACTGAAAGGGTATAATATCCCTGTCGGTATCTATTGACGAACCAGGGGTGCAGGACATGGGCAGCAAGCGGGGAAAAAAGCCAAAGAAAGAATCCAACGGGAGTACTCCGCGTCGGGGAATGCGCCGATCCATTCGCTACGAGGCGGTGGAGGAACTTCCCGAAAAACGGCGGCCATCGCGTGGACCCGAAGCCCCTCCAACGATACATTTGAGAAAAATCTCCGCCGAGGAGGCCCTTGATCGTCTGGCTGTACAACTGCGTGCCTATGCCCGGCAGGGAGTGGGTGAGGTCTTGGTGGTTCACGGCAAAGGACAGAATTCGGCCATGGGTATTTCAGTGCTGGGACCACTGACCCGCCAATGGTGCGACGGCAATCCTGACTTGGTTTCGAGTTGGCGGGAGGCCCCGGCTCATTGGGGTGGGTCTGGTGCCATTGTTGTGGTCTTGAACTGGGAAAGCCTGAAAAAAGCCTGAAAAAATCCGGAGAAAAATATGGTTGTCGAAAAAATTGAAAACCGTGTGAAAAAAGTATGGCCGTCTCCAGGCTTTCTGATCGGCCGGACGGCTCTGGTGACCGGGGGCGCTCGGCGCATGGGTCGTCATCTCGCCCGGGCCCTGGCTGAACAGGGCGCTGATATCGTCCTGCACTACAACCAATCGGAATTCGAAGCCCACGCCACCGCAGATGAATTGAAAAGCAGGGGTGTAAGAGTTGCCCTGCTTCAGGCTGACCTTATGGATTCCTTCATAGCTGAGGATTTGATCTACCGTGCCGCCGAAGCCATGGACAAACCCCTGGATATATTGGTCAACAACGCGTCCCAGTTTGGCCAGGGTTCGGCCCAGAAAACTTCGGCCAACACCTGGGATGATTTCCAGAATGTGAACCTGCGGGCTCCCTTCATCATGGCCCAGACGCTTTGCAAGGTTTTGGGTGAAGAGGATCGCGGCGACGTGATCAATCTGAACGACTTCCGCTCCCTGAGAGCGGCTTCTGAAAATTTTGCCTATAACATGAGCAAGTGGGGGTTGCATGGCTTGACCCGGAACCTGGCCCTCGCCCTGGCCCCGCGTTTGAGAGTCAACGAACTGGCCCTCGGGGCTGTTTTGCCTCCGAGCCCGAGTTCCGGCGACTACAAACGCACCACCAGGGAAGAAATCCCCATCGGGCGCTTCGTGACCCCTGAAGAAGTTTGTTCGGCAATGCTTTTTTTGCTGGGCAACGAAGCGATGACCGGCCAGATCCTGAATCTGGATGGTGGGCAGAACCTGAAATGTTGATCCATGAGGCAGGGCCCGACTGCTGGACACCGCATCATACCAAAGGAATCGACGACACCCATGACAATGCCCTACTGGATGATGCTCGGAATAATCTCGCTGGTCTTTGCCGCCCTTGAGTTTGCCTGGCCATGGCGCAGTCAGCGACAACTGCGAAGTGGGCTGATCACGGATCTGGTTTTCCTGGTATTCAACGGTCATTTTCTCGCTTTGTTGCTGGCTCCCATAGCTGGGCGCGTCACCCCTTCATTGGACTCGGTTCTGATCCCCGTGCTGGGCAAAGCCCACGTGGCCTCCTGGCCCATCTGGGGGCAATTCCTGTTGGCATTTTTTCTTTTGGATTTTATCCAGTGGAGCATCCACGTGATGCTGCACCGGGTGCCTGCACTTTGGAGCGTTCACCGGGTTCACCATTCCATCAGCGAGATGGATTGGATAGGCAGCATGCGGTTTCACTGGGTTGAAATCGTCGTTTACCGGACCATTCAATACGTGCCGCTGTTGTTGCTTGGGTTTCATTGGGAAGTGCTGGCCTGGCTGGCGGTTTTTTCGACAATCATGGGGCATTTCAACCATGCCAACCTTCGGATTTCTCTGGGGCCGCTGCGCTATCTGCTGAACCACCCCACCATGCACATATGGCATCATGATAAGGAGTTGCATGGGAGTCATGGCTGCAACTTCGGCATCAATTTGAGTCTATGGGATTGGCTCTTCGGCACGGCTTATATGCCTGAGGGTGAGGAGCAACCCACCACCATCGGTTTCCCGGGGCTGTCGAAATTTCCCCGGGGTTTTCTTGCACAGCAAGCAATTCCTTGGCAGCGCAGGGGGCAATAGGCTCAATATTATCAACGATAATCCTTCGCCTCGGGATAAAGCTCATTCCACCATCCGGCCCGATCTTTCAGATGCCGTGCGAAAAACGCCAGAATAGTATCATTCCAAACAATGCGTTGCTCATGATCCAGAATATGATGATCCTGTCCCTGGATCTGTACATACTCCACCTCTCTACCCAAAATTTTCAGGGCCGTAAACAACTGGTCGCTTTCTCCAACCGGCACGTTGATATCAGAATCCCCGTGCACCAGCAGCAACGGCGTGGTGATCTTGTCGGCATGGAACAAGGGACTCTGCTCCACATACAATTCCTTGTTGTTCCAGGGATAACTGTTGGCCAAGGCTCGGGTGCCGTAAGCATATCCCCACATGCCTTCGCCCCAGTAACTGGAGATGCTGGAGATGCCCGCATGACTGACCGCCGCCGCATAAATATCCGTCTGGGTGATGATGTATTCGGTCAGGAACCCACCATAGGAAGCGCCTATGCAACCCACTTTGTCGGCCATGGCAAATTCATGGGCAGCAAGAAAAGCCTTGGTGCTTTCAATGACCTCACCGGCGGTGATCCTACCCCAATCGTTCACATGACGGGCGGCCATCTCCTGGCCATAGCCGGTTGCGCCGCTGGGATTCGGCACATAAACGACGTAACCTTGGCCAGCCCACACATTTTTGGGATAGCGACCACCAAAATCGCGGGTCACCGGGCTGGTCCCGCCATAGTAATAAACAATCAGAGGGTATTCTTGCGTTAAATCAAAATTGGGCGGGTAATAAACCATACCGTCGAGCTTTTCACCGTTGGGCAAATCGGCCACCCAGGTTTTCACCTCACCGAATACAATACCCGACCCCTCATATTGCTCGGTGCCGGGATTGTAGGTTTTCTTGACCTTGTTCTTTTTCAGGTCAAGCACCTGTACCGTATTCGGATGGTTGGCGCTCGTACCGCGAGCCACCGCCCATCGTCCTTCAGCAGGCAAGGTGATTTGATCGGTGTATTCGACGCCGGTTTCAACTTTGGCCCACTGATCTTTTTTAGGATCATACCGATAGATATTGCTGTGTTGGGTATCGGTGCAACGGGCGTAAATCATGCCATCGGCCCTGGACCATTCGGTGCCGGCGATGTCGGGGACAAAATCCAGGCTGACGGGTCTTGGCTTGAGATCGTCCAGATCCATGAGATACAGCTGTCCGCCGTAGTCGTTGGCCTGCACGCCATCGGGAAGATTGCGTCCCAAGCCGTCAAAGGCAGATGGCGATCCGGTCAGGCACAGGGTTTTGCCGTCGGGACTGAAAATCGCATTGCCCACCCAGGGGTCGTTCAACAATTCGCGAACCGTCAGGGTTGCCAGGTCCAGGCTCCACAATTTGCTGATGCGAAATGGGCGATGCACCCAGTCGTTTTCACTGGTGAAGAATATCAGGCTCTCGCTGTCGGGGGAAATTTTCCACCCGTCGGGATTCAGGGGCCCTGCGGTCAACTGCCGCTGCAGGTTTCCTGTCAGAAAAGCCTGCATCAAGTGAGACCGTCCCCGCCACCAGGGTTGGCGATCCGCCGGATGCTCCACATGCTTGACCTTGCGGCTGTCCGGCTCCGGTTTGCGACTGATTTCATATATGATGGACTTGCCATCGGGCGCCCATTCCCAGCGACCCAAATCCTTCACGTGCTCCAGTACGGCGCGGGTTTCGCCAGTTTCCAGATTGAAGTGCCAGACTGTGGTGTGGTCGTCGTGGCTGGTCTCCCAGGTCAGGGCCGTCTGCTTGCCGCTTCCGGGGTGCCAGCCCACGGCGGAGGGTGAACCCATGCCGCGCAGATACTGAACCAGCTGCAGGTCTTCTGTTCGACGGATCTCCAGCCAGTTGTCGCGGTTCTTGCCGTCCCGGTATTCGCTGAGAGTCAGCACGGTGAAACGGCCGTCCGGGGAGATGGCAACACTGCCTACCCGGGGCGCGTTCAGAATTGTTTGGATGGTGACTGGGTGCTCAGGATTGGTGCCGGTGGTCAGGCCTTCTTCACCGGAGTCATCAGGCCAATTGACGGCCAGGGTGATTTCGGCGTTTTCTGAATCCAACAGAACCCTCACTACCACCTGGTGCTTTCCGGCGGGCAAGGTCATCTCCCCTTTTTGCAGATCATCATCGTCCTTTTCGCCCATGGTCAACAATTCCGATCCGAGACCGACTGCTACCGGCCGGGTGCAGGTGATTATCAGGTCGGCCTTTTGCCAGTGATCACTTTCCACGTAAAAAAGCAGATATTGAATCGAGGCCCCGGATTCGAGCCCTTTGAGCTTGAAGCTGCCGTCTTCTCCACTGTTGAGTTCCCAGCGGTCGTCCCCGGGCCAGGACTTTCCCGGTATGGCGGGTGCAGCCTGAAAAAGTTTGTCCAAGTCGGTTCCAGCCCGATCGGCATCGTGGAAAACAGGCAGTTGCAAGGGTACCGCATCCAGCATGAGAACCTGGTCGATGGTGAGTTCGACTGCGTCCGAAGAGGACCCGGTCGAGAGGACAAAGAACAATGCGGCAAGGAGGGTGAGGCTTCTGGTCATGGCTGCTCCAAGTTAAACAAAGGTAATTGAATCAGTTGATTTCACCCCCTCACAATAAGGCAGATGGAGCTTCAGGGGAACCTGTGATCTGTTATTGCTTTTCTTGAGTCGAGAGGGCATTCTTTTCCCATAATGGACATTTCCCGCAAAGCCAGACGCGCGTGGTACTACCTGCTGCGCCTCCAGAGAGAAATGGGATACGACGACGTCATGGGCATGGCGGCGCAGATCGCCTTTTATTCCATGCTGGGTCTCTTTCCATTCATGATCTTCCTGCTCAGTTTCCTCAGCATGTTCCCACTCGGGGAAAGGTTGCAACCACTTCTGCTGGCCGCTCTCGAGGATCAAATGCCCATAGAGGCGGCTCATTATGTCACGGAAGTAGTCATGGAGCTGATCCCGCAACACAATCAGGGATTGCTGAGTTTTGGTCTTCTGGCTGGTCTTTGGGGTGCGTCCATGGCTGTTGGAGCCCTGATCACCACCATTAACCGGGCATACAATATCCGCACACGAAGGAATATTATTGAACAGAAAATCCTGGCGATCCTCTTGACCTTGGGGTTGAGTGGAGTTTGGCTTATCGCCATGTCTATTGTTCTGGTGGGACCGGATATCACCCAGGTTGTGTTCGAATGGATGGGGCTGGCCAGCGAAAGTAACACCTTTTGGACCAGTGTGCGGTTGCCCATGGCCTTTGTGCTGAACCTGGTGGCCTTGTTGGTGTTGTATTATGTGGCTCCCGAGGCCAAACAAAAATTCAGATGGATTTTACCCGGTGCAATCACCTCCACTTTGTTGTTACTGCTGGCATCTTATGGTTTTCGGCTCTTTCTGGTCAATTTTGGGCACTACAACAAAACATATGGCTCTCTGGCCACTGTCGTTATCCTGATGATTTGGCTCTATATTTCAGGATTTCTCTTTTTGCTGGGAGCTGAAATCAATGCCCTGATGAACCGTATGGATGATGATGACCCACCGGAACGAGTCCGCCTGTTGCGGTAGTGAATGAAATCTGGAGAAAAGCTGCTGGAGGGGGAAATACGGCGCCCATTCCCATGGAATTGATAATTCTCGGCCTGATTGGCTGCACTGGCGTTGATGTCACCAGTATTTTGAAAAAAAAATGAAGGAACCTATTGAAGGACTTGAAGTTACTGCAGAAACAGAACTGACCGAAGATCATTCCAAGGTCTATACAAAAATTCACCTGACATATCATGTGAAAGGTGCAGTAAACGTGAAAAAGTTGGAAAGGGCCATCAATCTCAGCGAAACCCGGTATTGCTCGGCATCGGCCATTCTCGGTAAAACCGCTGAAATCACCAATGAATTTGTATTGGTATCAAAATAAAAAATCCTGTAACTCTATTGATCCAAAAAAGATATTATGGTACACTTACGGGTACAGTCCAGAAAAGAGGGCTGATGTTTTCGGTTGAGGGCTCGGAGAATCATGACTGGTAATATTCCAGAAACTTCTCGGAATTATACTCAACTCGTCTAAACGCACTAATCCGGGGAGAATTTCATGCGTCGCCGTTACGTCCTTGCTCTTTGTTTGACCCTACTCACATTTGGTCTTTTGGTACCAGATTCATCGCAGGCTGCCGACATTCATCCTGACCTGCTGGACGCCCTGGCAGAGAAGGGTGGTGATCTGGTCCCTGTACTCATGATTTATTCGAACCCTCTGGATGTGAGTGATCTGGTCCTGGAATTGGACCGTCTTTCACCTAGTAAGCGGCGTACAGGTGTTATCGAAGCTCTGAAGAAGAGAAACCTGAAGAGCCAGCGCAACGCCATGTTCATTCTGGATGATCCTGATCGTCAGACTGAAATTTCCGGTGTCACCCAACTGTATTTTGCCGGGGCCATCGCCTTCCGGGCCAGTGGAAACATTGTGGAATCCCTGGGTGGGCTCCCCGACCAGGCTACTCTCTTCCTGGACAAAAGCTACGACCTGACTTCGGGTACTTCCCGCGGAGCGGTCGGCGAGTTCAGCAAAGCTTCCCGTGCGGATACCGTTTGGAGTGTCAAATATATCAACGCCCACAAGGTGTGGACCGATTTGGGATTCACCGGCGATGGCGTCATTGTGGGGCACATTGACTCGGGCATCGATCTGGCCCACCCCGACCTGGCGCACCAGCTCTGGGTCAACGTGGACGAAATTCCCGGCAACGGTATTGATGATGACAACAACGGCTACATCGACGATATCAATGGTTGGGACTTTGGCGACAACGACAACAACCCCAATGACGACGCTGCCGGTGCTGGTCACGGAACCCACACCGCAGGTACGGTGGCCGGTGATGGGTCCAGTGGTACCCATACGGGTGTTGCTCCCGGGGCCAAGCTGATGGCTTGCAAAGCTTTTGCAAATGATGGTACCGGAACCCTGGGCTTTATCTGGGCCGCCGAGCAGTACTGTGTTGAAAACGGTGCCCGCGTGATCACCATGTCCCTGGGTGTCAAAGGTGCTGTTCCCGCAACTTTCATGCGCAACGAGCGTGTGAACATGAACAATCTCCGGGATGCCGGTGTTGCCATGTTCAACTCCGCCGGCAACGAACACTATGAATTCAATCCGCCTATTGAGTGCGGCTTGACCGCTCGCGTCCCTGCACCCTGGAATCCCCTGCCTACAACACCGGGCAATCTTGGTGGTGTTGTTGCTGTTGGAGGCACTGGTTACCAGAGCAATCTCTTGTACGGCGCTTCTTCCCGTGGGCCTGTCAAATGGGACGACGTGGATCCTTTCAACGACTGGCCATACTCTCCCGGTCCCGGCCTGATCAAGCCCGACATTTCGGCCCCTGGCGTAGGGGTGAACTCCACAACTGTTGGTGGTGGATACAGCGGCGATACCTGGAGTGGAACTTCCATGGCTTGTCCTCACGTGGCTGGCTTGGCCGCCCTCATGTTGGAAAAGAATCCCAGCCTCTCGCCTGCCGGTCTTGATTCCATCATGGAATTGAATGCTTTGGATCTTGGTATTGCGGGCAAAGACAATTCCTTCGGTTCCGGCCGAATCGACGCCTACGATATCGTCATGGCCACCCCGACTTCCCAGGCGGCCGACATCGTTCAATCCGGCATTCTGCCTGATCCTGCCGGTGACGGCGTCCTGGATCCAGGTGAAGTCAGCACTGTGGCATTTGAGTTGAAAAATGTCAGCTTCGTGGTTGATGCTGTTGGTGTCACCGCTACCCTGGCTGTTGTTCCAAACGACCACGTCACAGTTTCCGATGCCACGGCGATCTTCCCGGATATCCCCATGAACGGCGGTGTTTCCGACAATACCGGTGATACTTTCAGCCTGACCGTGGCAGGGGGTGCGCCTCAGGGTTACGCCTTTACCATGTTGCTGAGCGTCAGCAGCGGGGCCTTTTTCGAGCGCACTTTTGAAATCCCCTGGTACGTGGGTCTCCCCGATTGGCGCACTCACGATGTCGGTAACATCCATCTGACAGTCACCGATCAGGGTATTATCGGCTACATGGACGTGGATGGCTCCGCCGGTGACGGTATGGGATATCTCGGCGGTGGCAGTGGATTGTTCATTGGCTCATTCTGGGCCGGTACGGGCCTGAGTTATATCTGCAACCGCGACTTCAGTGGCAATGGTGAAATATTCGAATGGGAAGTCACTGATAACCCCAATGGTCGGGTTGCCGATCTGGGGCCCGCGTCCAGCGACCAGACTTTCAAGGCTATCTTCAGTGACAGTGGCCATGCCTCACCCCAGCCTCTTGTGGTGGAGCAAACCAGTTTTGCCTTCAGTGGCCCTGGTGAAAATGAATTCGTCATTTTGGAATACAAGATGACCAATGAAGGCACTACGGATCTGCCCGTTTTGTACAATGGTATCTTCTGCGATTTCGATATCGGAGACTCTGGTGCCAATATGGGTGAAACCGACGCTTCGCGGGACCTCACCTATATGTTCTCCGCAGGCGGGCCCTACTACGGCATAGCGTTGATTGGTCCCGGCAACACTGCCCAGAATTTGACCATGCTCAACAACCCCTTGTATGTGTACCCGAACAGCGCCATTGATGACGGCATCAAGATGCGTCACCTGCGTGGCCTCATCAGCACCCCTTCGGCTCCTGCACCCGACGACTGGTCAGCGGTTACCAGTTCCGTGGTGAGCCTGGATGCCAACGGTGGCTCAGCGGTGAAGACCTACGCCCTGGTTTATGGCAACACCTTGCAGGAGTTGCTGGACAATGTGGATGCGGCCAACGAAGCCTACAATCCCCTGTCCCCAGTTTCGAATGATTCGCCGATCAAGCTGTTCCGCTTGGCCCAGAACCATCCGAACCCCTTCAACCCATCCACCAGTATCAAATTTTCGGTGGCTCGTGAAGGTCATGTCGAATTGGGTATTTACGACCTCAGCGGACGGCTGATCCGTACCCTGGTCAGTGAAACTCGAAGCAGTGGAGACCACACCGTAACCTGGGATGGCAACAATGCTTCCGGTGGTTCGGTGCCTTCCGGCATGTACTTCTATAAGTTCTCCTCCGGTGGTGAGACTACCTCCAGGAAGATGACTTTGGTTAAATAGATTCACGTCACCTCTGGTGGTGATACATACACAGCGACCCGGCAGGTCCTCCTTCGTGCGGAGAGTTGCCGGGTCGCTGTGTATGTATCACCACCAGAGGTGAAGGACCTTCTCAATCAAATGAAAAGCCTATTCCAACTCCATGATCAGGTAGCGAAGCATGCCCTCGCGCTCCAGTTGGAAAACGGCGGTTTGGCTGTATCCAATGGCCTTGACTTTCTTTTTCAGGTCCCTGAGACTTTGGAGCTTTTCACCATTGAGGGAATACAGGATGTCCCCGGGATGGAAGCTTTCTCCAAACAGGTTGGTGGTGACCGACAGAGCGGCCACGATGATGCCTTCGCTACGGCGGGGTTTCATGGGCAGAAGTTTTTTGGAGTCCTTGTTGAGATCCAGACAGAGCACTCCGATTCGCGGCACCAGGTTTCGCTCGGCCGTGATCATGTCGAAGAAACGATAATCCGGTTCCTGGCGTTCGACCACCGTTACGGATTTAGTGAGTAGTTGGCCGTTGCGGTTTACCTCAATGGCAACTTTCTGGTCGATGGCCTTGCCGTAAAGGTTCACTTCGAATTGGCGGGCGTTCTCCATGGGTTTGCCATCAAGTGAGACGACAATGTCGCCGGTCTTGAGACCCGCTTCCTGGGCCGGGCCATTGGGAAAAACATCGCCCAGAATGACACCCCACTGAACAGGAAGATTCAGGGCCCCGGCCAGCAGGGGATTCAGGGTCTGGGGATGCACACCGATGACACCGCGCAGCACCCGCCCGGTGGCCCTGATCTGGTTGAAAATGTTTTGTACGATATTGCTGGGGGCGCTGAAGCTCAAACCCTCACTGCCACCTGATTGGGTGAAGATGAGTGTGTTGATACCAACAACTTCACCATCGGTGTTGACCAGCGGTCCGCCACTGTTGCCGGGGTTGATGGCCACATCGGTTTGGATGTAGATCATCGGGTTGTCCCGTTCGAGTTGCCGGGCCACGGTGCTGACCACGCCAAAACTGACTGAGTTGGTCAAGCCCATGGGGCTGCCAAAGGCGAATACCAACTGACCCTGAAACAATTTGTCCGAGTCGCCGAGGGGCAAATAGGGCAAATTCTTCCCGTTGATTTTCAGGACGGCCAAATCAGTTTCCTTGTCCACGCCGATGACCTGGGCTCCCATCAGGGCACCACCGCCTGCAATGATGGAATTCCCACGATCCTGTCCCATGGCGGCAGCGGACAGTCGCACTTGAACACGCTTGGCACCCTGGACCACATGGTTGTTGGTGATGATGTAACCACTGGAATCAAGAATCACGCCGGACCCTGTGGCCTGTTGGTGACCAAAAACAGCCGCCCCCTGGGGAAGCGTCCCCATCACCGGGCCGAAGCTTGTGGTGTAGATTTGAACCACGGCAGGGCTGACTTTCTGCGTCAATCCCCGTATTTCTTGGCTGAGGCTTCCCAGATTCCAGTCCTGTTCCTGGGAAAGAGCGGGTTGAATGGCAGCCAGCACTAGCAGGAAAAGGGGAACCATGATCTTGAGCAGACGCATAATGCAGAACCTCGCGGGAAAAAGGGTAAAATGTGAATCAACGCCTGATAATCTATTCCAATTCGATCCAACGGTCAAATTAGCGAGAAGGACAGGGGGCGGTATGGGAACCCCAATGAGTGATCGCTTGCTGAAGAATGGCCCCGTCATCCATCAGGATGTCCGGGGCCTTTTTGTGTGGGAGCTTTCAGAGGTTCAGTAACCCTGGCCGAGGATCATTTTACAAGAGCCATGCGCCCGGTCTGTTGCTGCCCGTCAGGGGCGGTCAGTCGATAGAAGTAAGCGCCCGAAGCCACGGTGCGACCGCTGTCGTCCTGTCCCGCCCAGGTTACCTCGTGGTGTCCGGCTTCCAGGCTTTCGCTGACCAGTGTGCGCACGCGCCGGCCATCAACGGTGTAGATGTCCAGGCGCGTGGGGCCACTCTGGGCCAGGGCAAAACCAATTTTGGTTGAAGGATTGAAGGGGTTGGGGTGAGCCTGGTCCAGGGTGGTGACCCGCGGCAGGTTCTGACCGTCGCTGACTGGGCTCAGGGGGTTCGAACCCTTGGTAACCTGCAGGTGCTGGTTGGCCGCCAGGTTGGTGAGGCTTTGCAGGGTTCCATCGGGCCAGGTGATTTCGATTTCATCAATGGTTGTGATACCGTCCAAACCGAAATGCACCGTGGTGGCGTCCATGGCCAGGTAGCCATTGCCCGCACTGATTCTCCTCAACTGGTTGATGCCACCTGCGGTCAGGCGGACCTCGGCACCAATGGCATCGGGTTGTTCGTCGGAGCCAATCAGGCTGATTTGCACGAAGTTGTTGTCCCCAGCCAGGTTGTTGGCCAGAAGCACATTTCCCTGGCCTTCACGGGTGATGAAAATATCGAGGTCGCCATCGCCGTCCATGTCACCACAGGCAACGGCGTTTCCGGGGCCTTCGGCTTCGGGCGGGCCCACCGGTACCCGACTGAATCCACCTAGTCCGTCACCAAGCAGGAATAAATCAGGCTCATTGTGACGAACGACATAGATATCAAGATTGGTGTCGTTGTCGAAATCGGCGCAAACAACACCGCGACCGTGACCCATGTCGGAGGTGTCGTCGCTCACCAGGGGAGTGAACAGGAAGTCCCCGTTGTTGATGAACACCTTGTCGGCCATGCCGTCGTTGCTGAGATAAAGATCGAAATCACCATCGCCGTCGATGTCGCCCCAGGCAGTGCCGACACCGTTGGTGAGATCATTCAATCCCGATGAGTTGGAAATATCGTTGAATCCGATTTCCGTGTTTTCCAACAGCAGATTGGGGCTGAAACTGTTGACGATGTACAGGTCGGGTCGGTGGTCGCCATTCAAGTCGATCCAATTGGCGCCATTGGCGTTGCCAGTGTTCGAGAATGCTCCACTGCTGGAGGTGAAGAGGTAGAAACCGCCCCCCAGGTCGCCCAGATTGTCGAGCAGCAGGTTGGGCATGTTCTGGTTGGCAATAAAGATATCCAGGTTTCCATTCAGGTTGTAATCGCACCAGGATACGCTGGAAGTTGGTCCGTCGTCATCCAGGCCGATGCTGGTGGGAAGGAGGAACCCACCGGCACCATCTCCTGCCAGCAGCAGGTTGGTTTCGTCGTGGCGACCGAGCAGGACATCCAGGTTGCCATCGCGATTGTAGTCGACCCAGGCGCCACTTCGGCCGGCTCCGGAGTCGGCAATCAGGCCGTTGGCCACGTTGGTGAAGCTGAGGTCACCATCGTTGCGCAGGAGCAGATCGGCGGTGCCGTCGTTCAGTACGTGGATATCCAGGTCACCATCGTTGTCGAAGTCGATCAGGCTGACACCCTGAGCCAGGCCTGCATCGTTGATGGGGCCGTCGTTGTAGACGACGAACGGGCCATCGGTGTAGGTACCGGAAAAGGTGATCAGGCCATCTTCAACCAGGGTGAGGGTCTGGGGGTTGTTGGCAGGAGAAGTCCAGACGGGAACGTCCAGAAAGGTCAGTGTGTAGTTGCCGGTGAAGAACATGTTGAGGGAGCGGTCCCCGGCACCGGTGATGTTCAGGCCTTCCGGTCCCTGCAGGTTCCAGGGCGCGTTCACCCCATCGGGTTCGGCGTCCACGACCAGGGTGCCGGCGTAGTCGGCGGTGGCCAAGGTGGTTTGCAGGATTTCCTTGGTGGTCAGGTTCTGCACCATGACGATCAGTCTCAGGTCCTCTTCGTTGAAGGGGTCCTGTAGTGTGAAATCGCGGCTGACAATGGTGGTCTGGCCAGGAGTATCGAGGCTGAAAGCCTCGGAGTTGAGCATGTCCACCACCATGTTGCTCTGGTTGTGGTAACCTTCCTGGCAAACAAAGAAATGCACTTGGTTGTTGGTATTAGCAATGGCTTCGTCCACCTGAATGGTAACCGAAACGCTGATCTCATTGCCGATGGCAACGTAGGCGGCGTTCATGGTCAGGGGGCTGCTGAGGGCCAAACGGCTTACCACCATGGGCTGGTAGGTACTGAACATGGATCCGCTGGTCTGGCCGCCGATGCTCACCAGGGTTCCGTCAAAAACAACCGAAGGTGTACCGTTGAAACCGTACCAGCCTGCTCGGGCGTTTCCATCAGGGATGGAGTAGGAGCCGCCGAGGTAGAAAGTCATGGGCAGAAACTGATCGGTACCGTACACATTTTCCAGATCGTTAAATCCCGCGACCGCGGAAGGGCAGTAAGGTCAGTTGTCGGCCGACCAGAGCTCACCCACCACCGTGCGGTCCGCAGCATAGACAAAGCCGGAGGCGCCGAGCAGACCAACCGAAACAACAAAGAGCAGGAGACTGGTCAGGATAGACCGGGATCCGGGGACGAACTTCATGTTTATCTCCTAAATTGGACATGCGGGGTGATGACGAGATTTGAATCCCTATTACTATAACATGCCGCGGTCCAAAATTCCTCCCGAAACAGTAACATTGTGCTAAAAATTGAAATTATATCTCCAAAATTAAGCCTTCCGTCTGCATTTGGGTGACGAATTCAAGCAGGTCGGTGCGGGCTTGATCCTCATCAACATCGTATTGTTCGAGGATGGCTGCGAGCACGTTTTGCAGGTTTCGCTGTCCATCAAGCTGGTTCCAGATGAAGACACCGATGTCTTCCAGGGAATGGGTGGTACCGCCACTTGGCGCCATGATGACCAGACCATCGCCAATGGATCGCACCGGACATTGGCTGTTTTTGCTGAAGACGCTTTCAATATTCATGCTAACTCCTTTGCCAAGCTTTATTTGAAACAAGAGACCCTTCTAGAGACCCAAATCGAAGTGCTCACTGATGACATTCCAGAATCCAGGATCAGGCATCAATTCCAGGCGGAAAACAGGAACTTTTTCAATGATGGCGACGGCGCTGTCCACCATGGCGGGCACGGTCTCGGGGCCGGGGATTTGATCCAATCCCACCGGGGGAACCACTTCGGCAGCCAGCAGGGTGGCCGCTTCGGATGAATTGATGGCAGAAATCCGGTGATGGGGAGCCTGTTGCAGCAGAAACACTGCCCGCAAGGGAGCTCGACCCGGCTTCTTGGCCTTGAAGGTGCCGTTGAAGGGGGTTCCTTCCAGCAGGAGACCTGCCGGATTGCCCATAACAAGGTTCATTTCATCACCCAGAACGTGGTGAGCAGAGCTGTTGATCGCTGCGGTGGTTTTCCCTGATTCTGAAGGACCGACAAAGAGAAATCCTGAACCGGCGGCAATGACGGCGCAAGAGTGAATCATCACAACATCTATCCCGGAAGCTTGCTGGGCTTAATGGAACCCCTGGTAGAAAACCTGTTCCATGACCCGCATGAGCAACCCTCGGGTCAGGGCGCCTTTGGCCCGTATGTGGCCTTCCTTGCGTGTTCGGTCAAAATGCCCGGTGATCAACCCATCGGCAATGTCGAAGCGGCCATCGGGATGTAGGGATTTGGTCATGAGCAGGGTGTTGGGCAGATCTAGGGTGTCCTGGTGGGCCACGAGTTCAAATTGGAGGTTGATGTGGGGTGTCCCCTCGTCGGAAGGGAGATTGAACCATTGGGCAAGGGCTGGGGCGAAGGCCTCAGGAGTGCAGTGCAGTGCCATGATGGTACCACCGAGATTGAGTCGGTATTCATTTGACCTTGGACCTGTCACAATAGATACCTCCTGGGTTGAGTGCCATGAAATCAATGGCTCAGGCCCGCGTTCGGACCGGGTCACGAATTGAAAATCCAACGTTTGAGCCGACGGGGAAGGGCCAAAACACGATGCAGAAAATCTGCCTGCAAGCCGGCAATGGCCAGACTGGAATGGCAGGCCAAAGGCCGGGCCGGTTCCCCGTCTTTCAACTCAACCGCTTGAACCAATCCCAGAACCTGCTGGCCACGAATCCAGCCACCACGGTTGTTGGCGTCTCCTTTTTCAAAAATCAGCACGGCCGAACGCCAACCCAGACGCCAAAGCATTCGGTGGACAACCAAGCGGTCTCCATCTCGATATACCACTACATCACCGGGGCTGCAATCACGGGCTTTGATTATTTTGATATGGATCACCGACTGAACCGGGATATGGGGCAACATGCTGCCGCTGAGTACGGGCAGCCGGATGGGACCTTCGGGGACTGGGCCCTCTCCTGTCA
The DNA here is from genome assembly GCA_024275485.1 of Candidatus Krumholzibacteriota bacterium. GTDB lineage: Bacteria > Krumholzibacteriota > Krumholzibacteriia > LZORAL124-64-63 > LZORAL124-64-63 > LZORAL124-64-63. Next base: position 36,751 of record JAJRZA010000035.1, on the reverse strand, counting down.
AGGCCAGCCAGGAGTCCATCAGTTGTTCGCGCTGTTGGTTGGAATCCACTGGAAAAACTCCTGTATAATCACATTCTTTCGTGGGAAAACCAAACAGCATGGTAACATATTCGCCCACGATGTCTTGTGGGTTCTTGGTAAGGTTTTGCAAACAGATGCCGATATGGCGGGATATGAATATTCAAACACGGCATTATCTCACTACTCTGATGACAATGTGGGCCCGAAGCAGGGGGCAGGACATTGTGGTGCCTGTGGCTCTGCCTGAAGGGGTGGTTGGCGCTGAGGTCTGTGAAATCCTGATTTCCCATCATATACAGGTTGCCATGGCCCCTTACCTTCCGGTAGAGGCTCAAACTCTGGAATTCAGGGAAAACCTGGCTTCCTCCAGGGAGCGTACGGCATTTCTACTCATGGAATTGGAGCGCATTGTGCCTGCCATCACCTGGAGCGATTGCAATCCGGTGGTGCTCAAGGGGGCCGCCTTGGCACCGGGATATTATGCCCAAACAGACCAGAGATGGTTTTTGGATCTGGATATCCTGGTTCCGCGAAACCAAGTGGATGAAGTATGCCGGCGCCTGGAAGTGGTGGGGTATAGCCTTTTTTCCGGGGATCGAGACCCGTTGTACTACGATCGGCACCATTTGCACCGCATGATGGTGGGGCCCCAGGGTTCTTGCGTGGAAGTGCATTGGGATCTGACCCTGCCTGCTTCTACCTATCGGATGGATGTGAACGGCGTATTGAACCGGGCGAAGGTCATGGTCCTGGGACGGGAGAAAGTGCTTACTGCTTCTCCTGCCGATCAAATTCTTCAAGGGGTATATCAAAACATTGCCGATGGATTCCTGGATTTGAAACGAATCCTGGATCTGGTATTGTTGGTGGATGGCCTGTCTGAAGAAGATTCACTTTATTTAGTAAAGGAAGCTCGGCAGTCAAAAATGCACCTCGCCCTGGGGCTTTCACTTCATTTGATGAAGTCTTTGTGCGGGATAAATTATCCCGGCGGAATCCCCCATTGTTTGATACCTGGCTGGGCCACCAATCGTATTTTGCGAGGATTGGACGTGGAGCTGGGCATGATTGAGCGGAGGGCAGGAAAAGTGGACGGCTATTCGTCCCTTATGCACCTGCTCATGGTTCCTGGCCGTTCCAAGAAACTTAAGGAATCATCTCGTTACCTTTGGGGAGGCGAAGCAGAGCTCATGGATCGTGGCCATTGGCATGATGATTTGCCGGGCCTCGCAGGACGATTGCGTTTGAGCTTGTATTATCTCAAGATATTTCTGATGCAGGCCGGTCGTGCTACCTGGGCGTTGGTGCGAGGGTAGTTTCCGTACAATATTGGATCATTCCCCGACTTTTAAAAATTACTTCACTAGATAAAGTTAAAACAATTGGCTTGACAAAGTCTGTGGTCTTCAGTTCTACTTCATTATACAAAGTAAAATCAAGAGCTACCAGGGAGAAGGTTGCAGCCAATGAAGGCCAGGGACATGGATGAACTGCTGGGCACCAGTGCCCGACTGGCCATTGTTCTGACCCTGGCGGACCAACAACCCTGGACTTTCACCGCCTTGCGGAATGAAACGGGTCTCGCTGATGGAAATCTGCACGTACAGGCACGGAAGTTGGTTGCGGCAGGTTATCTGGAGGCTGAGAAAGTCCAGCAGGGCAACCGTCGGGTTACCGCGTACCGGCTTTCATCCCATGGATGGCAGCAGTTGCGGGCACACGGGCAACAGCTTGGTCGGGCTTTCGGGATGACAGATTCTGATTTTACTGTGCGCAAAATGGGCGACGGGTTTCTTTCATCTCCCAAAAAACGCTCCCGAAGCGATGATTCCCAGGTCTGGTAGGGACGCAGGATAGACATTCAAACCATAGAGGTAGCTGGCCATGAATATCGCCATCGGCGCGGATCACGGCGGATTCGAACTGAAGAAAAAGCTCCTGGCCCATTTGCAGGGTCAGGGCCATCAGGTTTTGGATCTGGGGTGTGATTCCACCAACGCGGTGGACTATCCCAAATACGCCCGTTTGGTTGCCGAAGCAGTGGCTTCCGGACAAGCCGAACGCGGAGTGATGATCGACGGTGCGGGCATCGGCTCATCCATGGTGGCGAACAAGGTTCCGGGAGTGCGCGCGGCCATGGCATACGATTTGTCCAGCGCCCGCAATGGTCGCCAGCACAACGACGCCAACTTGTTGACCCTGGGAGCCGGCATGATCGGTGGCAACCTGGCTGCCCAAATTGTCGAGGTCTTTTTGACCACCGACTGCACCGAACCACGGCATCAACGTCGGGTGGCGATGATTGTCGATAGCGGAGACGCGGCCGAGGGTCAAGCAACCGCTGCGGTGGCCAGTTCGGGGTTGGCTGATTTGAGTGAAGAGGACATGGCCCGCATTGTCGCCCGTCTGGAAGGCCTGCTGGGTGGAGGGAGCGGAATTGGCGCTTTCCATGCGGGCCCTTGCGTTGGCAGTTGTCCTACCACCGCACAACAGTTTATCGAACTCGGTGCCCGGTGTTTGACCCACGGCCCTGATTCTCCGGGAAAGGTTCCCGAGGAACTGGCCCGTTACATTGACCATACCATTTTAAAGCCCGACGCCACCTTGGCCATGGTGAAAACAATTATAGCTGAAGCCCGCGAACATTCTTTCCGGTCGGTGTGCGTGAATCCCTGCTGGGTCAAAACAGTCGCTGACGGTTTGCGCGGCACCAGTGTACTGACCTGTTCGGTGGTGGGCTTTCCCCTGGGTGCGGCCACTCCCGAAATCAAGGCCATGGAAACCCGCAAGGCCATTCGCGATGGTGCCAAGGAAATCGATATGGTCATCAACGTGGGACGGTTGAAAAGTGGAGATGACGACTACGTTTTGCGGGACATCCTGGCCGTGACCGAAGCCTGCCGCGACGGCAGCGCGGTCTGCAAAGTCATCATTGAAACCGCACTGCTTACGGATGAGGAAAAAGTCCGGGTATGCGAGTTGGCCAAAAGAGCCCGCGCGAATTTCGTCAAGACCAGCACCGGTTTTGCTTCCGGTGGTGCAACTGCCGAAGACATCGCCCTGATGGCCTCGGTGGTGCGCGGTGCCGGCATGGAAGTGAAGGCCTCGGGCGGCATCAAGAGTTTCACCGACGCCAAGCGCATGATTGACGCGGGGGCCACGCGCATCGGGGCCAGCGCGAGCATCGGCATTGTTCAGGAAGCCAATCAAGCGACCTTGAGTCTTTAAGGAGAAAAGATGGACGTCGACCTTCGAGCCTATTGCGTGATCGACAACCTGCAGCCCCAGTTTGCCAGCTTTCAGGCGACAGTGGCCCAGGGTTTTCTGCCCAAGGTCGGGCAAGCCAGTTTGTTTGTGGAGATCGCGCCGGGCATTGAGATCAATCGGGTGATGGATATTGCCCTGAAGAGCACCAACGTGACGCCGGGCATGCAGATCGTCGAACGACATTTCGGTATGCTCGAGGTGCATTCAGACAGTCAGGCCGACGTGCGAGCCGCCGGCCAAGCCATCCTTGAGGCGTTGGGCCTGACGCAGGACCAACGTCTCAAACCCCGTATTGTCTCGGACCAGGTGGTGCGCCATCTGGACGACCACCAATGCATGCTGATCAACCGCATGCGTCACGGAAACCTGATTCTCTCGGGACAGACGTTGTTCGTGCTGGAGTGCGAGCCGGCGGCCTATGCCGCACTGGCAGCCAACGAGGCGGAAAAGGCTGCAGACATCAACATCCTGGAAGTGCGGGCCTTCGGCAGTTTCGGGCGATTGTATATTGGAGGCGAAGAGAAAGACATTGAAGTGGGGCGCCCGGCAGCGGTGGCGGCGCTGGAAGCGATCAGAGGACGGAAAATAACCAAGTAGGCCTGTGAAATCAGGAAGAAATCAGGAAGAAATCAGAAACCAGGAGGAAGAATAATGGCAGACGCTTTGGGAATGATCGAATGCAGGAGTTTTGCCGCGACCGTTGAGGCAGCCGACGCCATGGTCAAGGCGGCCAAGGTCGATCTGGTGGGTTACGAAAAAACCGGTGGCGGTTACACCACCGCCGTGGTCCGTGGTGACGTGGCTGCAGTGAAGGCCGCCTGCGATGCGGGCCAAACCGCTGCCACCCGTGTGGGTGAAGTGGTCTCGGTGCACGTGATCGCCCGACCCCACGCCAACGTGGATGCAGTGATTCCTTTGGGTCGCCAGGGCGAAGAGTAGGGCATCATGAATTTAGCCAAGGTTCTAGGCAGGGTGGTCTCCACCCAAAAGGAAGAAGCCATGACCGGGATGAAGTTGCTCATGCTGGGTATTGCAGGGCCTGACGGCAAGCTAACCGGTGGATCAGTGGTGGCGGTGGATGCAGTGGGTGCGGGCGAAGGCGAGTACGTTTTGTACGCGTCGGGGTCGTCCGCCCGGCAAACCGTTGTCACCGATGGAAAACCGGTTGACGCGGTGGTCATGGCCATCGTCGACAGCTGGGATATCGACGGTGAAGTGCAGTACAAGAAGGGGCGTGAGTGATGCTTCGGTTGACCGATCAACAGGTTGACTTCATTGCGCGTGAACTTGCGGGGCGATTGTCCGGGGGATTATCCGGCGGGTTGTCTGGAAATTCAGGGCAAGGGATGGACCCCAGGCCCCTTTTTCGTGCGGCTGCGGGTACGGCCCCCGCCGGTACACCGGCAGGTGGTTATGTGGCGGCAACAGTGGGTGTAAAGCCCCTGGTGGCCAGTGGATCCGCTGCCGGTGATGGCGTCTTCAACACTGTAGATGAGTGTGTTGTTGCCGCTACTATTGCCTTTCGTCAGCTCAGTGAGGCAACCCTTACCAAGCGCAGGGAAATCATTACCGCCATTCGCGAATCCATGCGACAACATGGTGATGAACTGGCGTTGTTGGCCTGGCAGGAAACCGGCCTCGGGCGTTTGGAGCACAAGAAGATCAAAAACAGGCTGGTCACCGATAAGACGCCGGGGCCGGAATCCCTACTACCCGAAACCACCACCGGCGACCACGGATTGACGCTGATGGAGTGGGCCCCCTTCGGGGTCATCGGCGCGATCACCCCGACGACCAATCCCACCAGCACCATCATCTGCAACACCATTGGCATGTTGTCGGCGGGAAACAGTGCGGTTTTCAATGTCCATCCGGGGGCGGCCCAGTGTTCCATGGCAACCATCAGGTTGTTGAACAAGGCCATCGTCAGTGTCGGCGGACCCCAAAACCTGGTGACGGCCGTCAGTGGGCCGACCATTGAATCGGCGGGTGAGTTGATGCATCACCCGGGCATCAATGTTCTGGTTGTCACCGGTGGGCCGGGCGTGGTGGCTGCGGCCATGAAAAGCGGCAAGCGGGCCATCAGCGCCGGACCGGGCAACCCACCGGTGGTGGTGGATGAGACTGCGGATATTGAAAAGGCCGCCCAGGATATCGTGCACGGCGCAGGCTTCGACAACAACATCATCTGTGTGGATGAGAAAGAAGTCTTCGTGGTGGACAGCGTGGCCGACGACTTGATCAAGGCCATGCGCAAGGCCGGTGCCTATTTGGTTGATCAGGCGGAAATGCGACGTTTGGAAAAGGAGATCTTCCTGGAGAACCGCGGACCGCGGGCCCATGGGGTGATCAACAAGGATCTGGTGGGGATGGACGCCGGCCGCATCCTGGAGCGTATTGGAGTGAACCGGGCGCCGGATGCCGAATTGATCATCGCGGAAGTCGCCGAGGATCACCCGCTGGTCTGGACCGAGCAGTTGATGCCGGTTTTGCCCATCGTTCGGGTGCCGGATGTGGATCGTGCCATAGCCCTGGCCAGGGAAGCGGAGCATGGCTTCGGGCATTCGGCGTCCATGCACTCGCGCAACATTGAGGCCTTGAGCCGCATGGCGCGAGTCATGAATACGAGCATTTTTGTTAAGAACGGACCCATTGTGGCCGGCCTCGCAGCCGGCGGCGAAGGGCACACCAGTTTCACCATCGCCAGCCCTACGGGCGAGGGCCTGACCTATCCGGTCAGCTTCTCGCGTCGCCGTCGGTGCGTGATGGTTGACCACTTCAGAATCGTGTAGGTCTGATATGAGCAGGGCTCTGGCATTGCTGGAATTTGGTAGCGTGGCCGTGGGCATTTTAGCGGTTGATCGCATGTTGAAGAAATCGCCCGTAGCGTTGTTGCGTTGCGGCACGGTGCATCCGGGGCGCTATCTGGCATTGGTGGGTGGCACAGTGGCCAGCACCGAGGAGGCTTACGCCGAAGGAGTGGCCAGTGGCAAGGAGGCCGCTGCCCTGGTTTCCGGAATCTGTCTGCCTGATCCGGTTGACAGTGTGGCCGAGGCGTTGGTCGGCGGGCGGAATGAACCGCAAGGCGATACTCTTGGCGTGTTTGAAGTCAGCACTTCACCAGGGTTGCTGGGAATGGTTGATCGGCTGCTCAAGGCCGTACCGGTGAACCTGGTGGAAATTCGCCTGGCTGACGATTTGGGCGGCCGCGCGCTGGCCATTGTCGATGGAAATCTGCCCGATGTTCAGGAAGCTTCGGCCATGGCTCCGTCGTGTTTGAAAGAGTGTTCCGAATTGCTGAACGTGGCGGTGATCTCCCGGTTGGATGAAACCCTGCGCACCATCGTGGGTGAGGGCACTCACTTTTCCACCTGCCGCAACTGGCAACCCGAAGGATCAGAAACTGTCGGCGACTGATCCGGTCAATCAGTGGAGGACTGAATGTGTTTTTAGGCAAGGTTATTGGGCGTTTGGTTCCCGCAGTCATCTACGATGGCATGGCCGGAGTACCTTTGCTATGGGTGCAGCCGTTGAATAAATTCGGTTCCGACCAAGGCCTGCCTTTTGTATGCGCCGACGGTACGCGCATGGCCGGGCCGGGCGAGATGATTTACTGGGAAGCCAGCCGGGAGGCGGCTTTGACCCTGGATCCCAGCTTTGTGCCTGTGGACCATGCGGTGGTCGGCATCGTCGATGAGTTGAGTCTGGAGGACTACTCATGATCCTCGCCCGGGTGGTCGGACGCATCACCTCCACTATTCATCATCCTGACATGACCGGCCGCAAACTGCTTGTTTGCGACAAACTGGACGATCATGGAGAGCCTGACGGCGGGTATGTTATCGCCATCGACAGCATCGGTGCAGGCGCTGGCGAAATGGTGATCATTTTGGATGAAGGCACCGGTGCGCGTCAGATTCTTCAGATGGACTCGATGCCCGTTCGCTCGGTTGTGGTGGGGGTGGTGGACGATGTCGGTTGAAGGCGTCAGGGTTGTTCTGGTTCACGACCCGTATCATATTCCGGACAATTGGGTGAACCTGCTGACGGAATTGTGCGGGGGCGTGAGTCCCTCGTTGCTGTCCTCCGGCAAAGCCGATGCGGAACTGTTGCGCACCATGAACCCTCACCGCATTGTGGTCGTGACTCCTGTTGCGCCTGAAATCTATATCGATCTCATGGAAAGCATTCCCATCTTGGCAGCCGAATCGGCGCTGGAATCTTTCATGCAGGCTTTTGGCGGCCGATGTACAGCCATTGCCCCCGAAGAAGAAAATTACCTGATGCACGACGGAGTTGGCCTTTGGACCGGATTCAGCGATCCCCTTGAGGTTGCCGGCTATCCGTCCACGGCGCCGGATCAATCAGAGCTCCCGCCGGTGCTGGTGGTGACGGCCTGGAATGATGAACGGGTGGCGCTGGCTTTGAGTCACCGACAATTGCCAATGGTGGCCTGGAACCTTCATCCCAATGATTTGGGGGAGAAACCGGGCCGGGAATTGATGTTGGCATTTCTGGAAGGAATCTACCTGACTGATACTCCCTCGGGTCCGCCAGAGGTTTGATCAGGCAAGCCGGGCCAGTTTGTTGTTTGCCTCAACTGGACTGCTCCTTCGGGTGACTCAAAAAGAATCAATCCTTCACAGCCCGGCGTGTCTTCCAGCAAACGCAAACCTTCGGCAGGTCCCAGTACAAAACAGGCGGTTGCCAGGGCATCGGCCAGCAAAGCGGACAAGGTGACAACGGTGATACTCAATGCCTGCCCACATGGTTGTCCCGTTCGTGGATCGAGAATATGACCCCAGGTTTTCTCATCGTGAAATCGGAATCGTTCGTATTGTCCGGAAGTGGCCACCGATCCTTTTGACAAAGGAATGATGGACAAAGGGTGGTGCGGATCCAAGGGGTTGACCACTCCAACCTTTTGTTCATGAGTCTCGCCGAAAACAAGCAACCCTCCGCCCAGATCAATCATTCCGCCCGCAGCGCCGTTCTTCATCATGGCTGCGGCTGCCTGGTCTAGAGCTGCACCTTTGGCTATTCCCCCAAAATCCAACCTTGTCAGGGGATTAGATAATTCCACGGTTTGATTGGTGGCATGGTATTTCACCAGATGAGTTCCAACAGCCTGGAGGCATCGACTGACAGCGGACTTTGAAGGCGCAGGGCCTGGTTGGGAATTGCGAAACCCCCAAAGCTCCACCAGGGGCAAGACGGTTGGGTCAAAAGCGCCCTTGCTTCGACGAGACATATCCAGGGCGGCAGACAGAACCCAGGCCATGGCATCCGAAATATGAATTGGGCCCTTACCTGCCTGGTTGTTGATGTGGCTTAATTCACTGTCGGGTCGCCAAGTGCTGAACACTGAGTCAGCCAGGTCCAGGACTCGGAACCCTTCGGCAGCGCATTGGGCGGCTTTCACCTTGGTAGGAGCAGAAACCTGGATTCGGGCCAAAGTCCCCATGAGGAAACGAGCCTCTTCATGCAGGTACGGTTTATTTGATGAAGACTCCTCGGCCATGGCGGGCATGGAAAAAATAGTAGATATCCACCAAAGGATCAGGGCCGTTGCTCTAGTCACGGCTCCGTCTCCCGTTTTTCTTTCCCAAAAAAACCAAAAGAAATCCCGAACACATTAATAAAATTGTGCCTGCAGCGGTGACGGTGGTGGCCCAGGGGCCAAAAGTTCCAATCCAAAAGCCGGTGTGGAGGTCGTGAATAAAAGTGAGGGCATGGGATTCCTGGCCATCAGATGCCCAATTTTTCGTGGACCAGGATAATCCACCGTCTTGGCTTCGAGCCAAGCCACCCCTGGTCAGGATGATCATGGTGCCATCCTGGCCAAGGTTGAGGTCCATGAACTGCTGCCACCCGATATCCTCAGGAAAATTCAGGTGGAGTATCTCCCAAATGCGTCCCGAATCTCTGCTGAAAAGCAGGGCATCCGATCCCAGGGCATAGATCAGACGGGAATCGATGGGAGAAAAAACCAACTTTTGGATAGTTCCAGGGGACCACATCAAGGGTGCCTCCTGCCAAGTCAAGCCCTGGTCGAAGGAGTGGTGCAATCCGAAGTTGGTTCCACGCAACCAATGATCCGTTTGCATGGGATCGACGGTTATGGCGGTGGTGGTTTCGGAATCGGGCCCAAAAAGTTGTGGGTATTGAAGAAGAACACCCGTCACCACAGTCAGCAGTATGGGCAAGCCAATGATCAGGCCGATGGTTTTGTGCCATCGTCGGATCATCTTGTGGAGATTGCGCACCGCCCTAGTCATGCAAATACCTCTTTTGAACGAACGTCAAAACTTTTTTTACACCCGCAGTCAAGGCCCGACTGGACATGGTCGCTCCACTGAGAACAGTGATGTCGCGGTTCATGCGGATAGGGTCGCTGGCGCTTTTGTCGCGGAATTGTTTCAGAAAGCGTTGCCGCTGAACACCATCTCCACGCGACTCCCGGTAAACCATGACTTCAACCCGGCCCACTTTTCCATTGGGGGAGACCTGCACCATGAAAGTGATGGGCTTGAACCGGCCACGTTGTTGATCGACCATGGCGTATCCCAGATCGGTGCCATTCTTGGCGGCACGATGAAAGACAAAAGTCTCTTCGGTCAAACGCCAGCCAAGTGCAATTTCCAGGCTATGTATTTCCGCAGATGTTGGCCGCCATTGTTCAGCCCAGATCTTGTCAGCCTTGGGAAATACCTTGTCCAGGGCCTGCTCCAGGCTCAGGTAAACTTTGATGTGCTCGGGGCCGTCCGGGCTTACGGTAAGATCATCGGCCAGCGCCTGGGCACCCCAAAACAGGGTGCCCAGCATGGTTAGGAAAATCCAGGTTGCAGTGGTTTTTTTCATTTTAGAAGTAGGTTGCGAAGGAGAAGAAGAAGCGACCTGCGGCGTTGCCTTTATCACCCAGAGCCGGAGTGGTTCTACTAAGATTGTAGTCAAACTTGAACACCGTTTCTTCGGTGGGACGGAAGTTTGCGCCGAAGGTAATTCCTTCTTCTGCATCACCGTCCACATTGCTGTCAAAATCGATCCAATCGCCGCGCAACACCAAGGTGACTACGGACCCTTTCATGAGCGTGTCGTGAAGGACGTGATAGTTGGCCTGGGCATATCCGCCAATTTGATTTTCAGCCGTGTTGGGGTTGAGGTCCTTGTTCATGTCCGCCTTGATGGCGGCAAACTCGCCCTGAAACTCCAGAGGGCCAAAAACGACTTTGGCGTCCAGCGCAGAAATCGTAAGGCGATGCTCGTCGTTGTTGTCATATTTTCCAGTATGGATGGAGGCGCCGAAGTTGGTGGCCAACGTGGGGCTGAAACCCAGGCGTGCGGTTAGGGCCTTGTCCTGATTGTTGTCTTCCTTTTGGCTGCCCCGACCACTGCGGACCCGCAATTGGCCATCACTGTTGATGATGCCCTCGTTGAAACCGTTGACGAAATAGGCCTGGTAACTGAGGGCGCCTTCTTCGCCCAAAGCAGCGTCGCCAAAGAAACCCATTCCCGACTCGCTGAGGGTTGATGGTATGAGTTGGCGACTGACAACCGGTCGAGCCGTCAAATCATTCAGGGGACTGTCGTGGAGTAGGTTGAACGAACCGAGCGGACTGAGGATCACACCACCGCGAAAGATGAATGCGGAGGTCATTTCAAAGTCCATCACCGCATATTCCAGTTGGATTTCACCTTCGCCACTGCCGCCAGATACCTGCCCGCCATGTTCGAATTCAATTTCGGCCGAGACCGTAACCCTGTCCGAGACATATCCGGTGATGAAGGGGATGAATCGATACTGGTCGAAGGTGTTTTTGCCTCCTTCGTTCCATTCGAATTCCATGTCCATGTATCCACCCACTGAAACGCGTCCGGTTTCACCGATGAGGTAGGGTTTCTCCAGGATGCTGCCGGGAAGGTCGGTTCGGGGGGTGCCCTGGGCCTCGGCATCGGGGATGGGGAAGGTCAAAAGCCCCGCAAAGGAAATTGACAGCAGGGCCACTTTTAAAAACATTGATGAGCAATTCAGGGACGTGGATAACTGCATTTCTGGACTCCTTGGTCTCCGGCGAGGATATGAGTGGTTGATGAACAAAACCCAATCCAACAAACCAGAGATGTTGAATTTTTGTTGCTAAAATTTGGTGGTGCTAATTAGTTTTGTCGGGACTAATAAATTGGGTAATCGTTGATTTGGCAAGAGAAAACGTACTTTCATGATAAAATCACATATTATTGGGATTGACCCTGTCAGAAAAGGCCCGACCAAGGAGATTGGTCAGGCCTGATATTTTCATCAGTAATAAAAAAATCTAGCGATACAAACTTTTGATCCCGTCCCAGTGCCTGGCCTCATTGGGAACTCCACCGGTGCATTCGGAACGCACGTTGTCGATGCCTGCCTGCCAGGCGTTGTTCTGGGGATCGACTTCCAGACAGAACTGGAGGGTATGCAAACCACAGGGAACTACGTAGCTGACAAAATTCCATCCCTGGGTGGGATGATCCGCAACCACGCTGACAATACCATCAATCACTACCATGAGACGACCTGAGCCAGGTGCGGCGTCAATGGGGGTGAGGAAATAGTCAAATCCAATGGTGCATTCGGTACCCTGGTCGGGGTCGCCGCAAATAAAGGTTTGCAGAATACAGACGCGTCCGCCAGGATTTTGGAAGGCAGATTCCAGCAGTGCATAGCCGTCAGGGTTGCCACCGGCGGCAGGGAAGGAAGCACCAAATCCAGGATCGGGTAGGACAGTCCAATCCATTCCTCCATTAGAAAAATCACCATTCATGACATCGGCCATGGCAGAGACGGCGAACAGCGTGATACCCAGAACCATCAAGGCTGTGAGTGATTTTTTTTGCATTAGCGTGAATGTAGACATTTTCTTTCCCCTCCTCCAAAAGACATTTACGATGTTGGATTCTGGAAATCGAATCCGACCTTCTGGAGGGATTGTTTCGTTAAGGAATTAGATCTTACAAAAAAATAGTAGGAAATTAGTTTTGTTTCTTTTTTGAGCCGGAACGACTGGTTCTTCCACCACGTTTTCGACTCTTCGGCCGTTCAGTCTGCGAACGGTTCCCCGGATGGCTTCCTTTTCCTGGTCTCCCCGCAGGAACCAAACACTCCGGCTTCGCGCCAATCAATTCCCCACGTCCCATTTCAAGCAGGGCACTCCTCAACAGAGGCCAATTCTTGGGGTCATGGTAACGCAGGAAAGCTTTGTGCAGGTCCCTTTGTTTCTTCCGTTTGGGAGTAAAGATCCGATCTCCGACTGGCCGTGCCTTGCGCGAAATACTGCGCAGGGGGTTGCGATCAGAATGATACATGGCCGTGGCCGTGGCCATGGGTGAAGGCAAAAAGGCCTGAACCTGATCGGGGCGGAATTTATTCTTCTTCAACCACAGGGCCAGGTTCAACATGTCGGTGTCGGTGGTACCGGGATGGGCGGCAATGAAGTAGGGAATGAGGTATTGCTTCTTCCCGGCCGCCTTGCTGAATTTTTCAAACATCCGCCGAAATTTTTCGAAGCTGCCGATCCCGGGCTTCATCATCTTGTCGAGTGGACCGTTCTCAGAGTGCTCGGGGGCAATTTTCAAATATCCACCCACATGATGAGTGATCAGTTCCTTGATGTAGGCGGGCGATTCCACCGCCAGATCAAATCGCACTCCGGAGGCCACCAAAACCTTTTTCACGCCATCAACCTTGCGCGCCCGTTGATACAACTTGATCAGCGGAGCATGGTCGGTGTTCAGGTTGGGACAAATCTTTGGATAAACACAGGACGGCAGCCGACAGGCCGATTCAATCTCCCGGGACTTGCAGGCCAAGCGATACATGTTGGCGGTGGGGCCACCGAGATCACTGATGGTGCCGGTGAAGCCCAAACTCTTGTCCCGAATGTTCTCTATCTCCCTGATGATGCTGTCTTCACTCCGGTTTTGAATGATACGACCTTCGTGTTCGGTGATGGAACAGAAAGTACAACCCCCAAAACACCCACGCATGATGTTGATGCTGTTCTTGATCATGTCGTAGGCCGGTATTGGGGCCTTGCCATACGAAATATGGGGACGACGGTTGTACGGCAGGTCGAAAACGGCGTCCATCTCCGGGGTGGTCAGCGGGATGGGCGGGGGGTTCAACCAAACCTCCCGGGTGCCATGGCGTTGAACCAGGGCCCGTGCATTGCCGGGATTGGTCTCCAGATGCATCAGTCGTGAGGCGTGGGCGTAAAGCACCGGGTCGGTGGCAACCTTTTCGTAGTCCGGCAGGCGAATCACCGTTCGGGAGCGATTTCCCCAAAGCCGGTGGACCTGCTTGTCGGTCAGTTGGATCGGCTCTGGTTCGGTCGAATTGACTGGAGCCTTGTCGCAATCGGGCTGCATGGCATAAGGATCGGGATGGACGATCAGTGGGCTAGGTTTGTCCAGCTCGGTGGAATCCATTTCAACCCATCCGGCAGGCACTTTGGGCAGCATGAAAGCCGTGCCGCGAATGTCGGTCATGGATCCGATTTTTTCATCTGCGGCCAGACGCCGGGCAATTTCCAGAATTTGCCGTTCCCCGTTGCCGTAAACCAACATGTTGGCTTTGCTGTCGGGTAAAACGGAGCGCTTGACCTTGTCCGACCAATAGTCGTATTGGGCGATGCGCCGCAGGCTGGCTTCAATTCCACCGATGATCACCGGTACGCCTTTGAAGGCTTCGCGGCAGCGCTGGGCATAAACCAGGACCGCCCGGTCCGGCCGCTTGCCGGCGACACCGTCGGGAGTGTAGCTGTCGTTGCTGCGGATTTTCCGTTCGCTGGTGTAGTGGTTGACCATGGAATCCATGTTGCCGGCGGTAACGCCAAAAAACAGATTGGGTTGCCCGAGCGAGCGGAAGGGATCGACACTGCGCCAATCCGGTTGGGAGATGATACCCACCCGGTAACCCTTGTTCTCCAACACTCGTCCCATCACCGCCATGCCGAAACTTGGCAAGTCCACATAGGCATCGCCGGTGACCAGAATCACGTCGCAACTGTCCCAGCCAAGTTGGTCCATCTCCGGGCGGGACATGGGCAACTGGGAGGCGATGCCGAAGGTGGCTGCCCAGTATTCGGGGCCACTGAACAGGCCTGGTGGATTGGGATGCGCTGGATTGGACAAGGGACTTCCTGACTTGCTGTATTACAATATTGTAACCACAGGAAAAGCCTTGACGCTTGTCTCGTCAAGGATTGAACTTTCAGAGCGGTTGTCGCCGTGGTGTGGTAGATTCAGGATCAGAATGTGAAAATGGCGGGAAATTTCAAGAATTGGAGTCTCGATGCTGCACTCAAACAGGCTTTTATGGTCGGTCTTCGGTATATTCATGTTTTTTGTCCTGACTCCGTCAGAATCGTCGGCCACCCCGATGACCATCAACCAGCTGCTGGACATCAGCCGCGTGGGCAAGGTTGATATCTCTCCCGACGGCAAATTGGCGTTGTTCACCGTGGTTCAGAACCGCTCCCTGGACGAGGAAGCAGGCGGCAGTTGGAGCCGGTTGTATCTGGTGTCCACCAAAGAGGGCGAACCGCGGCCCTACATCACGGGCGAAGTCTCGGTGAGCAATCCGACCTTCAGCCCGGACGGTCATTTCCTGGCCTTCGGCATGACCAGGGGTGACGATGCCAAAAGTCAGGTGTGGGTCATGCCCGTCGGTGGTGGCGAGGCTTTGGCCGCAACCAAGAGTAAAACCGGAGTCAGCGCCTTTGCCTGGAGCCATGACGGCAACCACCTGTTCACCATCGAGACCGAAGCGCAGGATGAACAGGAAAAGGAACTGGCGGACAAGGGCTGGCTGCCGCGCTGGTATGAAGAGAACCTGCGCGGTCGTCATCTGTGCCGCACGCCTTTCAGCTGGAACAAGGTACCGCAAGAGGCCGAGATCCTGGTGGACGACGCCGTGGTGTGGAAACTGGCGGTGGATCCTACCGGAAAATCCGTCGTCTTCAGCAGCACTGAAAGAAACCTGGTGGATGACAGCCTCATGTTCCAGAACCTGCACGTTCTGGATCTATCTTCGGGCAATACCCATCTGTTGGTGGATGTTCCAGGAAAGCTGGGCGACGTGAAAGTCAGCCCGGACGGTCGAAATGTGGCCTGGACAGGCGGTGCTTCATTGAGTGATCACGCCGTTTCAACAGTTTTTATCACTTCTCTGGACGAAAATGATACCCGCAGCCTTACCTCTGCCGACTATCTGGGCCATGCGCGTCACGTCACATGGCGGGACAAGCGCACCGTACTGGTCCAGGTCGACGAAGGTATGCACACCAACCTGATTGAACAGCGCATCGACAGGGAAGTGGGCAACTTCAAAGTCCTATTCAATGGCTCTGAGGCCAACCTGGTTGTGGGACTGCCTGCATCGCGTCCTGGTCTGAAAACCATGGTCATGACGGGACACAACAGTACCCAACCGACGGAGCTTTTTCTATGGAATGGAAAAGGTGATGCCAAACGCTTGACCCATCACAACAGTGGTCTTGCCGATGTTGATCTGGCCGAACAGAAAGTGGTGACCTGGCAGGCCCGTGATGGTCTGGAAATTGAAGGTATCCTGCAAATGCCGGTGAACTGGGACGGCCGACCTTTCCCGCTGATTGTCGATGTACACGGCGGGCCGGAGAGCAATCATCACCAGGGGTGGATCAGTCGTTACGCTTCTCCCGGACACATCTTCTGCGGCCTGGGTTTTGGTGTTTTATATCCCAATTATCGCGGCAGTACCGGCCGTGGCCTGGATTTCGCGGCCAGCAGTTTTGCCGATCCGGCCGGTGCCGAGTTTGACGACATCGTCGACGGTGTGGACTATCTGATCAGTGAAGGTCTGGTGGACGGCGGGCGCGTGGGCGTGATGGGTGGCAGCTACGGTGGATACGCTACCAACTGGTTGACCACCCGCTACAGCGAACGTTTTGCCGCTGGGGTGAGCTTTGTTGGTGTCAGTGATCTGGTTGCCAAACGGTTCCTCACGGATATTCCCTACGAAGACCTGTATGTGCACATGGGCAAGCCCGTGCGCGACACCTGGGAATTGATGCTTGATCGTAGCCCCATCCTTTACGCGGACCAGAGCAGGACACCGTTGTTGATTCTGCACGGAGACAGCGACCCCCGGGTGCATCCAAGCCAGAGTCAGGAGATTTACCGGGCTTTGAAAGTAGCCGGGCATCCCGCAGTGCGGTTGGTCTGGTATCCTGGGGAAGGTCATGGCAACAGCAAGCGATTTGGCCGGGCGGATTATGTTCACCGCACGGTGGCCTGGTTTCAGTGGTATTTGCTGGACGGTAAACCCTGGGATGGGAAGATGCCCGAGTTGGATCTCAGCGGGGAGATGGGGTTGCCTAGGCAAGAAAACCAGTAATCGATTTACAGGAATCAGCTGCCATGGGTGCCATTGTTGCGTTATCGACGTTGTTGTTTTTACCGGTGGCAGCGGCCGGATAGAAACAGCGAATTTGAGCGTTTCAACCTAGATCAGTCATTCTTCATATCCCGAAGAAATGGCAGCTCTCGCCTCAGCTTGTCGACTTGGGCAGGATCAACCGGGGAAACAATATATTCCTGATGTTGATCACCTCTGGAAATGTCCTCGCCTGATGGGCCATAAACATGAGAGCGGCCACCGTATTCAAGATCATTCCCATCACGCCCAATGCGATTGACTCCCACGATAAAACACTGGTTTTCTATGGCCCTGGCTTTGAGCAGTATCTCCCATTGTTCTTGCCTGGCAACAGGCCAGTTGGCGATCACAAAAATAATTTCTACCTTTTTGGCAACCTTCCTGAACAATTCGGGGAATCTTAAATCATAACAAATAAACAGGCTCGCCCGGCTGCCTCCCAAATCAAAGACTACCTGCTGATCGCCGCTCGAATAGTATTTATCTTCGCCGGCATGGGAATAAGGGTAGTTTTTTATATACCTGGCTTTGACTTGTCCGTCACGATTGATAAAAAGAGCAATATTTTCAACTCTACCGTCGATTTTTTCGACAAAACCGGCAATCAAACTGATCTGGTATTGCTTGGCAAGCCGGCAAAGAAATGTGGTGGTTTAAGTATTGGTTGGTTCAGCAATAACTTCAAAATTCATTGAGAATCCAGAGGAAAACATTTCAGGGAAAACGATCAGGTCACACTCATCTTCTTTGGCTCGCTTGACAAAAGCACGAGCCTGCTCGAAATTCTTTTTTTTATCTTCCCAAACAATATCAAGTTGAATGCTGGCGATTTTCATTTCAGACAGTTTCCTGTTTCTGCGCCCGGCCCAAACGCATGATTTTTACCAAAAACCGCCCCAACCCGTCAAAAATATCCTCCAACAGCGAGGCAGTGGTCGGCAGCAACACCGCCGTCAAAAAAGTGCTGACGAAAAGCCCGCCCATAATCACCAGGGCCATGGAATAGTAATAAACCCCACCGAGAGAAGGCTTCTGCACCACAATGGGCACGAGGCCGAGCAGCGTGGTCACGGCAGTCATGATAATGGGCCGCAATCGCTCCCGGCCACCAGTGAGCATGGCCTCGGCGCGGGGCATACCCTGGCGTCGATACTGATTGATGTGTTCAAGCATGACGATGCCGTTATTCACCACGATACCTATCAACAACAACAAACCAATGGCCGCCGGCTGATCAAATGAAGTTCCCGTGAGATACAACGTCCACACGGCTCCAGCCACTGCAAAGGGCAAGGACACCATCAGTGCCAAGGCCTGCCTCACTGACTCGAAAAGTCCAGCCATCACGGCAAAAACCAGCAGCAGTGCCAAGCCAAGGTTGACCAGGAATTCCTTTGATTGCTCTTTCCGCTCCTGCTCCCACTTGCCGAAGGTCCAGCTGTAGCCAAAAGGAAATTCCATGCCCGCGAGAACCTGCTTCACCTGGGGGATGTAGTCGTCGGAGGTGCCTTTGCCATAGCGCGCGTTGACCCAGATACTGGTCAGTCGATTGTCCCGCTGGATTCGCTCGCGGCCGTCCCGCTGATTAAATGCGGCCACCGCGGCCAAGGGGATCTTTTCGCCATCTGATGTGCGCATCACAAGGTTCTGGAGTTGGTCAATGCTCTCGGTCTCCTGCTCGTCCAGGGTCAGTCGCATTTCCCGTTCGCCATCGGCTGTGCGGTAACGCTGCAGCCGACGGCCGCGGTAGGTCAACCCAACCACCTGGGAAATCTGGTCGGGCGTAACATCAAAACGGGCAGCAAGTTCGCGGTCCGGTTCGATATGAAGCTCCTGCTGGGCTTCAGCGTGGCGGGTTTGAACGTCTTTCAATCCAGGGATTGCTTCGATGTGCTCAATGGCTTCTTAGGCCAGGCGCATCAGCACTTCGGTATCATCTCCCACGATTTGAAAGGCCACTCGATTGCGGCCCCGATGCATGCGCCAACCCTGACTGTTCTCCTGCACGCGCAGACGGACACCGGCCATCTCTGGCAGCAATTCACGCACACGATCGCGCACCAGGGCAATGTTGTCTTCGTTGGCCTCGCCTTCCTTCAGGTAGATCCGTGTCAAAGACCAACGGTCGCTCCAAAAACTGTAAATGGACCGAGCCAGCAGTTCCTCACGATGAGGTTCCAGAATTTTTTCAACTTCCGAGATGACAACTTCCTTGCGCTCAAGGCTCATCTCCTCACTGAAATCGTAGCGGAATTGAACAAAGAGCTCTGCCTGACTGGTTTCGAAATTCATATCCACCCTGGTGTAGGGAAAAGCCGCTGAGCTGAGAATGACCAGACCAACAACGGGGCTCAACCATTTGTGCCGCAGGCTGAAGGCAAGCAGGCCTTGATATTTCTCTTCCAACAGGACCATGGCCGCACCTTTTTTGCGCGGTTTAGAGCGGATGTATTTGGAAGTGGCCAGGGGAATCAGGGTCTGGCTCACAAACAATGAGGCCAGCAGGGTCAAGCAAACGGTGATGCCCAGTTCCTTCAAATAAAGATTCATCTCGCTGGGTTTGTTGAAAATCAACGGAATGAAAACGATCACCGACGTCAAGGTGGCGGCCACAACGGCGGTGGAGACTTCACCCGCACCCTTGAGGGCCGATGTCTTACGGTCATAACCTTTTTCCCGATACCGGAAGATGTTCTCCATCACCACGACGGCGTTGTCCACGAGCATGCCGATGCCAACAATCAAGCCCAACAGGGTGAGAGTATTGAGCGATCGGCCCTGGGCCCAAATGATGCCGCAGGTTACAATGAGCGAGAAGGGAATGCACATCACCGCCACGATGGTGGTGTAAACACGCCGCAGAAAAAGGAACAAGACAAGAGCCGCCAGGATGGACCCGAAGATGCCTGTGTACATCAGGTCGGTCATGGTTTTTCTGATCTCGGCACCCTGGCTGAACCAGATCAGAAAATTCACGCCTTCCAGTTCGGGATCTTCGCCCATCTTGGCCACGGCTGCTTCGAGGGCGTCGCATACCTCAACGGTGTTGGCTTTGCTCTCTGCGGAAACCGTAACGCCGATAGCAAAGTTGCCGTCCAGATGGCGTCCATATTCCAGGGGCGGTTCACGGTAGACCACGTCAGCCACATCTCCCACGCGCAAACCATCGGCGCGCAAGGGCAGGTTCCTGATTTGTTCCACTGAGTTGAATGTTCCGAGGGTGCGCAGGGTCCAGCGGGAATCGCTGTCACGGATTTGGCCGAGAGATTGGTCGAAGTTGTTGCTGCGCAAGGCTCTGGATACATCGCGCACATCAATGCCGTGAGCTTCCAAATCGGCAAGGCGCAAATTGATGCGCACTTCGCGGGGGTTCACACCGTCGAGACGAACCTGGGCCACGCCGGGCACACGCTCCAGAGGCCGGATGATTTTTCGCTCCAGCAGATCGTAGCTCTCGCTCAGGTCTCGTGGAGAACTGAGGCGTCCTTCCAGAACGGGGGAGTCGGCGTCCCGCGAATCCCAACTGGTGGAAACCTGGATGTCGCCCATGTCGTCGGGAAGTTCGCCACGGATGCGATCAATGCGCTCCCACACCTCGACCCTGGCCAGGTGCATGTCCGTATCCCAGCTGAAACCGAGACGCACCCGTCCACCATCACTGCCACACCGTGACCACATGGATTGCATGCCCTTGACACCGCCGAGGGCATCTTCAACCGGACGTACAATCATACGCTCCACCTGTTCGGGCGACGCGTTGTTGTAGGGCAGCTGGACAAAAAGTTCAGGCTCTGTGATGTCGGGCATGAAGGCCAAAGGAAGACGTGTCAGGGCCACCAGGCCGAGAGCAACAATGCTCACCAAAACCATCAAAATGGTTACAGGACGACGAATGGCCAGTGCAGGCAGATTCATGGAACTATTTCTCGCTCTCGTCCGGACCCATGCTCGAAGGCACAGCCATGTACGCGGCGGGAATGACGATCAAGGTCAACAAAGTGCTCAGGGCCAATCCACTGGCCACGGTGATGGCCAAAGGCGAGCGCAGTTCAGCACCCTCACCCCAACTCAAGGCCATGGGCAAAAGGCCGAGGATGGTGGTCAAAGTCGTCATCAAAATAGGACGCAGGCGAAGGTGTCCAGCCCGGATCACGGCCTCGCTTTTGGCCACTCCAGCCCGCCGCAAACGATTCACCGTGTCTATCAATACAATAGCATTGTTCACCACTATGCCCACCAGCATCACCGTACCGATCAGCACAATAATGGTTATGGGGGTACCGGTGAGCAGCAGTCCAGCCACCACACCAACCAAGGCCAGTGGGATGGTGAACAGCACCAAAAACGGGTGCAGAAAGCTTTCAAAAGTGGCTGCCATCACCAGGTAGACCAGGAAAATAGCCAGGAGAGCGGCAAAACGAAGACTGCCGAAACTCAGTTGCATCTCCTTGTTTTGGCCACCCAGATCCGTGGACAAACCCACCGGGGGTGGTGAATCATCAAGCACACGCTGGACCTGTTTGATAGCTGCTCCAAGACTGATGGAACCAAGATTCGCTGAAACTACAGCCGCCCGTTGTTGTTGCAGCCTGTGAATTTCAGCAGGTCCCCGCGATTCGGTCACATCGGCCACCGAAAGCAGCCGGATAAATTTCCCGTCCGGTCCGGGAAGCATCAGGTTTCTCACGTCGTTCACCGTGCGTCGATCTTCTTCACGGTTGCGGATGCGGATGTCGATTTGCCGATCCTCTTCCTTGAAGCGGGTGGGCACCACTCCCAAAACTCGGTTCTTCAAGGTTTCCGAAAGCATGCCCATGTCCAGCCCCAAAGCAGCCAGGCGTTTCCGATCGAAAACCACCTGCAGTTCGGGATTCCCTGCCTCCAAAGAAGAGCGCACATCCACCAGGCCCGGAACCGCGGCCATCTGGCGGGCAATGTCCAGCGAATAGGTCCGCAGATCGTCCAGATCTTCACCGAAGACGATGATTTCAACGGGGGTTTTTAGGCTGAAATAGCTGGGCCGACCAAATTTCACTTCCAGATCCGGAGTGTTGATGAATTGACGACGCAGGCGTTCAGCCACGGCCATTTCACCTACGTTGTCACTCTTGTCTTTCATCACCAGATTGAGTTGACCCAGATTCTCGGCTTTGGTATTCAGGGACATGCCGCCGGATATGAGCCGACTGCCCACGGTGGCGTATTGGCGCTCGATATCCGGTTCGGCGGCGGCCAGTTTTTCCATGGCCGCAACCGCGCGATCGGTGGCGGCCAGGGACGCCCCTTCGGGCAATTTCACCTCAAAGAAAAATTCACCTTCACTGAGTTGGGGGATCAGCTCGGTTTTCAAAAACCCGGTGCTCCAGACAGCGGCTGCAAAGAGGGCAAACCCCAAAAGCAGGGTAAACCAACGCAAGTTCAGGGCATTTTTCAACAGGCCGTCATATCCACGGGAGAACCAACCGAGGGTCATGGTTGCTTCACCGGTGTCGACGCTTTCTTCAATTTCGACGGGCGAGTCTTCTTCACGGTTTTGCCCATCAAAGGGCAGCCGACTTCCCAGGGCGCTGGCCATTGGAATGACCGTAACAGCCACGATCAACGACGCCAGCAAGCTGAATGTCACTGTCAGCGCCTGGTCCTTGAAAAGTTGTCCCGCAATGCCTTCCACAAAGATGATGGGCAAAAATACCGCCACCGTGGTCAAGGTCGAGGCGATTACCGCACCGCCCACCTCGGTAGTTCCGGTGATGGCGGATGAGAACAGAGACTGCCCCAGCTTACGTTTTCGGTAAATGGATTCCAGCACCACGATGGAATTGTCAACCAGCATGCCTATACCCAGGGTCAGACCTCCCAAGGACATGATGTTCAGGGAAATATTCATCTTGTACATGGCGATGAAGGTGGCAATCACCGAAATGGGAATGCTGGTGGCGATGATCACGGTGCTGCGCAAATCCCGCAAAAAGAGCATGAGAAGGATGATGGCCAACACGCCACCGATCACCGCCGCGTTGCGAACCTCACTGACCGCCTGCTGGATGAAGTGGGATTGGTCAAAGAGCACGGTCAGAGTGGTGCCGGGTGGCAGTTTACCGTCACCTTGCCACTGCTCAAGCCTTTCTCGCAAACGCCGGGCCACGGTCACTGTGTTGGCGTCGCCTTCTTTGTAGAGGGAGATTTCCACCGACTCGCGCCCACCAACGCGGGTGATTTCTTCGCGCTCCCGATGACCCCAGGTGACGCTGGCCACATCTTGCAGGCGCACTGCCCGGGCACCATTCTGCTGAATGATCAAGCCAGCAATTTCATCGACGTCGACAAACTCGTTGATGGTTCGGATAAGGTATTGGCTGTCGCGACCCCGTAGGGCCCCACCGGGCAAATTCACATTGCTGACCCCGACCACTTGCCGCACCTGGTCGAGGCTGATACCCAGGGCGGCGAGCCGATCCTGGTCGATTTCAATTTGAATTTCCTCTTCCAAACCACCCTTGATTTGGGCCGCCGCCACGCCCTTGATGGTCTCGAAGTCCTGCTTGATCTGTTTGTCGGCCATGCGCCTGAGCATCATCAGGTCCTCATCACCGGTCAAGGCCAGGCGGATGATGGGGTCCAGGCTGGGATCGAAGCGCAGCACCACCGGGTCGCTGGCTTCCTGGGGTAAAATCAGGCGATCGATTTTTTCGCGCACCTCCATGGACAACAGATCCATGTCGGTGCCCCAGGCAAACTCCAGGGTTACTTCCGAGATTCCCGCCCTGGACACCGAATGGATGGTTTGCAGGCCCCGCAACACACCCACCGCTTCTTCAACCGGCCGGGTGATAAGAGACTCCACTTCCTGGGGAGCGGTGTCCGGGAAATCAGTTTGCACAGTGAGAGACGGGTACGTGATATCGGGGAAGAGTTCCAGGGCCAGGCGGTTGTAACCCACCAAACCAAAAGCGATGACCGCCATGGCCGTCATCATCACGCTCACCCGGCGGCGCACTGCCAATTCAACAAAGGAGCGCATCAGTTGCCGGACCTCTCAAGGATTTTCAGGGGTGACCCCTGCTTGAGAGATCGCTGACCCTTGACGACCACGGTGTCACCGGGCTGGAGTCCCGAAAGGATCTGGACATGATCATCATCGGTGAACCCAGTTTCGACGATGCGCCGTTCCGCAGTCAATTGGTCGTCCTTTTCAATGGGCACATAAACCACCGACTCACCCTTGTCCGTCAGCACCGCACCCCTGGGAGCCAGGGTGGAGCCATCACGTTTCTCGGTGACGATGTGCACCTGGGCGAATTCGCCGGGCCGCGTTCCCTCGGGATAATTGGCAACTTCAACCGTGATCTTGATGGTGCCGCTGGTCGGATCGATGATCGGGCTGATGAGCTTGATATGACCGGTCAGCCGTAGGCCATTGCTGTCGAGGACCAATTCCACGGCTTGGTCCTTCTGAAGGCGTTTGAACTCACGGCTGGGCACATGGACCTTGGCTAAAAGAGGCTCGAAATCGGCCATGACGAACAGGGGATCGCCGTTGGATATATTCTGGCCCACATCCACCAGACGCTCGGTGACCAGGCCGGAAAAGGGTGCTGAAACAGTTGTGTAGGAGTAACTCAACAGCGCCAGGCCTTCGTCCGCCTCAGCGCTGGCAAGATCGCTGCGCGCAGCCTGAATTTCTTCTTCGGTAGCCAATTCCTCTGCCACCATTTTTTCAAGGCGTTCATACCGGGAACGCAGATTGGCGGTGGCTGCGGCGGTTTGTTCCACACGGAAGCGGTACTCTGCGTTTTCAATGCGTAGCAGTGGGTCGCCGGCATTGACGGCGTCACCCTCTTCGGCCAGCAGGGTCTGAACAACGCCTGTGACACGGGCGAGGACCTGGGCCTGTTTTTCGGCTTCCAGAGTGGCCGTGGCCCGGTAGTAGCTGGAGATGGACCCGCTGCCCACGGTGGCAACGGCCACGGGGATGGCTTGTTGGCTTTGGCCTTTCTTGCCGCCGGGTCCACCATGACCACTGGGCCCACCAGGGTGACCCCCTTGGCCGACCTCACTGGCGGGGCCCTTGTCGCAACCGGCCAAAGCGAGCATTCCGATGACTAATATCCACGACCAGACGCGAATCAGGCGTCCACAACGGTTCCTCGACATGATGAGAAGATCCTCTTCGGTTGGGTTTTGGGCAACGATCTTGAGTTATACGCAGATCAGCTACCCAAATTGCATTAAAATGACTGGTTTGACAAGGGTAAGGCTACGGATTCGCCGCGGGCATTGGCAATCCAGGGCCCAGTTCAGGTTGAGGCCCAGTCTCACTTGTTCTCTATAGGACAATAGCGGAAGCAGAACGCCAATTCTATATTGCTATCAAATACCAAAACGATCCGGGTTGCTGCTTCCAAGCCACCACCAAGCGCCTCGCAAAAATAGAAAGGCCATTCCATGCCAAAACCCGCTGCCGCCACGACCCTCTACGATTCCATCGAACTTGCCGATCGAACTCTGACCAATCGCGTCGCTCTTGCCCCCATGACACGTTGCAAAGCAGGCCCGGATCGCCTGGCCAATGCCTTGATTGCCGAGTACTACCAACAGCGCGCCGGCACCGGCCTGATCATCACTGAAGCTACCACCGTCTCGCCCCAGGCCAACGGCTATCTCAATACTCCGGGCATCTACACCGACGAACAGGGCGAATCCTGGCGGCAGGTCACCGACGCGGTCCATGAGGTGGGCGGCACCATCTTTTTGCAGCTCTGGCACACCGGCCGCGCCTCGCACAGTGACTTCCACGACGGCGAGTTGCCGGTTTCCGCGTCGGCCATCAGGATCGAGGGCGACGGTGTACATACCAAAAATGGCAAGCAGGACTACGAAATTCCCCGCGCCCTGGAGACGGACGAGATCCCGGGTGTCGTCGCCGACTACGTGGCCGCCGCCCATCGTGCCAAGCAGGCAGGCTTTGACGGCCTGGAGATCCATTCGGCCAACGGCTACCTGCTCGACCAGTTCCTGCAGTCCAGGACGAACCACCGCACCGACCAGTACGGCGGCAGTGTGGAAAACCGTTTCCGATTGTTGCGCGAGGTCGTCGAAGGAGTCAGCGAAGTGTTAGGGCCAAACCGTGTCGCAGTCCGTCTCGCTCCCAACGGTGCCTTCAACGATATGGGCTCGCCAGACTTTCGCGAGACCTTCACCTACGTGGCCCGGCAGCTTGATCAGTACGGTTTGGCCTACCTTCACGTCATGGACGGCCTCGCCTTCGGCTTCCATGAGCAGGGTGATCCCATGACTCTAGATGACTTTCGCGCAGTCTTCCACGGACCCCTGATGGGCAACTGTGGTTACAACCAGAAGACGGCCGAGAAAGCCGTTGCCGGTGGTGCAGCGGATATGATCGCCATCGGACGTCCTTTCATCACCAACCCCGACCTGGTTGCGCGCTGGAAAAATGGTTGGCCCATGGCAGATCTCTCCGACCCGGCCAGTTGGTATACCCTGGAACAGACGCCTGCGGGTTATTCCGACTACACCTGCCATATGCCGGCTCGTTGATCCTTCAATGATCAGTCGGAAGCGTTCCCATCGGGAATGTTGCAGCCAAATATCATGGGCAGGGATGTCTGTGAAAAAGGTCCTTGCCGGTTTTGCGAATCTATTCCGGCAACCTTCACCTTGATGTAGGAACCGTGGGGTTGTGTGAAAAAATAAAAGGTGTCGGTGCAAGTACTGCTGAATTCGGCAAAGCCGACACCATTGACATCGGCTTCGATTTTGTAACGAACAACTGGAGTTCCCGTGGTGGGTTTGGTCCATTCAACCCGGATAGTGCATTCTTCTGGATCATCAGCAAAGGTTGGGGATCCCTGAACCAATGGCATGAAAAACAAGGAAACCAGAACAAAAAGATGAATTTGAATTCTGCGCACCGCTTACCTCCGGTTTTCCGGTTTGTCGACCTGAAGAGGAATTGCCGGCCTGATCAATCAGTGTAACCAGCCGAATCCATTAGAACATTATTTTGCCCGTCATGAACCGCATACTGAAAGCCGGTGTGAATGGCAAAAGCCCCCACCCGTCCCAGCCGATCCATGGCCAGATAACCCACCTGCACATCCCGCCAGTTCGGATTTTTCCGGATGATCCGCTGCACGCCTTCCTTGCAGGCCTCGGTGGGAGACAGGCCTTGCCGCATCAATTCCACAATGAGGAAGCTGCCAACGGTTTTCATGACCTCTTCACCCACGCCGGTGGCGCAGGCTGATCCCACTTCATTGTCCACAAAGAGCGCGGCTCCGATGATGGGGGAGTCGCCCACTCGGCCATGCATCTTGTAGGCCAGGCCGCTGGTGGTGCAGCTGCCGGAAAGATCACCGGCCTGATCCACCGCCAGCATGCTGATGGTATCGTGGGTGGGATTCGAAGCTGGGGACCATGGTTTGTACTTGCCGGTTTTTAACCATTGCTGCCAGTTTTTTCTGGCCTGGTCGGTCAAGAGATCCTGCTCCTTGAATCCTTGATCCAGAGCGAACCTGCGTGCGCCTTCGCCGACGATCATCACATGGGGCGTTTCTTCCATGACCTTGCGGGCCACCGCCACCGGGTGCATGAAGTTTTGCAGGAAGGCCACCGAACCGGCGTTGCCCTTTTCATCCATGATGCAGGAGTCCAGGGTTACGTGACCTTCCCGATCGGGACCACCTCCATACCCGACCGACGTTACTTCGGGATCCGCTTCTGCCACCTGCACACCGCTTTCTACGGCATCCAGTGCCCGACCCCCCTTGGCCAAAATTTTCCAGGCCTGTTCGTTGGATGCCAGGCCGTGTTTCCAGGTGCTGATCACCAGGGGACGTTTTCCTTCTTCTTTGGCAGAGGCAAGTTCTTTGGCAGAGGATAGTTTGCCGGCACTGAGGGCAGCCAGCCCGGCTCCGGTTTGGATCAGGAATTGGCGTCTGGTAGTCATGATGTCTCCTCCTGGGCAAAAGCCACGGCAATGGAAAGGATTTGATGGGGATTGATCGGGATACTGATACGGGACCCGCCATGAGTTATGCCGGGTTCAAGACAATCGACCGGCACCGGAATTTCCAAAAGATCAACCGTATAGGCTTCCAGCACCGACTTTTGAAAGCTGAGGGTTTCGACAGCCGGTTCACGGGACAGGTTGCAAAGTCGGATGATGAGAGTTTTGCCGTCTTCGCTTCGCTTGATGGCTGTAATTGAGACTCGCGAGTTGGCTTTCTCCAGGAAGGAGACACCGCCCGGACGCATTTGGTCGGCCACACCCTGATG
Organism: Candidatus Krumholzibacteriota bacterium; assembly: GCA_024275485.1. Classification (GTDB taxonomy): domain Bacteria; phylum Krumholzibacteriota; class Krumholzibacteriia; order LZORAL124-64-63; family LZORAL124-64-63; genus LZORAL124-64-63. The sequence goes on along the minus strand of JAJRZA010000035.1, from coordinate 8,709 downwards.
AGTGATCGGTGGTGTGCGGTAGCGTTCGCTCATATCCTTGATGCCTGCATCCAGCAGGTCACCGGTGAAGGGAGCCACCGCGTAGCGGAAAGTATGGCGACCATAACACTGGGCATCGGGCGTGTGCAGGGTGGGGCCGGCATTGGTGTTCTTGCGGGTGGGAAAATCGTCGCGGCTGAGCCAGTCAACGCAGCGCAGCAGGGTCACCGCGTAGATGGCTGCACCGTCGTCGTCGCTCCAGGTTTCAAATTCGGGAAGGCCACGATTGAAGATAGCCAGGCCTTCCAGCCGATCATCCTGCAACACACTGAAATCCTGCTGTGGCCAAGTTCCGGGTGCCGGTTGATCCCAGTTGGGATCGGTGGGCCGACGCAGGGGGCGTTTGTTAAGCATGAAGTGACCATCGGACACCACGGTTTGGGTTTTGATGCCAGTGGGGAACCAGGCGCGCAAACGATGGTCGAAAGCGTGGTTGTTGAAGTCGGTTTCGATATCCACCCGGTCGGATTCAGCACGCAGGGTGAGGCGCACCCGCACATCGCAACGGGCGTTCCTTTTTTGGCGGCTTTTACGATGGCGCTCCAGTGAGCGAGGCAAATCCATGCGAAAGCGGGCTTCGGCGCAGGCCTGCAGGCTGGTGGTTTCCAAAAGACGAATTTTTCCTTCCAATCCACCTGAAAAATAGGAACAGCCAATCTGGGCGTGGGAATAGTCGTATTCATCGCCGGTGTCTTCGGTGTCTTCCAAAAGATTCAGGCCCGGGTAGAGGCGGCCTGTTTTTTTGTCAGTCAAATCGAAGGTGCCATCGGGGTGCAAAAGAACCGATATGAGATCATTTTCCAATCGGGCCTGATCATTATCCAGAACGGCGATGACCGGCACGGGTTGTGGCGCGGTGGATTGTCCAGCCTGATCAGTCAGAAAATATTGACGATGGCCCAGGGCCGGCAAATCGGCGGCCAGAAAGAGAATATGCAGGAAACAGTCTTTTTCATCCTTGTCGTCTTCGGTTCCGATGATGCGGTCGGCAAATTTGTCGAGGTAGGTATCCAGCAGGTTCAGCTGGTCTGCGCAGAAAAGTTCGGCCCGGTAGTCGATGCCCCAGAAGCGTTCCAGGAAGAGACGGTCCATAATGCGGAAGGGGACCTCGGCGCCGTCTTCGTCAAGCAGTCGCAGATTATCCAGATCGTAACCCAAAGGTTGCAGAACAACCAAACGTTCGATCACTTCATCGCGCCGCAGGGGCAACGGGTTGGCCACGGAAACAACGGTGGTCCTGTTGTCGGATTCCTGGCGGCCAAAAGCAGGATTCAGACGGTCGGCCAGTCTGCTCAGAAGTTGCTCGCCGGTTTGGCGAACCGCAGCGAAGCGCGTCTCCATGTCCTTGTGCACCGAGTCGGTGCTGCAACCGCAAATGCTGTCGTGGGGATGATTGCGCAGGAGTTCACGCCAAGCGGTGTCGATCAGGCCGGCTGGATAGTCGTCTCCATGAATAAAATGGGCCATGCACAGGAGCGGCTCCACATATCGACACAATAGGTTCTGGCAGAATTCGTTTTCCTGCTTCAGGTACATGCGGGCGGACCAGACACCGGACAATATCAGGTGATCCCGGCCACCGAGAAGTTCGCCTTCATGGGACGGGCGTTCGATATCCGGAGTGTGCTCTCGGGCGGCTTTCAGGAAATCTTCAAACCGACCGTGGGTGAATGTGGTCGCGGGGTGGGTTTCACGCAGGGCTTTCAGGACTGCGGAGAAATCCTGCTGGGGAGGGAAATGATCGCAACCATTGTTGAGCAGAGCGGGGTTGGCTCCGGGTCGTAGGTCCATTTTTTCCAGAAGCGTGCTGATTTTTTGGGTGGCCAGGTCCAGATCGATCTGGCGACGGGTGTGGGCGTGCCAGATTTCGGCAAAGCCCAATCCAGCGGCGTTGCAGTAACCGTCACACTGGTTTACGGCCAGAACACTGCTTCCATCGGGAGCAATCCAGCGGAAAAGCCAGCCCAGATCGTCGGCCTCGTTGCCCATGCCGCGGGTGAAGATGAAGGAATCGATGCCAGCCAGGCCGAGGATCTGGGGGATTTGGGCCAGATGACCAAAGCTGTCGGGCATGTAGCCGACCTTTTGCACCGAGCCGAAAGGGGCGGTCACTTTTTCGCCGAACAGGAGGTTGCGCACGGTGGCTTCGCCGCTGACTAGGAATTCGTCCGGCAGAATGTACCAGGGTCCAACGGCGAGACGGCCGTCGGCGATGAGCCGGGCCACGCGTTCCCGCTGGTGGGGAGCTGCTTCCAGGTAGTCCTCCAGCACGCTGCATTGGCCGTCGAGGACAAAGTTCTTGAACCCGGGGTCGTTTTCCAGGCTGTCCAGAACCCGATCCACCACCTCTACCAAATTAACGCGAAAGCGATTGAAGGGGAGGTACCATTCGCGGTCCCAGTGGGTGTGCGAAACCAGGATGGCCTGGCGTTTATCCCTGGAAAATTTGTCGGACACGAGTTGTTCCTTTCGGGTCATCCCGGGGAATCATTGGTGACAGGCCTTCACGATGGCGCCAACAGTTCCTTCAGCCACTGCGACGACGGTGTCCGCCGCGCCATAATAGATGCGGACCATGGCCCCATCGGGTGCAAATCCTTCATCATCCTCATGACTGACCGTGGCTCCCGAAGGGAAAACCACATTGGGCACTTGCCCCATTTTCTCCCAGCTTTCGCGAGGTTCGAGAATGTTGTCGCGGGTGCGGGCCAGCACATTGGCGGGATGGTTCAAATCCAGCAGAACCGCGCCGACCTGGTAGATGTTGGATGACTGAAAATGTGTCGCTACACCATGATACAAATGCAGCCAGCCGTGCCGGGTCTTGATCGGCGGTGGTCCGGAGCCGATAAGTTCGTCCCAATAGTGGGGGTTGCCGGACATCACTTCTCCGGCATCCTGCCAGGGTTTCAGATCTTCGGAAACACTCATTTGGATAGTTGAACCACTGAGTGGTCCCCGATTGAGAACCGTCAAGTTGGGACGGTGCAGCAGGTGAAAAAGCCCGGCGATGCGTTCGGGAAAGAGCACGGCATTGCGGGTGTCCTGGTTGTTGATCAGGGAGACGAATTCCAGTTGGTCCAATCCGGCAAATTCAGCATCCAATAGGTTGTTGGTGCGCCAAAGGGCACATCGGCCACCATCATCGGTGTCCAGTGCGGTGATGACATACAGCCGACCTTCAAGCAGAGTCAGCCGTGGGTCGTAGTTGTGATAGACGCACATATCCGGTAGGCCGGTGAATTGGGAAGATTGCCCCGAAACCCGAAAACTGAGGCCATCATCGGAAACCGCCGGAACACAGAAAGTCCGACGTCCCCTCGTCTGCACGCGCAACAATAAATGGGTTCGGCCGGCTATCACCACGGCGCCGGGATTGAAAACACTGCTGGCATCCACAATATCAGGCAACAAATCCGGCAAACTCTCCCTGGTCAGCAAGGGTCCGTTCAAGGGTCTGATCAGTGTATTGTTTTCAGACATGAACATTCCTTGGGAGGGTTCAGGGGGTCACGATGCAGACGGCCCGTTTCGTCCACGGTCATCAGGCCGCGCGGAGTGCACAAGGTGGCGGTGAAACGGTTGTCGTGGGCTTGCATATCCAGGGTCCATCGATAGGGCAGAACAAAAATTTCCCCATCAAGGGTTTCGACCCGGGTTTGCCATTTTCTCATAAGAACGCCGTATTCAGCTTCCAGTTCAGCAATGGTGGTGGCGAAATTTTGGTGATCTTCAAACCATTGCCGCTGGGCGTAATAAATATCCATCAATGCCCGGGCGGAATTTATGGAGACATGTTCCCGGTTTGAATTCATGGTACGCTCGGCGTTGCCGTCAAAAGTTTCATCCACGAAGAGCACTTCACCCCATTTTTCGGGGCAGTGCATGGCGATCAATCCCTGCGGGGACCAAACCCAGTTGTCCTCGGGAAAGCTGCGGCCGGTAGCGGGGTCCTCCAGTTTTTCATATTTCCCGTCGACAATATGATGACGCCACTGCACACGCGAAAAATTCACACGCCAGATATGGCCTGCTTCCGGTGGGGAAGGTCGCCCAGCGCATTCGGCCAGCACCTTCCAGGGGATGGCTATCTCAACGGTCCAACCCCGATCCCGGTCGCCGGCATCGTTGAGGGTGCCGTCGATGTGGACGGCTGTTTTCAACCCCTGAATATCCCAGGCATTCACGGCCGGGCCGCCATCGCGATAGGGACGGATCAGCAGCAGGTCCCATACGGTGTTGAGGGCGTTGATCTCCAGTTCATAATAAAGATGATTGTCGCCGTCGGGGTCGATGAAGACTTCAAAATCATTGTCGTGGTATATGACGGCGTCGCGCTCGGTGAGGGTGGCCTGCACGTGGGGTTCGATGAGTTTGGCGGCGATGTAGAAATATTCATCATCCCAGCGCATGGCACAGGTTGTGCGGTGTCGAGGCACGGGGTGGGAATGTCCCCGGATATCCAGGAATTCTTCGGTCCAGGTTGCATTTTTCCAGATGGCGTCATTCAGTTGCCCATCGATGACCGGAGTATAATCAGCCCGTTCGCAGACATAGGCACGTGGCATTCCTACCCAGGCAGGGGCGTCGAAGCAGTGGCTTTGCCCGCTGCTGATGAACACCAGAAAAATCAGAGTGGTGATGAAGGGAGTCCGCATTCAGGCACCTTGGGAAAAAAATGACGACGCGGAATGGTACCACATCGTCAGGGAAAATCCAGGGCCGGTGTATACTATGTCAGAGCGGGCTAGTAGTTGATTCCCGCCGCCTTGACGTTGGCAGCGTCCCCTGCATGGCATGGAGTCACCGCGTAAACCATGTTGCATTCGGGGCAGCTGGCCTCGAAAAAGGTCATGGAGAAGGTGTGGTCGCAGTTGGCACAGGTTAGTTCCAGGGGCATGGGCATGGGCTGTTTGTTGAAGCCCATCATGCGGACCTTGTCGGCGACACTTCTTCCGTCGGCGGTGGGTCCGGTGCATCCATCGTGCATTGTATTTCTCTCCTGAGCTTGAATTCTGAATTAGAAAGTGGACAAGTCTGTCCTTTTTAATCTGGTCATTTTTTACGCATTCGGCAAGGTCATTGCACCACAATTTCATCAGCAAAGATCCAGCAGGGGCGCCCGGCACCAGGGTGCCAGTCGGGGCAAAGGCCCAGATTGCGGCCATTCACACGCACAAATCGGGCTTTCAAAGCCAAATCCGGCACCACAAATTCGTGAATGGTGCGATCCTGGGTTTTGGGGGAGACGTTGTGCCCGAGGGAGGCCACCGATCGCCAGACTTGCCCGTCATCCGATACCTGAAATTCCACCTCTGAAGGTAGAAAGACCCAGGCGGTTGCTCCCTGGTAAAACCGGATGGAAAGCCGGCTGATTGAGCTTTCCCGCCCCAGATCCAGGGTAGCGTTGAGGTCTGTCCCCTCGAAACCGGACCACAAACCATCACGAAAATTCCTGGAGCCGTGAAGGCCGTTGTTAAGGCCCATAGAGCCGCCGCCGGGGTAGCGAGAGCTGGGCCCATGGGTCAACACCGGTTGGATTCCCATTCCCAGATGAACACTGCGCTCCACCACCGCAGGGGTGCCGTAGGTAATGCCATCGAAGAAAAGTTGAATCAGCAGGACATCGGTGAGGGAATCAGAGGCCGGCCAATACAATTTCAGGCTTTTGGCCACCGGTACATCAGTCATGAGAACCGCCGGCAGGCCCATGTCTTCCACCCGCAAATCGGGTCTGAAATCAGGGATCTCGGATCGATTCACCGATCGCTGCCGTAGCGCCATTTGGCGCCCCTTCATGGTCTTTATTAGATCGGAATCAATAGTCAGTTCAATTGAAGTAGTACCGGTATCTGCATCCCGGACCGTGGACGCATGAACAGGTCGATCGGCTGGTCCGGGGTTGAGACCGTCGTCTTTCAACCCTTGCATATGGGGGCGCATCCGGTCCCAAAAGGCGGCAAAATCCCGGGGTTCGGGCGCCGTCCACAAGCACTCCGCCATGGCCGTCAAACGCGGGAAAAGCATGTTGTTCAATCGCTCGGGTGGAATGTACTCACTCCACAAATTCATTTCACCACCAAGAATGTGAGCATCCTCGGCATCAGTCAGATTTTCAGGTCGAGGCCGGAAACTGTAGACCTGACGCAGATCCAGCGTATCGACATCATAATCGAAATAGCAGTGGCTGGTGGGTGAAACGATGGCGTCGTGCCCTTGTTGGGCCGCTGCGATGGCTCCCTGGATGCCCCGCCAGGATTGAACCGTGGCCGCGGGAGCGAGGCCGCCTTCCAGGATTTCATCCCAGCCAACCAATCGCCGCTCATGGGCCATCAGGAATATTTCAATACGTCGGATGAACCAGCTTTGCAGCTCGTGCTCGCCACCCAGCTTTTCATCGGCAATGCGCCGCTGGCATTTGTCGCAGGCTTTCCAACGGGCCTTGGGACTCTCGTCTCCGCCGATATGGATATAGCGAGATGGGAACAGATCCATGGCGTGGGTCAGGACATCTTCCAGAAACTGGAAAGTCTGTTCGTTGCCGGCGCAATAGACATCCTTGAAAATCCCCCACTGGGTTTCCACTTCCAACGGCAGACCTTGACAGGAAAGCTCCGGGTAGGCAGCCAGGGCGGCCACGCTGTGTCCGGGCATTTCGATTTCGGGCACCACGGTGATGAAACGTTCCGCGGCATAGGCCACCACTTCACGCACTTGTTCAGGGGTGTAATATCCACCGTAAGTGGTTCCGTCCGATTCCTGTCGCCAGGCCGCAACTTCGGCCAACCGCGGATAACCGGGTACTTCCAGCCGCCAACCCTGATCTTCGGTCAGATGCCAGTGCAGGACGTTGAATTTGTGGTAAGCCAGTTGGTCGATGGTGTTGAAAATCACTTCCAGGGGCATAAAATGCCGCCCACAGTCGAGCAGCATGCCCCGCCAGCGGAATTCGGGGCGATCTTCCACAAGACCACAGGGGATGCTGTCGCCTGCTGCGTTCATCAACTGTCGCAGGGTTTGGGCACCCCGGAAAAGTCCGCTGCGGGAGCGGGCGGTCAGCAGCATGCCATCGGGGCGGATAATTAAGCTGTATCCTTCATCAACAGCACCGGGTTCGATTATTTCCTCTGCAGCCGTGGGCAGATCATCCGGAGATTCCATCTTCAGGACCAGGGAACCGCGCCCAGGGGCCCCGATAACCTGGACGCCAAGCTGTTGGGCAATCAACAAGCCTACTGCGGCACTGGGACCATCATCATTCTGAACCAGGTATTCAAAATCCTGTTTGGAAAAAGATCCGGATGATGGATGCCAATTTTGGGGCGCCGGGATTACCGGTAAGGCTGAATTGGCCATGGGATTGGATCCTGCCGGGTTGGAGACAAGCATCAGGACGGTACCAAGGCCCAGGGCCAAGGTGAACAGACGGGTCTTCCAGTTTAAGTTTTTCATGACCGCATCATCCGATATTCTTGGCTCCCATGCAAACCCCGACTTAGTATTGACCCATGAATAATTCTCATCGCAACGCCAATTTTCTGCTGTTGGTGGCTTCGGCCATCTGGGGTTTTGCCTTTGTGGCCCAGCGGGTGGGCATGCAATACATGGGACCGCTGGCATTCAACGCCATACGCTTTGCTCTGGGGGCCATGGTTTTATTGCCTGTTTTGATCTTTGGTTTTCCAGGCCAAAAACCCGCGCCGCTGATCACAGGGCAAAAAAAACATTTGTTTCTGGGCGGTTTGATGACCGGCCTGTTCATCTTTGGGGGGTCCACATTTCAGCAATTCGGGATTGTTTACACCACGGCGGGCAAGGCTGGCTTCATCACCGGGTTGTATGTGGTTTTTGTACCGCTTCTGGGTCTGCTGCGGGGGTTGAAAACCCGGCGGGGGATTTGGTGTGGCGTGGCGCTGGCTTCCGTGGGCCTGTATTTGCTCAGCGGCAGGGGATGGGGGACGATCGCCTTGGGTGACGGCCTGGTCCTGGTCGGCACGTTGTTTTGGGCGTCCCATGTGTTGGCAGTGGGTTGGTTGGTGCACAGGGTCAACCCCATTGCCCTGGCGGTGATGCAATTCCTGGTCTGTAGTGTTTTGAGTGGTGCAAGTGCTTTGGTTTTCGAGGATTTGTCCCAGGCGGACCTGCATGGTGCCGCCATATCCATACTGTATGCCGGTATTTTGTCGGTGGGAGTGGCTTATACCTTTCAAATCCTGGGTCAACGCAAAGCCCATCCCGCCCACGCGGCGCTGATTCTCAGCATGGAGGGTGTCTTCGCCGCCCTTGGGGGATGGATTCTTCTCAGCGAGAGTTTGTCGGCACGGGGATTGGCTGGTTGCGCCCTTATGCTTGGAGGAATCATTTTAGCCCAATGGAACCCTAACGGTAGAAAAAACAAGCCCGATATGGTATAATACGGTCAAAATAAATCTGAAAAAGCTTCCACCCTAAATTCGCCTGGGTTCATGAGCAATTTCTCAAAAAATTCTTTTGGCAGCTTGTTGCTGTATATTGCCGTCTTGTCTGTGCTTTTCATCATGCCCAGCATGTCTGGTTGTGGGGATTCCGGTGAACATTCCGCAGAGCTGAATCTCGACGATAACAAGACTCCCTTCCTGGTCAAACTAACCAGTAGCGGCAGCGTCCTTCCCCCCGATAGCCCTCGCAATG
>JAJRZA010000034.1 GCA_024275485.1 Candidatus Krumholzibacteriota bacterium | reverse complement strand
TTGTGATGAATGCACTTGGGAGATGGGCAGTGTGGTGGTTGCCAGCCCTTGGGTATTGTTTTTGAGTATTTCATACTCAAGGACTGGCAGATCTGGGGCCAGGAACATTTTCGGGGGCACAACTGAATCAGTTCGTGATGGTGATCAGCGTACCCACATCGTCACCTTGAACATTTTCGGGAGTGGCGTCGCTGAATCCGGTTTCCCAGAGACCGTTGGGGCCGGCGCTCAGCACGAAAACCTTGTGCCGGATGCTACCGGTGTAGCGTCCGGGGAAATAGTGGCTGTTGATGACGTAGGCGTGGCCCCAGGGATCAGAAAGGTCATATTTGTCGATATAAGGACCTTCCCAGGAACCGGGTCCACTGGTTGGCCAATCCTGACCGTCCTCGTTGGCACCGCTACCGGTGATGCTGGCGTTGTCATCGGGGTTGTTGAAATACAGGTAGTCTCCCAACATTTTGGTGGTGCCGTAAGAACCCCAGTTGCGTGCTCCAGGATCAGCATTAGGGCCGTTGCCGGTAGCCATGGTTGTGCTGCTGATAACCCGGTTGATTCTATTACCTGTAGGGCCATCAAGGTTGGTGATTGGCCATTTGCCTACGTCTTTGTAATAGCTGAGTACTGCCGAAGCAATAACTTCAGTTTCGTTCTGGGCTTTGCCGACCTTGGCTGCTTCCAGATGACGAAAGACCATCGGGCTCATGGCCGCTGCAAAAATGGCAACAATGGCCACTGCAATCACGATCTCGATGAGGGTGAATCCTCGGCGGTCAAAACTCCTGGTGTTCTTCATGACCGAATCCTTTCCATGGGTTTTCGGGCTATACAACCCGAAATGGCCCCTCTTGGAGGTTTGGGCGATGCGGGCCTCCAACGAAGAAGCCTGTTACCTGAAAGAGATCGGCAGGATGAGGTGGTTCTTAAGCTCAATTATGCAAATAAACCCAAAACACGGGCTTTCTTTATGAAATGAGGTATTGAAGATGGGTGCTTTGGTTATCGTTCATTCAACACCCCGGGGGTAAGAGGCATAGACAGCGGCCTGGTCCTGGGGCATCACCAAGACATCGTGGATATTCACATGGGGTGGGCGGGTGGCGCAAAACAAAACCGTCTCGGCAATATCAACCGGCTGCAGTGGGGGGAAATTCTGATAAACGGGTTCGGCCTTTGCTTTGTCCCCACGAAAACGAACCTCGCTGAATTCCGATTCCACCAGACCGGGATCCACCGATGAGCAACGAACCCTTGTTCCCAACAGATCAATGCGCATGCCCTGGGTGATGGCCCTGACTGCGTGTTTTGTAGCGCAATAAACATTGCCACCGGAATAAACCTGTCGTCCTGCAACACTGCCGAGGTTGATGACATGTCCGCCATCACGCTCAACCATTCCGGGCATGACGGCGCGGCTGACCCACAACAGGCCTTTGATGTTGGTATCGATCATTTCATCCCAGTCGAGGTAGTATGCCTCCTGCACTTTGTCGAGCCCCCGGCTCAGACCGGCGTTGTTGATGAGGATATCGATTTGGGACCATTGAGAAGACAAGTTTTCGATGGCGGAGTTGACCGCCTGGCGATCCCTCACGTCAAGAACCAGGCCGTGTGTCCGGATCCCGTACTTTTCCGCCAATGACGTGGCCAGGTCCATGATTCTTTCCGGGCGCCGTGCCGCCAAAATAAGATGCGAGCCTTCCCTGGCAAAACAGTGGGCGCAGGCTTCACCGATGCCCGCGCTGGCTCCGGTTATGAGGGTGATTTTGTTTTTCAGCATGGCATTCTCCAAATCTTGTGGATGAACCGGACGGTCTTATTTGGCAATAGGTTAGCAGGTTTCAGCCAGATGGGCAATCAGGCATTATCAGGATAAATTTGCATTTTGATGTTGATTTTTTGCATAAAATATGTCATAATATCAAAAATAACGGATTCCCAGCCATGAAAATGAGAGTTTTTCGGAGGTGCGCATTGAAAAAGCGAGTCATCATTTTGCTGGTTTTGGCTTCTTTCCTGGTTGCTGCGGGTTTCGCTGCTGCTTGCGGTTATGAGAGGGTTTATCCAACTAACATATTGCTAGATAATAACTTTATGGATTTTGAAAATATATCCTGTCCTTTTGCCAAAGCTGCTGATGATGGTGGAGCATTGGAAGAAAAGGCCAAATGTCGGGCCATGCTTCAGAAAAAGGAAAATGATCAACCCGAGGCCTGGTGGGCAGTCGATCCGGCTACGGTTCAAGATTATCCTACAGCCAGGCTCGCATGCTGGGCAAGCCTGGCCGCCATTCGGGAAGATGAAGTCTAACCCCTTCAATCGTTCTGCACCCTGCTAGGGATGGTATCCGTGGGGAAAGATATCGATATACATCAATTCCACCCATGCGCTGTAAATCGCCCCAACTCCGGGGCCACCGATAAATGATCCGATCACGTCATGGATGATGACCCATGGCCACCACCAGGGTTGGTTGGGATCTTCATACCGCTTGCTGAGAAATCTCTCGTATGATCCCAGGAAAACACCCACCACACCTTTTTCTTCAGGGCTGCCCATTTCATCAGTCAGGGATTTCAGCAGGGCCAGTTGGTTGTTCAATGGCTGGGCATTCTGGGCGATCAAAAGGGCCAGAGCTTCTTCGATTCCTTTGATGATGGCAGGGTGTGTGTCCGTCCGATTTGCAAAATCGGCAAAGCAACGCTTCAGGACCCGGATAATTTCCTGAGGTTGATGGCCGGCACTCTGAATCCGCAACAGAACCGCCAGGGTCTCTCTACCCCTTTGGATATCCTCACTGTCCGTTGCCATATCAGGATCCCGTCGAGCCATTTCCTCCAGGATGGCCTGGAAGTCGCTTATCAGATGGCGACTCAGACTACCGGTTCGCCTGTCCAGCCGTATCAATCGCTCGACTTCAGAATTGTGATAGTCGGCATAGCTGCTCACATCCGGTGCCTGATTGGAAGACTCCATCAGCAACTTGGTGGAAGTTTTGGTAGGGTTTTGATCGGCGCAACCCGGGGACAGAACCATAAGGCCAATCAGGCCGAATATGAGGGCCAGGGTAATGAATAGTTTTTGCATGGGAACTCCTTGGGAAAAGAAACAACCAACAACGGTCGTTTTCTCTCAACAGGAATTGTGCCGAGTGTATGGAGCTCAGATAGCTTTCTAAACGCTGAATCCGGCCACCATTCTCTGGTTGGCCGGATTTGCGGGAGTCAAAAAAACTGATCCTGTCAACTGTGGTCGTCACTGGCCCTGTTCGGATGATGGATTGCTGAACCATCCTCTGGTTCCGACTTTTCTGCCAGCATTTTCAACCGCGCCAACCCCTCGTCGAACATGGGTCCGACCATGGGGTCCATCAGCAGGTTGAAGAAACGTCCCATGAGATTCCAACCCATGTCACCGCTCATCCGCCACACCACTTTGGTGCTGTCGGACATGGCCTCGTAGCGCAGGCTATATGTGGAGTGGGGGCGCCCTTTGGACAGATCCATTTGGTACGACACCCCCCAATCGGGCTCACTTCGGGTGACGGTCAACCGCCCCCCGCCTTTTTGTGCTTTCCATTCCTGGTTGGCGCCAACGCCCTGGGTTATGGTACCGAGGGTGATTTCAATGGTGGGGTCGTCCTTGAACCAGGGAGTCCAGTTCGGCCACGTTTCCAGGTCACTTGTGAATTCATGGATGCGATCCGCCGTGGTGTTGATGACCAACTCCCGCTGCACACTGTATTGGCTGGGCAACAACAGGCCGATGATGGCCACCACCAGGGTCGCAGCCAAAATTCCAATGCCGACCAGTTTCATTACGGGGCCCATGTTGTCTCATTCTCCAGTTGAGTGATCCGCATAAGGGATCCGGTTGTTCGGTTGGTTCGATTGCTCATTCGGTCCACATGTATTGTCAGTCCACGGTTTAGTCAGTCCATTTTTGCAGCCAGTCCATCACTTCGTTGTGCCATTGGATGGAATTCTGTGGCTTGAGAACCCAGTGATTTTCATCCGGGAAATACAACAACCGCGCAGGTACACCCTGACGACGCAGGGCAGTGAAAACACTCATGCCCTGGGTATCGACCACGCGATAATCCAGGGCGCCGTGCACCACGAGGGTGGGCACGTGCCAGTTCTGGACATGGTCGATGGGGTTGTGCAAAGCATAACCATTGCCTTCAGAGTAGGGAGTTCCGCCGTGCTCCCACTCGGGGAACCACAGCTCCTCCGTATCATAGTAGGCCATGTGCTCGTCCAGGTTGCCGTCGTGGCTGACGAAAGCCTTGAATTCGCGGGAGAATTCGGGCTGGCCGTGCATCCAGTTGATCATGTAGGCACCGTAGCTGGCCCCGCTGGCGACCACTCTGTCCGCGTCCATCCAGGGGTAATTTTCGAGGGCGGCCGCCAGGCCTTTGACCAGGTCTTCATAGGGACGATCACCCCAGTGTCCGCTGATGGCATCGGTGAATTCCTGGCCGTAGCCGGTGGAACCGTGAAAGTCGACGGCGACGGTGGCGAATCCGGCGCCCACATAGGCCTGGGGGTTCCAACGGTAGTGGAAATCGTTGCCAAAGCTGCCCTGAGGTCCGCCGTGAACCAGGAAAGTCAGGGGCCATTTTTGTCCTGCGTCGGCCTTTTCCTGGGTCCAGTCGAAGGGCTTGACAACGTAGGCGTACACGATCTCATCGTTCCAACCCTTGAAGGTCATCTGCTCGGGCTCACCCATCAAACAGGCGGCAAGTTTTTCGCCATTCAGGTCGGTGATCTGTTTTAGATCCTTGCCATTGGTTTTGATGGTGAAAAGTTCGGTGGGTGATTTCAGGTTCTGCATGCCGAACAGGAGGCGTCCCTTGAGCAGACCGATGCTTGAGTGCCGTCCCATCTTATGGACCATGGAAACTTTGCCGGATTTGATGTCCAGCTTGAACAATGAACGCTGACCCAGGTAGCCGGCAATGCAGTAGGCTGTTTTGCCGTTGCTGCTGAATTTCAATCCATGGGCGGTGAGGCCAAGGCCATCGTATTCAAAATCGATGCGACGGCTTTCGCCTGTTTCCCAATTCATCAGTTCGAGGTGGAAGCGGTCGGCTTCAAAGTTTGGGCGGTCCATGGCCAGGTAGACCAGGGTTTTGCCGTCGGGTGTGAAGACGGGTTCGGTGTCCCAGGCCTGGTTGGCTTCGGTCAGGCATCGGATGGTACCGCTGCCGTCGGTGGGCACGGCGTAGAGGTCGTAATCGGTGCTCCAGGCAGGCTCGCTGCCGGGCAGGATTTTGGCAGTGAAGATCACTTCGCTGCCGTCGGGTGAGACCACAAATTCTTCGCTGCCACCCCAGGGCCGGGTGGGCACGTCGGCATCCAGGTCCTTCATCAGGTCCACCGGGTCGCCATCCGGTTTCATGCCGTCAAGCAGGAAAAGGTGGCTGCGTTTGCCGTCTTCCCAGGTGTCCCAGTGGCGGAACATCAGTTCGTCGTAAATCATTCCGGTGGTTGGGTCGGCTGCTTTTTCTTCATCACGGATCACGGTCTCATCCACAGTCAGACCAGGGTAGACTTCCATGGAGAAGACAAAACTGTGAATTTTGGGCGACAGCTCGAAATTGCCAACGTCCAGGGCCAGATCGGTGATCTGTCGGGCTTCGCCACCGGTGGGATCGATATTCCAGATCTGGGAACTGCCACTGCGGGTGGACAGAAAGAAAAGGGTCCCATTCAGGCACCAACGGGGGTTCCAATCGCCGGCTGGATTTGATGTCAGGCGTTTGCTTTGGGTGCCATCGGTGCGGGCGAGCCAGATGTCGGTGCGGCCACGGTTGGCTTCCAGGTCGGTGCTGCGTACATTGAAGGCTACCCATTGGCCGTCAGTGCTGATTTGGGGGTCGCTGATCCGGTCCATGGCCAGCATGTCGTGGACTGAAAATGGGTGTGGTTCCCCTTCATTTTCCTGAGGGGCTTCCTGGGCGAAAACCGGGAGTGCCAGGCTGATAACCAGGAAAAGAATCGAACTGGTCATTAAGCTGGATTGAATGGGCAGCAATTTTGGCAGACGCAAGAGCGGAACCTCCGTTTGAAACGAATGGATGCAGAACGGCTGAAATATAGTCAGAGTGGGGGTGAGAAGCGAATAACTGAATTTCCAGGAATATTATTCGGAACATTTTCCAGAATAATATTCAGATATTTTCAGGCAAGTATCCGACATTTTATCCTGTTTCTCAATGCTGCTTTCGCCCTGGCGGCAGGCCCCTTGATTTTTGGTGCCAAAGAGCTACTGGGCAATGCCCCTGTTCTCCATGCTTTTTCGCCTGGACCGATATC
>JAJRZA010000033.1 GCA_024275485.1 Candidatus Krumholzibacteriota bacterium | reverse complement strand
GGATATCAAAATGCCGGGCATGGACGGATTCGAAGTTCTGGAGCAGCTTAAGAAATTCAAGGTCGCGGCACCGGTCATTGTTATATCCGGACATGGAACCATCGAAACGGCGGTGGAAGCAGTTAAGGGTGGTGCCTACGATTACCTGGAAAAACCCCTTGATCGATCCCGCCTGTTGGTAACGCTCGCCAACTGCCTCCGGCACCAGACGGTGTTGAACGACCGTGAAATATTAAGGTCAAAGGCGGGAGTCGGCGCTCCATTGGTGGGTGACAGTCAGGCAATCCAGGAGGTGCGGCAGTTTATTGAGAAGGTCGGCCCCACCGATAGCACGGTTTTGATAACCGGAGAAAATGGGACTGGCAAGGAACTTGTAGTCAACGCCATTCACAGGGCCAGCCCACGTTCCAACAATGCCCTGGTGGAAGTCAATTGCGCAGCCATTCCCCGGGACCTGGTTGAGAGTGAACTTTTTGGGCATGAAAAAGGCAGTTTTACAGGGGCTGATCGGCAGCGGATCGGAAAATTTGAACACGCCGACGGAGGAATCCTTTTTCTGGATGAGATTGGCGATATGGGCCAAGAAGCCCAGGCGAAGGTTCTCAAGGCGGTGGAAGAAAATCGTTTCCAGAGGGTAGGCGGAAGGGAAACCCGTGAGGTAGATGTGCGCATTATCGCCGCCTCCAATCGTGACCTTTCTTCTTCTGACAGTGGTTTTCGCCAGGACTTGTTCTTTAGGTTGAATGTACTGTCAGTCCACTTGCCTCCCTTGCGAGAGAGGGAAGGGGACGTTGAATTGCTGCTTTCCTGGTTCATGGCAGACATGGCCAAGTGTATGAACAAGTCGCCGCTCAGCTTCTCCCAGGAAACCCTGGCCATTCTGAATGAATACAGCTGGCCCGGGAATGTTCGGGAATTACGTAACTTGGTTGAACGATTACTCATACTGGCTACCGGGCCGGTTGTGAAAGTAGCCGATTTGCCCGTTCTTCCCGGTACTGGCAGTGAAACCGGCCAGGAGGCATTTTTTCTGGACTGCAGGGACTTTCAGGAATTCAAGGCCAAGAGCGAGGGGACTTTTCTTCAACAAAAACTTGTGGAAAACAGGTATAATGTATCAAAGACTGCCGAGGCCTTGGGTATGCAGCGCAGCAACTTGTATAAGAAGATTAGCAAATACGGTTTGCGCACCCAGCCAGAGGTCGTTTGATGTTGACGGAAATGAAGAATTTCCTTATAACTTATTGATTAGTTCTTGGAACTATGCGCCTTCGGGCATGATTGGCGCATTCAGTTCCGTCGACGGGGTGTCAGTTGAGGAGAAACTGTCATGAAAAAATCCACGATGATTCTGTCCTTGGTTCTACTGGTGGGGATGTTGGCCTTCGGCAGCATTGCTCCCGGTCATGCTTGGGCCACCAGCGATGGGCAACCGGAATTGACACCGCCAGACAACGATGAAAGTGGCGATGGCCTCATTTTCGAACAGAACGACGGTCTCAATGATGGTGATCCTGATTCAGCTGGTGATGGATTTGGCTTTTGGGGACAAGGTGTCTACGGTGGTTTTGATGGTGACGTTGAATTAGGTGATCTCACCTTCGAAGATCTCCTGGAATGGGTTTTGGCACAGTTGATTCCTGCACCTTGATGAGAACATGTGGTACTGCCACTGATCAATAATTCATGATTTGATTACCGATTCCACAACTCGCCAAGGGATACGGTTGATGAGAGAACACTTTGAAAAACCCCGGGACAATGATCCCAAACTACTTCCTGATGTTGGTGGTGCCCGAACCATCAACTGGGTACGGTTGGAGGAAATTGGAGATCTCCACTTTCATGCCTCCAGTTTTACCAGTGCCCTGGATTATTACCATCAGGTATATTCCACACGGGCATTCTCGGAGATGCCCTTGTTGGATGGCTTGGGAGTCCTGCGAAAATCAATCGATTGCATGATCTTGCAGGGAGACCTGAATGGCGCTGAAGCCCTGTTGAATCGCGCCGAAGATATTCTCAATTTGGGGCTTGGTAATCTTGAGGCCCCGGATTTGGCTGTTGTTCGTGCCCGTTTCCAGGTGCGACAGGCTTTCTTCTTGCGTGAAACATCACAATTGCATGAATGCCTACGCTTGGCGAAAATGGCTTTTGCAGTGCTGGCTTTGACTGATGAACACAAAGAAGTCGCCCGGTTGCAGGCTATCATGGGAATCGCGCAACATCGTTTGGGCCGTCTGGAAAAAGCGGAAGAGTTCTACAATGACAGTTTGGCTACCTACCGCCGGATCGGTTTTGATCTAGGGGTGGCCAACATTTTGAACAACCTGGCCCTCTTGAAGAAAAACAATTGCCAATGGGAAGCGGCTTTGTCCCTCATGGGGAAGGCCACCAACCTGGCCAATCAAATTGGAGCCAGCCATCTCTTGCCTGGTTTTTTCCTGAATCAGGGTATTGTCCTGTCCAAAAGCAACCGCTTGGGTGAAGCGAAACCATTGCTTGAGAGAGGTCGCAAGTTTGCCAGCAGCCTCGGTGATCGTCTGAACCTGTGCCGGCTCAACCTTGCCCTCGGCCGTTTGGAGTTTTTGTCCGGACGTCTGGCCAGGGCCGAAGAGCTGCTTCTGGATGGTAAAATCCTGGCAGAACAAAACCATTATCTGCGTGAAGAAATAATTGCTGATGAATATCTTGGTGATTTGCTTCAAGGCCGCGGACAATTCGAAAAAGCCATGTTCAATTATGAGCTTGGGCTGGAGAAGAGCCGCTCTATTGCCTCGGGCAATGACCTTGAAGGTGAGCTGCTTCGACGCATCGGTGAAGCCCACCTGGCATCGGGTAAATTCCAGGATGCCATTGCTGTCTGCCAGGCCGCCATTTCCGTTTGTGAGCAATGTGGTGAAATTTACGAATTGGGATTCTGCCATTTGGTTCTCGGAAAATCTTATGCTGGTCTTAATGACCAGCAGCAATTGACCCATCATTTCCAGGAAGCCATTTCCGTCTTCCGGGACCAAAGACTTTTGCGCCAATGGTGTTCCAGTATTCTGGAATTCACCTCCAAACGCCGTGAAGATGCCTCAGAAGCCGATCTTCTGTTGCTTCGTCGATATCTGATGGATGCCCAGGAACGGGGTGCCAGCAGTGTTAGCGACATCATGCTTTGTCGCATTCTGGAATCTCTTGCCAGGGTGCAAATCCAGTTGACTCAATTTGACGATGCCCTGCTTTCGGTATTTGAGTTGGAACGACACGCTGCCGGGCTGGAAAATCCCGAATTGGATCACTCCGTGGTTGCACTGCGCGACCGAATTGAAGTGGGTCTGGTTGGAGGCGTGGATTCGGCCGACAGTCATCTCCTGGCTATTTCCAGTATTCCTGGCCTTTTTGTCTCAAATGATTCTTCTGTTCCCAGAAATCTGGAATCAGTTCTTGCAGCGGCCATGGAGAGAGTGGAGGCGGACAGCGGCTTTATTGCCATGGTTGATTCCTCGGTGGCCACCGACTTTCTTCGGATTATTTCGCGATCTGGTTTGACGGAAAATCTGGCCCAACAACTTATGCAGTGGTTTAACCGCCGGTTGTCTGAAGAACCCAACTCAGGAACCAGCTTTTTCTCTCGTCTCGGCAGCAATGACCGCCTGATTCAGGATGTACCGGCCTTGGCTTCGGTGGCCTCCACCTGTGTTTTTATGCCCATTGCCCTGGACAGCCAGCATTTCGGAATGCTCTTTCTGGGTAAAAATCCACAGGGTGATAAGAGTGTGGGGTTTGCCCGCAACGCTATCGATTTTCTCACTACCTATATGGGGTTCCTGGCCCTTTTCATGTCCGAAAAAAGCAGGGGTTCCGGAAGTCTGGAGCTGGCCACACCCATCCAAAGGGTGGAGAGCTTTGAGAATATTATCACCCAGAGTGACCGCATGCTGGAAGTCCTGAGAGTGGCACAAAAAGTTGCTCCCAGTGATTTAACTGTTCTTCTCAATGGTGAAACCGGAACCGGGAAAGGTCTTTTGGCCTATTCAATTCATGCGCTCAGCCGCCGCTCTGATCAACGATTCCTGCCCATCAATTGTGCAGCCATTCCTGATGCTCTTATGGAAAGCGAACTTTTTGGTCACGTCAAAGGTGCTTTCACCGGGGCTGATACCGATAAAAAAGGTTTGCTCCAGTCCGCCGAAGGCGGGACAGTTTTTTTGGATGAAATCGGCAAGATGCCTTTGAACATGCAGGGTAAAATTCTCCAGTTCCTTGACTCCAGGGTGATCCGCCCAGTGGGTGGGACCAGGGAGATTTTGGTGGACGTTCGTTTGGTCGCCGCATCCAAAACCGATCTTCATTTGGCGGCCCAGGAAGGACGTTTCCTGGAAGATCTTTTTTATCGCTTGCTCGATTTCCCTCTGGTAATTCCCCCGTTGCGGGAAAGGGTGGATGATGTCCAGTTGCTGACTCGTCATTTTGTGCAACGGTTTTCCCTGGAAATCGGAACTGGATTGTTGGCCATTGACCACCAGTTCATGGATATCTTGACTCGTTATCCTTGGCCAGGAAATGTTCGAGAGTTGGAAAAAACCCTGAAAAGAGCCATTGTTCTGGCCCATGATGACGGAGTATTGAGGCCTGAATATTTGCCCCAAACCATGCGGGAATCGGTTGATGTCTGTGCGAAGTCCGACCAGGTTGTTCCACTGCGCGATACCTTGGCCATCATCGAGTGCAGGGAAATCAGCAGGGCGATGCAAGCTTCGGGCGGGAACAAAAGCCAGGCAGCCCGCTCCCTGAAGATCAGCTATCCTAACCTTCTGAAAAAGATCCGCCATTACGGAATTGTTCAGAATTAGGCAGCTGAGGTTTGTAAAATTCCTGATTTTTTCCAGGCGACAGTGTTAATTTAGTTTATACCGTAACCCATTGAATATCAATGGGTTACTTTTTTATTTACCATAGCTATAAAACAATTTGATAGTTTTGTGTTTTCCATTTACTCACCTTTGATGCGGCACCAACTTAACTTGTTGTATTATATGGAGATGTCGTGACTTCTCAGGCTCGGTTTTTTGGTATGGTCCATGCTGTATCATCTGATGAAGGGGTGACATTACAGGGAACCTCTTTGAAAGAAGAATGAATATCGTGAACTCGGGAGGTGTTGAGGTTCTTTCCTCAAAGCTTACCGGCCAAGAGGAAGTTCTCAACAAGTTGTGCTGGCAGGATGATTGTCAAGAGGTGGGGTCTTAACAATCATTCCTGGCTGGCGAGAGAGAACTGGAGTTCACCCTTCCGGTTCACGATTCTTCTCCAGGAAATCCAGGTTTCTTACAGAAATCTTCGAGAAAACTTCAGGATCTGATCACCGGATCCTAACAAAAGAGCCCTTCTGATTATAAAAAGGCGAGATTTTTAATCAGATTGCCGAAAGGCGGGGCTCTTCTTGTTTTTCTGACAACTTCCCTAACCACCAGCAAATTTTTGTCCCCTTTCGGGGAACATGTCCCACATTGCGCACATCATTAATCCTGTTGCAGAAACTCGGGCATCCCAATTGCAGGACATCAATGCTTTTGTTTTTCAGTCTCTGTATTTCTTGACGCCAGGAGTTAAGTAAAAAGTTTTAAACAGTTTATGGTCGTATATTTCTTATTTGCTAAATACTTCTCAAATCATTCTTCATGGATTGTCCTTTCGAATTTCACAAATCCCGGGTTGGCACGTCTCCTGCCTGTACCAGGTTGTAGGACCAGGTCCCCGACGATCCCGGAGGTGGAGATATGAACAAGTTCAATGCACAGCAGTTTTTTGAAACTCCAAAAACCCACCGCATCATTGGGCGAATGGGATTGCTTGGGCTTGTTTTTGTATCGTTGATGCTGATTGGTGGCTGCGAAACAGAAGATTGTGTCAATTGCATTGAACTTCCCCCGCCGGTTGTTCCCACCGGCGTTCACAGCATAAGTGGCGACAACGAAATCATCGTGCAATGGTATGACATCTCCTACCACCCCTACGACGGCAACTTCAACGATAACGTCGCCAGCTATTTGATCTACAGCCGATTTTATGAAGAAGGCGATGAGTACAACAACAACCGTCAATTTTCCTTCATTGGTTAAGTTGCCTGGAATGGCAATTTCGACCCCATCAGTGGCCTGCACTGGTTTGCAGATATCGAAGCGGTCAATGGTGAACGATACGAGTACGCTGTGGCGGCAGTGAATTCCGCCGGTCGTGAAAGTGCTCTCAGTTATGAATTTGTCATCGACGCACCCTTGCCCCACAGTCTGGCACCTGTGCGACTTTACAATATCAGCACCCAGCCTCTTTGGTCTGCATTTGACTTCAGCGAAATGGATTTTGGCCGCGATCAGGGACAGCCCAATTTCAACGCCGACATTGAAATCCATTTCCAGGGTGGCGTTCCTTATGTCCATACTGCACGGGGTGGGGTTTTCCTTCAGGATTTCGGCGTATTCACCGACAATGATGGCTATCTTATATTTGAAGGTGTTTCCTGGGCTCCTGCCGATGGCTATTCCATCACCGGAGTGCTTGAGTTGATTGCAGGCCATATCTACGTAGTGGAGCTCGATGATTATCCCTACGGTACCCACTACGCCAAATTCGGAGTGGTCACAATGGGATCCGATTTTGTCGAGATCATCTGGGCCTATCAAACAATTTCAGGCTTGCCCGAATTGTCAGTACCCGAAAATGATGGCCGCCCCGACAGCACCCCCGAAATCATCAGTCTTTAGGACGGTCAACCAGGAAAGGAGCGTGAAGATATGAAAATACGGAATGCAAACAAACTCCAAGGTCGCCAGCAGAAAATGGTTCTGACCGGCATCTTCACCCTGACCTTCATGTTGTGTTCGTTGGCTTTTGCCACTGGCCAGACCACAGTTGCTGAAACCGAATTTGATTACTCATCGCAAACCTTGCGTGTTGGGGTCTGGATTGATGGCCTTGAAGAAGGCGTTGTTCTTGATCGTGGCCAAGACATGGCTGTGGGCTTCCAAACCAATGAAGACGCCTACGCCGTGGTTTACCGCATCAACACCGAAGGCCTGGTTACGGTTCTTTGGCCCCGCAGTCGCCTGGATGATGGGTTCGTTTTTGGTGGCCATGAATACTTGATGCCAGTGACTGGGGCCCGTCGCCTGGCAGCCTCCAGCAGTGCAGGTGAGGGCTTCGTAGAAGCTATTGTTTCGCGTTATCCCTTCGATCTGCGTGATCTGGCAGTGGATTTCCACCATGAGTTCCAGGCCGAGAAGATTGAATTTGCCATCATCGGTGATCCATTTTTAGCCATGAACGAGGTTAATTTTGCCATCACCGGAATGGAAGATTCGGGCGATTTCGTGATAACCAATTACCTGAGTTATTATGTAAACGAAGTGGTGGAACACCCTCGCTTCCTTTGCAACCAGTGCCACATGGACGATGACTTGGCCGTTCATCCGTACCGTGACCAGTGCACCATTGATATCACCTACGACTACGGCTGGGGGAACTCCTGGTATAGGGACAATGGGTATTATCCCGTCTATTACAACCCGGTCTATGTCTACATCGATCCCTGGACCTGGCGGCCATGGATCAACTTCTGGTACGAGCCCTACTACACCTGCAATTATGGGTCTGGTTACGTGTGGGGAAACCCGGTCTATGCTTGGTGCGATTCGCCTTATTACCAGAATTATGGAGTTCGTTACAAAACCGGGCGGGGGGCTACATCAGCCACCAAATTTGGGGGATGGTCAACGCCCCCCCCGACGCAAGACAGGCGATTACGCCCGGGTGACCGGCCAAATTGCCCAACGCGGCCCAACTGCCAGGGAACAGGAAATGATGCGGCAGAAGCAGCCTGCTACCAGGGGTGGAACCGGCAGCATGCGCGGCGGTCAATCGGTTCGACAGGAGGACCGCACAACGGTCGTGCGAGGCGAGAAGCCCATGGTTCGGCCTCGGCCCAGTATTGACAAGCCGCAGCGCAGCACCTCTCGCGGCGGGTTGCAAATAAGAAATGTCAAGGGTCGTGGTTCCAGGTCAGGGTCTGGATCCCAGGGTGGGACTCGTGCTGGGACTCGTCAGGATCGAGATGGAATTCGCACCCGGCCAACATCAAATCGGGAAAGCATCCAACCAGTCAGCCGGTCCGGAGGGCTGCCCAATTCAGGAAATACCACTGTGTATGGTAGCAGCCTTCCCGGCTCAACCCGTGGTGGCAGCGTCAAACCTTCCTCCGGAGCCGATGGGAACCGTCGGATCAAGCCGGTGGAGCCACGGAAAAAGGGCACCAGGATTTGGAACAGCGGTTCTGGATCTCAAAACAACAGTCGCAATTCCGGCCGGAGTGTCGAAACGCGAAGAAATTCCCGCGGCGGGAGTTCTACAGGTGCTGCTGTCAAACCCAGGAGCAATACTCGGCAGAGCGGGACCCGAAGTGGCAGCTCGTCCAAGGTGAAACCCAAATCCAACAACCGCGGTGGCAGCAGATCAAAGAGCAGTGCCGTCAAAAGCTCAGGAACCAATTCTTCCGGTAGTTCCTCCCGCAAAAGTAGCAATTCAGGAAGAAGCAGATCAGGGGGTGGCAGCTCCAAATCAGGTCGGGGTGGTGGCACTTCCGGAAGAAGATAATAGAAATTTGAGTTGTGTGTTGGTGTTTTCCCCCCATCACCCAATGGCCGAAAAGAGACCAGATTCTCGAAGAGGTTGGCACCAAACGAGAAGGATGGCGGTTCGACCGGTTGGGGACATCAGCACATGAAGGAGAGCCCGGCGAGGGAATGTCGATCAGGGGTGACAGACACCACGCTTGGGCTCTCCGGATTTTTTAGGACGCCTGGTTCGGGCCACTCGAAAGGGTGATTGACCCGGGCAGGCGACCTTCCTATAATGCCCGGCAATTCGGTATGTATGGCCATTCCGGCCTCGGTACCAGAGTTGTTCCGAAAGGTCAGTTTTAAATGCGAAGTCCCCTCGTTTTGTTTGCTCTGCTATTATCCGGGTGGTTTGCCTGGTTCCCGCAGGCCACTGTAGCTGCACAACCCGATTCCGGTAGTCTGGCCGGGATTATCGAACAGTGTCTTCCTGTGCGAATGCAAAACCTTCTTGGGCATCACAGTGGCCCCCTTCGAGACGATGGGGCGGTCCGATTGCAACAAATGCGAATGTCCGGGGAGAAAGCTCCGGCTGCGCTGCAGGCTATCGTTTTGATGTGTGATTTCAGTGATAGTCTTTTGTTTGGACGGTTTGGCCAGGTCCCTGGCGAGTTTCCTGATCCCATGCAGTCCGAAATTTATTATTCCGCCCATGATTCGGTTTTCTTCAGCCATTTGTTTGGGGATGTCGCCGACTACTTCCATGATGTCAGTGGTGGCGATTTCACTTTTAATTACACCATTCATCCCCGGGTGGTGAATTTGCCTCATCCCATGAGTTACTATGGGAATCACCCGGAGAAGGGTGAGCAGACCGTCCTTCTGGCAAGCGATGTGGTGGACAGCCTGGATGGGGAAATTGATTTTTCACTCTTCGACACCTTTATCGTTATTCATGCCGGGGCCGGTCAGGAAACTGATATTCTCGGTAATTCTCCTGAACAGATCTTCAGCAACTTCCTGGATCCCAGCGACTTTCAACAGGCTTTCGAGGATGGTGATTTGGAAAACCCCTGGTTGCCCAGTGTCGACTTTGGACCGGATGCGGGGATTGACCAGGTCCTCATTCTTCCGGAATGTGAATATCAGGATCCAATAGGCGGTTTTGGCGGCTACTTTGGCAGCTTGGGTGTGTATTGTTTCGAGGTAGGGTTGCGACTGGGAATGCTCTCCCTGAGCGATTTTACGCCATCCGGCTTTCCCGACAGTCAGGGCATCGGTGAATTCGGCCTGATGGGTTATGGCCTCTTTGTGGGCATGGGCTGGATCCCGCCTCATCCCTGTGCCTTCAACAAAATGCTGATGGGATGGCTGGAGCCCCGGGTGGTTGATCCCCTGGTGGCTGGTCAGCAAATCCTGACTCCCAGTGAACAAACGGGCAGCCCCGACGCGGCCTTGCGTGTGGAAATCACGGGACAGGAATATTGGCTACTTGCCTACCGACTCCAGGACCCTGATGGGAACCGTATTTATTCTTTTCCGGGCGATCTCAATGGCAACAACATTCCCGATTTTTGGGATGATGATTCGCCAACGGACGATGGCGTTCCAGTGTTTGGAGTTGGCAAATTCGATCCTGCCACCGACATCCGTGAACGCCTTGGTGGTGGGGAGTGGGATTTTTTCATGAGCGAAAACAGCGCCCGGGCTCCTGGGGTCAAAGGTGCGGGCAGCGGAATTTACATTTGGCACATCGATGAAGGTGTCATCCAGGATGTCTTTGGCATGGCTTCCAACAGGTTCAACGCCGACCCCAAACACAAATCGGTGGATTTGGAAGAGGCTGATGGAATTCAGGATCTGGATTCCCGTGAGCCCAGCCCTTTTATCCTGGGTGGCGATGACGACAGTTTCCGGGGTGAGGACAATTACTTTTTTGGGCCTGAAACCCTGCCTGATACCCGGTCTGCCACCGGAGCCAGGACCAACGTCCGGTTTCAGGACATCAGCTTGGTGGTTCTGGATTCAATGTCCTTTGTGGCCGACATCAACGATACAATCAGTCCTCCCGATACACTCTGGGGCTTTGAATACGCCGATATCATGTCCTTCCAGCTCGATACCCAAGGTGGTGTCGGGGCAGGACCGGAAATTCATGCCCGGCTGGAACTGTCTCCTGGAATCAGCCTGGCAGGTAGCCACGTCCTGTTGACTGACCTGGGAGGAGCGGGGGATGCTGCGGAGGTTATTGTCACCGGTAGGCAAGGGGAGATCTTTGTCTTTGATGGAGATCTGAATGAATTCCTGGATCATGACCTGGACCCGGATACCGTGGAGCCATTTGCCGTTGGTACCTATGCCAACAATCCGGTTCTTTGGAACCAGCCGTCTGCGTCGGGCGACTGGGACGGCGATGGGATCCAATCGGAGATTATCCTGACAGGGCCCCGTGGACTTTACGTGTTCGGCAGTGACGGGAATCCCCTGGTCGCCAATCCAGGCAATGTTGGCCTGGTTGTTGAGACGGAATCCTGCTCTCTGCCACCGGTGTTGATTCCTCGCGACCGGGTGGCTGATTATGCTCTTGACGAAGCGGTGGATGCAGCCGTCATTTTTCAAGAAATGGGTGAGTCACACCTGCGCCTTTACAGAGGGTTGCCTGCAACTATGGGGCTGCATTTCAATCTGGGGGCGGTGCGTGTTGAGTCACCTCCGGTTTATGCCTGGCAACAGGTTGTTGTGGCCGTGTATGATACTCTCAGCAACGAGAGTCAGCTTGTATTCTGTGCGGTGGATGAATCGCAGGTTCCTGGTTCTCCCCAGACCGTGAGTATGGATCTTCCTTTCCGGCCCGGCAATTTTCCCGTTCAATTAGGATATGTGGACCATGAAGCAACAGACACTTCCGTTCGATATGCCATAGTTCCCGGTGTTGATGGCCAGGCGGTAACCTTGTTCTTCACCGAAGACCTTGTACAGGAAGCTCTGCCCATGGTCTGGAACGATGATATCCGTATGACTTCTCCGGTGGCCCCGGGCGGATCTTTTATTTCCAATGGTGTGCTGGGCAGGGTGGGACATAATGGTTCCTGGAGTGATGGTTGGCCCCGCAGGCCTGCTGAAGCCATAGCCATTGCGTCGGATTCCCTGGCGGGTGGACCACTGGTGGCCCGCCTCGTGGGTGCCCAGACGCCACTTCGACAATTCGTGTTTCCCGTTTATGATGGTCGAATATTTGGGTTTGGCATGAAGGGGGAAAGTCTTGACGGGTGGCCCGCTGCCGGGCCGGCTCGCAGCGTGGGCACACCTGCCCTTGGTGCCGTGCAGGGTGAATCCACCCTGGATCTGGTGGCGCTGGGCACATTTGGCCGAATCACCGGCCTGAACGATAGTGATGGTGAGTTGGAGACAACTGATGTTTCCACTCTTGTTATCTGGTCTGCCGTGGCGCAGAGCGATCCTCTTTGGCCTATGTGGGGTGGTTCTCCCTGGCGCAATGGTTCCTGGGACATGAGTGCCTGGACCGGGCCTCCGGTCGCCAGTGATGGCTCAGGTCTTGTTCCGGGCAGTCATATTTGTTATCCCAGCCCCCTGGGGGATGAACCCCTGCAGGTTCGCGCTCGGGTCCGATCTGCCTCAAAGGTGAAAGTTTCGATCCACAACCTTGAAGGCGAAGTCGTGGCCTTCAGCGAGTGGCAGTCCGTGGTGGCGGTTGACCCGTTCACTGTTACTCTCAATTTGGAGAATACCGTCTCGGGAATGTATCTTTGTCGTCTGGTGGCTGAATCCGATCTGGGCCAGGTGGACAACAGCGTGGTCCCTTTTGCCATTGTGCGATAAGGGGTCCAAACCGGGATTTGTAGTTAGACGTACCGGCAATCTGCCGATAGAATGATTCGCCAACAGGCTTGGGTGCCAAATCCTCCTAGGCCCGCTAAAAAAAGGAAAGGGAACCCATGGTTCGCATATCCAAATCCACCTTACTGAAGGTCTTCGCATTTGTAACGGCATTGTCCCTCCATGGGGTTATTGCTCTGGCAGCTAATCCTGGAGAAGTAGGGCTGTTGTCGCTGCGCATGGGAGTTGGGGCCCGGGAGGCCGGTATGGGGGGAGCCGGGGTAGCTTCCAGTCATGGTGCTTCGGCTGTTTTCTGGAATCCGGCCAACAATGTCTTTGCCGATTTCGAAACCGAGTTTGTTTTGCAACACTATCGTTATCTTGGGTCGTTCAATCATGAATCAGCTGCGGTGGCCCACAAGGCCGGCGCCGGTGTTTTTGGATTCATGTTCACCGGCCTGTATTCCGATGATATTCCCCGCTACGGAGACGAGCCGGTTGCCGTTCCAGAAGGTACTTTCAATCCTTATGATGTGAGTTTTGGTATTTCTTATGCCAGAAAACTAGGAGACAGTTTTGGGGCCGCGGTCACTGCCAAGATGATTTATGAAAAAATTGATCTCTATTCCGATACTGGATTTGCCTTTGACTTCTTTGTCACTCATAAAAGCATGATTGAGGGCTTGGTTTTTGCAGCTTCCGCCACCAACATCGGTGGTCAAATGAATTTGCGGAATGAGCCTTTTGACTTGCCTTCTGCCTACCGAATCGGTATGTCCTGGAGTCCGGAAAACCTGTTGGGCGACCGCCTGACTTTCACCGGTGACGTGGTGTTTCCCAACGATACCAGTGAAAAAGCCCATTTGGGTGCCGAATTGCGCATCATTTCCGAGCTTTCATTGCGCGGTGGTACCAAAGTGAATTATGATTTGCAGGGCTGGACAGCAGGGGCTGGTTTTCGCGCCGGCGTTCTGGGCATTGATTATGCCTACGAGGATACAAAAATCGAGGGGTTCGAATCTGGGCACAAGTTTTCCCTGAACCTGCGTTGGTAACCGTTGTTTTCACTGGAGGCAGTATCCAGTTACCCCCGGCCCGCTATAAGCTGGGTCGGGGATCCTTCTCGAAATCCAAAAGGCTGAATACTCCTTCCTGGAGCACTCCATATCCCAGAATATCGAACCAACCAGCCAGGGCCGTGAGGGTTTGGCCTCCGGATACGGCCTGGAAGGGGTGGTGCACGTGGCCCATGATCATGAGCTCCCAGTCGGTTTCCCTGCAACGGTCAATCCAAACTTGGGCTTTTTCCTCAATGCGACTGGCTTCGTCCCTGCTGGCTTCCCGGCTTTGGCCACTGAGCCAATGGCTGAGGGTGTAGAGAATTTCCGGATGCAGACTTTTTGCCAGAACAATTCCCAGGCGGGTGCGTACCATGGCCCGGAAGGTGTTGTAGGCCCAGTCGAAGCCCAGCAGGCCGTCGCCATGGCAGACCTTGATTTGCCGGCTTCCCAGGGAAATGACGAAGGGTTCACCATTGGGGCTGGTTCCGTACCTTAGGTTTAGGAATTGGGCTGCCCATATGTCGTGGTTGCCGCCAACGAAATGGATTCTCGTTCCGGCATCGCGAACCTGGTCAATCGCCTGCAGGATCTCGTCATATCCTCGCAGTCGAAAGTGCGGATAGTCGAACCAGAAGTCGAAGATATCCCCGAGAAGGAAAAGATGGTCGGCTTTTTGGGAGAGTTCCAGCAATTCACAAAAACGTCGAATTCGTTGCTGCTCTGCAGCATCCGGGAAAAGATGAAAATGCGAATCGGCCACAAAGATGGCAGTGGGTTGTCTATTGTGTTGCATTGGGTTAATTTGCCTTATGCCATTGCTGATCGCAACCTTAAAGAAAAGAAGGAGAGCATCATGGCCTTGTGGGAGGATGTTAAAAAAAATCTGGTCGAGTGGTACACCATCACATCTGACAAGACGACTGAAGCTGCCCGCATTGGGTCTCGACGGTGGGACAAATTTGGCATTAGCCGGGACATTGAGCGCCAGTTCAGTGAACTGGGCAGTTTGATCTATGTCGGCCTGAAAGAGGGGAAAGAGGATATTCTGGTCGGGGAGCCAGTGGTTGAATTGGTTCGGCGTATTGAAAATCTCGAAGAGGAGCTTTCAGCCAAGGGGCAGGAAATTGATGACATCAAGGCGGAATATGCAAAAGCCGCCTCTGCTGGGGGAGCCGACACCACAACCGGCCCCGGCAGTGATGATACCGATATTGTCACTGAAACGGTCCTGAAAGATCCGGTGCTGGATGTCGGATCCGGAGATTCGGCCATATTGGTTGAGCCTTCCCCTGGAGAAGAAGTTTTCCAGGATGAAGTGGTCGCAGGTGGCAGTGTTGAAAATAATCCTTCTCCTTCGGGTCCTGGTAAAGAAGAATTGAAGGAGACCAAGGAATAATCACTCTATTCATTGTCATTTGGTGGAGCAGGGAAAGCCCTGCTCCGTGACATGCTTGTGACAATATTTATTAAGACAAAGGTAAAATACACTATTGACAATATTTGCAGATGAGGATATGGTCTGTAAAGTTCCCTGTAATGCTCGGTTTCCTGCTTCAGTGGGTACCCGGGAAGTGGTTCACCCTTTCACCGGACTTGTCCTGCAATTGAGGTCTTTTTACGGTGGGAATGTGATGCTGCGAATTTTGAGAAAACAACCAAGGCACACCATTGCCGGCAACGTGGTTTATAGAAACCCGGTCGCTAGTTATGTGTGTGCATTTTTGTTTTCTCTGCTGCTCATTCTTGTGGGCGAGGCTGTCCCTGCCCAGGCTGATTCTTTGGAATCCCCCTTCATCTCCGTAGGGCGAATTGTTCGTCCTGCAGTGGTGAATATCCGGACCATCCGGTCCATTACCGACGAGGGTGTGGGCACCAGCCCCCTGCAGGATATGTTCAGGCAGTTCTTTCCCGACGAGACCGGCAAAGGTGGGCGTTTCGAAATGCCTTCCACCGGATCCGGTTTTATTATCTCCGACTCAGGAGATATCCTGACCAATCACCACGTCATTGCCGATGCTGACGCCATCTATGTTCGTTTCAGCGGCGAGCATCAAGAATATCTTGCGACCCTGGTGGGGGATGATCCCAGCACCGACTTGGCGCTTATTCACATTGATCCTGCCGGGCGCCATCTGGCCGTGCTGGAGTTTGCGGACAGCGACCAACTTGAAGTCGGAGCCTGGGCCGTGGCCGTGGGGAATCCTTTTGGCAATTTGGAAAGCAGTCTGACGGTGGGTGTCGTCAGTGCGAAAGGACGCAGTGATATGGTCATAGGCGGGCTCACTCCACGTTACCAGGACTTTATCCAAACCGATGCGTCCATTAATTTTGGCAATAGTGGCGGTCCGTTGGTCAATGTTCAGGGCCAGATCATTGGCGTGAACACGGCGGTGAATCAACAGGGCCAGGGTATTGGCTTTGCTGTCCCCAGCAATATGGTGTCCCACATTTACCAACAACTGAAGCAGCACGGCCGGGTGATCCGGGGTTATCTGGGGATTCGCACCGAGGATGTCATCTCGGTGGTCGGTCATGGAAATGAGGATGAGCCCGCCGTTGGTGCGCGAGTCATTTCGGTTTTGGCTGGTAGTCCTGCCGCGGCAGCCGGATTATTATCCGGTGACGTGGTTACGGCCTTTGCCGGCTCAGAAGTTGAATCGCGCAATAGTCTTCAATTCCTGATTGCCGGTGCCACTCCAGGCCAGGATGTTGATTGTGAATTTTACAGGGATGGGGTCCATCGAAGCATTCGGGTCCGTCCTGTTGAATGGATAGACAAGCCGGGCGGTGGAAATGCCTCCGCGGCAAAACACTGGCTCGGCATGATGATGGCAGATTTGAGTGGGGGCGACCCCAAGGTGGCCCGCCTGAAAGATATGCTGGGTGTTACTGCAACGACCGGAGTGATGGTCATTGTGGTCCAGGATAACAGCTCCGCAGCTGATGCCGGTATCAGCCCGGGGGACGTGATCGTGTCCATCGACGGCCATGAAATTACCAACCTCTCGGATTACGAAGAGGCTAGGAATTTGATGGTCGCCCGCACCGATCCAATGACCTTTTTGGTCAGGACCGGTGGGACCGAAAACTATCTGACGATTGTTCCCCGCCGAGGCGGGATTGATAACTGACCGAGCTCACCTGTAAGGGGCTTGGTGGTTGGTTCGGATCTGATCCGGACCGGGCCTGAAATATTCCGGGCCCATGGCTTCGGCCACGCTGTTTCGACCACGGAATGGCAACCCCCACGCTGGCATGGAGGAATCCAGATGGCTGGCAGAAGGAATGTATTACCTGCGATGCACGAAAAGGGCCTGGAGGTCTACTTTCGTGACATCAATCGTTACGACCTGTTGAGTCGGGAAGAAGAAGTGGATCTGGCCAAAAGGATCCATGACGGTGATGACGTTGCCCTGCAGATCCTGGTGAGAGCCAACCTGCGCTTCGTCGTCTCGGTGGCCAAACGCTATATCCATCAGGGACTGATGCTTTCGGATTTGATCAACGAAGGCAACCTGGGACTGTTGAAAGCTGCTCATCGCTTCGATGAGGAACGGGGCTTTCGGTTCATCTCCTATGCTGTTTGGTGGATCAGGCAATCCATCATGCAATCCCTGCTGGACAAATCGCGCACCATCAGATTGCCGCAAAACCAGACTGCCCTGCTGATCAAAATTGGTCGGACACGTTCTGCCCTGCAGAATGAGGGCAGCCCTGCCCCTACACCGCACCAGATCGCAGAACGGCTGGATCTTGCCGTGGAAGATGTAGTGCACGCCTTGCGCTCCGATCGCCAGGAGCTTGCTCTCGAAGACTCGGGAGAAAGTGGCAGCGATCGTCCTTTAACTGAAGTTCTTGAGGACACCGGACAGAAATCTCCCGATTTTGAGGTTCTGCAGCGAGGTTTGCGGGAAGACGTGCGCAAATGTTTGGCCGTACTGACCGATCGGGAAGCCCAGATCATCGTGCAATACTTTGGTTTGAGCTTTGAAGAAGCTCAAACCCTGCAGGTGATCGGTGAACGAATGGGCCTGACTCGGGAGCGGATCCGGCAAATCAAGGAGAAGGCCTTGGCCAAAATCCGTAATTCCAAAGGTCGCACACTCTTGTATGACTATTATTAAGCAGTTGAGGGCTCTTTTTTTGGTGATATAAGGGCTGGTGTCCAGTGTGGCACCAGCCCTTTCTGTAGAATTTGATGGTTTGGTCCGGGAATTGCTTATAATTACCGGACAAGTTCGGTCCATGCAGATTGGTCCGGTATCTTCCGAAAACCACCCAATAAGGGGCATGATTGTTCTGAACTGGGTTCCAAGTTGACATTTCCGTCTTCCTGAGTGAGTTTATGGAGGAAATTTAG
The DNA here is from genome assembly GCA_024275485.1 of Candidatus Krumholzibacteriota bacterium. Classification (GTDB taxonomy): domain Bacteria; phylum Krumholzibacteriota; class Krumholzibacteriia; order LZORAL124-64-63; family LZORAL124-64-63; genus LZORAL124-64-63. The sequence continues at coordinate 133,794 of JAJRZA010000033.1, read as the reverse complement.
TCTGAAGGATTCGCTTGGTGGTGGTTGAATTAGCCCCAGGGATGCCTGCTTTCTTCCTCTGATCCCTCTTAAAACCGGATGGCCATGAAGCTTAAGAGCGCCTACACATTTTTGTACTTGCCCGATGACCACGGGCCAACCCGACAGCTGAGGGTTCCTCGCTGGAGTCTCGCGTTGGGCCTGGGGACGGTTGTGGTTTTGCTGGGGCTTTCGGTGATGTACGGCCTTGGAGTTTTTACCGGGTCCGGTTGGTTGCCGGGCGGGTCCAAGCTGCGTCTGGAAAATCAAAGTCTGGTCACCCACATTGATAGTCTTCAGGGCCAGGTGCAGGGACTGCGGCTGGAGATGGATCAAACTTTGGCGATGCAAAACCTGGTGGCTACTGCGGTGGATTTGCAACCTCTGGACAAAGAAACCTTTGCCGCAGGGATTGGCGGCCGAGGGCCTCTGTCTTTTTCGGATGTAGAGATACCTGGGCAAGATTTGTCCAAAGAACTTAAAAGTGAATTTGCCGGTCTGGGACAGGAAGTTGAATTGATGATCCGGCAGGCCAGGATTCAACGTCAGGGATATCAAGCCATGCTCGATACCCTTTCTTGCCGTGAAGGCATCAGGGCGCGAATTCCGTCCATTCGTCCTATTGATATAGGGTGGATCAGTTCGCGGTTTGGTGTCCGGAATGATCCGTTTACCGGCAATGGGCGTTTTCATCATGGTCTGGATTTTGCCGCCCCGACAGGCACTGATGTGCGGGTCACCGGAGATGGTGTTGTCACTCATGTTCAGCATCAACGCGGTCTGGGAAAGGTGATCAAAATCGATCACGGCAACTCCGTGGCGACTGTTTATGCTCATCTGAATCGGCAGGATGTTAAAAAAGGTGACAAAGTGGTTCGAGGTCAGGTCATCGGCACTTCCGGAAACACCGGGCGCAGCACCGCTCCGCACCTGCACTACGAGATCAGGATTCAGGGACGATCGGTGAATCCGGTTCCGTACATTCTGGATTCTTATGCCAGTCGGAATTGATCGGCGGAATTCTCTCAGATTTATTCCGAAACCCGGGACCAGCATCCGGGTTTTTTTTGCGCCCGGACCGGGTCAACTTTCTGTGGGAACAAAGGTTGGCCTGTGTTAGATTTGGAACATCAGCATTTCGGGTTTCGGACGGACCCGCCAACCTTCTTTAGCCTCTACCGGACAGATCGAAGGAGCGAAAGCAATGCCTCGGCTCAAACCAGTCTTCATTCATGTTCCCCAACTACCGCTTACGGTGGCTTGGATCATGGTGTTGTGGAGTCTATTGGGTGCCGCTGCGTTGGTGAGTGCTGAACAGTCCCCCGAAATCATGCGGATCCGGCATTTTTCAGGGCCCAACAAAACCAGGGTGGTGCTGGACATGAGCCGTTCCACATCCTACGAAATCAGGGAAATAAACAACCCTCATCGCCTGGCCATCAATCTTCCCCGCTGTACCTTTGTCAACACTGCCAGCATCAGGGTGGGGGATGATCTGATTGATCGTATCCGGTGCAACCCGGGCAGGTCGCGGGCTCAAGTTGTTCTGGACTTGGATGGGGCCTTCGAATTCAAGACATTTTCCCTGCCGGCTGGCGATGGTAGGCCCTATCGGGTGGTGTTGGATATTTTTCGGTTGTCCGAGACTTCTTCCCGGGTGTCTGAAGACCCTCATTCGGGGGGGGCTCAGAAATCGGTTGATCATGGACGGGCCCCAGCCACTGCAGTAGTTCTGGACCTGGGCAACAAAGCCAAGGCAATTAGTATCTTCACCGTGATTATTGATCCTGGACACGGCGGATTGGACCCTGGTGCGGTCCGGAAAGGAACCCAGGAGAAGGAGGTGGTGCTGGATGTCAGCCTCCAACTGGCCCGGTTGTTGAATGAGGTGCCGGGTTATCGCGCAGTGTTGACCCGGGATGGGGATTATTATCCAAATCTTGCTCGACGCGTGGCCATTGCCGCTGAAAAAGACGGTGACTTGTTTCTGAGTGTGCATTGCAATACTCATGGTCAGAAAAAGATAAAGGGGATGGAAGTGTATTTCCTTTCCCTGCAGGGAGCGACGGATCGTGAAGCCAGGGAGTTGGCTCACAAGGAAAACGCTGCCGATCTTGTGGGATTGGATTCCCACAAGAATTCCGACGATTTGGTGATGAAGATTCTTATGGATATGCGTATGACCAGGGTTTTGCATGAATCGTCACGTCTGGCCAACCAGATGTTGAAAGCTGCCGAGGCCGGTTCTGTGGTGGAAAAAAGAAAAGTGAAACAAGCCGGGTTCCAGGTTTTACGATCCTTGGCCATGCCGTCGGCTTTGGTGGAGCTTGCCTATCTGTCAAACGATCATGACTTGAAAACCCTGCGCAGCAGGGAAGGCCGTGGCCAATTGGCCATGCTTCTGGCTGAAGGGGTGTTGAATTGGCGCCATGATCATGCTGGTCTGGCTCAGCTGAAATCAGGTACTAGAGCGATCTGGGGGCAGGAGTATGCCGTCCGCCGGGGGGATAATCTCTGGCGACTGGCAAGCAGGCACGGCACAACCATTCAGGAAATAACCGCTAGAAACAAACTGCAGTCCAGGTCCCTGATGGTGGGGCAGGTCTTGCGGTTACCCCAAGGAGTCAATCAACCATGAATCGACTGGGCCTGAAAATAGTCTGCCTGGTGGCTTCGGTGATTATCTGGTGTTTTATTGCTTCCAACACCACGGTGGAGCAGGACGTCAACCTCCCTTTGGTGATTCCGGACCTGGGAGACAATCTTACCTTGGAGGGCAGTAATCTTAAATCTGAAATTACGGTCCGGCTGGAAGGAAGCAAGCTGCGGTTCTATATGCATCATTTTTTTCAAAGCGATATTGGCGAGGTGAAGGTCAATCCCTGGGATTGGCAGCCCGGTCCCGAATTTTCCATTGAAATTTTGCCCGAGCATGTCTTTTCGGATTTGAAAGTCGTAGGCATTAATCGAATTGAGCTGCTGGATATCAGGGTGGACCGTCAGGAATATCGTTTGTTGCCGATTGTTCAGGAGAATATTGGAAAACTTAGGGACGACCTGGCATTTCTTGAGCCTCCCAAACTGAAGCCGGATTCGGTTCTTGTCTCTGGGCCAAGTCGGTATTTTCTGGAGAATACCGAAGTAGTTGCCGAGCCTGTGGATTTTTCACGGCTGAAGGGTAGTGAACGGTTGACGGTATCATTGACCCCGCCGGGAGAATTTATGCATCTGGTGACCCGGCAGGTTTCGTTGGATTGCAAGGTGGCCAGAAAAACCGATCGTACCCTTGCCAACATTTCGGTCGTTCCCCTGGTTGATTCAGGAATGCCCCAGGTGGGGGTATCACCGCCTCTGGTGGATGTGATGGTGCGGGGGGTCATCGATTCGGTAGAAGCCCTCACGGCCAATCGTTTCCTGGTAACTGTTTCGGTGGGTTCCCTGGAAGAAGGGATTTATGAATTGCCCGGGCAAATTGATTGTCCAGATTGGTTGGAGGTCATCGGTTTGGATCCTCCCGAATTCCAGGTGATTGTTGGGCGTCCTTCGGTCTCGCTTGATTCCCTGTATGAATCCCGTGGTCTGGATATGCAGGGAGTGGAGAGTGGAGATGAGTGAGGCGACCTCTGCATCCGGTTGCCGTGGTGAAAACCGTCCCCTACCACGGGTGACCATTGTGGCGGCTATCCTGATCCTGGTTCTGGCCTTGGGTGCGGTCTTTTTCCCTCGAGCCGGCAGTTATGACATGCAAGGTGTTTTTCTGGTTTTCGACGCCCCAGGCAGCAATGATGCAAGGGTGGAACTTTTTTCTACCATGGCCGATGTTCTTGAAGAACTCAGTGGCCACACCATGGCGTTGGTGGTTGTCGATACCCGGGAGGAATTTTTGTTGCAGGCCAAGCAGGGTGTTGACTTTGTCCTGTGTCCCGATGGCTTGGCGTTGGAACTGGACCAGGCGGATTTTGGGTTATTGGTTGCCGGACGAAGGAAACTTCCTGCGAACCTGCGTCCGCGTGGGGTGATGGTTTTTCGCCGCGAGGGGGGATTTGAACCCGAGCCTTGGCAAAGCCACCCCGAACGGACTGTTTTTGGGGATTCCCTGAGCCTGGTGGCCATTGGTGGAACCGGGCCCATGAGCGAGCATCGATTCTGCGCTTTTGGGCCTGATCCCTATGATCATGGGCCGGTGTTGCATGCCCTGCGCCTGGGGGCATTCGATTTTGCCCTGGTCAGGCAATGGGATGCCAACAAGTTTTTCGCCCACGGCTTGCTGGATTCGGTGGTGTGGGGTGTTGAAGAAAGAACAGTCCCTGTGCCGGACATTGTCCTGCTTGCCTCCAGGCGAATTCCCCTGGTCGAGCGTTTGAAATGGGCTGACTCACTGGCTTTGATTGGTCGATCGGGCCAGATGAAGACTGAGAATCCGGGTCGAATGCTGCGGAACCTGGAAGAAATCGGCCTGGTTGGTTTCAATCTCCTGCTGGAACCTGATTTTGAATTGGTTCGGCGGAATTTTCAGGGGAATTGGCTACCTGAGGCTGATTGATGCATATTGTCGGGTCTTGTGGCGGGGACAACCGGGCTTTGGACCCTTTGAAAGGCAGAGATGAAGCTGAGATATCGTCGTTTGAAAGGGACCCGGGACATTCTCCTGGAAGAAGTGGAGCTTTGGCGTCGGTGCGAAGAGCGCTGGTGTGAGGTTCTGGGTCGGTATGGTTATGGGGAAATCCGTACCCCGATCATTGAGCCTACGGATCTTTTCCTGCGCTCCGTGGGTCAGGGAACCGATATCGTCGACAAGGAAATGTATACTTTTGAAACCAAGGGCGGAGAGAGTTTGACCCTGCGCCCGGAAATGACCGCTTCGGTGGTCCGGGCCTATCTGGAAAACGGTTTGACCCGTCAGCCGGGCACCGTGAAGTTTTTTTATATGGCACCCATGTTCCGGCACGATCGACCCCAGGCAGGGCGTTACCGGCAATTTCACCAGGTTGGTGTAGAGGCCCTGGGCAGTGATAGTCCGGTTTTGGATGCCGAGGTTATCCAAACCGCCGTGGCTCTCTTTGATGCGGTGGGTGCCAAGGGTTTGACGGTGCAGGTCAACAGCATTGGTTGTCCACAGTGTCGGCCGGCCTTCCTTGAGGAGCTCAAAGTATTCCTCAAGGAAAACCTGGAAGTTGTTCCCGAGTCCATGCGTGGACGGATCGATATCAATCCTCTTCGGTTGTACGATGCAAAAGACGATGGTGTGATCCAGTTGCTCTCGGGTTTCAAACCCATCACCGAGGCTCTTTGCCCGGACTGCCGGCAGCATCACGAGGTGGTTTGTCGTACCCTGAATAATTTGAATGTTCCTTTTGTGAATAATCCGGCTTTGGTTCGGGGCCTTGATTACTACTGCCGTACCACCTTTGAAATCACCGCCCGCAGCGGCCGCAAGCAAAGCAGTTTGTGCGGTGGCGGTCGATACGATTATCTGGTGGAACAGTGTGGGGGGCCGGCCACGGCTGCGATTGGTTTTTCCATTGGAGTGGAGCGCACTCTGCTGCATTTGAGTGATGAGACCTTCGATCCGCAGCTCAGTCGTCAAACGCTTGTGGAAGTGTATGTGTCGAATATGGGTACGGCGGCCCAGGAATATGCCATGGGATACGCGGAAGATTTGCGTGGGTTGTGGCGTGTTGAAGTCGATACAACCAATCGTTCCCTGAAGGCACAGGCCAAATCAGCCCATCTTCGTCGAGCAAAAATCATGTTGGTTGTGGGGGAACAGGAAGTGCAATCCGGCACTCTGCAATTGAAAAATCTGGAAACTGGAGAACAGAAGCAGGTTGTCGGCAAGAACTTGTTGGCCACCGTGCAGGAGGTATTGAAGGGTGAATGTTGATATGAACAAAGTTCGAACCCATCGTTGCGGCGTTGTGGGCGAATCCCTTTTGGGGAAGGAAATAAGGTTGGCGGGCTGGGCCAGTCGGATCCGTGATTTGGGTGGGGTCGTTTTTGTGGATCTACGTGATCGATACGGGAATGTGCAGGTTGTTTTTGAAGACGGGGATCCACTGCATACAGCCAAGAATTTTAAACTGGAATCGGTTTTGGGTATCACTGGTACCGTGCGACCACGACCTGATGACATGGTCAACCCGGAAATGGAAACCGGGGCCATTGAAGTTGTTGCCACGAAGGTGGAAATCCTGAATACCTGTTTGCCGTTGCCCTTTCAGATTAGCCAGGCGGAAAATGCCAGTGAAGAATTGCGGCTCAAGCATCGGTATCTGCATTTGCGACATCCGGTGATGGCCTACAATCTTCGCATCCGACACCTGACGGCCATGGCTGCCCGGCGCTTTCTTTCAGACCAGGATTTTCTGGAGGTGGAAACACCGCTTCTGATCAAGACTACTCCCGAGGGTGCCCGAGATTATGTGGTGCCCAGCCGTGTCCACCATGGACAGTTTTATGCCTTGCCCCAGTCACCCCAACTTTACAAGCAGATGCTGATGGCCGGTGGCCTGGACCGGTATTTCCAGCTGGCGCGTTGCCTGCGGGACGAAGATCTGCGCAAGGATCGCCAACCCGAGCATACCCAGATCGATTTGGAAATGAGCTTCGTCACCGAGAACGAGATTTATTCCATCGTTGAAGACATGATGGCTGCCATTTTTGTTGAAACCCTGGGAGTTGATTTGCCCACGCCGTTCCTGCGCATCAGCTATGATGAAGCCATGAACATGTACGGCTCTGACAAACCGGATCTCCGTTTCGGCAAACCCATGCACACCCTGGACGATATCATTCCCGGGTGTGGTTTTTCGGTGTTTGAAAAAACCATCGAGGGCGGCGGTACTGTTCGCTGTTTTAACGCAACTCGATTGGCCAGTTGGAGCCGCAAACAGGTTGATGAGCTGGAAGAATTTGTCAAAACCCGCGGTGCGTTCGGATTGGCCCGGCTGAAGGTTACCCAGGATGGTTTTGAAACTGGTATTGCCAAATTCCTGGCTGAAGATTTCCAGTCGGCCTTGCGGGAGCGAACCGGCTGTTCCGACGGGGATCTCTTGCTCTTTATTGCCGGCGACTGGAAAATGGCGGTGGAAGCCATGGGGGCCCTGCGCCTGGAAATTGCGGCCAAAGCGGACTGGATCCCGGCCGATAGCTGGGCCCTGGCCTGGGTGCGCAACTTTCCACTCTTTGAACAGGATGACAAAACCGGTGCCTGGACCGCTTGTCACCACATGTTCACCCAGCCGCGGCCTGAGAATATGGACGGGCTCGAAGACGATCCTGGAGCGTGCAGAGCTCAACTTTACGATCTGGTCTGCAATGGGGTTGAGTTGGGTTCCGGTAGCATCAGGATTCATCAGCGGGAATTGCAGGAGCGCGTTTTCCGCATCGTGGGTATGTCCAAGGAAGAGTATCTCGGCAAATTCGGGTTCTTCCTGGATGCCCTGGGATTCGGCGCACCTCCCCATGGCGGCATTGCCCTTGGATTGGACCGTTTGGTGATGTTGTTGACCGGAAGTCCGTCTTTGCGTGAAGTGATTGCCTTCCCTAAAACCAACCTTGCGGCATCGCCCCTGGATCATAGTCCTGGTCCCATCAGTGATGCCCAGTTGCAGGAACTGAGCCTGAAGATTGTTGCTCAGGATATAGGATCGGAAGACAACAAGGCATGAAGTCCACAGGAAAAAACAAACAGCCTCGCCAAGGGCAGACAATTCTGGTTGATGTGGAAGGAATAGACCTGCTGCATCTGACCGGGCCGCGCGACAGCAATTTGCATTTCTTGGAAAAGCAGTTTGATGGTTCGCTGGTGGTGCGGGGCGATCATCTGGTGATCACCGGTGACGACAAGCGGACTGCCGATGTACGCAAGGTTCTGCTTGAACTGGTGCAACGTGTCCGGCACGGACAATTGATTGATGAAGTGGCAGTGTCCCATCTTTGGGAACAAATGACCGTCCAGGAAAACCTGTCGGCCGGTTCCGAGGGCAACGACCAACCGCTTCTTTTCGCCAGCGGCAGTCGTTTGGCCATAAGAACGAAAACACCCGGCCAGCAAAAATTCGTTGATACCATGCGTAGGGATGATGTGGTTTTCGCCATTGGCCCGGCTGGTACAGGGAAGACCTTCCTGGCGGTGGTTATGGCCATGGACTACTTGAAACGTCAGCTTGTGGACCGGATTATTCTTGTGCGACCGGCGGTGGAGGCGGGAGAGCAACTGGGCTTTTTGCCCGGGGATTTGCAAGATAAAATCAATCCCTATTTGCGGCCCCTGTTTGACGCGTTGTCGGATATCACCGGGGCGGCGAAGATTTCCCGCTATCTGGCAAGCGGTGTGATTGAAGCGTCCCCGTTGGCCTACATGCGTGGACGGACACTGAACAACGCCTTCGTGATTTTGGATGAAGCCCAGAATACCACTGTTGGGCAGATGAAAATGTTTCTGACTCGCCTTGGGTTTCAATCCAAGGCTGTAATTACCGGCGATATTACCCAGATCGATCTGGATTCCCGGGCCAAATCCGGGCTGGTCCATGTACGGGAAATCCTCGGGGAAACAGAAGGTGTTTCATTTGTTGAACTGGATGGAGCCGATATTGTCAGGCATCCTTTGGTGCGCAGAATTGTGGATGCTTTCGAAGCGGCTGGAATAGACTCGGAGAATATCTGACCCCTGGCTCAACAAGTCCAGGGATCGGGAAAGGAATCGGATCCATGTCCATGCTGTGGTTGCGCCTTCGGAGTCTCTTGCCCCGGACACATGCAGGCCGTGGTGCGGGTGCGAGGTCCCGGGGGGGCGGAAAACCAACTGCTGCTTTGGACAGCAGCAGCACCGGCAGTTCTTTGGGGTTTCCCCTGCTGTGCGGGCTCGCTGTTCTGGTATTGCATCTGATTTTGTTTCCTCCCATCCAGCAAATGAGCATGGATTTTCCCGCCGTGGGTGAAATTGCCACCAGGGAAATCCGGGCCCCCTTCACTTTTGAAGCTCCCTTGCCAGAGCAGGATGTTGAGATGCTGCGTCTTCAACAGGTCGTTGTTGAACCCCCGATTCTGCATGCTGTAGCACCGTCTGTCGGTGCTGAAGTTGGGGGCAGGCTTGGGTTGTTGCTTGTTTCCCTGAAGAGTTCCCTATCCGACACCAACTTCACCCTGGATGATCGCGTCGGGTTGCTGGCCCTGCAGTTTCCCACCTTGAGTCGGGTTGCTTTGCGTCGATTGCTGATGTCCGATCCTGCCGATTCGGTGGTTTCGCGCATGGACCAGGCCTGGAAAAATGTTCTGGCCGACGGAGTGGTGGATATGTTGCCCCCTGGCCGTTATGACCGTGTGGTCGTGGCTACCAGCGGGAGCGAAAGCCTGCATCCACGCGACCAGATAGTGACCCAGACTGACCTCCAGGATCGCCTGACCCCCGAGTTGCTACAGGCCGGCATGCGCCCGATAATGGCCGTGGAAGCAGCTTCTTTGATGCGCCATCTGGTGAGTCCCAATTTGGTTTATTCGCCTGAAGAGACTCGACAACGTCAGGCCATCGCGCGGTCCTCGGTGGTGGCCAGCCGGGAATTCATCAAGGGCGAGCGCATAGTCGATCAAGGCGTTCGAGTAACTCCGCAACAGGCAATCTTCTTGGCGGAATTGGAAAACCAGATGGTGGCTTCCGGAGCCGGCGATCCCAAGTCTGGTCAGTTGACTCGTTTTCTGGGACGGGTGCTTTTGCTGGCTCTGGCCCTGGGGCTTTTTGGCTGGTTTGGTCTGATTCATTTTGCTTCATCTTTTCAGCAGGTTCGAACCTTGAGTGCCCTGGCGATCATCCTGGCACTGTTCATGGTCGGGACCAGCGTTGCCCTGGAAAACCCAAACCTTGGGCCATTTGCTGTGCCGGTAATATTACTTTCACTTTTGAGTACTGTTTTGTTCGGGGACAAGGTTGGCTACAATGTTACTTTGTTGGCAGTCACCCTGGTGGCCCTCCTGCCCGGCTTCACCGCCGGGCAGGTGTTTGCCTGGTATCTTTTGGGCATGGTGACGGTGGTTTCCGTGCGCCGGATTCGCAAGCGGGCCCAATTCTACCAGACCATCATGTTGCTGACGGCCCTGTCGCTGGCATTGATCTTTCTTTTGGACAAAACCGGTGCCGCGCCCAACCAGGGGGGGTACCTGGTTGGATTGTTTACACCGGCATTGCTGGTGACTTTCGGCCAGTTCCTTTTGCCGGTCATTGAACCCCTGGTTGGAGTATGCAGTGACCTGACCTTGTTGGAATTGTCGGATTTGAATCATCCCCTTCTGCAGCGCATGGCCCTCAATGCCCAGGGCACTTATCACCACAGCCAGGTGGTGGGACAACTTTCATAAAACGCTGCCCGCTCCATTGAAGCGAACTCCCTGTTGACTCGGGTGGGGGCTCTTTTTCACGATATCGGCAAGATGGAAAAACCCGAGTACTACGTGGAAAACCAGCATGTTGATCACAACAAGCACGATGAGCTGAGTCCCAGCATGAGCGCCCTGGTCATTGCCGCCCATGTCAAGAATGGTATCGAGCTGGGTAGAAAATGGCGGTTGCCCCAGGCGGTGATTGATTTTATTCCGGAGCATCATGGAACAATGGTGATGGAGTATTTCTATCACAAGGCCCTCAACAGCGAGACCAATACATCGGTGAAGGTGGACGATTTCCGCTATCCCGGTCCCAAACCCCGTTCCCGGGAAACGGCCATCCTGATGCTGGCGGATGCCGCCGAGGCTGCCACCCGCTCCCTGGCCAAACCAACACCCAGTCGCATTCGGGAGATCACCAAACAGATTATCGACAAACGAATGCTGAGTGGGGAAATGGATGAATCCGGACTGACACTCAGCGACCTGTCCCGGATCAGGGAATCATTTATTCCCCTGCTGACGGGGATCCACCATTCCCGGATTGTCTACCCTGGGCAAAAGACTCGCGAATCGGAAAATGTACCCGAGAAACGTGGTGAGCGGAAGGCTCGGAAATGATTCCGAGAATGGTGGATCGTCGTCTCAGGCCTGCGGCGAAGGACCTGGTGCTCACTCAGGAGAATATCTTTGAACGGCTGGTCGGCGGCTTGGGCAAACCTGACTGGGCTTTTGACTTGGTCCTTTTAGAAGACGAAGCCATGGCCACCCTGAATTCACGGTTCCGGTCTCGTGCATCGGTTACTGATGTGCTCTCTTTCTCATACCTGATGGAAGAGGGGCCTGGGAACAGTGATTTGTCAAGGGGATGCCATGGAGCGGGTGCGGATTTGTGGCTCGACCATTTGGAAGAAGCCGGTTGCCAGGATCACCCGGCCCAGGTTGGGGAAGTGATCCTGGCTCCCGGGTTCATCACCACCCGCTGCCAAATGCGAAACTGGTTGTTGGAGGATGAATTTCCTATGCTCGTTGTGCACGGTGCCTTGCACCTTCTGGGGTGGGATCATCGTGACATGGATGAAGCTGCCGCCATGCGGGATCTGGAAGAAGAACTGTTGTTGAAATGTGGGCTCTCGCATCCCCTGAGATCCCAGGAGGGGCACTGAGCATGAACAACGTACCGCTAACCCCATTTCTGATGGCCATTGGATTTTGGCTGGGTGCCATGATCGTGGTGGGGCTGATCTCGGCTTATTACCGGGTCTCCGGTCTGCATCGCAATGGCCTGTTGGAAGGTGAGAATCTGGGGCCAGCGGTGAATCGCTACCTGGAAAATCCCCGTCGTTTCCAGATCACCATGGGAACGCTCTTTTTGGTGTTGTCCATGATGGGTGGATTTTCCTGGGGACAAGTGATTCTGCGGTTGCGGAACAATGCCATGGATGCCGGATTTTTGGGGTTTTTCCTGCTGAGCATCATGTTGGCCTGGTCGTTGGGTGGCGCCCTGTTTCGCATGATGGCTTCGGCCGCGGCCCTTTCCTATTCCCGCATGGTTGGCACCCTGCTTTCCCCTGTTGCCTGGCTGCTTGCACCCTGGGCTTCCCTTTTGTTGGCCGCCATGGACAGGATGGGCGATACCATCTGGTCCGGGGATATGCAGCAGCATCTTTCCGCCGGCGAAATTCGCGAATTGATCAGTGCAGAAACTGAACAATCTTCCCTAGATGGCGATGAACGGGAAATGATCCAGAGCATTTTTGAATTCCACGATACGGCCGTGCGTGAGATCATGGTTCCCCGGATCGATATGATTGCACTCGATGGGGATACTGTTGTGGAAAGAATGGTCGATGCGGTCAATGAAAACGGCAACTCCCGCATCCCTATCTACAAAGGAAGTATTGATCAGATCATTGGAATTCTGTACAGCAAGGATTTGCTGAAACTCGTCAAGGGTGGTTCCTTCGATGCCCAAGGGCAGAAACTGGCCGATCTGGTCAGGCCGGCCTACTTCATTCCGGAAAGCAAAAAAATTGATGAAGTGCTGGATGAATTCCGCAGCCAACGCATCCATATGGCCGTGGTCATCGACGAGTATGGAGGATGCGCCGGTCTGGTTACCTTGGAAGATGTGATCGAGGAAATCGTCGGCGAAATTGAAGATGAATTCGACGAGGAAGAAGAACTGGTCGCTTGGGTTGACGAGGCCAGAGTTCGGCTGGACCCCAAACTTTCTCTCGATGATCTGGAAGAGCTGGTGGGAGTCGATTTGAACGAGGCCGAAGGTGCCGACACCAGCGAAACCCTGGGCGGGTTGATTTACGAAGCGGCCGGCAAGGTACCCAGTCGGGGAGATAAGGTGCAGATCTCCCAATTTGTGGTAACGGTTGAAGGGGTGCAGGGCCAGCGGATTACTCGGGTTCTTTTCGAATCTTCGGACCCTTTACCTGGTTTCCAGAGGAGGAAAGAATAATGATCAGCAAAATCTGTTGCGCCCAAGGGGAAATCCAGTGTTGAGTTTCTTGCGTAGGCATTTCCTGACCGGGTTGCTGGCCATCACCCCTTTGGCCATCACTTGTTGGATTCTTTGGCACATTTACAGCTTGCTCAGTGTCAGGGTTCGACCTTTGATGGAAAAAGTGCCCGGCCTGGGCAACAACTACCCCGAGTTCGTTTTGACCATCATCGGCCTGGTCGTTTTTCTAATTGCCATCACGCTGGTGGGGATGTTCACCCGCAATCTTATCGGCATGGCCTTTTTTCGCTTGGTGGAACGTTTCATTAACCGCATTCCGGTGGTTAAAAGTGTTTTTTCAGCCACCAAGCAACTGTCTGAAGTTTTCCTTCAGGATCGCCGGACGGCCTTCCAGAAGGTGGTTCTTTTTCAATACCCTCGGATGGGGTTGTTCAGCCTGGGCTTTGTCACCCGGGATGAGGATGATGAATTGCTGGTGAGTGTTTTTCTGCCTACAACACCAAATCCCACCAGCGGGTACCTCCTTTTTGTACCCCGAAAGGATGTACAGGTGATGGATATCCTGGTTGAGGATGCAATCAAGTTGATTGTTTCGGGCGGGGCCATCATGACCAGGGAGCAGGCTGCGGGACTGGGCAAAATGGTGGGTCACGAACTTGTTGTAGATTCTGCCGAAAATGCCGGAGAGGATGTTGCAAAGTGACCCAGCATAAACATGGCAATCCCAGCAGGGGTGGTCAGGACAAACCGGATAAGCCAGCGGTCACCGAAGAGCGGATGTTGAATCCAGCCAACCTGGAAGCCGAGCATCATGCCATCGAAAAGGAATTTGTGCGTCTGCTGGACCAGGATGCAGATGAAGAAATTACAAAGTTGGCACTTGGCCTTTCTCCCGGTGATTTGTCGGAAATCCTCCGTCCCTTGAGTGTTGCCGATACGGCCAGAATTCTGCGCAGCCTGCCTGCGGATCCTTTGGCGGAGGTACTCAGCGAAATCGACAATCGTAGTCTCGGCACCCTGTTCCAACTGCTGGATATTGATGCCATCGCCGACATCATCGAAGAGATGCCTTCGGATGAGGCTACCGATGTTCTGGGCGAATTGGCCGACGATCAAGCCCAGGAAATTCTGGCGGCCATGGAGGATGAAGAACGGGGCGAAGTCACCGAGCTTTTGCAATACGAGCCCGAGACGGCCGGTGGGCTCATGGGCAAGGAATACCTGGCCGTGGAGGGAAGCACTTCCTGCGGCGAATCGGTGGACCAGTTGAGAGGCATGGATGAAGACGATCTGGAGGAGACCCAGTTTATATTTGTGGTGGACCAACAAGGACGTCTCACTGGCCGCCTCTCCTTGATGCATTTGTTGTTGTCTTCTCCCTCGGCTCTGGTCGAGACGGTGATGGAACCGGATCCTCTTTACGTGAAGGTGGATCTGGACCAGGAAGAAGTGGCCAGCTTTTTTCGGATGCACGACCTCATCAATCTGCCGGTGGTCGACCACCAGCTGAAAATGGTCGGCCGAATCAATGTTGATGATGTTATGGACGTGATGGAAGATGAAGCCACCGAAGACATTTCCCGCCTTGCCGGTGTCAGTGTTCATGAGTTCGGTGAGCATTCATCTTTCCGGGTTGCCCGTTCTCGTTTGCCTTGGCTAGTTGGAGCGCTCCTGGGGCAAATTGGGGCTGTGGCCGTTCTGGACCATTTTGAAAGCAGCCTGGAATCGAAAGTTGCCCTGGCTTTTTATATTCCCATGATCATGGCAATGGCCGGGAACATCGGTATCCAGACTTCCAGTGTGGTTGTGCGGGGTTTGGCCACCGGCGAGGTGGATTTCTACCACCTGGGTCGACATCTATTGCGGGAGCTGGGTACCGCCTTGTTGACCGGTGTCTGCATTGCCTTGCTGAGTTTCGTTGTGTCCTATTCCCTTAATGGCGACCTTCAGGTGTCTCTTGTTCTGGCCATGTCCATGATGGCCGTGATTTTATTTGCAGCCATGGCCGGATCTGGAATCCCCTTGTTGATGCACCGGATTGGCGTTGATCCGGCAGTGGCCACCGGGCCATTTATCACCACAGCCAACGATATTGTTGGCCTCCTGATTTATTTTGGATTGGCGGCAAGCCTGCTTGGTTTGGGGAATGGATAACCCATGGGAATTCTGCCCCAACCTTCGATCAGCACCGATGCGGTGGTCCTGAGGACCTGGCCCTGCGGCGAAACCAGTGTCATTGCTTCGCTGTTGACCCGGGAACAGGGGTTTGTTCGAGTGTTGGCCAAGGCCGCCCGAAGGCCTCTTTCCCGTTTGCGTCCCCTGGTGGAGCCCGGTCGGCTTTTGAATGTGGATTTTTCCCTGGATCTGTCGCGTGAATTGCAATACCTGCGTTCCGGTTCAGTTGATCTGGATCCGCTGACCTGTGGGCTGACTCTGGAGCAGTCCGCTTTTCTTTTGGCGGCCTTGGAACTTGTGGATCGCTGTCGCCCCATGCAGGTTGCCCATTGGGGATTGGTTGCCGCTGACCTTTTTGACGTTTGCGATGGCTTCATCCGGATGTTATCGTCGCTTTCGGATATCGATCCCGCCCGGATTTTCTTTGCCTTCGAATGGCAACTGCTGGAACGTCATGGGTTGGGTCCCGAGGTGAGTTGTTGTGCCTCTTGCGGCTCTGCTCCCGGCAATGGGAAGGATGCTAAAGTTCAGTGGTTCAGCGCTTCTGAAGGGGGTCTGGTTTGCAGCGTCTGCGGGAGTGAAAGCCACATTGGCCGACCACTCAGTCCGCAGGCCCTGGAGGAGTTCCAGGCTTATGATGCCAGCACTTTTCTTGAGGAAGATCACCTAGAAATGACCAGGGCCCTGCGTCGTGAGGTAGGGGCCCACCTGCACCGGTTTCTGGGCTTTCATTTACCCGGCTACCGATTGCCCACCGCCCTGGATCTGCTCAGGCCGATATCCAGGGCCGAGGAGAAAAATTGATATGATGGAATACCAGCAGATGATTGCCAACCTGCAGACGTTTTGGAGTGATTTCGGTTGCGTCATCACCCAACCCTACAACAGCGAAGTGGGGGCGGGGACCTTCAATCCCAATACTTTTTTGCGCTCCCTGGGACCCGAACCCTGGCAGGTTGCCTATCTGGAACCCAGCAAACGTCCCAAGGACGGCCGCTATCTGGAAAACCCCAACCGGGTTCACCAGTTCTTTCAATACCAGGTCCTTCTCAAACCCAACCCCGCCAATAGCCAGGAATTGTACCTGGAATCCCTGGGCAGTATCGGCATCAAAGCCGAAGAACACGACATCCGTTTCGTGGAGGACGATTGGGAGAGCCCAACTCTCGGTGCAGCCGGACTGGGTTGGGAGGTGTGGCTTGATGGGATGGAAGTCTCACAGTTCACCTATTTTCAGCAAGTGGGCGGAGTGCGGTGCAAGCCGGTGTCCGTCGAGCTTACCTACGGACTTTTGCGTTTGTGCATGTTCATCCAAGGTGTTGATCATGTGAAGGACATCATCTGGGGCGGTGGCCTGACCTGGGCGGAAGTGATGGGGCAATATGAAATCGAATATTCCGGTTTCAATTTTGATCACGCCGACGTGCCCATGTATCGTCGTCATTTTGAAGACAAGGAAAACGAAGCCCGCACCCTCCTGGAAGCCGGTTTGGTTTATCCGGGGTACGATGCGGTGATCAAATGCAGTCATATTTTCAACCTGCTGGAGGCACGGGGCGCCATCTCGGTGACCGAACGCACCGGGTACATAGCCAGAGTGCGGAATCTGTCTCGTCTGGCTGCCGGGTCTTATGTGAAAAGCAGGGAGGACCTTGGGTTCCCCCTTCTGAAGGAGAAGCAAGGCGAATGACTCAGGAAAAAACCAATCTGAATACGACGCTACCTTTCCTGTTGGAGATTGGAAGCGAGGAGATTCCGGCCCGCTTTGTGCCCAGTGCCATGGAGCACCTGGAAAAGGTCATGGCCGGCGAGTTGGCAGCCAACTTTTTGACCTGGCAATCCTTGCGGGTGGTTGCGACACCCCGTAGGATGGCGTTGCTCGTGGATGGTCTGTCCACCTGCCAGCCCGACCGAAAGGTGGAAATCAAGGGCCCTCCGGTTTCCGCGGCTTTCGATGCTGATGGCAACCCCACTCGCGCTGCCGAGGGTTTCGCCAAGAAAGTGGGCCTTTCCCTGGATGAGTGCGATCGCGGTGAAGACAAACGTGGTGAGTTCCTTTTGGCTCGTCGTACCGAATACGGGCTACCTGCCGGCGAAGTTCTGAAGGAAATTCTGCCAGCTATTATTTTGGGAATTCCCTTCCGGAAAACCATGAAGTGGGGGGATCACGAATTGGAATATGCCCGCCCTTTGCAGTGGTTGGTGGCTATCCTGGGTGAGGATGTTGTTCCATTTGAGGTGGGATATCTCCGGGCCGGACGGCAAACCCGGGGGCACCGAACTCTTTCGTCCGACAGACGAGTTGAGGTGGCCAATCCTGGGGAGTATTTCGACAAACTCCTGGAAGTGGGAGTGGTGGCCGACCATTTGGAGCGCCGAAAACTCATTGACGAAGGCTTGGTTCAAATCCTGAAGGAATATGATCCCGAAGCCCAATTGCTCCAGGACGACGAACTGTTGACTGAAGTGGTCTTTCTCTGTGAACATCCAACACCATTTCTGGGATCCTTTGGCGAAGAATACCTGGATCTGCCGGATCAGGTAGTGACCACTGCCATGAAGATCCACCAAAAGTATTTTTCGGTTGAGAAGATGGATGGCAAAGGTCTTAAACCCAGGTTTGCCGCCGTCCGCTGTGGCGGGGTAAATCATTTGGGTACTGTCATCGAGGGAAATGAGCGGGTTCTTCACGCCCGATTGGCCGATGCGCTCTTTTATTGGGACTTTGATCAAAAAAAATCACCAGATGAACGAACTGAGATGCTCGGTGCTGTGACCTGGATGGAAGGTTACGGTTCAGTCCTGGATAAAACGGGGCGTCTGGCCGGTTTGAGCCAATGGCTTTGGGATCATGGCTGGGCCGGAAGTGATGAAGAAAAAGAAGCCCTGGACCGGGCTGCTCGTATTTGCAAAAGTGATTTGGTCAGTGAAATGATCAAGGATGGCAAGGAATTCACCAAGCTAGAAGGCTTTATTGGTGCGCGTTACGCAGAGTTGGCCGGTGAATCGGCGGCCGTTTGCCAGGCCATTGAACAGCACTTTTTGCCTCGTTCTGCTACCGGGAATCTTCCTTCGGACAAGGTCAGTGCGGTGTTGTCCGTGGCGGATCGCCTGGATAATGTCGCCGGATGCTGGTTGGCCGGATTCATACCCACCGGAGCCAAGGACCCTTACGCTCTGAGACGTCATGTTTTGGCCATATTGCGTATTCTTCTCGAAGGCAAAGTGCATATTAATCTGGGACAAGCCATGGGACAGGCATTGGAACAGTTTGCGGCTTTTTCCGTCGATAGGAATTTGGATGATGCTGCTGAGAAAATCAATGGGTTCGTCAAGACCCGGTTGTCCGGTTTCTTCACCGAAAACCTGGACCGTGATCCTGAGGTGGTACGCGCCGTCATACCCGTTCGCTGGCGTGACCCTTCCGATGCCTTGCAGTGGGTTGATGCCCTGAGTAAGTATCGGGATCGGGATGATTTCAAGTTGCTGGCCACGGGCTTCAAAAGGTGTCGTAATATTCTAAAGGGCGGAATTCTACCGGTGGACGATTTGGATGCCTGCCTTGATCGCTGGGGCAATGGCGGTTCGGGATCGGCTGGCGAATCCTTTGCTGAGATGCCTGAAAAAGTGGAGCAGGAACTCCGACGGCAGGTTTCGGTAGCTGCCTCGACCATGGCCAAAGCAGAATCTGTCCGCAATTATGATGAAGTTTTTGCCTTGCTTTCGAGCCTGGGGCCGGCCATCGATACCTATTTCGATGAGGTGCGGGTCAATGCAGAGGAAGATAGCCTGCGCCTGCTGAGGCATGGCTTTTTGCGGGAAATACACGGTCTTTTTGCCAGATATGCGGATTTTGCAGCGGTGGCACCACAGGAAAAATAGAACAGTTTCTTGTTGAGATGAAGGAATCCGGCCCATTTCATTGAAATGGGCCGGATTTTATTGGATAGATTACTTTATGCATAAAGGCTATTGACTGGACGAGGCTTTTAAGGTAAGGTGATGCAGCGACTCACAGACAATCTGTTCCCATCCCTTGAGGTGCGTTGATCCGAGTTTTCCACTCCATTAATCCGTTTGATCACTTGACACTGTTCGCTCGTTATTAATTGGACTGCTCCTTTTAGGAGGTTTCGCTCAAGGCGCAGCTTGCTGCGCAGGAAATGCACCCGGGAACCTATTGTCGCCCACTATCTGTGTTCGCTCGCAAAATGAATCACGCTACGCGACACAGCAATCGTTCGCCTAACCATGTGTTGACTCTGTCAACGATGGGGGGAAAAGCATGAAAAGATTCACAATGTTCGCTTGCCTCGCGCTCACGCTTGTTTTTGCCATGAATGCCTTCGCTACGGATCTTCCGCAGCGGGTGATTGGCCACGACAGTGTGTTCCACGGTGGCAGCACTGAATTCTCCAAATCCAGCCGTGATACTGTCTTCCTGATCGGACCCTGGGGCAGTGGCGCCCAGGTCAATGGTCAGTTCGAGGACCCAGCCGGTAACCCTGCCTGGAATGGCTGGACTCACTGGGATATTACTCAGCCTGTAAGCAACCACTGGCACGTCAGTGATTACTATGCGGATGTCTTTCCAAGCGGTATCGGAAACTTTGCCATGTATTGTGGTATTGAGACCATTCCCGCTTGCTCCGAGACCGACGTTGATGGTGGTTATGGCAATAGCTGGAATGATATTCTCCAGTTCAACTACACCGTGGCTGACCCCGGTGCCGGTTGTGTCGTCACTGTCAATGGTTTGGTGAGTCACAACACTGAACCCGGCTATGATTACACCAACTTCACCTTCCAGACTTCTAATGGCCCTATGATCCAACAGAGTCTTGACGGTGTAGGTGTCAACAGGCCTTTTAACAGCGGTGCGGGCTTTAGCTATAGCTATTCTCCTGCCGAGTACATGGGTCTTGACAGTGATGTGGTCCGCTTCGAGATCACCATCACCAGTGATGGCGCCTGGTCTGATGAAGATTGTCTGTACAGTGGCAATGGTGCAGCCCAGATTGACGATGTCACTATTACCTGCTCCAATGGTGGCTACAACGACACTGAAAATTTCGACGAAACTTGGGTAGAGGGTGACGGCAACTGGATCCTGGCCTTCCCCATCGGCACCGGTGACTTTACCGACTTGTGGCAAGGTCTGGAAGATGTCGATCCCTGTTTCACCAACTACACGCCCCAGGTTGCCTTCATTGATGATGGCACCAAGGTTCCGGGCGTAGGTCCTAGCAATTGCCAGGACTGGTGCTACGGCCCCGGCGGTTACATTGTCAACACCACTGGTGGTGCTGCCATTCTGACCAACCCCGATGCCTATATGTACAACGCCATTGAGAGCCCTGTTCTCTTGTGGCCCGGCCCCGATTACATCGGTTCACAGCTGACTTTTGGCGTTTATCGTCACGAAGATCTGTCGGCTGACGCTCCTGGTATGTTCTATACCTGGAGTGTTCGTTCCGCTCTGAACGATACCGATATTCTGAATGCCGGTTGGATGGATCGCAACTTTGTATACTACGGTGGTCCGGACTACGTTCGCGCCGGCGACACTGTTAGCGATCTGCTTGAGCCTGGTTTGACCCACGCCCAAGTTCAGCTGACCTGCTACGAGCTGGGCTGGGCCTTTGGCTGGTTCGGCGACGATGGTTATCCCGCTCCCTACTTCGACAATGTACGCTACACTGCCTACACTACCGAAGGACCTGGTATGGCCACACGCGAGATCGATCTGGCTCAGGATAACTTCCCTGAAATCGGTACGATCAACCTGAACATTCTTGCTGACAACAACGTTCGGTTTGACCTTGCCATGAACAAGGGCGATGATGATCTGAACATGCCTGGTGACTCCATCGTCTGTGATGTGGCCTCCGTGCGTGTTGGTGGTCAACTGGTTACGAACCGTCTGGTCTACACGGTTAATGCCAACCCCCTGTTCGACCCTGCGCGTTCCTATCCCATGAACGGTTCTGTGGATGCGCAGCCAGCGGTGAACAGTGCCGGCAACGTCGTTCCTGGCAAATTTGCCTACGACCTGCCTGATAGTGGTTTCCTGTTCCCCGGCGATGTTTTGCATTACTACTTCGAGGCTATCGATGAAGTAGACAATGCCAATCCTCAGCCTGCCACTTTGCCGGCTGACATTACCGGATTTGGCGATTTCAGTGACCCTCTGGCCTACAATACCGGCTTTGAAGTGCACTGTCTGCCCACCGTGGCTGCCGATGATAGCAACCCCGGGATCCTTTTCTGGAATGATTTCGCCAACCGTGGTGGAGAAAACGAATGGTTCAGTGCCCTGAACAACCTGGGTCTGACCATGGGCGTCGACTACGATGCCTACTACACCAATGGTCCTTCCTCTGGTGTTGGTAATGGTCTTGGTGGCCGTAGCACCGATGACCTGATGGCACGGTACGGCACCTTGCTGTACACTGTTGGTGATCTTGGTATCAGCACCATTGCCAATGGTGATCCTACCTTCGATCCCAGCGCTGATGTTCAGCTGCTGACCAACTACATTGCCCAGAACAGTGTCAATGTGTTCATGACCGGTGATGAACTGGTAAGTGATCTGATGCAGTCCGGTGGACTAACCAACACCTTCCTGCAGGACTACATCAATGTTGTTCGTACTTCGAACGACATTCGTCCTTTGATCAATAACCAGGCCACTCCCTTGGTGCTGCCCATTTCGGGCAACCCAGTGTTCACCACGTCGACCAGCTGGATAGCTTATGGTGGTTGCAACGGTATCAATACCTTTGATGCTGTTGACGCAGGTCCTGGTGCGACACGCCTGGCGACCTTCACCAACCCTCAAGGCGTAGCTTCCTACAGCTACTCGGCTGCGACCCTGAACCTGACGGCCAATGATAGAATCATCACCATGCCCTACGACTTCATGTACATCTACACCGCCCCGGGCGATCCTGCCCCTGACGGTGTGGCCATGCGTGTGAATGTCCTGGGTGAAGTGCTAGGATACTTTGGCTTGACCAACCCCGGCTGGAACCCCACCCCGGTTCCTGCTGCGGATAAGTTCTTCGCGACCAACTATCCCAACCCGTTCAACCCGAGCACCAAGATCGAGTTCAACATGCCCAAAGAGGGCCACTTGAGCCTCAAGATCTAACGTTCGTGGCGAACTGGTTAGGACCCTGATCGACGAATCCCGTGTCAGAGGTCCCGGCCACATCATGTGGGACGGAACCAACGACCAGGGTTCCAACGTCTCCTCCGGTGTTTACTTCTACGAAGCTCGCACCGCTGGTGAAGTTAAGGTCAACAAAATGGCCCTGGTGAAGTAACTCTCTTCGGAGAAGTCTTCAGCGGAAGCTGTTCGGGAGCGGCCCCTTCGGGGGTCGCTCCTTTTTGAGGCGAAGAATTGATTCCTGCCCTTCAACTGTCTGTTTCTTTCTATTTTTTGAAACCTTGAGGTTGACACATCAAGGCCCAAATCCCTATATTTCAGGAGGCAGGTAGAGACCAACCCATTTGATCGCAAAGCTGAGGAATTCTACTCGGTTGTTGCGGTTGCCGCCGCCAGGACCCACCCCCACGGCGGATATCAACCTGAAGTCGTCACGACGCTTGCAAGGGGACGCATACAAGTATGAATACCAGACCCAAATTCTTCTGGTGGCTTTTGCTTACAATTGCCCTGGTGGCATTGACTCTTTTTGCCGGATGTCGGGCTTTCCAACCTGAAGCCGTCATTGTCAACAGACCACCGGAAACCTTCCTTATTGGCGCTCCACTTGAAGGTGGGGGTGGCTACTACCATTACCATATGTTTTGGTATGGCAGTGATGAGGATGGCATTGTGGAAAAATTTGCCTGGGCTTTGACCGATACCAGTGTTCAGAACGACGAAACTTCCGACGATGAAGAAGATGCCCGGTTCAATCCTGCTCTGGATATTACGCATCTGGAAATTGCCCATTGGACAACAAAGAACGATTCAATTTTTGATTTTCAAATCAATCAAGGCACCAACCCCTCGGCGGATATGACTTTTCATATGGTTGCCGTGGATGATTTTGGCGATTTTGATCGGACCCCGGCCCGGTTGCACTTTTTCAGCAATACCCTTGGTTCTCCCTTCATTAACTTCTTCCGCATCAATGGTACCGATACCATACCCATGGCAAGTGGCGAACCCGATACCGTGGGTTTCGGCAAGCGTTATCACCTTTACTGGAGTGGCTCCACACCCAATGTTCTGGGGTACGACCTTGATGCCCTGGCCCAGGTGGATACCGTCCCTCCCCGTGACGATGGCCTGTTTGGATACAAATGGTCTTTGATGGGTGATCTGGGGGGAAACTGCGTGCCGACATTCGAGGATTGCTGGCATCCGCGCAGTTTCAATGAATCCACGGGTGATAGTTTCTCCACTTTTGCCCCTATCAACAGTTTGGTTTTCAGAAACGACAATTCAAGCACTGATCCATTCGGACTCGAGTTGCAGAGCGGTGCGGTCAATGTTCGCGTCAACTCTCTTGATGTTGCTGGAGTTGAGGTTTCAGATTTTTTGCGAAATTTCCAGTTTGTGGTCAACCATGACCCCGAAACCATCATTCTCAATGGTGAAACCGACTGGGATCACCCTGAAGACCCTGAAGTTTACCCCTACTATGTATTGCTGAACAATCCTGGGGAGCATCATCCTTTTGTTGCTGGTGATCGTATTCCGGACAGATCCTATGCCGTTTTCAAGTCCTTGGCCAAGGACCATCCTGACGATAATATTCTTGATCCTGATTTCGGTATCGGTTTTACCGGAATTGTCAATGGAAACCGGCTTAACTATACCGGTGGATTCTTCTCTTTTTCCTCTGGTGCCGGGGCCATTAATTATGAGCCCACCTGGGGGCCAGGGTTGACCGGTTGGTATGCCGACACACTGGGCTTTCTGGTTGGACCGAGTACGGAATTTACATTCCAGATGCGGTCGGTGGATGAGCATTTACGACGTGACGGTACCCCCGCCGAAATCACCTTTGATGTTGGGTTTCCTCCTTGTGTGCAATGCGTTGAGTTGCTCCCGGACCGGGACAGCAATTCCAACGTATCTCCTGATCAACCCTGTTATGTGCCGGGAGACGTTGGCCATGAGTGCTTTGGTGACCTCACCGAGTTTTATATTCCCCAGGTTACTGCCAATACTCCGGTTCCGGACAAAACTGAACTTACATTCCAGGGCCTGGGTTGGATGAACGTAAATAAAATTACCCACGCTTTACGGTTGAGCGATGAAGAAGGGGATGCCAGCAACTTCTATACGTTCCGCAGCCGTATCTACTCCATGACAATTTTGCTGCATGGTATGGACGACATGAGAGAGGCGTGGCTCGATCCCCTGAACAGGGCACGTGCCTGGCGCTATCAGGTTGATTATGATTGCGATCCCGGCAATGGAATTTTGGATGGTGGTGGAATTGATGATATCAACTCGGTCACTTGGGGGCTCGTTTCCGGCGACACAGGCCTTTTTATCAATCCAGCCGACGGGCTGTGGTCCATCGAGGTTGATTTCTATATTCCGGAATCCCTCTGGGCATTGGGCAAGGACAATTTTGCTTTTGCCCTGAATTCCCTGGAAGGCCTGAATGATATTGAACTGGCCCGGGAGATTGTGGACATTACCATGCGCCAGATGAGCAGCGGTAGTGTGAAGGTAGTGGCCCTGGATCAATCTGCGTGTGGCTTTGAACCAATGCGTCCATCATTGTATCACCTGTTTGACGATATTCGCCCTCCGGGAACTCTTGCTTCTGGTGAAACCTGGCGGGATTGCGCTCCATCTTACCAAACAGTTTCCAGCTGGAATATCAAGCTTGGGGCCATGGATAGCGCCCACTATGATGACCAGGGTTTCCTTGACCCAGTGACCAAGGACTTTAAACTCTTCTTCCAGGATGCAGCTCTTGGATTGATTCAGTGCTCCGACTCTCAATAAGTGCTTCGAAAGTAGCTTGAGACGACCAAATGTTTCTAGGAGAAACTCAATGACAAGGCGTAAAATCGCGATCAGTTTGGCCGGGATGATTTTTCTGGTTCTGATTGGATGCTCTACCAACACCGAGTTGAGTGGAAGCCTGGTTCCCAACAGTCGGCCCGATACACGGTTGACCGGGGAGCCGCCCACCTTATTGGAAGCCGGGTTCAAAGTGGAATTCTTTTGGACCGGGAGCGACCCTGACGGACGGGTGGCCGGATTCCAGTGGAAAATAAGCGACAATGGAATTGATGGCATCAGTCCCAGGGATACGTTGACACGTGATCCTCTCACAGGCGCTGAAATCCATCCCTGGCACTTCACCACTGCCACTGATACCTCCTTTTTTGTCTTGGCCGATCAGGAAGGGTTTCCCGGAGATCCGGCTGGCTCCGAACGAAGTTTCCGGACCCACAGTCTCTTTGTTCGAACAGTGGATGACAAAGGAGGCGTGGATCCTTCTCCTGCCTTGATTACTTTTACCTCCACAACCCTGGTGCCCACTTGTCTGGCGGAATTTGCCGGAACGAACTCCAGTTCGAGTTCCTATTCCGTACCAGCAACGGTTAATCTTACCTATGAAGGTTTTGATACGGATTTTGAGTTGGGTGTTCCCACCCACGTCAGGTTCCTCTGGATTCCGGCAGAAGTTGATGATGGCAGTGGCGGGACGTTTGACATCTCAAATGCTTACTTGTACAATCAGTATCCTGACTTGATTGATTTCGAGGATCCCCTTTGGACCTCCTGGGCCCGTTACGGTGACGATGAAGAGGAACGCAAAGTTAGTTTCCCAACCAACGACAGCGATGGCCGATATTTTCTTTTTGCGGTGCAGGCACGCGATACCGCTGGTGCTGTGAGTATTGGTAGGGTTTACAACAGGCAAGTCTTGAATCTCAGAATTTCAGAGGGTCAGTTCGAACCCACCATATCTGCCAGTGAGCCTTTTTTGGGGCTGGGTAGCAGTTTCAGCTCCAACAATATTGCTTCCAATCAGCCTTTGAACTTCCAATGGACCGTCGATTCCAGCAGTTATGCAGGAAGGGTGGTCTCAATACGTCATGGATGGGACCTTGCCGACGTGGAAGATCCAAATGATGACGGCTGGTCTGTACCACCAGGCTTGGGTGAGCAAAACCGCTTTGCTGAAGAGCGGTCCTATTCCCAGGGGGATCATTCATTTTGGATTCGGGCCGTGGACGATTCCGGTGCGGTGAATGTTCTTCGCTGGAATCTTACGGTTATTCCTTTCGTAAGCAGGGAGAACCAGCTCAATCTGGTCTTAGTGGATCAGGTAGTTGACGATCAAACCAATCGTTGGCCCAACGAAACTGGAAGTTTTGCCTATGACAAAGAGGAATTCCGCAATGCGTATTGGGAATTCCTAGACAACATCGGTGGGGTTGAGAATTTTAGTTTTGAACGCGACCGTTATGATCACACCAGTGGAGATTTTGATTACGAGGTCTTGGTAAATTATAAAGCAGCGCTTATCATGGCTCGATCTCACACTGTTCAACCCATGTTTGTCAACTTCCGTCCTGATGCCTCCGGCGACAAATTTGTCTGGTTGCATCCCTATCAAGCCCAGGGGGGGAATATATTCCTCGCGGGGGATCGTTCCATGGAATCGTTCCTGGAAGTGGATAACTATATGGTTCCGATTATTTTTGATTCGACCGTGGAGAATTTTTCTTTGGGTGGTGAGATCTTTGTGGTTGGTTTTGGTACCAATGAGCTGAATGATGGTACTGAAGTTCCGCGTGGGCCTCTGTTGTACCCTTATGCTACGGCGGGGATCACTGCCCTGGATTGGACTATTCCCCTGAACAAGAACATTTATGGCCGAATTTTGTCTGCTGATCAGGAGCGAAAGAGCCCCTGTTCGGGTTTGAAACAGCTCAAGCTTGCAGAAGATTTCCGCTCCCATTGGGCTATTGGGCTTGGTGCGATTTCCGATGTGATCAATACCCATGCGGGTATGGATTGGCGGGATCCCATGGTTGGAGCCGGATTGGACACCGCGCTGATACTGGAATATCCCTTCACCGGTGATGAGTTTATGAACGATAAAATTTCCGACCGACCCACCGCCGTAATTATTCAGGAATGTGATTTGGGCTATCAGGGTCAATGCATCGAACCCATGTTCACCGGTGTTGGCCGGTTGGATTGGATGCGAGAATCCATTTGGGAGGCCGGTGATGACGCTTGGCCCGGAAGTGTTTATTCCAGCAACCAGCTTAAATCCATTTGTGGAGAAATGGCGTTGACCACCTACGTCCCTGAAGATGGTGGAGAGCCAGTTCCGTTGGCTGCTGCCAGGGTAACCGGCAGAGTGTATGGTTATTTCTCATACAAAACCATTGAAGACAAGCCAGTTCAAAAAGCCGATGTCTACTGGGGCTTTGACCCCTACCGCTTTGATCATGCTGAGAGCCAGAAGGCCATCTTGTGGGTACTGGGTGAGCATTTTGGTCTCCCGCTTGAACAGGGTGGGCCCACCACCCCTTGATTTTGAAAATTCGGGCCCTAACCGAGGTCCTCCGGAAATATCACATTTGACAGTCCGTATTGGGCTTGAAAGGCAGGGAATTGATGAAAACAGGGAACTTGGAAACCCACCGGTCTATTGTCAGGCTGCTGGCCATTTTCCTACTGGTTTTGCCAGGACTTCAGAGCCTGGCCCTAACACCGGATATATCCTGTGCCAATGATTCGCTTCTTCTTATTTCGCCAGATGCACTGGTGTTGAAACAACAAATCTCAGGTCGGCCCGGGGTGACCATCAGTTGGGGAGATCTGGGCCTGGAACAAGCAACTTGTTATGCATTGACCGATGTTGATGGGTTGGACTACGGGGTCTCTGTTGAAGGCGGATTTGGTGACCAGGTGGATCGCCAGATGGTTTTTGATACCATTTATTCCGGGGAGGTTGGGTCAACTGGACCTTCCACCATGCTGTTGACCTGGGTGACGGAAGGTCCCACGACATACGGGGTTCTGGCAGGTACAATCAACTTGGCCAACAACGGTGGTATTTTTCAGTTCAGTGAAACTACCGGATTATGGGAACAAAAAAATCTTGATCTTCCCATGGCCTGGCGACAGACCAATACTTCTGCTCTAGACCTGGGAACCAATGGTTTTGCCATTGCTGGTTTTTCTGGTGGGCAGGTTGTTGAATCCAGCCCGAAGGGTCTATTCAAATATGATGGAGGCAGGTGGAGCAGATTCGCTGAAGATTTGTTCACTGATTCTCTGACTATCAATTGGGTGAGTATCTCTCCCCTCAACAACGATCATTTTGCCGTTGGGACTGCCGGTGATGGTTTGTACGTCACCAATGATGGTGGCGAAAGTTTTGCCCAGTGGGGTGCCAATCTGGATCCCGATTTTGAACCGGCTCCCTCCACTGTTAATATCAAGGGACTCGAATGGTCACCCGGGAAGCTCTGGGTTTTTGTTCCTACTTTCGGATTGTTTTCTTCGTCTGACAACGGTGGGTCATTCCAGCGCTCGAACCTGTTGGTGGAAGTCGATCTAGACGATCCCGATACCGAAACAACGTTGCCCCTGAGGGTCAACGAAATCGTTACAGACCCGTCCGATCCTGATCATGTCCTGGTTGCCATGGATGACAACGGCGTTTTCCAAAGTTTTGATGGGGGACAAACCTGGAGCGACACCTACGGTGATCTGATGGTTGTGGATCCTGACAATGCCGGAGCCTGGATCTTTAGTGCTGCCAGCATTATGGTTGATCGCGCCAATCCTGATCTGATGGTTGTCGGCATGAAGAACAAAGGCATGTACCGCACAACAGATGGTGGCAGCACCTGGGTTTTGGTTGGTGCCGATGTGAGCAACGAGAGTCTGGGGAGCCTCAGGGCCATGAACTTGATTGCCTCCGATGGCCCTTCCGGTAATTACTATTGCCTCCAGGATGATTGGTCCGTGCTGGTGAGTGCGGATCAAGGTATCACCTGGGCGCACCTGGCTGAACAACCCCTGCTGAAAAAGGGAACTCGCCTGGTCTTGGTGGGCGATTCCAGTGGTGATTTCTTCATGGGCTCCTATGGCGGTGGGATATACCTGGAGCGCTCACCAATAGTCTTGTCCGATACTTACAACAGCTCGACCACTTCGGGTCTGCGGTCCTTGGAACTGGGATTGGACATTTCTTTTGATATAGGAAATATAGTACCAGGGTTCCAATTCAGACTTAAATGCCAAACTTTTCAGGGATGGAGCGTTTGGCGTGCTCCTTCCCACACTCCGGATGATATGATTTTGATTGGTAATTTCGATCGTGTGAATCCCGAAGCCTGTATTGAAGGCTACTGTGGCAATGTCAATTTTGAAATTGTACCCCAGTGCTACAACTCCAAAAGAGCCGCCTGTTTCAATTTTGATACTCCGGATACCATACGCTTTTTTGATGAAGAGGTTTTTAATGGCTTTTCCTACCACTACGCCATTTCATCCTATGACTACGGCAATACAGCACTCAGTTCGCCTCAGAACAACTCCCAGATTCCGGTGTATTCACCCCGGTGGAATGGCGATTCGCTCTCTCCGTTTTCCGGGAATGGGAATCGAACTTCTTTCCTGCTGAACGAACCTTCGGCACCCGCATCAGGTGGCGAGGAAATTTATGTTTTCCCCAACCCTTTGCGAATAGACAGTGGACTTCCGGGTCAGGAGGGTGAGACTGTCACATTCACCAACCTGCCGGAAGGTTCTCGGGTAAGGATCTTTACCACTGCAGGAGACGATGTCATCAATCTGGGACCGGACAACCTGCATGGCGGCAATATGTTCTGGAGAACTCGCAACCGGCATGACGAACAGGTTAGTCCTGGGGTCTACCTGTACAAAGTGGAAATGCCCCAACAGGAGGACTATTGGGGCAGGTTGGTGATCATTCGCTAGACGGAACAATAATGATACTGGCTTCCGGTCAGCTTAAGCACGGTTCCGGCAACAATTCGGGGCCGTGTTTTTATTTGACGCTGGTGGCAAAAGGGTGCTACTTGCACCATGTGTAGCTTAATCTGGGTATGGGCGTCGGGTAAGCTGGTGTCCGGCCATGACTCTTTCCAATGGAGCGATCATGAACAGCAAAAGGGTGTTTTTCTTTGGAGACGGCACCGCTGATGGCGATGCCGGAATGAGAAATCTGCTTGGTGGCAAGGGTGCCAACCTGGCCGAAATGACGGGGCTGAATATTCCCGTACCGCCGGGATTCACCATCACCACGGAACAGTGTATCGAATACCAGCAAACCAATGTTTTATCCGAGGAGCTCAAAACCGAAGTGAAAGAAGCCCTGGGTAAAGTGGAAGCCATCATGGGCAAGAAGTTTGCCGATGCCGCAGACCCGCTGCTCTTTTCGGTGCGCTCCGGGGCCCGAGTTTCCATGCCCGGCATGATGGATACAGTGCTCAACCTTGGCTTGAACGATGATACTGTTCAGGGCCTAACCAACGTCAGTGGAAACGAACGTTTCAGTTTCGACAGCTATCGCCGCCTGGTACAGATGTATGGTGACGTGGTCATGGGCGTCGAAGGTCATAAATTCGAACACGCCATTGATACCCTCAAAGATGAACGAGGTTTGAAACTGGATACGGAATTTTCCGTTGATGACTTGAAGTCCCTGATTGCCACATTCAAGGGCATTATCAAGGAAGATACCAATAAAGATTTTCCAAAAGATCCCTTTGAGCAGCTTTGGGGCGGCGTTGAAGCCGTTTTCAGGAGTTGGAATGTTGAGCGAGCCATTGAATATCGTCGCATCAATCACATTCCCGGCGATTGGGGAACTGCGGTCAATGTGCAGGCCATGGTCTTTGGAAACATGGGTGAAACCAGTGCAACCGGTGTCGCCTTTACGCGTGATCCTGCCAGCGGTGAAAACTACTTCTACGGTGAATTTCTGGTCAATGCCCAGGGTGAAGATGTGGTGGCCGGAACCCGGACACCACAACAGTTGAACAATCATGGCCGAGAATTGTTGCCTGAGGGTAACGAGGCCAACGGATTACCAACCCTTGAAGAACTCATGCCTGAATCCTACCAAGCCTTGGATGGTATCCGAAATCGCCTGGAAGAACACTACAAGGACATGCAGGATATTGAATTTACCATTCAGGATGGCAGGTTGTGGATGTTGCAGACTCGCGGCGGCAAGCGCACCGGTGTGGCCGCCATCCGCGTGGCCGTGGAAATGGAAACTGAAGGATTGGTAACCCGGGACCAGGCCCTGCTCCTGGTTGAACCCGATCATCTGGACCAATTGCTTCACGATCAAATTGACCCCGACGCTGAATTGAGCGTATTGGGTACCGGCCTTCCTGCCAGCCCGGGTGCGGCCCAGGGTGAGGTCGTTTTCAGTGCCAAAGATGCCGTGATTCAGGCTGAAGCCGGGAAACGGGTGGTGCTGGTTCGGCGTGAAACAAGTCCCGAAGACATCGCAGGCATGAATGTGGCTCAGGGGATTTTGACCAGTCGTGGTGGTATGACCAGTCACGCGGCCGTGGTTGCTCGGGGCATGGGCATACCCTGTGTTGCAGGGTGTGGTGACTTGTTGGTTGATGTCGCTGCGGGCACCATGACCATCGGTGGCAAAACTTTCAAAGCCGGTGAGATGGTCACCATCAACGGAACCAATGGTTCTGTCATTGATGGAGCTCCGAACCTGGTTCCGCCTCACATGGATGATGCCAACCTGGAAAAAATCATGGGCTGGGCCGATTCAACCCGTCGCCTGAAGGTTCGCACCAATGCCGACAGTCCTGCCGACAGTCGACAGGCCCGCGAATTCGGAGCAGAGGGTATTGGTCTGTGCCGCACTGAGCACATGTTCTTCGGCGAAGATCGCATCCTCAAAATGCGTCAAATGATTCTGGCCGAGAACGTGGAAGAACGTCGTATTGCCCTGGTGAAAATAAAACCCATGCAACAAGCCGATTTTGAAGGCATTTTTGAGGAGATGGACGGTTTGCCGGTGACCATCCGCCTGTTGGACCCCCCCCTGCACGAGTTCCTGCCCCATGATGCGGCGGGCCAACAGGGTGTTGCCGACGCCTCGGGAGTCACGATGGAGGAAATCACCGCCAAGGTCGACGCCCTTCATGAAGAGAATCCCATGCTGGGACATCGTGGATGCCGCCTGGGCCTGATTTATCCCGAGATTTACGAGATGCAGGTCGAAGCCATCATCAATGCGGCCGTGGCCGTGAAGAAAAATGGCGTGGATGTGATCCCGGAGATCATGATTCCCCTCACTGGCACCAAGCGGGAGCTGGGCGACCTGCGCGAGATGGCCCTGCGAGTTGGCGACTCCATCATCGCCGAAAATAACTCGGATGTGAAATACTTGGTGGGTACCATGATCGAAATTCCCCGGGCAGCCCTGATGGCCGACAGGATGGCTGAAGTTGCCGATTTCTTCAGCTTCGGCACCAACGACCTAACCCAGATGACCTTTGGCTACAGTCGCGACGATGCGGCCGTTTTCCTGGGTGAATATGTGGCTCGTGGCATATTGCCCAGTGATCCCTTCCAGCAGTTGGACCAGTCTGGTGTCGGACAGTTGGTGGAAATGGCCTGCCTGAAGGGTCGCAAGAGCAATCCGGACATCCACCTCGGTGTTTGTGGCGAGCACGGCGGCGATCCCAGCAGTGTGGCTTTCTTCCACAAGGTTGGACTGGACTATGTGAGTTGCTCACCCTTCCGGGTGCCCATCGCCCGGTTGGCTGCCGCCCAGGTTGTCATCCGGGAAAAATTCGAAGCTGGCAAGTAAGCAGTGTCCATTCTTTGGACATCACCCGCCTGGAGTTGGCCCCTGCTGCTGGTAGTGGCGGCGGGGGCTATGATCCTGACGGTTCGTTTTTACGGCCAGAGTCGGCCTGGACCTTCTGCGGGGTTGCGGCGGACTCTGGTCGGTTTGCGTTCTTGCGCCTTGCTGATGTTGGTCCTGGCTTTGGCCGGTCCCATCTTGTCCCGGCTGATTCGGCATGATGTGTCGGGGCAGTTGGTCTTCCTGGTGGAGGATTCGGCCAGCATGGCATTGCAGGGACGCAGTCAGCATCAGGTCCGCTGGGACCAGGCCCTGGCAACCATTGCCCAGGTGGACTCCGCATTGGCCCATTTGGATTTGGAGGTGGAGACCAGGGTTTTTCGGGGAAATGGCCTTGCGGATTTGCAGGAATTTGGGTTGCAGGACCCGGTCATTGTCGACCCCTTGAATCATGGCACAAATTTGACGGCCTTGTTGAGGAAGGCCAGCAATCGTTTGGCGGCCGATCCGGTACGGGCGTTGGTCCTGGTCAGTGACGGGCAGGAAACTGTTCGCTTGAGTGATGCTTCCGGTGACCGCATTGGCTCGGGCGGGGTTTTGTCTTCATCAGCTTTATTCACCGGGGGAGTGGGGGACCCCGTGGGCAGTTCTGATCGGTTGATCAAGGATGTCAGATATCCGGAGACAGCTTTCCAGGGCGATCAGGTTTTGGTGGAAGCCACCGTGATGCATCGTTCTCTGGCTGCGGCCGTCGATGCTGCGGTGACGGTGAGGCTCAAACAGGGTGACCGGGTTCTGGCAGAAAAAACCATTCAGGCCGGACCTGGGGCAACCAATTTTGAGCTTTCCTATGTGCCTTCGGAAACCGGCTTGCAAATGTTGGAGTTGGAGGTTTCGCCCCTGGACAACGAGCGTTTCCTGGCCAATAACCGGGTGTCACTGGGAGTGGACATCCACAAAGCCCGGACTCGGCTTCTGCTGCTGGCTGAAAAGCCTGGGTGGAATGTTCGCTTCCTGGCCCAGGCCGCCCAGCGAGAGACTCGACTGTCTCTGGATGTGGTTTACGCAACCGAGAAGGGGCTTGTTTTTGCCGATAGCCTCACCGCGTTTGTGGCTCCGTCGACCCTGCAACAATGGCTGAAATATGAAGGGGTTGTTTTGGCAGGCTGGAGTGGAACCAACGGACGACTGGACCATTCCTTGCTTGGCCAGGCCGTGGATGCCGGTTTGGGGTTGATGGTCCTGCCAGGTACCATGGTGAACCTGGCTCGCCGTTTGCCCCAACCAGGGCCTCAGCTATTGGCTCTGTTGCCGGTTTCGCTGGAGCAGGCGGCCTGGGAACCTGGACCACTGTTTGCAAGACCTGACTCCCTGGCCTATGACCATCCGGTTTTCTCCGGTTTGGCCATGGTCTCGGGGGCCAACCTTTTGGCCCAAGCACCTCCTTTGCCAGCGGTGGTACGGTGCCGTCCCCGGGAAGGCTTCCAATCACTGTTGGTTGCCATGCACACTGAAACAGGTCAAGGCACCGAAGTTCCCTTGCTGGTCGTGGGTCGGCGTTCAGCGGGGCGTGTGGCTTTCTGGAGCGGCAGTCGGCTTTGGGAGATGGCTTTCTGGAACAGCGGTTCTGCGGGAAATGAAAATGAGGAAATCCACGCAGTTCGCCAAATTCTGCGCAATCTTCTGGTTTGGTTGGCCGATGGTACGCGGGAATCGGGCCTGACTTTTATTGGCAGGCAGGCATTTTATCAGGAAGGCCAGAGCATTCGGTTGGCCGGTCAGTGGCGAGATATGCGCGGCCATGCCATTGTCGACGGGAAAGTGAGCCTGGAGGTTCAAAAGCCGGAAGATGGCCGTCCTCCCGGTGATTCCAGGTCTTTTCCTGTCAGTGGATTTGATTCATTGCGGGGACAATACAACTTCAATCTGCCGGCCATGCCTCCCGGCAGGTATACGATTCAATTGTTGGGGCACGGCGATTCGGTGGTAGAGGGCCCAGTGGAAGAACTGGTCATCACTTCCCACTCTGTGGAGCAGACCCAGGTGCGGCAGGACGCACGACGGCTCCAACAATTGGCTGAACGACTGAGCGGAAGCTATTTCAACCTTCATGACGACTCTGGAGTCAACGCCCTGGTGACCGCCCTTGCAGGGTTGGATTGGAATAGCAGTGAGGTCGCCAACCGCCACAAATGGAACCCATCTTCCGGTTGGCCTTTTCTGTTTGTGGTGGTCCTGCTGTTGGCTTGCGAATGGTTTCTTCGCCGGCGCCACGGATTGCTCTGATCTTCATTCCCTCCCGGGATAGCGATATGCCTTGCCAATCAAACATCAACTGGGGAATCCCACCTGCTATCTGATCCTGTGTTTTCTTGCCGCCTGTAAACCATGCCTTGCCCAGCTGGTGATCAATGAATTCCTTGCCGATCCGGCTGGAGCTGATGCAGGTCGGGAATTTGTCGAACTGCTGAACACCGGACCCGAGGCCATTAACCTCCTGGGTGTTGAATTCCAGTTTGCCAACGGATCGGTGGACGCTGATTGGGACACCCGCTGGCGAATGGAAACGGATTGGCCCCTTGCCCCGGGTGAAATCTTTCTGCTGGTGGATCGCAATTGGCAAGGGGAGGCCGTGCCCCAGGGCCAGGTTTGGCTGGGGTTGCAAAATGGCCCCGACGCCATCCGTCTGTTTTGGCAAGGTGCGGTTCTGGACTTGGTTGGTTATGGCTCTCTGACGGATCCGGAAATGTTCGAAGGTGAAGCCGTTCCCCTGGTATCAGGCTTGTCTCTGGCCCGAAGGCCCGATGGATGGGACACTAACAACAACCTCATCGATTTTGTCTCAGCCTCTTCCACACCGGGGGAAGCCAATTTCAATGACTATGAACTGCGAGTTGAATCTTTCGGAACAGAACCGCCGTCCCTGGCTCAGGTTGGTGAAAATCTCTGGTTAACGGTGGTTTTGAAAAATGTGGGGTTGCTGGATATTCCCACCACGGAGTTGCAGGTGCAACTCAGGTCTGCCGAGGGCGAAAGTCAAACAGTCCTCGAAACCCTGTTTGCGGGATGCCGTTCCCAGGAACAGTGCCAAGTGTTTCTGGGGTTCGCTCCCGGTCGGATCGGACGTTTCAGCGTTTCTTTGGAGTTTAACCTCCCGGCTGAAAATGCTCTGCTGAATATTCAAGTGGGCAAATTGCAAGTGGGTGCAGGGGAAATTTATCTGAGTGAGGTCTTGTCTGCTCCACCAAACCACCAAGGTGAATGGGTGGAAGTCCAGGCTGGTGCTGAAAGTGTAAATCTGGGCCAATTTAAATTGCGGGATGAGGAGGGCGCCTGGAAAGACCTGCCGCCAGTGGATCTGGCGCCTGGCGAGTTTCTGGTGGTGGCCCAGGATTCGGCAGCCCTGGCCCAATGGCACCTGGAAAATCTGGTCCAGGGCATGGTCCTGGATTGTCCACCGGGACAATTGACGGAATCACTGAGGCAAATGCCAGGGACGTGGCCCTCCCTGAACAACAATCCCCCTGAAGACCGCTCCTTCGCCGATCGGGTATATCTCGGAGATGCCTTTGGCACTGTGCTGGACCATGTCACATTGCCCGCTTCAAATAGGTTGCCTGATGGCCCAGGTCTGTCTTGGGAGAGAATGTCACACTTTCCGGAATCTCCAGGTTGGGGCGACTGGCGTTCGTGCACTGCACCCCAGGGAGGAACACCGGGATGCACCAACAGCGTTGGGGATATTTTGAATTTCGGGGTGGATCTGTCAGCTGAGCCACCGTTGCTGGATTCTAGTCTGGGAATCTGGGTAACCCATATTCGTTTCGTTTTGACTGATGATGAGAGCAACTGGCATGTGGAGGTTTTCGATCTCTGGGGAGCAATGGTAAGAGATCTTGGCGGAACAGCCAGTGGGCCGGGAACCCGGGATTTGATTTGGGATGGCAAGGATGACCAGGGGTACCGGGTTCCTGTGGGCGGGTATGTGGTGCTGTTGCACAAAAGTCGAAACAACCAATCTTATCGCCCTGTAGCCAAGACTTTGGTGGTGGTGCGGTGAACTGGGTGCGGTTGCTTGAAAAGCAGATTCGCTCCTGGTGTTGGCTGGTTCTTGGTTGCCTGGTCGTGGCTGCTGGCATGGAGCTTGGCTGGTCGGTGGAACCGGCCACCGCTGGTGGATTGTTGAATATTGAAGACAGCTGGCTCGTCTCATCATCCCTGACCCATCGGTTGTTGGCGGGGACGGACCCATCTTTCGGACGCAGTGGAGAAATCCTGGGCACAGTGGGACAGGGTCGTCTGTTCGCCATGTCCGAATTGGATCAGCGGAGTGTTGCCCTTGAAGGAGTTGTTTATCGGTGGGGTAAAAAGTTTAGTTGGGCCGGAAGTTGGCAAAGGACCGGCAAGGATTTGTTTTTGGAGGACCGGTCGAGCGCAAGGATCCTGTTGGGGCAGCG
Organism: Candidatus Krumholzibacteriota bacterium; assembly: GCA_024275485.1. GTDB lineage: Bacteria > Krumholzibacteriota > Krumholzibacteriia > LZORAL124-64-63 > LZORAL124-64-63 > LZORAL124-64-63. Next base: position 96,457 of record JAJRZA010000033.1, on the reverse strand, counting down.
TCCTGCCTTGGGCGTTGCGGGCCGCCGGATAAAGCAAATTCTTGCCCAGAGGGCAGAAGATGCTACCCAGGAAGTATTTCTAGTTTTGCAGGTCCCTTTGAAATGGCGGACCGTGCACGGGGTTGTGCAAGTGCAGTGGCCCGGATATTCATCACCCCACCATTCAGGCAACCCTGCCCATGGCCGCCGCACTGAAGCACTGAAAGCAACCATAGTCCACTCGGATCACGCCATTGCCCTGGTTATTGATCGGCTTGCCAATGGCAGGCCAAATTTTGGTTTTCAAATGATCATGGCCTTGGCAACCGGGGTTGGACTTGAGTTCAGGGTTGATTCACCAACGGGAAGCCTGGGGCCCGGATTGTCCATTACTCGAGGCGGGTTGATGCTGCGAACCAGCCATGTTGTGCACCCTAAATTGGGTGTTACTCACCGATTTGCCCTGGTATTTGGGCGTTTTGGCGGTGAACGCCCGTGACGGCAAAACCACCAACTCCCGTTTTGGCCCTGGCTGCTTTGGTTTTTGGTTTGCAGACCGGACCATTGATTGCTCAGGGGGATTTACAAGTAGAGGACCTTCAGGAAATTCTTGCGGCAATGCAGGAATCAGACCTGCCAGCAGAGGTTCCTCCTCTTTTGGATAGTAAAAAACCCCACCGTGATGCCAGGTCGCTGCAGGGGTGGTTGGATGGCAGGATGGCCCTAACCAGTGATGGCGAAATGGACAAACTATCCCGATTGAAAATCCAATCCAGGGGCTTCAGCGCCCGTGGGCGAGTGCGCAGGACGTTTGACGGGGCCCGTTTGGTGGTAGGCACCGCCATGCTGAATCTGGGACCCCTGGAACTTCAGGCTGGAGGCATTGGAATGAATGCCGGTTTTGGTTTGTTGATCCAACGACCCGGTCGGTCTTCAGGGTTGGCGGCAGGTCAGTCTTTTCGTGGATTCAGCAATCAGGTCGTCGGCTGGGCCACCTTGCCGGAAAGAAAATCCGTCTGGGGCCTTGCAGCCAAGTTGAAAGGAAGAGGTTGGAGTCTCGCTGCGATGCACGGTCGGTCGGGTGATGGGAAATCGAAAACTCCCATGAGCGCGCTGCACCTTACCCGGGAGATGGGCCCCCTGTTACTGGGCGTGGGAGTGATGCATTTGCCTCGGCAAAGAGGTGCCACTATTTCAGGGGTCTGGCAAAAGGGACCAACCAATTTGGGTTTTGAGTGGGTCGCCTGGGAAAATTCGGGAGCCGGAGGAATCCATGTTGCTTGGCTGGTTTCTCTCAATCGAAGACTCCCCTTGGGAATTGGATTGCAGGCCCGGTGGGCCGCTTCCAGCAGCACTGATGGCCCCTTTACCGGGGGGAGGCCGGCAGTTCTGAACACCTGGGGAGGGTCGGGTTGGGCCGTTCGGTTGAGGGGACAACTCACGGACCATTGGCGGTTGCAGATGCTTTGGTGCGAAAGTGGTGGGCCGGATTGGGCTGGTCTTCATCGTCGTCGCCGAAAGCGATTTGCTGACTTCCTGCTCCTGGGCCGATTTCCTTTGGGATGGGAATGCAAGGTTCGCTGGCATGAGCGAATCCGGATTTCAGAAGGATGGTCTGAAGTCTATCCCTGGATGCCGCCCTTTGTCATTGGTGAAGACGAAAGAGCTGGATTGGCCTTGAGCCTGAAGAGGGAACAGGCTCAAGGCACCTGGTTTGCCACAGTACGCAGTCTAGGCCGCCAGGGAGCCGTCACCAATGGCCGCCGCACTCTAGCGGGAATTCGTTGCCGTGGAAGGGTATCAACAGTGGTGTCCTTGCTGTTCTCTTACCAGTGGGCATGGGGAGCGCCTGTGGATCTCGTCAGCGCAGTCAATCCCCTCAGGGGGTTGGTTCTTCCCCGGCATTGGGGGTACTGGTCATCAGAATTCATGGTAGGAGCTGAACTTGCCACGAGGCTGGGGCGAATAATGGCTACCTTCTCCCGCCGTGAACCCGCTGTGGGGAGCGTTGACCAGGCAGAAGACCGATTATGGGTGGGCTTTCAGGCGCGGTGGGAATAAATCTCGCAGTTTGATGTTCAACTTTTCCATTTTCCGGACGAAAATGAACAAGCACCGCTCCGCCAGCAACGAAAGGTCATTCGTGGCGATCAAAGAGTACCATAACCGTATATTGCCCAGCCTGGTCACACCTGGTACCTGCCCGACCCCTCCCGGTCGTGTGCTTGCCGACCTTGTCAATTTGTCGGACCTGGATGAACCTGTCAGCGAGCTGTCTCGAAAGTTGTTTCTACGATTGAGAAATTGCATTGGTTCCAGTGAACTGAAATCCAATTTGCTGGCGATACAATATCTAGCCTGTAAAGGGGATGTTGCCGGAGTAAGGCTGTTGGCTGCTTACCTTGATGTTACCACGGCAGGGGCGCGGTTGATTCCCCACTTGCGCAGGTTCACACATACACGTCGTCAATTACTGGTCCTCAATAAACTTGATGGTGATCTGGATGATGCCGATAGAGAATGGTGCTACGGGGCGCGACGTCTGGCCGCAGCCTGCATTGCCTTCCCCGGTCTGGACGAAAAAATTTCCCGAAGCATGGACAATCCTTCTCCCTGTTTGCAAGCCGTTCTCGAAAAACTCCTGAACGAAGTGGTTCAGAAAGATGGAATATCCCAGGAGAACCGAACCCTTCTGGTGGGATTGTTGCGAATGGAAACCGATGCCTGGCAGATGCGAATCAGCCGTCTTGCCGGGGCCGTGGACCCCTTCCGGATTTCAGCTGTGCAGAGACTGCTGCCGATGCTGGCTCGCGCCGATGCCAACATCAGCGAATTGGGCCAATTGATTGGTTGGGTGCAGGAGGGGCAGGATCACCATGCGTTCATCAGGCATGGTTCACGCGCTCTGGAGGTTCTGAAGCTGTCGGAATTTGAAAACATTTACAAAACCCTGAAAAGTAACCCTGAGTTAAGTCAGCTGGCTGAGTTGCACAGGGGAGTAAACGACAACCATTCGCCTCTGGCCTGGCTCGGCAATGCGGTGGCGCGTTTGCTGGCTTTGGATTTTCAAATAGTGGAGGGCGGGTACGAATCCAGTGAATTGGACTTGATGTCCGCAGTGGTCCTGGTACAAAAATATGCCCGGGGCTCAGTGCTGGCCATTCCCTTGGATCTGGAACAGGAAACCATTATCCAAAGAATACTGGCTGCACCGGAGAACAATCATGATGACAAGTTCGGCAGGGGTACCTGGATCACCGATGGCTTGAGGGTGGAAGTTGGTCAGCTTGTTTTGACATTGCCGCATTTCAACGAGCTGACCCCCTGGCCCCATGGCCTGCCCTGCGCCGAAGACACTGATCATTCCAGGCCTCTATTCGATGTTGTCGAAACCTCCCTGGAAGATGACGCCGAGGACGAGAATTCCCAAAAGTCTCAGGTGATGGATGGGACAGCCATCAAGAATCTTGTTTTTTCGAATATTACTTCGACCAGCGTGCTTTTGGGTTTCCTGCGCAACCCCAAGGTGGTGGCGGTTCCAGGTCTGGTGGCGGCGGTGGCGAGCCGAACCCGTAATCCGCAGGTCATAGAAACCATTGCTTCAGTCCGTGCCTTGCACACGGGATTCGCCAACCGGGACGTGCCCCTGATCTGCCTGCGCAGTCCATGCAACGTTTCGCCCAAGATTTTGCGAAAATTCATTCACGTAAAATATGTTTCCAAAGTTGATCTTCGGCGCATGGCTGCCGACCGTTCAGGAATACGCAAGGAAGTTGCCAGGGAAATTGAAAAATACCTGGAAGTATTGGGTTGAGTCCAATGTTCAGCGCCTTTGGCATTTCAGTGCAATGATAAAGAATCCTTGCATTCATGCCAAGTGGTGTGTAGTCTTTCTTCTGATCCAGTGGTGTTTTCCCAAGGGGGACTCTGGGAAGTCACGACATCTTCTTGCCCAGGGGGCCTTTTCCCCAAAAAGGGTTGGCAGGCAATTAATTGAATAAAATCAGCACCATAAGTCATATTTTTCAGCGCCTCCGCTCTGTTTTGAGCCGTGTTTATGGGGAGCAAAGCAATTTTTCGGAAATTGTGCGACGACATCGCCGATTTTTTTGCATCCTTTTGTGTGGCGGGATCAGTCTGACTTCTTTTTTATTGGCGTTTGTTGTTCGCTACGAGCTGTCCAATCTTGATACGGCAACCATTTCCTGGACCACATGGTTTTTTAAGACCGTCGGCTTGGTGGTGGTAGTGCGTTTGGCTTTTTTCCAGATCTTTAATCTTCACAAAGTGACATGGCGGTATGCAGGAGCACCTGATGTCCTGCCGGTTTTTGCATCCGTGCTGGTTAGCAGTGCTGTACTTATCCCGCTGGTGCTCTTTGTCTGGGACGGGTTTTTCCCTCGCAGTGTTTTGGCCATTGATGCCATCATCTGTTTTCTGATGTTGGGTGTTGCCAGGTTCAGTTTCAGGGTGGTGGATGATTTGATGGCGGGGTATGGGGCCAGTCGCCAGGAGAAAGTTCTGGTGGTGGGAGCAGGGGCTGCCGGAAACCTGACAGTGCGTGCCATGCTGACCAGGGGGCTTGTGGAATATTGGCCAGTGGCTTTCCTGGATGATGATCCCCACAAGGTGGGCATCACCATCCAGGGTATTCCCGTTTACGGGCCCATAAAGAATATCGTTGAAGTGGCAAAAAAGACCCAGGCACAGGCCATCGTCCTGGCTATTCCCACAGCAAATTCCAGCGATTTTTACAGAGTGATCCGCCTCTGTAAACAAACAGGCTTGCCCCTGAAAACCACCCCTGATTTGAACCAGATCCTGCGCAGCAGCAATGTGGTTACCCGCGTCAGCGATTTCAAGTTGGAAGATCTCCTGCACCGTCGTCCCATACGATCTGATGTTCCTGAGATTCAGGAATTCCTCTTTGGTCGCCGAATTCTGGTCACCGGTGCTGCCGGCAGCATTGGATCAGAGTTGTGCCGTCAAATCGCTGAACAAGGCACCGAACATCTGGTCTGTGTGGACAAGGATGAGAACGGTTTGTTCCGTTTGGAGCATGAACTGAAACACATTTGCGGCAACACCCGCCTGACATTTTTTCTGGGAGATATCAAAAACCCCGTCCGCATGGAAGAGGTCTTTGTGACCCACCGTCCGGAAGTGGTTTTTCATGCTGCTGCCTACAAGCACGTTCCGGTGCTTCAGCATCATCCAACGGAAGCCATTCTCAACAATGTGGGGGGAACCCTCAATATCGCAGAATTGGCAGATCAGCACGGTGTGAGCCATTTTGTATTGATCAGTACGGATAAGGCTGTCAATCCAACAAGTGTCATGGGTGCCACCAAGCGGATTGCTGAACGGGTTGTCCGTTCATGCAACCAGCGTAGTGCAACGAAATTCAACATCATTCGTTTTGGAAACGTGCTCGGCAGTGCCGGGAGTGTTGTAGAACTCTTTCTCAAGCAAATTCGCCAGGGACAACCGGTGACAGTGACCCATCCTGATATTGAGCGCTTCTTTATGACCATCCCCGAAGCGGTGAATCTTGTGTTGTATTCGGCCACCATGGGACAAGGCGGCGATACTTTTATTCTGGATATGGGCAAACCGGTGAAAATTGCCCAATTGGCCCGGCAGATGATTAGATTGTCGGGACTGACTCCCGAAGTCGATGTTCCAATTGAGTTTACCGGCTTAAGGCCTGGAGAAAAGCTTTATGAGGAATTGTGGACTGACCAGGAAAAACCATTGCCAACCACTCACCCCGGGATTCTGATCGCACCGGGAGAAGACGCTCTCAGTGGTATCCTTAGTGAAGAAATCCCCCGTCTCCTGCAGGCCGCCTCCCGCAATGACCGCAACGCCTACTGGACCAGCCTTTTGGTCCTGGTCCCAACCTTCCAGGGGCGAACCAACGGTGAGGCACGCATCCCTCCAGATCAAACTGCAGAATCCAACGCCTCCTGATCTGTGGAAGCTCTTGGTAAATAACTGTCCAATTCGGCTGTCATTGACCGAAATACCTTGCGGAAATGTCCAGTATTCTCTATATTCGCGCCGACACATCCGGAAGGGGGTAATCCCGGTTCCGGCTGTTTGTCTGCAATTTATCGTGCGGGTCGGCTCCAGCCAATGGGGCATTCCTACGCTTTATTCATGGTGAACCTTAGGATCAGACATGAAAAAGTTGCTGGCCTGCGGCCATCGTGACGCTATTGCGTGACGGTTATTTGGAGGTTCTTGACGATGGCATTGACTAAGGAACAAAAACAAAACGTAATCGACAAGTTCAAGAAGCATGACGGCGACTCTGGTAGTCCAGAGGTTCAAATTGCCCTGCTGACCGAACGTTTGAACACCCTGGGCGGCCACTTCAAAATGCATGGCCGCGATCATCACAGCCGCCGTGGTCTTTTGAAGATGGTTGGACAGCGCAAACGCCTGCTTTCCTATTTGAAAAAGAAGGATCTGGAAAGCTATCGCAACCTGATCAAGGAACTCGGCATTCGCGGTTGATCCAGCCAGGTTGAATGTTCATAGAATCGATGGCCGCGGTGTTTTGCATCCGCGGCCATTGTAATGTTCCATCAATCCCCTTTTCTTGGGGTTTGGTGGGTTAAATTGGGGCGCCATAGGGGTGTCCACGAGGGGCATTCGGTGGAATGAGCCACCATCTGCCATAAAGTCCCGGAAGGTCCGGGCAGATGTTGATGGAAGGAAAACAGAACAATGAATAAGCAGGTTGAAATGAACATCCATACAGTGAGTATGGAAATGAATGGCACGACGTTCTCCATGGAGACCGGTCGCATGGCCAAGCAGGCCAACGGTTCGGTGGTCGTTCGCATGGGCGATACCATGAGCCTCTTGACCGTCACCGCGGACAAGCGTGTCAGCGACAGGGACTTCCTGCCCCTGTTTGTGGAGTACCGCAACAAGACTTACGCCTCCGGAAAAATTCCCGGTGGATTTTTCAAGCGTGAGGCTCGCCCCAGTGAGCGCGAGGTCCTCACTTGCCGGCTGATCGATCGTCCTTTGCGCCCCATGTTTCCCAAGGGGTACCGCCATGAGACCCAGGTTGTAGCATTCATCATCAGCGCGGACACCGATTTCCATGCCGATACCCTGAGCATCACCGCAGCAAGCATGGCCTTGAATCTTTCTGACGTTCCGTTTACTACGCTGGTTAGTTCTGTGCGGGTGGCTGAAGTCGACGGCGAGTTCATTCCCAATCCGACCTTTGATCAGCTCGAAGATTCCAGTATGGACCTGGTGGTCGCTGGTACCGACGATATCGTCTGCATGATCGAAGGCGAATGCCTGGAAATCAGTGAAGAGCGTCTGCTGGATGCGGTCGAGTTTGCCCACGGGTGGATTCGCAAACTCAATGGACTGCAAAAAGAATTGCTGGAGAAGGCTGGCCACAAACCCAAGTGGGAGATGGCCATTGTAGACGAGAATACCGAGATGGCCGACAAGGTCGAGTCCTTTATCTTTGAGGATCTGCGCAAGGCCATCGTGGTCAAGGGCAAGTTTGAGCGCTCCAACGCCTTGTCCGATGTCAAAGAGAAGGTGGCTGCCGAGTTCACCAACGAGGATGGCGAAAATGACGGCGACGCGATGACCGCTTTGGCCAAGGTCGAGAAAAAAGTCATGCGCGAGATGATCCTCAGCGAGGGCACGCGCACCGACGGTCGCGATCTCAAAACCGTGCGTCCCATCACCGTTGAGTGTGGCGTACTGCCCCGTGCCCATGGTAGTTGCCTGTTCACCCGTGGCGAGACCCAGAGCCTGGGCACTGTCACTTTGGGCAGCAAGCAGGCCGAGCAACGCGTCGAGCCCCTGAACGGCGAGCAGTACTGGTCGAAATACTACCTGCATTACAACTTTCCTCCCTTCAGTGTGGGTGAAGTTGGACGTTACAGTGGCACCGGTCGTCGTGAAATTGGCCATGGCAAGCTTGCCGAGCGCGCCATCCGCCCCATCCTGCCTGATCTTGAGGATTTTCCCTACACCATGCGCTTGGTGTCGGATATTCTTGAGAGCAACGGTTCCAGCTCCATGGCCACGGTTTGCTCCTGCTGCCTGGCGATGATGGATGCCGGTGCTCCCATCAAGGCTCCGGTTGCAGGTGTGGCCATGGGCCTGATCAAGGAAGACGAGCGAATTGCGGTGCTGACCGATATCCTGGGCGTTGAAGATCACCTCGGCGACATGGACTTCAAGGTCACCGGTACCCGCACTGGAATCACCGCCTTCCAGATGGATACCAAGATCACCGGCATCACCCGTGAGATCATGACCGAGGCCCTGACCGACGCCAAGAACGCCAGAAATCACATCCTGGACGTGATGGAAGAGGCCATGCCCGAGTCCCGCACCGAGATGAGCATATACGCTCCCAAGATCGAGACCATCCAGATACCCGTGAAGAAAATCGGACAGTTGATCGGCCCTGGCGGCAAGGTCATCAAGAAGATTCAGGAAGACACCGGCGCCACCATCGAGGTGGATGACGAAGGAATGGTCTTCATCAGCTCCACGGACCAGGCTGGCGGCGCTGCTGCCATGAAGTTCGTCGAGGGCCTGATGGCCGAGCCCGAAGTGGGCAAGGTGTACAAGGGAATCGTCAAGACCATCGTGGACTTTGGCGCTTTCGTGGAATATCTGCCCGGCAAGGACGGCCTGTTGCACATTTCCGAGCTGGAGCACTTCCGGGTTGGCAACGTGGAAGACGTTCTGCAGCTTGGTGACGAGATCGAAGTCAAGCTGGTCGAAGTGGACAGCCGCAGCGGCAAGGTTCGCCTGAGTCGCAAAGCCCTGTTGCCCGTGCCCGAGGGCATGGAGAACATGCAACGCGACGAACGTCCCCGCAGTGGCGACCGTGGTGGCGACCGTGGCGGTAATCGTGGTGGCGGCGGCCGTGGTGGCCGTGGCGGCCGCCGGTAAGCGGAAGTCTGCATGAATTTCGATCCCTACAGGAACGAAAATGCACCCCGCCGGGAGGTTCTTCCCGGCGGGGCTGTTTTGCTGACCACTCCCATGAATACGGCCCATGCCGTAACTTTGGGTGTGTGGTTGCGAATCGGCAGTCAGGACGAACCCGATGGTCTTGGCGGGATTTCCCACTTCCTTGAGCACATGGTGTTCAAGGGATCGGAAAACCACTCCGCCTTTGAAATCGCCCAATGTTTCGACAGTATGGGCGCAGCTGTGGATGCTTTCACCACCAAGGACGCCGTGGCTTTCACCATCAAGGTTTTGCCTGAGTACTTCGAGTCGGCTGTGAAGCTGCTGGCTGAGATGCTGTTGAAACCGGCTTTCGAACCCAAACTCGTGACCCTGGAGCAGAGTGTGGTCATCGAGGAGATTCAGGAAGCCCTGGATACTCCCGACGACCGTCTTCACGACGCCTACGCCGCACGCCTTTACGGCAAGCATCGTCGTGGCCGCCCCATCCTGGGAACTCCAGGAGCCGTCCGCTCCTTCAGTCCCGGTTTGCTGCGTGCAAACCACTCACGGCTTTTTTGCGGCGACAACATGGTCATCTCCATGGCTGGCAACCTTCAGGACCGATTCCGTGATATCGTTGCGGATTGTTTGGATGCTCCGGCTCGTCCTGGGGTGCAGAAGACCAGGTTCAACAAGCCGGCCAAACCAGCAAACGCCGCCATAATTGATCTGGCCCTGGAAGAATTGGACCCGTTTAGTCTCGAACTGACCAGCCCCATTATTCAGACCTATTTCGAGGTTGGAAACCTGGGGGTGGCCTTGAGTCATCCGGATCGCCTGCCTGTGTTTCTACTGACAAATATTTTGGGTGGTGGCATGAGCAGTCGGATTTTTCAGGCCGTTCGTGAACGGGAAGGCCTGGCCTATACTATTTACAACTATTCGGACATGGGGCGCGACACCGGTCTGGTCAGCTGCGCCGGCAGTTGTTCTCCTGAAAAACTTGGGCGCCTGATCGAGGTGATCAGCGTGGAATATGATCGGCTTATTGCCGAGGGTGTCCGCGATGCGGAAGTTGAAAGCAATCGGGCACAGATCAAGAGCCAGCTTATTTTTAGTCTGGAGGGTGTGGTCAACCAGATGTTCCGGGCTGCCCGCAACGAAATATACTACGGACGCTTTGTACCGGTGGTGGAGTTGGTCGACTTGGTGGATTCGGTGACGGTTGAGGATTTGGCTCGTTGTGCCAAGGCTTATTTTGAACCGGATAGTATGTTGGTCGCTACGCATGGACCCGAAGGTGCAAACAATAATATTTACCGAAATTAACTTTGTTGCAAAACAAACCTGTCTTTTGCCTGATCCAGATTATAGTGCCAATCCAATTGGTCAAGGGTCTTCATTGTACTCAAAGATAATGTTCCGTTGTTCACCAATACCTCTAAACTTTCAGGCCATTGTCCCTGCCGATACCGAAACAAAGTAGCTGCTTTCCGCACTTCACTGCGCAGTTGGTTGGCTCTCACGGAGTCGGCCACCGTCATGTCGGCAATGGGAGGTGTCGTCCATCTCAACCAGCCAAACCCCAGCAAAAGCAGCACGGCCAAAAAAACCAATGGCGCCCGTCGCAAGCCCAAACCCAGTTGGATTTTTATCTTGCGGGTATCTTCTGCCGACCGGTCAACAGATGTTTCTGCGGAATCATCAACCTGTAGAAAACCCTCATGACACCACGTCTTCAATAAATTCCGCACCACAAAGCTCTCAGCTCGTCCCTGCCTGATGATGCGCCCGAGGGGCAATCCAGCTAGAGCCAATGACATAATGAATTGGCCCGTTTGACTGAGAGCTTCCTGAGGGATGACTTTGTCGCCCTGGATGAAACAGATACTCGGGCTGGGAAGGGCCTCTATGAGCAGCTTTTCCTCATCCAGGCGTCGAGCGGCCTCCATCAACAATCCCTGAATATCAATGCTGAAAAGGCGGCGTACTCCTGGAGGGCTTCCTTTTGTGGCCTTGAAGTGATAGCTGCCTTTACGCAGCTTCATACCACTGGTAGTCATTTCCTGGGCCAGACTTTGCAATACGCTGGACAGCTTTTCTTCGGTGAGAAGGTTTTCCGAAACCAAAATTTCCGTCAGATCCAAGGTGCTGTTTCGGGAGACGAATTCCACATGTTTCCACTGCTCAATATTAAAAAATCCGTAGGCTTTCAAAAAACTTTCCAGGGGATCCCGGGCATCGTTGCGACGGTCGCGAGTGCCGACAAGTTTACCCTTGTCGAAGATGAAAACCATATTCCGTGCGGCAACCAATTTCAGATAACCGGACTTTTGCTGATTGGATATCAGTTGGAGGATTTCAGCCAAATTGAAATCACTCAGTTTTCCTTCCAGGGCCATGCCACACCTCCTTAGGAACTCCCCAGCCCCGGCCCAACGGCCACACCTGGATGAGTTTCATCGGCTAAACTTTTCTCTGCGTTTCCGCTTCCCGGGCTCCGATTGGAATTTGGTGCCCAGGAAAAACGTTCGGGCATTCCCTGACGCAGGTTTGAAACATCCAGCAGGGCGATCAGCCAGGCCAGGGCCAACAGACCGCCGCCGAAGATTACCGGCAGGGACAGCCATCCGTCCCACATCTCCTTGGGCAGGGGCATCCAAAGCGGATCGATGGTTTCAAAGGGAAGGATAATGCCGGGGCTTTTCCAGGGGGCGCCACTGTCGAAAATCCAACCCGCACTGATTAAAAAACACCCCCAGGCCAACAGCGATAATCTCAGCCAGGCGGCGGCAAATCGTCCGCTGGTCAAATGCCCGGCACCTGGAAGGCTGCAACCCAGATTGACGATGCGTTGGGTGTTTTTCATGCCCTCGCCCCTGGAACGATTCTTGAGCAGGGTTGCCAAAACAACATCGCTACGGCTGCGGCTGGCGGTCTCCCCACAATTAGGGCACAACCAGGCAGAATCTCTCACCCGGCAACAATCCCGACAGAGGGCGCGACCACAGTTTTCACATTCCCGTGGATCGTTCTGGTGGCTCCACCACTGGATCAAAATTGCTGCCAGCAGCAAAGGTACAATGAGAACCAGGAACAAAGGCAAAGGAGGGCTTCCCAAGAGGGGTTGCCAGGAAGAAATGGTAACCAGAGGCGGGTAGTTCCCCGCTTCAAAAGCACAGGCCTTCAACAAATCCTCGGAGGACAACCCTGGATAAACAACGGGAGAATAGCTCTGGTTGCGTGCGCTCTTGTCCATGTGGGTAGGCGCCCAAAAACCCAATTCCCTGGATTGCTCCAGGGCCGTGGTGGCCTCGGGAATGAAAAGTTTTTTGAAATAGACCTGGGCCATGTTGTAGCCTACTTCGCCACGATCTGGATTCACGGTTCTGGCCTGTTGGTAACGGGCGAGGGCCTGGTCAAGGTTGCCTCGATAATAGGTGTTGTTGGCCAGACCTATCAGGGCTGAAAAATTATCAGGGTCGTATTGAAGCACTTTCTGGAAAAGCTGGTCGCTGGTTTTAAAACGCCCTCGACGGGCTTCTTGAATGGCCAGGGCGATTCTCAGCCGCGCCTGGCGGTCCGGGTTGGTGGAGTTGTTCAGGTTCCTCCGCAATCGGTCTGACATTGGCCCCGAAGGCTCCAATCGGCAGGCGTTGGTCAGGAGAATCACTTCGCTGTTGGGATCAATGGTTGGCGGCGCAAGATGCAGCAGAGGCCAGGCAGGGAAGGCCAGAATAATGGCCGATACCCAGGTGGCTGTCAAAAGGAAACGCAATTTCCCCCGGGTCTGGATCAACAATGCCACACTCATCAGGGCCAGGAATCCAAGCCAACCTGGCCGCAGGGCAATGAAGACAATTGGGATGAGCAAAGGCAGCCACAGTCGCAGAGGATGACTCCGGTCCTTGAAAACCAAGGCGCCAAGATCATGAGCAAGATTTGGCCACAGGCTCAGAAAGGTCGCGGCCACCAGCATGGTCCAGAACCAGGCTGTCAGCAATACTGCGGTTTGGTGCAGGCGCACCACCAACCGGCCTCTGGCCACCGGTGACTCCACGAGCCCGGCCACAATTTTAGGAAGGGAATTGACTACCGTGGGTGTATCGAAAACCCGCAGGGATTGTCCTGCCTGCCACCACAGGAAAAGAGTGTTGTCCGGATCCACACCCAGGGCCTGTTTCAAATTTTCCCGCACAGCGGGCCGGTCCTTGCGGACGGCTGCCGCCCGGGCTTCCTGAAAATACCAATCTCCACTGAGTGGATGGGTCAGACGAGGTGGCTTCCGGGGAGGTTTGGCCCGTGGCACCACTGTGGCCTGAACATCGGGCAATCTCTTGCGACTGATTTCGATGTTCGATCCCTTGTATCGAGGGTCGACCTCCTCCTTCACCGGATCGATCTGCAAAGTGTCCAAAGGTGCCGGATTTGGCCCGGTGGACGCCCAGATGGCTCCTGGCAGACTCAGGCACAGAATGGCCAACAGGATTCCTGGAATCCATTGTGGTTTTACAGGCTTTTGGGCGGTTCCAGACATTCCTGTGTTGAATCTTTCGGCTGTTGGGTGGATGATTCCCACGAACACTCATCTTCATTCTGGGTTATCGTACTTTTTTAGCCCGGAGTTTACTGTTTTTTCAAGGGACCTGAGTTTTTGTGAACCAGCCCAAACTTGAGTACCACCGAAGGCGAAGGGGAGTCCTGGCCGTAGCTGGCTTGTGCGGTTTGACCGGCATCCTCTTGGAACACGGCACCTACCCGGGTGACACCGGGCTTCTGGTGGCCCGTTTCTTTAGTTTTTGTGCAGTGGTTCTTTTTTTGGTGGAACAGGTCCTTTCCTGGCGTCATCTGGGGCAGTTCAGGATTTATCTGAACGAGCGCTGGCCAACCTTTTCACTGTCCGTGTTGCTGGTTTTGGAAATAATTGGAGTTATGCTGGGGCGTGAATCCACTTGGTTGGCAACGGTTATGAACAAAGTCCACGCCAGCGATCTGACCAATGCCTACCTCTTGGTCATCCAAGTGTATATTGCATCGGTGTTTGCCGTGCAACTACCCCACATGCAGCAACGTTTTGCACGCTGGCGGGTTCGTCCGGCGGTGGCTTTTGTTCTGGTCTTCGTGGTGCTGATCTTCTTCGGCACCGGTCTGTTGATGCTGCCGAGGGCCACACCGGCCGAGCAACCCATCCATTTCCTGGATGCCCTGTTCACGTCTTCCAGCGCTGTTTGTGTTACCGGTCTGGTTGTCAGGGATACAGGCACGGGGTTTTCCACCTTCGGACAAACGGTCATTCTGGTGCTCATCCAACTGGGTGGTTTGGGGATCATGTCACTGACCGCGGCATTGAGCCTCTTGTTGGGCAGGGGAATCGGTGTACGGGAGAGCAGTTTGTTGCGAGAGGTGTTCCAGGTGCCCATGATGGCCGAAGTGGGGCGCATGGTGCGCTTCATTATTCTGATGACCGTGAGCATTGAACTGCTTGGGGCGGTCATTTTATATCGTGGCTTGGAAGGGGCCCATCTTGCGCATACACCCCGGGCCTTTCAGGCCTTGTTCCACTCCATCAGCGCTTTCTGCAATTCGGGTTTCAGCCTCTACTCCCGGTCTCTGATGGATTTGGCAGAACAACCCCTTGTGGTGGGATCAATCACCGGCTTGCTGGTTTTAGGTGGGCTTGGCTTTGGAGTGATTCTTCAGTTGTTGGGCTGGATGCGCGGTCGTCTTATGGATCGTCGCAACAAACGACTTCGTCTGGACCTGCACTCTCGGGTAGTACTGGGTGTTTCGGCAGCCCTGTTGTTTGGCGGTGCAACACTGATCACCATGCTGGAATGGAACCACAGCCTGGCCGGTCAATCGGTGGCCATGAAGCTGAGTCAGGCATTCTTCCAATCGGCCACCTGTCGCACTGCTGGATTCAACAGCATGGATTTGAATCTCCTGACCCCGGCGTCCCTTTTCCTGATGATCATCCTGATGTTCATCGGTGGAGCTCCCGGCAGCACCGCCGGCGGAGTGAAGGTTACCGCTCTGGCCATTGTCTGGGCCAACATCCGGTCGGTTGGTTCCGGACTGACGAAGGTGCGTTTGGGCCGCTGGGAAATTGAACAGGTCCAGGTGCAGCGCAGCATGTTGGTGCTATCGTCCGGATTGGTGATTGCAGCGGTGGCCATTTTTATTCTTCTGATCACTGAAGGACAGGAACTTTTGACCACCGTATTCGAAGTCTTTTCCGCCCTGGGAACCGTTGGGCTCTCCCTGGGCATGACCGGCCTGCTTTCTCCAGTGGGCAAACTGCTGGTCATCGTTTTGATGTTCGTGGGACGACTGGGTCCCCTGACTCTGGCGGCCAGTCTGGTAGGCCGTTTGGCCGAACCCCGGATCCGCTTCGCCAAAGGCCGGATCCTCATAGGTTGAGAGTGTTGAAAGGTGTGATGTAAGATGTTGAAAGTCGCTGTTTTGGGACTGGGCCGTTTTGGCCAGGCCGTGGCCAGGGAGTTGAACCGTCAGGGAGCCGAAGTTCTGGCTGTCGACCGCATCCTGAACAAGGTCAATGAAATAGTTCAGGATGTTGACGAAGCCGAAAGTTTCGACGCCACCAATGCCAATTTGCTGGAAAGCCGCAGCATTGGGAAAATGGACGCGGTGGTGGTGGCCATCGGCAGTAATTTTGAGGCCAGTGTTCTGGTGACCATGCATTGTCACGAGCTGGGAGTTCCCCTGGTGTGCGCCAAAGCTCTGAACGAAGACCAGGCCGATGTGCTGCGCATGGTGGGAGCGGATCGGGTGATCAAGCCCGAAGAGGACGTAGGTGTGCATCTGGCCCGGCACCTGATCCACGAATCGGTGGTTGATTTTGTGGAACTGCCGGTAGGTTTCAGCCTGCGCACGATCAAGGTTCTTGATGATTGGGTCGGGCAAAGCGTGGGTCAGTTGAATGTCCTGAACGAGCATCATCTGAATATCATTCAGGTGATACGTCTTGGCGAAGCCGAACAGGGGGAAAAGCCGCTTGAAATCAAGCTTCCCTTGCCCGATGGGGAGCTGGTTTTTCAGTCTGGGGATAAAATGGAGGTCATCGGGAGGGACCAGGACCTGAACAAATTTGAATAGGGTGGTATTTTATTGTAGAAATAACTTGAGAAGTGGAGTCCCCTGTGGCTACTCTGACGTGAATTAAGTTTGGTCTGGATCAAGGATGCTCCATGATTCACCCATCAGGTGCGTCCATCATCCGGGACTAACCTGGAGCGAGGTCAACCGGGCGCAAGCCCATCAAAGGAGTGGAAAAATGTTAAACTTCCGCAAAATGGCCATGTTGGGAATGCTGGTGGCTCTGGTAGTCGTGGCTGGTTGTTCCTGCAAGGAATACGAAGAGCAAATTATGCAGCTGGATGCCCAGATCGAAGAGTTGCAAAAGGAAATCGCCAATGACGAAGCTGTGATCGCCGAACGCAACCAGATCGTAGAAGAATTGACCGGTAACCTGGAAGACTGCAAAGCCGACAATGCCGTCCTGATCGAAGAGAATGAAGAAGTGGTCATGATTACCGTGTCGGATCAGCTGAGCTTTGTCAGCAGCGGTATCATCGTCCTTGATACCATGGTGCCTGCGCTGGAGGGGATTGCCAGCACCATCCGCAACCACCCCACCTGGGATGTGTATGTGGAAGGTTACACCGACAACCGCAAGATCAAGGAAGAGTACCAGGAGTACTGGCCTTCGAACTGGGAGTTGGGAGCTTTTCGGGCCGCTGCCGTGGTGCGTTACATGACCGGGCAGATGGGCCTGGACCCCGAACGCTTTGCTGCCGTCAGTTTTGGTCCTTTCAGAGCCATCGCATACAACGATACTGACGAAGGACGAAGAGAGAACCGTCGGGTACGCTTTGTTCTTTACAAGGCCGAGTAGCCGAGGCTGGGTTTTTTGTTGGGAATTTTCCCCGAGCTGATCCTATGGGAACAGCTCGGTTTTTTTTGCAAGGTCCGAGGTTTGTAACGCTTTGCAATACCGCAGGGCTGGGTAAGGCACGCTTCAGGAATTATTTGAAAGAAACCAGAGCTTCAAGGAGAGTATCGATTTCCCGAAGGGTGTTGAAAGGGCCGGGGCTGATGCGAATGGTTCCGCCATCAGCAGTGCCCATGGCTTCATGAACCAAGGGGGCGCATTGCAGCCCTGTGCGCACGGCGATATCCCATTCCACATCCAGGAACATGCCCACCTTGGCCGGGTTCGTGCCTTCAATTAGGATGGACAAAACGGTTGTTCGGTGGGCGGAGACGAGATCCGTTTCCCCTTTTTCCAGGCCCACCACCTGAATTGAAGGAATTTCCGCCAGGCCTTTCAACAAATGAGCACTGAGTTCAGTCTCGATTTCGCCCGCCTCACTTGTCAAAAGCCAATCAAGGCCGGCATCCAATCCCGCCAATCCCACGGTGTTGAGGGTCCCTGCTTCAAGACGATAGGGATATTCTTCCAAATGACCACGCACAACCGAGCGCACGCCAGTGCCACCCCATCTGGTCGGCTTGATATCAATATTGTCTGCTACCAGCAGACCTCCGGTTCCCGTGGGCCCCATAAGGCCTTTGTGACCGGTGAAAACCAACATGTCAGCTCCCATGGCAGCCATGTCGACGGGAATTACGCCGGCAGTTTGGGCTGAATCCAACAGAAACAGAATTCCTTTGGACTGGCACAGGGCTCCAATCTTTCCAACTTGTTGAACAGTACCAAGGACATTGCTGGCGTGGGTCATCACTACCAGCCTGGTTTCGGGCTTTAACAGTGATTCAATGGATTCGGGGTCAACGAATCCACGCTCATCACATGGAGCCAGGTCATGGCTGATACCTGCTTTTTGCAATTCAAAAAGAGGGCGTAGCACCGAGTTGTGTTCCAGAACGGAGGATACAATGTGGTCACCCGGGTTGCATACACCTTGGATGGCAATGTTCAGTGCTTCTGTAGCGTTGTTTGTGAATATCACTCGGTTGGGGTCGTGAGTTGGGTGGTTGAAGTATTGGGCCAATCGGTGGCGCAGGGTATCAATGCGAGCGCCTGCCTTCAGACTGAGATCGAAACCTGAACGGCCCGGATTGACAGCTTCATTGGCCAGGAAGTCTCCCATGGCTTCAGCCACTGAAAGGGGCTTGGGGAAGGATGTGGCTGCGTTGTCCAGGTAAATCAAGGGGATTCTCCGGAAAGCAGCTCATTTTCCGCTGCGCCACCGGCAAAAGGCGGCATGGGGGTGTGTCTCAATATTTGTTCTCCATCACGGAGAAAAACCCAGGGAGATTCTAGAATATTTGGGGTCGGGATATACTCGGCTGGAGGCCAGGTTTGTTCTTTCTTTAAAAACAAATTTTCAAAGACATCGGTCAAAGGTATAAACCGACGGTCAAGATGCCCCACTCCGTGGGGGAATTTGATGGCCAGAAGGGTTCCGAATGCATCGGCAAAATCAGTCTCACTCATTTCATTGACGTTAGGGTAGTCAGGTTGAGAAAGGGTCAGACGGGAACCGTGGTCGCCGTGGATAACAATAAGGGCATTATCCCATATTCCGGCCGTTTCCAAGGCCTCGAATAAAAATTCCAGGCGTTTGTTGGTGCACTGGATTTGCCTCAGGTAGCTAGGATAGCGAATTGCTCGGGAGGTGGAATCATTGCGGTCCGGAGCCATTTGGGGGCTGGAAATGTTTAACCACTTGCTACGTCGGGATTTCACAGTGCAGTCATTTTCAAATGCATAAGGAAAATGTGGCATGAGCAAATGAGCGAAAATGGCCTGCCCCTGCTTAGCTTGTTTCACCATTACTTCCAATTCATCCATTGCTCGCAGGGTGGAGATTGGGCTGAAATTACTTCCCAATTCATCCAAAACCGGAAATCGTAACATTGAACCTATCGGCCCGCTACTGACGTTGGAATACCCATGGTGAAACAGGTCCAAAAACCAGGATAATTGGGCAAAGGTTCCAAAAATAAACTGCACCTTTTCCCCAGGGGCCAAGTTGAGCCCGATCAAACTGTGGATGGTATTAAGATTGTATGAAATTGTGCTTGTGATCTTATCTTCCGGGCCAGCGAATTTGATATAGTCTGACTGGATGACATGAAGGTCATATCCAAGATCAATGAGGTGATCAAACCATTCATTTTTTTCCAGCAAAGACCCTTCATGGAATCCATTCTTCCAATAAACCGCGGGTTCTTTTTGCAAGCCCCTGTTCAACGTATTCGGGATTGAATTTCTTGAAATGCAAAACCTGCTGTAGGCTCGGCTGTAGAGTGTAAAACCATGATCGAGGAAAAGAGACTTAATCTCCTGTGAAACTTGTCCACCGAGATCAAATCGGAAATCCAAGGCCTCGGGTGCGGAATATTCGTCCAAAATCACGTGTAATAAAAAAGGTTCAGTGCTGACACTTTGCCCGGGGAAATCTCCCTGTTTTTGAAACATGCGACCCGTAGGTTGGATGAGGGTTCCCAGGATCATTGCCGCAAAGACAAGGGACAGCACCTGAGATAAACGTTTTCTAAGCAGCCAGGAAAGGGTTCCGAAAACAACTACATTGATCAATAAGCGAAGACCAACCGTGGTGATCCACCCTGTTTGAATATCAACCAGGAGAACCAATAAAAAGGTGGTTACCAGGACCCGGCCCCACTGGCCTCCCAAATACATGAGCATTCCCCAGAAGATGCCAACAAGAAAAACCAGGAAAATGCATATCAAGGATTCGGTGTATCGCAGGGGGTAGTCATTGTGGCGGAGAAAAATTATCAAGGGCAACAAAATAATTTGGTATGCGGCAGCAATGTCCCAGGTCAACTGAGGTATGACGAGCTGTTTCAATTTATGACTGAGCATTGCCCGGTTTCCTGCATCCTTGTTTTAAATAGAAGGGCTTGACATTGACAGGAATATCTAACATATGGGATTGGCGTCAAGATTAATTCGGCTGGGAGAATCCAAACCCGGTATCAATTATATAGAAAGAACTATCCAGCAACCACCCAGGTGCGGTTGACTTGACCCTTTTGACAGTCTACGTTTCCCCCTTGGGCGAAGGAGTTGCCGCCGGCGATGGCTATCTGGGTGATTTGTTGTTGAAGCAAGAAAGGCTCTGCGAAGAATGAGTTTGGAAAAACGACGTTTCGTTATTGCGCTGGGTGGAAACGCAATCCTGCCTGCGGGTTTGGAAGGAACCTTTGAACAGCAGGTGGCGATAACCCGCAAAACCATGGATACGGTGACCATACTGGCTGGCCAGGGACACGAGATTGTCATGACCCATGGCAACGGTCCCGTGGTGGGGAACATCGTTCTGCGCGGTGATGCGGGACAGGCCCTGCATGGAATTCCAGCCATGCCAATGTTTGTTTGCGGAGCCGACAGCCAGGGGGGGCTGGGCTTCATGCTGCAGCAGGCACTACAAAACTCCCTCAAGGCAGCGGACTTGGAACATCCGGTAGTTTCCGTGGTTACCCAGGTCAGGGTGGATCCTGCAGATCCGGCCTTTGGCCATCCAACCAAACCCATCGGCCCATTTTATGATGAACATCAGGCCCGTGAGGTGAGTGCCGAAACAGGTTGGACAGTGGTCCGGGATGCCGGCCGGGGATGGCGTCGAGTGGTGCCCAGTCCGCATCCCATTGAGGTGGTGGAGTACGAAGCCATCAAAGCTCTGGCCAATGCCGGCGTGCTGGTGATTGCCGTTGGTGGTGGGGGCGTGCCGGTCGTCCTCAACGATGCTGGTGAACTCGAAGGTGTGGATGCCGTCATCGACAAGGACCGGGCCAGCGACCTTTTGGGCCGCCTGATTGGTGCCGATACCCTGGTGATCATCACCCAGGTTGACCAGGTGTATGCCCGATTCGGTCAGCCTGATCAGGAAGCTCTCGATATCCTGACTGCGAATCGCGCCCTGCAAATGCTGGATGATGGAGAATTTCCCGCCGGCAGCATGGGACCCAAAATCGAATCGGCGGTTTCCTTTTTGGCCGGTGGCGGTCGTGAAGTGATCATCACCTCGCCGGAGGAATTCCTCAATTCGGTGGAAGGCAAGGGCGGCACACGCATCGTGAAGTCCGAATTCTGAGTGAAACTTTTTTTCTGGACGAAACTTCGGGGCGAAAACCTTGTCCCCATACCCATAATGATTTAAATTTACTTTACCTGGGGTGGATGGTCTGTCCCCATTTTTCAGGATTGAATCTGATTTTCAGGAGGAACCTCATGTCCAGGAAAGTTCTCGTGATCGGATCCGGCGGAAGGGAGCATGCCATCGTCCGGCAATTGGCCCTTTCCGAGCAGGAACCCAGCATCTTTTGTGCACCCGGCAATCCCGGAACTTCCAAATTGGCTACCAACGTGGACCTGGACATCATGGCCTCCGAAGCCGTAGTGGAATTTTGCAAAACCAATCAGATCGACCTTGTTATTATCGGCCCCGAAGACCCCTTGATTGCAGGCCTGGCCGATCGCCTTCACAAAGCCGATTTCAATGTCTTTGGCCCTGGTGCCATGGGGGCCAGGCTGGAGGGTGATAAGGAATTCAGCAAAGAGGTTCTGGCTTCCGCCGGTGTTCCCACGGCCAGGTATCAGGCCTTCAGCAGCAGTCATGCGGCCCTGAAGCACCTTGATACGGTGAGCCTGCCTGTGGTGATCAAAGCCTGTGGGGCAGCCCAGGGCAAAGGTGTGGCTGTTTGCAGCAACCGCAACGAAGCCGAGGAGTTCATCCGGGCCTGTTTGGATGATCAGCAGTTTGGTGTGGCTGGGTTGCGCATTCTTATGGAGGAATGCCTTTTTGGACCGGAACTGTCGATCTTGATTGTCACCGATGGCCAGGATTATTGCCTGCTGGTGCCAAGTCGTGACCACAAGCGCATAGGTGAGGGTAACACCGGACCCAACACTGGGGGGATGGGGGCTTTTGCGCCGGTCAAACTCGCGCCATCCATGTACACAGAAATCGATTCCCGTATTGTTCTGCCTGTGCTGGCTGAGCTGCGTCGTCGCGATATTCCGTACCGCGGTGTTTTGTATGTTGGTCTGATGTTGACCGAATCAGGCCCCCAGGTTCTGGAGTTCAATTGCCGGTTCGGTGATCCTGAGACCCAGGTTGTTCTGCCATTATTGCGTACGGACTTTCTGGAAATGTGTTATCAGACGGCCATCGGGAAACTGGGAGATTTTTTGCAGGGAATTCACGAAGTGGAAGATGTGGTTCCTTTGGATTGGCCCGGTGCCGGTGCTTCCAGCTGGATGCGCCAGGCGGTGGTGGTTGTGGGAGCTTCCGATGGTTATCCCGGCCAGTACATCAAGGGTCGGCCCATTGATTTGCCCAAGGAACTGGGTGATGATCGTTGGGTCATCCATGCCGGGACGGCGGTATCCGAAGATGGGGCGGTAGTGACCAATGGTGGCCGGGTGTTAGGTGCCGTGGGTACCGGCATGACACTGGAATTGGCCAAGGACGTGGCTTACAACCTGTTGGAAAAGACTCATTTTGAAGGCTTGATTTATCGTCGGGACATTGGCGAAAGCGGAGGGATGTAAAATGGCTGAATCCTCCCGCAAGTCTTCCCGCAAGTCTTCTGGCAAACCCAGCAAAAAGACACCCCGGGTAGTGATCGTGCTGGGCAGCAAAAGCGACCTGCCGGTGATCGAAGGAATGTACTCCCTGCTGGATCGCTTTGGCCTGAGTTATGGGGTCGAGGTTGCTTCTGCCCACCGTCAGCCCCAAAAGCTCAAACGCATCATCACTGCCAGCGAAAAAGGTGGCACTGAAATATTTGTGGCCGCTGCCGGGATGGCTGCCCACTTGCCGGGAGTGATCGCAGCGATGACCGGAAAACCAGTAATCGGGGTGCCGGTGGCGTCGGGGCCCATGATGGGTGTGGATGCCTTGTTGTCCATCGTGCAAATGCCACCGGGAGTTCCGGTGGCCACTGTTGCGGTGGGCAGTGCGGGTGCTCGCAACGCGGCCTGCCTGGCAGCACGCATATTGGCCCTGAAGGATGCCAAGGTTGCCACTGCCGTTGAGGATTACCGCAAGGAACTTGCGAGGGGCGGGCGATAGTTTTGGGTGTTTCTTTTTTGGAAACAAAAGACACCGTTGCGGCTTTGAGTCGGGGCGGTGTTTTGCTATTGGGCACCGACACCTTGCCTGGGTTTCACTGCCGGGCCGACGACAAGGAGGCCGTCGACCGCGTGATAGGAATCAAAGGCCGGGATCCTGGCAGGCCTCTGCTGGTGCTGGCTGGTTCCTTGATGCAGGCTCAATCCATTGGTGGAATCTGGAATCCCTGGCAGAAGGAAATTTGTGAAGGTTGCTGGCCAGGGCCTTTTTCCTTGATCCTGCCGGCTGCACCAAAGTTGGCTGATCGGGTTGCTGCTGGAACCGGGACCGTAGCCATTCGAGTACCGGACAACAAGGATTTGTGCCGTTTGATTTTGGATGTGGGGGTTCCTTTGGTGTCCACCAGCGTAAACAGGCAAGGCGATAGCCCGCTTTTGGTCATGGACGAGGCCTGGCGGGATTTTGGTGTATTGGTTGACGGTGCCTGGCAGCCGCCGAGCTGGCAAGGTCGCCTCAATTTAAGGGTTCAGGCAAGCGCCCTGGTGGATCTGTGCGGTGATCGACCGCAAATCTTACGGGAAGGGCCATTGGCTTTTCCGGGGGTTGGGGAGGCCTAGAAGGCTGTCCGAAGTCTTCTGACGTCCGTACGAGGTGGCGGCATGGGCCGCTATTATCAACCGTCGATCAGCCCACCCCAACCTTGACCCAAATCCCTGTTTCACCTAATTTTGCTGCATCGGCATGGCATGGTTTATCGGGAGAATGTTCCTATGCTGCGGGTCCTTTTTTTGTGCACGGGTAATACTTGCCGCAGCCCTTTGGCGGAGGTGTTCGCCGCAGAGTTTCACTCAGGCCCGGAACTGGTGTTTGAATCGGCCGGTCTTCAGGTCAACGGGCGACATCCTGCTGCTGATGGCTCTTTGCAGGTGGCTGCCAAGCAGGGTCTTGACCTTGGACCCCACCGCAGTAAACCCATTACCGCGGATTTGTTGAGGGATACCGTCTGGGTCATTGGCATGACCCGATCCCATGCGGCCATCTTCCGCAGCCTCTTCAAAGGTTGGTATGGCGGAAAAGTGGGGGTTCTCGGAGCGCCCGGAGTCGATCTGGTCGCCTTGAAAACCTCGCCGATTTGTGAAGAAGTTGACGACCCTTACGAGGGCAACGAAGTAACATATGACGCTGCGGGCATGCAGATCCGGCGATTGGTTCAGCAATGGGGTCCGATTTTTTCCGTGCTCCGATCCTGAAGGGATGACCAGCCATGGCTGAGATGAAAAAAACTATTTCGATGGGCTCGGATCATCGTGGGGTGGCACACAAAGCCCTGATTGCCGAGTACCTGACTCAACAGGGATATGCCGTGAAGGACTTTGGTTGCCACGGCACTGACAGGGCCGACTATCCCGATTCCGCCTTGCCCGCGGCCAAAATGGTGGCCGAAGGTCTGGCCATGGGTGGCATCTTGATTTGCGGTTCCGGCATAGGCATGAGCATCGCCGCCAATAAGGTTATGGGGGTACGGGCCAGCCTGTGCTTTACTGAGGATCAGGCTAGGGGCACCCGGCAGCACAACGACAGCAATGTTCTGTGCCTCAGTGCAGATGGTGTCGATCCCGACACCGCCATCCAACTGACGGAAGTCTGGCTGAATAGCGAATTTGAGGGTGGGCGGCACGCTCGCCGAGTTGATAAAATCATCGCCTGGGAAACCGACCACCAGAAACAGGAGTAGCCCATGTACGATCAAGTTCGCCAAAGCGATCCCGAAATTGCTGAAATCCTCGAGGCCGAGCTCGGGCGCCAGCGCAATCAGCTGGAAATGATTGCCAGCGAAAACTTCACCAGTCCGGCGGTCATGGAAACCATGGGTTCGACCTTGACCAACAAGTATGCCGAGGGTTATCCCAAAAAGCGGTATTACGGTGGCTGCATCCATGTGGACCAGGCCGAAACCCTGGCCAAGAAGCGGGCCATGGCCCTGTTTGGGGCCGAAAGGGCCAACGTGCAGCCACACAGCGGGTCCACTGCCAACATGACGGCCTATCTGGCCTTTCTCAAACCCGGCGATAAGATCCTGGGCCTGAGTCTGAGCCATGGTGGTCACCTGACTCACGGGCACCCGGTGAACTTCAGCGGATTGCTCTTTGATGCCATTCATTACGAAGTGAGCCCCGAAACCGAAACCATAGACTACGACAAGTTGCGCCATCAGGCCCTGACCGAGCGTCCCAAAATGCTCATCGGCGGAGCCAGCGCCTACCCACGTTTCTGGGACTTTGAGAAGCTGCGCAGCATCGCCGATGAGGTCGATGCCATTCTACTGTTCGACATGGCTCACATCGCGGGCCTGGTGGCCGGAGGTGTGCATCCGAGTCCGGTGCCTTTGTGCGACGTGGTCACCAGCACCACCCACAAAACCCTTCGTGGTCCGAGGGGTGGTTTGATCCTGAGCAAGAAGGACAAATTCAAGGCCATCAACAAGATGAACTTTCCTGGTATTCAGGGTGGGCCACTGATGCATATGGTTGCGGCCAAGGCTGTTTGTTTTCAGGAGTGTATGCAGGAAGACTTCAAGCAATACGCGAAGGCCATGGTGTCCAATGCCAAAACTCTTGGCGATGCCCTGATGGAGCGTGGGTTTCATCTTGTCAGTGGCGGCACGGACAACCATTTGCTGTTGGTCAATGTCTCCAACAAGGGTCTGACCGGCAAAGCAATGGAAGAGTTGCTTGAGCATGTGGGCATCACCTGCAATAAGAACACGGTGCCCTTTGACCAGGAGAGTCCTTTTGTGACCAGCGGCGTGCGTCTTGGAACTCCCGCCCTGACAACCCGTGGCATGGGAACCGAAGAGATGAACCGCATTGCAGGAATAATTGATGGGGCTGTCCAGAATCAGGAAAATCAGGAGAACCTGGCTGGCCTGAGGGCTGAAGCGGAAGATCTATGCAAGGCTTTCCCGCTGTACCCTGACTTGAAGTAATTACCCTACTGGAGGCTTATGATTTGAAGTGCCCTAGCTGCAGCAAGGACGATGACAAAGTTATCGATTCGCGTGCCGTCCGGGATGGACGAGCGGTCAGGCGTCGTAGGGAGTGCCTCAGTTGCGGTGAGCGATTCACTACCTACGAAGGTGTGGAGATGCGCCCAGTGATCGTGATCAAGCGCAGTGGTGGAAGGGTTTCCTACCACCGGAATAAAGTCATCATCGGGGTGACCAAAGCCTGCGAGAAACGGCCGGTATCTTTGGAGGAGATAGAAATTCTCGTCGACCATGTGGAACAGCGTTTGGCCTCCTCCGGTCGTCGAGAGGTGCCCAGCGAGACCATCGGTCACTATGTTCTGGATGAGTTGAAGGAAGTAGACGATGTAGCCTATGTGCGTTTTGCCTCGGTTTACCGGCTTTTTCAGAGTGTGGATGAGTTTTTTGTCCTGTTGAAGGATTTGCAGGGCCAGAAAGATGAAACTTCGTGACCGAGCCTCGCGACGAGCATCCCAACGCAGATGAAACCCCTCAGGATCAAACCGGGCCGAGGGATCAGTATGGATTTGATGTGCTTGAACCTGATCCTGATCATCCCATGGCCAAGACAGAGGAAGTGGATGATGCTGTGGAAGACTCCGGGGATGATAGTTTGTCATTCCTGGATCATCTGGAAGACCTGCGCCGCACACTGATTCAATCCACGATTGCGGGGCTGCTGGCCACGATCATTTGCTGGTTTATCTCTTCGGATCTGCTGGATCTCCTGGTGCGTCCCATCAAGGATCAGGGGGTGTACTTCACTGCTCCCAACGAGGCTTTCCTGGTCCGGCTTAAGCTGGCGGCCGCCATGGGCCTGTTTGTGGTGGCTCCGTTTATCTTCTTCCGCATCTATATGTTTATCATGCCGGGGCTGTACAAGAAGGAGAAAAAGGTTGTCACCCCGCTGTTGATCACCACATCGCTGCTCTTTTACCTCGGGGTGAGCTTTGGATTCCTGATTGTTGTGCCGCAGGTGATGATTTTTCTGATGAGCTTTGGCACGGCTTATCTTTCCCCCCTGATTGGGGTGGGGGCTTATTTTGCTTTTGTCACCAGGCTGTGCCTGGCTTTTGGACTGGTTTTCCAGCTACCTCTGCTGGTGCTTTTCCTCAGCGTGATCGGGGTCGTGGAGCCCAAAACACTCATGCACACCTGGCGCTATGCCATTTTGTCCATTTTCGTCCTGTCTGCATTTCTGACCCCTCCGGACGTGGTCAGTCAGGTCATGATGGCCGGCCCGGTGCTGGTACTTTACTGGTCTTCGGTGCTGGTGGCCTGGATCGTGACCAGAAAACGGCGGAAAGAGGATTGACATAGCCCGCAAATAGCGAATATTTGTGCCTTGAGACGGTTTTCCCGGCTTGGCATTCTCTTGGGAGGCCATGCCGTCTGAATT
Source organism: Candidatus Krumholzibacteriota bacterium (assembly GCA_024275485.1). Classification (GTDB taxonomy): domain Bacteria; phylum Krumholzibacteriota; class Krumholzibacteriia; order LZORAL124-64-63; family LZORAL124-64-63; genus LZORAL124-64-63. The sequence continues at coordinate 69,003 of JAJRZA010000033.1, read as the reverse complement.
GACTTTATCCGAGAGATGGTATTCATGTCCCTGATGGATCGCGAACGCATCAAGCTGATCACCCTGCAGCGCAAAATCGGTCCAGCCCTGAGAAAAGTGGACACCGAGTTCCGTCGTATCACCCATGGCGATAGCCCCATGACCCGGGCTATCTGTGAGCATATCCTGCAGGGTAAGAGCAAGAAATTCAGACCCACGTTGCTGCTGCTGTCGGCCCAGAACAAGAGTGGCATCGTTGACGAAGCCATTGGGGCGGCCGCCTGCGTAGAACTGGTTCACACCGCAACCCTGGTGCACGACGATTTCATTGATGAAGCCCTGATCCGCCGGGGTTTGCCTTCGGTGAATGTCAAATTCGGGTCCAGCGCGGCGCTGATCATGGGAGATTTCCTCTACAGCAAGGCTCTGCACACTCTTTGCGCCGCCGGTCAGCATCATGCGGTGGAACTTTTGGCCCGCACCACGGTGCTGATGAGCGAGGCGGAGATGCTGCAGTTGGAACATCGTTTCGATATGGGTATCAGCGAAGAGCGTTACTTGCAGATCATCTACCAAAAGACGGCTTCGCTCATCGAGAACAGTTGCCGCATTGGGGCCAGTTTGAACAAGGAACTGGCACCGGTGGAAGAGGTCTTTGGGGAATTTGGCGCCAAAACAGGCATGGTCTTTCAGATCACCGACGATATTTTCGATTATCTTGGTGACGAGCGCCGCCTGGGCAAGCCCACGGGCCAGGACTGGGAAGAGGGACGCATCACTCTGCCGTTGATCGCCGCCTGGCGCAATGCAAATGAAGCCGCCCGCAAGCGTATCGATGAGTTGGCTGCCGAAAAAGACACCAGGCTGCGCGCCGAATCATGGGCCGAGGTCAAAACCTTCGTTACCGAATTTGGCGGAGTGGACTATTCTTTTGCCAAAGCGCGCGAGTTTGGTGAAGATGCCAAAACTGCCCTCGGGCCTGTGGCCAGTGGAGCCCAGAAAGACCTGCTCGCCGTGGCCGTGGAATATGTTATCAACCGCTTGAACTAGATCGAGGAATCATGAGCGAAAAGACCACTGGGGAAACTCAGGAAAACGCTATTCAATTTTCCATTCCGGATGAGACCGCGGCCTGGAAACTGGCCGAGCGGGTGTGCTGGCATATCATGGAAAAAAAAGGGGAGGACATTTTGGTCCTGGACCTGCGTGGCCGCAGTGATGTGTGCGACTTTTTTGTGGTGGCCTCGGGCAAAACCACCATTCAGGTGCAGGCCATTGCCCGCCATGTGAACACCCAATTGGCCGCCATCGGGCAAAAACCCAAAGGCATCGAAGGCCAGGATCAGGGGCGCTGGTCGTTGCTGGACTACTTCGATGTGGTGGTGCATGTCTTCGTGGAGGAGGCCCGTGATTATTTTCAGCTGGAAAGGCTATGGGCTGATGGCATGCGCCTCGACATTACCCCCGAGTGGTATAATGACCAAGCAGTGCAGGCCCGTCACCCCGATGTGAACTTCACAACTGCGGCCGGCCTGGGCGGAGGCGACTGAAGAAATGGATCTGTATCATGCTTGAGGATCTCCTGAAATCGGCCCTTTTGGCCACGGTGGAGAAATACGGCGTCTTTGAAGAAGACATCACTGTGGAGCTGGAAAAACCCCGAGATCGCAGCCATGGCGATTTGAGCACCAATCTGGCCCTCATGCTCGGTGGACGTCTGGAAAAAAATCCCCGGGAGTTGGCAGGCGATATCGCCGCTGATATTGTTTTGCCCAAGGATGTTATCGATTCCGTGGAAATTGCCGGGCCCGGGTTTATCAACTTTCGCATCGCCCAGGAACATCGAATCGAGTTGTTGCTGGATGTGTGGAATCCCGATGGCGCCTTGGAACAAATCAAAACCGGTGCTGACAAACGCATCAATGTGGAGTTCATCAGCGCCAATCCCACCGGGCCTTTGAACGTGGTTTCTGCCAGGGCCGGGGCTTTTGGTATGTGCCTTGTAAGGCTTTTGGAAGCAGTTGGTTACGACTCACATGCCGAGTATTACGTGAACGATGCAGGCCGCCAAGTGAAATTGCTCGGTCGCAGCCTGCGCTCCCATTACCTGCAGCTGATGGGCCAGGATTGCGAGTTTCCCGAAGGTGGTTACCAGGGGCGTTATCTGGAAATAATGGCTGCCGAGCTCATGGAACAGGACACCACGACCATCCAAAAAGCCGCCAAGGCTTTTGATGACGAGAGTTTTCAGCGGGTAGCGCCTCCAAAAGGCAACGCCGAAGATTGGCGCAAGCTGGACGAGGAAGAATCGGTGGGTTGCTTCAGCAAGTACGCCTTGATGAAAATCCTCAGTTGGCAACGGGAAACCTGCCGACGCTTTGGTCTGCGCTTTGATACCTGGTATTTCGAGAGCGAACTGCACGAAACCAAACGGCTGGGCAGGGCTCTTGATCGGCTGAAAAAGTTTGGTTCCATTTTTGAAGAAGATGGCGCCGTGTGGTTTCGTTCCACGGATTTTGGCGACGAGAAGGACAGGGTGGTAGTTCGTGCCGACGGCATGCCCACTTATTTTCTGGCGGACATTGCTTACCATTACCACAAATTTCAGCGTGGTTTTGAGCGGGCCATCGACTTTTGGGGTCCCGACCATCACGGTTACATTGCACGCATGAAAGGGGCCATGGAGGCCCTGGATATCAGCGGCGACTGGCTAGAGGTGCAAATTCTCCAGCAGGTCACCTTCCTGGAAGATGGCAAGCCCATCAACATGTCCAAGCGCAAGGGACGGTTCGTGACCATGGATACGCTGATGGAAGACGTGGGTGCGGATGTTGCCAAGTACATCTTCCTGACCCGCAAACCCAACAGCCATCTGGATTTTGATTTGGATCTGGTCAAGGAGCAATCGTCAGAGAACCCGGTGTTTTACGTGAAGTATGCCCATGCCCGCATCTGTTCCCTCATGGCCAAGGCCGAAGAAGCAGGCATGAAAACCGGGGAACCCTCGGCCAAATGCCTGAATCAACTTACTGAAGCGGCCGAATGGAATTTGGTGGGTGAACTGATCCGCCTGCCCCATGTCATCATCTCGGCGGCGCGTTCGCGTGAACCGCACCGTCTGACTGGGTATGCTTACGAGGTGTCGGAGCTTTACCATAAGTTCTACCACCAGTGCAAAGTTCTGAAAATCATGGATGACCAGCCGGAAATGGCCCAAAGTCGACTCCAGTTGAGCTTGGTGACGCGCCATGTTCTGCGGGTTGTTCTGAAACTCCTGGGAGTCGACGCTCCTGATGTCATGGAAGAGAAGGTTTAACACTTATGTCTATTCTAGTGGTTGGATCGGTTGCCTACGATACAGTAGAAACTGACCGTGAAAAACGTGACCGCCAACTCGGCGGCAGCGCCAGCTTCTTTTCCATCGCTACCCTTGGTCGTGGTGGAGTGCGCCTGGTGGGAGTGGTGGGAGAAGACTTTCTCCAGTCTGATCTCGATCTGTTGGCCGAGCACGGGGCCGATGTCAATGGCATCCAGCAAGTGTCCGGCAAGAGCTTTCACTGGTCGGGTCGTTATCATGCCGACATGATCGAGCGCGATACCCTGGCCACGGAATTGGGCGTTTTTGCTGATTTTCAGCCTGTGATCCCCGAAGAGTGGAAAAATTCGGAGTACCTGTTTTTGGCCAACATTCACCCGGCCCTGCAGCTGCACGTGCTTGAGACCATGAAATCGCCCAGACTGATCGCCCTTGACACCATGAACCTCTGGATCGAAACCACTGCGGAAGATCTCGCGGCTGTGTTGGCCAAGGTCGACGTATTGTTGGTCAACGACAGTGAAGCTCGCCAGCTCACCGGCAAACGCAGCCTCGCCCATGCCGCTAAAGATATTCAGGCCATGGGACCACAACTGGTCATCATTAAAAAGGGTGAGCACGGAGCCTTGTTCTTTGGTCGTGAAAGTGTGCTTTCGGTGCCGGCCATTATTTTGGATGACGTGGTCGATCCGACTGGTGCCGGCGACTGCTTTGCCGGAGGGTTTATGCGTTCCCTAGCGGAATCGGAGGCCACCCGCGATTCCAACGACAGAATTTTCCGACAGGCCATGCTCGACGGCACAGTAACAGCCAGTTTCTGCCCCGAAGGGTTCAGCATGGAGGGATTGTTGAAAATTGACGACAACACCTATGCTGGCCGCATGGCCACCCTCAAGGGCATGATGGTACCTTAATCCGACTGATTCCTTCTTATTTGATATTTGGGTCCGGTTCCTGCCGGAGCGGGATTCTTGTTAGGAAAACAGTGGAAAAGAAGGCATTTACAAAGAACAGGTTGTGCGGTTTATTGGTCTGTGATAACATCCTTTGACTGAATTGTACCTTCAGATTCTGGATCATTCAGTAATAGCCTTGGAATCGCCAACTAATTCTCCGGATCCTTTCCGGATATTCCGGGTATGATATGGTAATACAATTAAGGAGCACGTTTTGGAGTGGGATCCCAACGAGCGGGACGCATGGGTATCTGATGCCCAAAGGTGGATAAGTTCCATCAAAGGCGTTTTGCAGTGCAAAATAGATTTGGACTCCGAGGGGGAGATCTCGGGAGTGCATGTCGTAGCAGGCATGGACCGTGAGCCCCGTCATATTGTGCGCGATGTGGAAAGCCTGCTCAAAGCCCGCCTGGAAATTGACGTTTTCTACAAAAAAATCGGTGTGGTGCAGGTGCTGGACAATGATTCACCCGAAGCTGGACACAATGCTTCCACCGCAGCCAAGTCTGACCACCATAAGCCGGATATTTCGGACGATGGGATTTCTGCGCCCAGTCATCTGAATGCTTCAGACTCCGGAGCTTCCGCGGCAACATCCACCGGTTCAGCGGTGACTTTCCATCCCATGGACGATACCCCCCATCTCGATGATTCACTTTCGGACGACGCTCTTTTGGAAAATTCCCATTTGGCCGAGCCCCTAAAAGAAACTTCGGACGAAGAAGCAGCCATACCCCCGGCCCCGCTGATTGATCCGGCAACTGATCCGGCAACTGATCCAGCAATAGATCCAGCAATAGATCCAGCGGCCACCCTGGACCAACCTGCTCCCATTCCTGCCGTTCTGCTTACGGAGGAAGGGTCCCGGAGGGTCATTTGCAGTGGGGTAGGTGTAATGGCTTCGGATATGCTTGTGCGAGCCGAGGTACAGCTCAGCACCGGTGATATGGAAGTGCGGGGCAACCAGGAAGGGGCCAACCACGCCGGTAGTGCCATCCATCTGGTGGCTCGGGCAACTCTTGATGCATTGATGCAACTGGTAGAGGACCCTATTCTTTTGCACCTGAACGAAGTGCGCATCGACCATCTGGGCAAAGAGTCGGTGGTTCTTTGCGCCGTGGATCTTGTTGAAGGTCGTAAAAGTGAGACACTTTTTGGTTCCTGTAGTAATCTCCACAACGAGCAGCAGGCTGTTGTCTTTGCCGTAATGGATGCATTGAACCGCCGCCTGTCCTTGTATTCCCTCAAGAGTGCCCAGGGCGAAGGCTGATTTTTTCTTCAAATAATTCCGTTAAATTTCTCGCGCGCCCTTGAACCATCCGGCTGCTGCTCTTATCATCTGCCCAGGATCATTACCAACCATCAGCTCATCTGGAGGAATCCATGAAGTATGCCGACAGCGGTGTGAACATCGACGCAGCCACCCGCGCCCTGGCCCGCAGCAAGAAAGCTGTGCGTTCGACCTGGGACCATCGTGTCAAAAATGAGATGGGAGCCTTTGGTGGACTCTTCCAGGCTGCCGAGGGCGAACCTCTCATGGTTGCCAGCGTGGACGGAGTGGGTACCAAGGTGATGATCGCCCGCATGGCCGCCCGCTACAACACAGTGGGGCAGGACCTGGTCAACCACTGTGTGGACGACATTCTTGTGCAGGGGGCGGAACCCCTTTTCTTCTTGGACTATTTTGCGACCAGCAAGCTGGAAGAAGAGATGCTGCCGGAAATCATCGATGGGTTTTCCACGGCCTGTCGTGAGAATGGCTGTGCCCTGCTCGGCGGCGAGACCGCCGAAATGCCCGGTGTTTACGGACCGGGGGAGTTTGATCTGGCCGGTACTATTGTGGGGCGGGTATTGCCGGAAAACGTCATCGACGGCAGCGGCATTGCAGCAGGCGACAAAGTATGGGGGTTGCCCAGCACCGGTTTGCACACCAATGGTTTCAGTTTGGCCCGGGCGGTGTTGTTCGATAAAGTGGGCTACTCCGTCAGCGACACTCCCGCGGAATTGAATGGCGTTTCGGTGGGCGACGCCCTGCTGAAGGTGCACAAGAGCTACCTCGGTGATGTGCGCAACCTGTGGCAGAAGTTTGGCCGTGAAGCCATTCATGGCCTGGTCCATATCACCGGCGGCGGCTTTTATGACAACATTCCACGGGTCGTTCCTGATGGCCTTTGCGTGAATGTGGACACGAATTCCTTTCAGGCCCTGGATATTTTCCAATTGATCCAGGCCAAGGGTGATGTCTCGGATGTGGAAATGCATCGTGTGTTCAACATGGGCATCGGTATGGTCGTCATTGCTGATGAGAGCCTGGACTTGTCTCAGGTTGAGGGTGTTGGGGCGGTTTTGTTGGGGGATGTGGCGGCAGGTGACATGCCTGTACAACTTCTTTTTTGATTTCAAAAGTTGTGCCCAAGAGAATGTCGCTGGTTTCCCAAAAGCCAAAATCAACCTGAAATCCAAACAAACAGGCCTGAAAACAAATAATCATATCAAAATATTGGGTTGATTTTAGCCTAGCGATATTCTCAGGAGTTCAAGCGAGGGAGTGGGTTTTTGGTTGTCCATTTGGGGGGATCAACAAAAAGATCAATGGGTATGTCTTTTGAACGATATAGGTATTGTGAGCAATCCGGTATTTGGGAGCCAAATTGTAAGGTCAGAATTTTCGCTGGGTGGTACGGTTAACAGGAGGAATGGAAAATGAGTATGGTCAAGGAAATGGGTGGTTTGGTCATCGCTTTGGTTTGTGCGGTGGTGGTTCTTGTAATTGCCGTACCGGCTTTGTTGGGATCATAATCATCATAGAATAACAAGGGTCGGCCAGCAGGTTGCGAGGATCTTCCGGCTTTGATGCCAATGAATTAGAATACCCCAGTGGAAAAGGTCCAGTTTTCTATTCTCAAATTATCACCCTGGTGTAACGTCAAGTGCAACAATGAATTGACGTTGCCGATGGGCTCTGTGGTCGGTCGGAAGTCTTCAGCTGCAACAACCACGTAACACTGATATGCAAAAAAAACAAACCAATTTTTGCTTCCCATTTCCCTAATCCAAACACACTCCAATAAAGCCTTTCCCTCTCTAGTCTTGCATCCCCAGCATGCAAATCATGGTCCCATCCAATTGCACGGCATATCTTCTGCAAACTGCCCCCTGTTCCGCCTGCCAGCGAAAGTGCCAGCAGGGCTGGAACCCTCCTGATGAAATTATCACAGGTTCGCAAAATTTAATCTTCAAATGAGGGGGCTCCATGGATACTTTGAGTTTTTGGTATGAAGAAATGCGCAATTTTCCCCACGGCGCCGACGGTGTGGCTCTGTGGGTTGTCCGCCGAGAAGGTCGCGATCCCACTTCGCCATTGAAAATTCTCTACGCCTGGGCCACCGGTCAAGCCCGACTCGATGGCCTGGCTGCCCGTCCGCCTCTCAGCAGTTTTTTGCAGGCCATGGCTCGACGAAAGGAGGAGTTGGCTCATTGGGAAAGGGATAAGGCCCTGTGGGTTGAGCCTCTCATGAGTGGGTCCTTGGTGCACGGATGCATTGGCGTGTGGTTTCAGTCGGATGGACCTTGGCGGGAGGCGGTGTTCCTTTGGTCCCAGCGCCTGGCCGCCCGTTTGACCCCGGTGCTGGATCAATTGGGTGCCGTGCCCGCCATGGCACCAGGTGGAGGTTTTCCCTGGCAACCCACATTGTTTCCCTTGTCTGAATTTGACCTGAAAGTCGGTTCTTCAGCCAAACACAAGCCGCAGAGAATTCAACTCACGGACCGCACTAGGGCCATTCCCATGCCACGGCCTCTGACAATTCCCGGTATTCCCGGCTGTGTTGGAGTGAGTCAGGAGATGAAACATCTGGGGGAGCGATTGGAGAGCATTGCCGCCAGCGGGGTGAATGTCCTTTTGAATGGGGAGAGTGGGACGGGCAAGGAGATTGTTGCCCAGGCTTTGCATATTTGCAGTCCGAGGAAGGGGGGACCGTTTGTGGGGCAGAACTGTGCAGCCCTGCCGGAATCCCTTTTTGAAAGCGAACTCTTCGGACACAAGGCGGGCTCGTTCACAGGTGCCCAGGGCGATAAAAAGGGGTTGCTGGCATCAGCAAGCGGTGGCACATTTTTTCTGGATGAAATTGGGGACATGCCTTTGGCCCTGCAAATCAAACTCCTACGTGTGATGCAGGAAAGAACCGTCCGTCGTATTGGAGACCTGAAAGGAGTGGCCGTGGATTTGCGCTTCGTGGCGGCCACCCACAAGGATCTTCAACTGGAAATTGAAACCGGCCGGTTCCGGCTGGATCTTTATTATCGCTTGAAGGTTGTCAATATGGTGATTCCACCGCTGCGGCATCGGCCGGAAGACATTCTGCCGCTTTTCTCCTACTTCCTGCAAAAGGGTGGTAGGGCTGCTGAAAAGGTCACCATTTCCGAAGAGGCCCTGCAACTCTTGCAATCCTGGCGCTGGCCGGGCAATGTACGGGAACTGGAAAACGAGGTCATGAGGTTTTTGGCTCTATATCCCAAGGTGAATCGCATCAAACCCAACCATCTCTCCATGGATGTGCAGACCGGGGACGATGGTTTGGCCCACCCATCGGATTTGGGCACCTTGCGCAAGTTGGATCAAGCCAACCAGATCCTGGAGCAGTTCCTCATCCGCAAAGCCATCGCGGCAGCCGAAGGCCGGAAAGCTCCCGCGGCCCGGCAATTGGGACTTTCCCGGCAGGGTTTGTATAAGAAAATTGCCCGGTATGGGATGCATGACCTCATTGAAAGCCGGGAGGTTCGGTAGATCGAAATCTAGGGTTGAGTAACCCGCGCTTTACACTCACCCGGTGGTCAGGTATTTTGCCTTTCATGAATCTACCAATACAAACGGGCACCATGAATACGCCATGGTGGGTGCCGCCAAAAACTTTCAATCTGACCATTTTGGCTGGTTTGATGGTCACTTTGGGCTTGCCTCCCCTGGTGGGGACGGGGATGCTGGTCCCGGTTGGACTGGCCATTCTCTTTGTGGCCCTGCGCAACGCGGAAAAACCGGGCCGGCTGATGTGGATATTTGCCTTGGTCCATCAAACCAGTCTGCTGCATTGGTTGTTCCTTTTGATTCCGGCCAAATCCATCCCCACCCGGGCCCTGGTACCCGTTCAAGCCTCTCTGGCCATTCTTTATGTCACTGGTTTCTATTTTCTGCTGGGGTGGCTGTTTGGTTTGGTGCGCCGACGGCTTGGCTTCTCTTGCGCCATCCTGCTGATGCCGGTGTTTTGGACCGGCATGGAAGCCCTGCGCGCCAAGGGCGAGATGGCTTTCCCCTGGTGCCTGACCGGCAGTTCCGTGGTGGATGGTCCCCTGATGGGACTGCTGCCGGCCAGTGGGGAAATAGGGGCCAGCGCCCTGATTGTTTTTGTGGGGCTTGCCCTGGCCCTACTATGGCTTCGGTGGCGCGAGGGAAACGTGTTTCATCGTCCTGCATTGATCGCCGTTGCTGGAACCATTGTGCTGGGTTTGGGCCTTGTGGGAGGATCCCGCCTGGTGCCACAACTGGCCAGGGTGAAGCCCCAGGCCCAGGACGAAGCTGCGCAAATGCTGAGCGGGCCGTTGAATGTGGCAGCCATCCAGGCCGATGTATCCCTCAGTGACAAATGGCAGAGCAGCAAAATCGATTCAACCCGCATCCCATACAAAAATCTGACCCTGGAGGCGGCCGCAGCCGGTGCCGAGTTTGTGGTTTGGGCCGAGACTGCCATTCCAGCTTATCCCCGCTTTGATACCCGCCATTTGAATTGGCTGCGGGCAGTCATCAGGGAGGCGGGAGTTGCCCTGTACACCGGTTTTCCTGATGCTGAGCGCATGCCCGACGAGACACTCAATAAATACAATTCTTCGGGTCTGTTTTCACCCAGTGGGACGCTCCTGGACCGTTACGCCAAGTATCATCTTTTGCCAATTGGCGAAGCGATGCCCTTCACTTCCCTGATTCCAGCCCTGGCCAAAATCGATGTGGGACAAGCGGAATGGACTCCAGGCCTGCCTCCCCATCCCATGATGCTGCCCACCGAGAAAGGGTATTTGCCCTTTTCCGGCCTGATTTGTTTTGAGTCGATCCTGGCCCACCAGGCGCGCAATTCGGTGCGGCGTGGAAGTCGGTGTCTGATTGTCCTGACCAACGACGGTTGGTTTGGCGAGACAGCAGGCCCACGCCAACACACCAAGATGGCCTTGTTGCGGGCCGCCGAGTGCTCGGTGCCTCTTATTCGCTGCGCCAACAACGGAATCAGCCTGATCTGCGATGATCAGGGTCGTGTCCTGGATGAACTGGGGTTAGGTAGGCGGGGCCTGGTTCAAGCTGAAATAATGCCCGGCAGTGGTCGCACCGCCTATGTGCGCTGGGGAGCCTGGCCGTTGTTCTGCTTTCTGATGCTCTGGTTGTTGGTGTCCCTGGCCAGCCATCGCAAAACCCTGGACTTCATGAAGAGTGAGGTGGCGTGAGCATGAACCCCGTTCAATGCGTCGTCTTGTTGAGCGGTAGCGGCCGAACCCTGACCAATTTTCTGGGTAGAATCGACGCGGGGGAGTTGGCCCTGGAAATAGTGGCGGTTGTCTCGAGTCGCAGGGATGTGCGAGGGGTTGAGATCGCCCGAAGTGCGAACATTCCGGTAGGGGTTTTTCCTCCTCGCCGATACGAAAGCATCAAATCTCACAATGAGGCCATCAACAATTGGTTGGCCCGGTTTTGTCCGGAGCTGATCGTTTTGGCGGGGTACCTCTGTTTCTATATGCAGCCTGAAGGATTCACCGGCCCGGTGGTGAACATCCATCCGGCCCTGTTGCCCAAATATGGAGGCCAGGGGTATTATGGAGACAAGGTTCACGAGGCGGTGATTGATGCAGGAGATGTGCAGAGTGGGTGCACCGTGCATTTGGTGGATGATCAATACGATACGGGCCGCATCCTGGGACAACAAATAGTGCCCGTTTTTCCGGATGACGACGTTGATAGCCTGGCATCCAGGGTCTTCGCTGCAGAGTGTGAGTTGTATCCAAGGGTACTTGCCAATCTGGCGGCAGAGATTCGTCAGGAATAAAAAAAGGGCCATTCGCTGCCGGCCCGGTGGATCGGGGGGAACAAGCCACCAGACAACGGGTCACTGCGAGGGCCCTTTTTTCCAAGGTGCAATTCAGAATCAAATTGCACGATATTTTCACAATCAACCCTTGTAAAGCATGAGACGTGCCCGAATTTGAAAGATTTGCGGTTCAGCGGGTCAGGTTTCTTGACGTTGGGGCAATCTGCTATAATCTTGACCTATTGGACGATCCGGGGCCTGGTTCTTTTTGCCTCGGAAGACAAAATCAGCCGCTGGTGCCTAGTCATCGTGCTCAATGCAACAAACTGGAGTTCTGGACCATGGAAAAACTCATTCGTGAAATGCTGGTCAAACTGGGTGAGGATCCCGAGCGTGAAGGTCTTGTCAAAACACCCGAACGGGTGGCTCGTGCTTGGCAGGAGATAATCGGCGGAGGCGAAAAAAATCCTGGTGAAATGGTGCGGGGGGCTCTTTTTGAAGCCGAAGGCCAGGAAATGGTCATTGTCAACGATATCGATTTCTACAGTGTTTGCGAGCATCATATGCTGCCGTTTTTCGGCAGAGCCCATGTGGCCTATATTCCGAACGATAAAATTGTCGGGTTGTCCAAAATTGCCCGGGTGGTAGAGGTGTATTCCCGCAGGCTGCAGGTCCAGGAGCGTATGACCGCCCAGATTGCCACCTGCCTCATGGAAAACCTGCAACCCCTTGGAGTGGCTGTCACCTTGCACGCCCAGCACTTGTGCATGATGATGCGAGGGGTTCAGAAGCAGAACAGTAATGCCGTCACCAGCGAAATGCTGGGTTGTTTCAAGAATGATCCCAAGACCCGGGCCGAATTCCTGACCCTGATTCGGGAAAAACCCTGGTCGTGATCCTTCTGCGGGGACTCTAGTCCTGAGGCAGGTAACTGTTCATTTCCTCCAGTGAAATATCCAGCAGACGGGCGGCCTCTTCTGGGTTGCCCTTGCAATATTTGATGGTATCTGCAACTTGCTCCCTGATGATATTCTGCAGCTTCCTGGGCCGGAAGGGCCCCCGACAGGTACCCAGGGTGATGCGCTCCCGGGAATAGGTGGAAAGATCTTCGGCGCCGAGCATATCATCAGTGGTGGCGGCAATGGCCGAGAGAATCAGTTTTCGCAGTTCCTGCATGTTGCCAGGAAAGAAATATTGAGTGAGAAGTGCCATCAACTCATCGGTGATACCTTTGATTTTTTTATTGTTGCACCGATTCTCCTCAGCCAAAAAGAAATTGGCCAGAATAGGAATATCAGTGGGACGATCCCGCAGTGGAGGGATCTGCAGACTGTTGACCATCACATGGTAGAGCAGATCCCTGGAGAAACTTTCCCGAAACTGACTGCCTGTCAGGTCGTGGGTTGAGGAAACGATAAAACGCACATCGGCCTGCAGGATTTCGGTACTGTTGTCCCGGTAGTATTCACCAGTATGTAGCACATGATTCAAGCGCAGTTGCACCGCCGGGCTCATGTGTTCGATGTTGTTGATGAAGAGGGTGCCGCCGGAGGAATCGCTCAGGGCGCCGGGGATCTCCTCGCTGATGCCGCTCCAGTCCTTGGCCCGGCCGAAGAGGACACCGGAAAATTCATCCGGCGTGTGTGTTGTGCAATCCAGGGCCTTGCACGGGCCCTCCTGGCGTCCGCTGGCTTTGTGAACGGCTCTGGCCAGGGACTTTTTCCCAGAGCCCCGTTCGCCGGAGATGAATATATTCAAGTTGCTTTCGGCCAAAGTCTCTGCCTGATGGAATAGGTTCAACATGGCCGGGTCTTGGGTGGGCAGGTGTTCAAATGCCGATTGAAACTCCAGATCGTCGGCGGTGGATTCGGCCGGCAATTCTTCCATGGACTGTTGGAGACTTCCTTTCTCAACGGCACTGCTGAGCACTTCCAGCAGGTGTTCGTCGTCAACGGGTTTGGTCAAGTAGTCGAAGGCACCATACTTCATGGATTTTACGGCCAGGTCCACGTCACTGACTCCGGTGAGGATGATCACGGGGGTTACGTGGCCTTCGGCCCGCATCTGGCGCAGGATTTCCATGCCCGTGACATTGGGCATATCCAGATCGAGCATGATCACATCGTAGGTGTTGTCCTTGAGCAGGCCGGCAACTTTCCGGGAGTCATTTTCCACTTCGGGTTCAAAAATTTCCGTCTGCATCAGGAAAACCATGAAGTAGTTGGTCACGGCCACATCATCGTCAACGATGAGCACTTTTCTCATGTTTCCATTGCTGTTTTCACTCATGATTTCTCCGCCATTTTGGTGTCGTCGTCCCCGACCGGGAGGCGGACGGTGAAGGTGGTACCCTTGTGGAATTCACTGGCAACGGTGATGGTGCCGCCATGTTCTTCAATGATTCGGAAAGAGATGGCCAGGCCCAGGCCCGTGCCGCCTTTGGTTCGTTTGGTGGTAAAGAAGGGGTCGAATATCTGCTTCTGGGTCTTTTCATCCATACCACGGCCATTGTCGGCGATGCGGATGGCTATGTGGCTGCCTTCCCTTCTGGTGGTGACCCTGATCAGTCCCTTCACATCATCGGCCATGGCTTGGGCGGCGTTGACGATCAGGTTCACCAGAACCTGCTCGATTTTCTGGCTGTTGCCGGAGAAGGAGGGAAGGTCTTCGCCCAGGTCCAGCTCAATGGTGGCGTGCTTGTTGACTTCGTTTTGCACCAGGCGGGTCGTGGCGCCCAGCAGGGTGTTTACATCAACCGTGTCGACCAGCAGGCCTTCGTCTTTGCGGGCAAAGCCGCGCAACCCGTCGACGATACCCTTGATGCGTTCACTGCCGTGGGACATATCCTCCACCAGTGTCATGATGTGATCCTTGAAAAAAGCGTATTTCAGGCGGGCAATCTTCAGGTCCGGGTGGGTTTCGTAGTAGGCGTCGACAATGGGCAGCATGTCTTCCAGAGCCTGGCGAACGATTTTTACATTGCCCCGGATGAACTGGTTGGGATTGTTGATCTCATGGCCGATTCCGCTGACCAATTGCCCGAGGCTGGCCAGTTTGTCAGCCTGCTGGATTTGCTGCTCGTAGGTTTTTTCCAGGGTGATATCCCTCAAGAACTCCAGGATGCCGTCGACCTCCTGATTCTCGTTGAATACAGGTAGGGTGTGCAATTGGAGAAATTTTCCCTCCTGCCGGATGTTGCTGGTGACAGGTGTTTTGTCACGGATAACTTTACTGATGCGGCAATCCGGGCACGGAGTTTCACGCTGGAAGTATGCCCGGTAACATTTTTCCCCCGTTTGCACGTCGGCTTTGTTGCTCATAACCACGTTCAGGTCCGGATCAATGAGCATCACCGGATCAGGCATGGCCTTGAACATGGTCTCCATGCGCCGACTGGCTTTTTCCCAACCACTGTTGATGCGTTGGAGGTAGCTGTCGGCGGTGCTCAATTTTTGTTGCTGGACTTCGAGCTCGCCTTCTCGGGCACTGATTTTTTTTTCCAGCTGTGCCAGTCGCTCCCGAAACTCCGCTTCCTCTTCCTGTTTCAGGGCCACCCCGTCGGACAATTCCTTGCGCTCCATGGCCAGATTCAGGATACGCCCGATCTCGCTGAGCATTTTCTGCTCTTCGGGCAGCAACTCATGGCTATCACGAATATAGCCGATGCGAATTTCACCCTTGAGTTCGCCGTTGACCACCAAGAAAGCAACGATGAAGTCATCGCCGACCGGCTCCTGTCCATACTCCACATCATTGTAGATGGAATAGATGGCGGCTTCGGCAGGATAGCGCATTCCCGGTGCCAGGTATTTCGGCAGTTTGGAAAAAAATTCATGGATGTTGGGAGAAGTTTCGATCCATTCGGCGACTCCATACAAACAACTCAGCTCCTTGACTCGTTCTTCCCTTTCCCAGTCGTTGATTTGGTTGAGGGTGTCTATCTGGGCACCAAAAAATAGATAGTGTTTATTGCCATCTTCTTCCACGTACCGCACATGCATGGGAAGATTGGTTGAACGCAGACGCTTGGGAGTCAGCATTGCGTTGATGCCGCGGGTGCCCTCGTTGACGCTGCAAATGGCTTTGCGAAAAGAGATGATTGCCGCCGGGTCGAGCACATCTTCAAGATGGGGCACTACGCTGGCCGGATGGTGAAGTCCCAGATTTTTTTTCAGCTCTTTGCTACAGTAAATCAATTTTTCATCGGCATCGCAGTCCAGCAGGAAAACGTAATTTTCCTCAATAAGTGAATACAAAACCTCGAGACTGATCATGAACGGATTCTCCTTCAGCAAGGGACGGTATACCCCGTCCCAGCCGGAATGAATTAACCGCTGCGGCCAAGGCGATTAGTGACCGTGCTGCACACGGAACCGCTCGGTGCCTACCTCTCGGATTTCCTTGCGGTATTTCTGGCTATGGGTCATTGGCGGACGCATGGACGAGGCCTTGGCGTCGACCTCCACCGGGATCAATTGAACCTCGGCCGGACGCAGGCGATCCTGTCCCGTATTCCAGTAGAAGGGTTTCAGGGCGCCGAGGTTTTTGGCGACGAGGCGGTCGATATGGGTGGACAGGTTCCCGGGGACTTCCAGGCCAAAGTCGCTCGTCAGTTTTTCCAGAACCTCAATTCCGCCGAGGCCACTGGGAGGCTGAACGGCGGCGCTGAAGTCGGTGACCAGGCCTTCGAAATTGCATCGGCTGCCGGCGGTCTCCAGGAAGGTGGACCCGGGCAAGGTGACATCGGCGAAACGCGTGGTTTCGGTTTCAGTCCAATCCATGGCTGCCAAGAATTCAATGTTCTGAAACCAACTGCCGGTGCGATCGAAATCCAGGGGATTCTCGCCCAGGATCAGGGCGGCCCTGATGTGACCACCCTCGAGGTTGGAGCGGAGTTGCTGACTGTTGAGGGCGCCGGGGAGCTTGGGGGCGGCAACCTTGCCCAGGTCGAAAGCGGGATCGGCTCCCATGATTTCCAGGCCGGCGCTGTTGGCCAGCTGACGAGGCAGCAGAATCTCCGCATTGCGGCCATGATGGTTCAACAGGATTGCCAGGTTGGTGAAGATTTCCAGGTCGCCGGGTGCAGCGTCATGGGGACGATCAATACCATGCACGATGACAATGTTATTGGCCTGCCGTATAAGTTCAGCCGCTTCATGAATATGTTTTTCGTCCACACCGGACTTGGCTGCTGCCAGTTCAAACGAGACGTTTCTTCCGTCCAGGAATTCCTCGGCACCGGCAATGCCGTCGCAGCCCAGGTGGTCGCTTTCGAGAACTTCCTGCAGGACGGCGTTCCAGAAGTAGGAACCACGGCCACGCATGGGATCCACCGCGAGGGTGCTGAGGCGCTGATCGGCGGGATCCAGTGTACTGTTGGAGACAATGAGCCTGGCGCCGCCATCGCGCACGGGGCCGATCACATCCACATTGAGAACCAGGTGATCCGATTCCATGGCTGTGTTGTTGCAGATGATCAGGTCGGCATCCTTCAGGCAGCTGCGGTCAGCAGTGGAGGCGGTGAAGCCTAAAGCCGGGTCCATGGCGCCGCTTCGTCCAGCGCCGGACAGGATGGCCAGGGAGCCCACATTGTTGGTGCCCAGGCCTTCGCGTGCCAGGCGTCCGGCCAGGTAGAGTTCTTCGTTGGTCAGTTCCGGGCTGGCAAATACGGCCACGCTTTCGGGACCGTGCTCGGCCGCCACCTCTTTCATTCGATCGACGATTCGCCCGGTGGCTTCGCCCAGTTCCACTTCCCGGTAGGTATGGCCTTCACGAATCATGGGGCTGTCGATGCGGTCGCTCTGGATGAGCAACTCCGCACCAAAGCGTCCGTAACGGCAGAGGTAGTCGCCGGGAATGCCGCTGCTGGTGGCAAAATAGCTGCTTTCTCCAAATTTGCGGATGGTCAAAGTGCAACCGATGGAGCAGAACGCGCAGTGGGTTTTAACATCCAGGGTGTCGAGGCAGGCCCGGCCATCGAAGGCATACTGGGCGGTCAGGGCACCTACGGGACAGGCGTCGATGCAGTTGCCGCAGCTGACGCAGTTCGTATCCTGCAGGGCGTCGTTCATGGCCGGCCGCATCTCGGTTCTGAAGCCTCGGCCAACGAGGCCGAGGGCGCTGATGGGCAGGACCTTCTCACAGGTGCGTATGCAACGCGAACAGAGAATGCATTTGTTGGGGTCGTAACTCACATACGGGTGGCGGTCATCCACCTTGTGCTTGCGGATGTAACCCTTGTAGCGCTCCATGTCGACGTTGTATTCCTGGCCGTAGAGGCGCAGGGCGCAATCATCGAAGCGCACGCAACCGCAGCTCAGGCAACGGGCGGTTTCGTGCTGTTTGTCGGCAAATTCAAAGCCGGTGGCGACTTCGCTGAAATTGCTCCGGCGGTCATCGACTTCCAACAGGTGCAATTCGTGCCGGGGCGATTCGGGGATGTCGCCCAGCTCCTTCTTGCCCGGTTTGGCCCAGAAGGATTTCCTCACCACAAAGGGTTCCCGCTCGACTACTCCGCCTGTGATGTAGGCGATCATGGATCTGGCTGCCCGTTGGCCGTCACCGATGGCATCGATCACCACGGTGGGGCCGTCGTCCACGGCGTCACCACCGGCGAATACGCCGGGGATGTTGGTTTCAAGGGTATTGGTATTGACGGCGTAAGTATTCCAACGCGTTAATTCAACGGTGCCCAGTTCCGTTTCAACAAGACCGTCAAGCACGGTGTCCTGGCCAATGGCGCTCAGGGCAAGATCGCAGGGCAGGTCGAATTCGCTGCCTTCCTGGGGCACGGGGCGGCGGCGACCGGAATCATCGGGTTCGCCCAGGGCCATGCGCTGGCAACGGATGGCCTGGAGTTTGCCGTTGTCGTTCACGATGCCGATGGGGGCCATCAGCTCCATTATCTCCACCCCCTCTTCCAGCAAATCCTCGATCTCCATATTGTCGGCGGGCATTTCGTTCTTGGTTCGACGGTAAAGCACGATCACCTTGGCCGCGTCCAGGCGCCATGCGGTGCGGGCGCAATCCATGGCGGTGTTGCCGCCACCGACCACCACCACCACCTTTCCTTGCAGCTGTACTGGATGGTTGACCATTTCGGGCAGCCAGTCGGCACCGGTGACCACGCCTTCGGTGGTGTGCTCGCCTTCGACCCGCATGCTCTTGCCGGTCCAGGCTCCGGCACCGATAAAGACTGCGTCATGCCTGTTGCGCAATTCGTCCAGAGAAATGTCGGTGCCAATTCGCACTCCGGTTTTGATTTCCGCACCAGTGCGCAGGATGTAGTCGATTTCCTTGTCCAGCACCTCATCGGTCAGTCGGTATTCGGGGATGCCGTAGCGCAGCATGCCCCCTGTGAGGTCGAGGGCTTCATACATGACGGCCTTGATGCCCTTGCGACCCAGGTACCAGGCGGCGGTGAGGCTGGCAGGTCCCGAGCCGACCAGGCCCACGCTTTTTCCCGTGTCTGCATCGCAAACCGGGTCCGCGTCATAGATGTCTTCCATATCCGTGACATAACGTTTGATGTTGTTGATGGCCACCGGGGTATCGACGTCTTCCCTCCGGCAAACCACTTCGCACTTGCGCACGCAGATGCGCCCGCAAACCGCAGGCAGGGGGTTGGCTTCACGGATCAACTCGACAGCCTTGAGGTTTTCGCCCATGGCTGCCAGGGCGATGTAGCCCTGGGCGTCCACGTGGGCGGGACAGCCTTCCATGCAGGGGCTGCTGCAATCGGCGTAGTGGTTGGATAGCAACAGCTCCAGGGCGGTTTTGCGGCTGGCTCTGATGCGCGGATTTTTCGTTTCCACCTTCATGCCATCCATCACCCGGGTGGCGCAGGAGGGCACCAGATTGGGGCGCCCTTCCACTTCGACCACACAAAGGAAGCAGGATCCGTAGGGTTTGAGTTCCGGGCTGTGGCACAGGGTCGGGATAGTATCCAGACCCTGGTCATGAACCACTTCGAGGATGGTTTTGTCACCGGAAGTTTCGATTTCCCGCCCGTTGACTGTCATTTTTATGGTACTCATCGGCTGCTCCTAAGAACTGGCTCGTTTGGGAACTCGTTACCGCGTGAAAATCGCGTCAAAGCTGCAACTGGTGAGGCACTTGCCGCATTGCACACACGCGTCCGTATCAATCACGTGGATTTCCTTTTTCACTCCGAATATGGCATCCACCGGGCAGGCCTTGGCGCAAACCGTGCAACCGTTGCATTTTTCCCCATCGATGATGAAATCCACAAGGGCCTGGCAACTGCCGGCGGGACATTTCTGATCCCGGATGTGGGCTTCGTATTCGTGCAGGTAATAACGCAAGGTGGTTTGCACCGGATTGGGCGCAGTCTGACCCAGGCCGCAAAGGCTGGCTTCCTTGATGCGCACCGACAGTTCTTTCAACTTGTCGATGTCCTCGGGAACGCCTTCACCATGCACCAGACGCTCCAGGATTTCCAGCATGCGCAGGGTGCCGATACGGCAGAAGGCGCACTTGCCGCAACTCTCGCTCTGAGTGAAATCCAGAAAGAATCTGGCGATCTCGACCATGCAGGTGGTTTGATCCATGACCACCATGCCGCCGGATCCCATGATGGCGCCGGTTTTGGGGATGGTCTCAAAATCCACCTTGATATTCTTCTGGTCGGCGGGGATGCAACCGCCGCTCGGGCCACCCATCTGCACCGCCTTGAAGGTCCCGCCATCCTTGATTCCGCCCCCGATCTTGAATACCAGGTCTTCAATTGTGGTACCCATGGGTACTTCGGCCAGGCCGCCTTTGACCACCCGTCCGGTCAGGGCGAAAACCTTGGTGCCCTTGCTTTTTTCGGTGCCGTAGGCCGAGTAGGCGGCCGCACCATTGCGAATGATCCAGGGAATGTTGGCAAAGGTCTCGACATTGTTGTTGTTGGTGGGCTTTTGCCAGAGGCCGGCTTCGGCGGGGAACGGCGGGCGAATGCGGGGCATGCCGCGCTGGCCTTCAATGGAGGCGAACAGGGCCGTTTCCTCCCCGCACACAAAAGCGCCGGCACCCTGCTTGATTTTCATGTCGAAATCAAAACCGGAATCCATGATGTTTTTGCCCAGGAAACCTTTCTCGCGGGCACTGGCCAAAGCAATTTCAAGACGCTTGATGGCCAAGGGATATTCGGCCCGGCAGTAGATGTAACCATGGGTGCCGCCAATGGCCTTGGCGCAGATAATCATTCCTTCAAGCACTGCGTGGGGATCACCTTCGAGCACCGAGCGATCCATGAATGCTCCGGGATCGCCTTCATCGGCGTTGCAGACCACATATTTCTTGTCACCCTTGTAGCCGGCGCAGAAGGACCATTTCAACCCCGTGGGAAAACCCGCGCCTCCACGGCCCCGCAGTCCGGAATCTTTGACTTCCCCAACGACCTCCTCAGGAGTCATCTCGGTAAGAACTTTGCGTGCAGCTTCATATCCACCGCTCGCTATATAATCGTTAATGCTTTCTGGATCGATATTACCACAATTGCGTAATACGATTCGTTCCTGCAAATCCAGGTAGGTGGCTTCTTCGCCATTGGTGGACGCGTCTTCCTCAATGCAATAGACAAAGTTTTCGTCGACGATGCGCTCATCATTCAAAACATGACGCTGGATGATTTCTTCGGCGCTTTTGGCGTCGACACCGCCGTAGATAACTCGGCTCTTGCCGTCGTTGATTTCCACCAGGGGTTCGCGATAACACATGCCGATGCAGCCGGTGATGCTCAGCTCGCATTGATCGGAATGTTCGTCGGCCAGCTCACTCAAACGGTCGTACACCGCTTGCGCTCCGGCCGAGAGTCCGCAAGTGCCCATGCCTACGATTATTTTCTTCATTGATGGTGCTCCTATGAGGGGGCCGGCCCTTAGCTCTTGGTCTTGGTGTCGATGGATTTGCGGGCTTTCCTGGCCACCTTGCGCACCAGTTTGCGCGTGGATGCAGGGTTCAGGGAGCCGTGAGTATCGTCGTTGACCATGACCACCGGGGCCAGGGAACAACACCCGATGCAGGCCACTGTCTGCAGGGTGAACAGACCGTCTTCTGAAGTATCGCCCACACCGATGCCAATTTCGTCTTCAATGGTCTCGGTGATCATTTTGGCGCCGGAAACATGGCAGGCGGTGCCGGCGCAGGCGCGGATCACGAATTTGCCCATGGGGCGCAATCGGAATTGGCTGTAAAAAGTGATGACCCCGTAGATTTCCTACTCGGGGATGCCGGTGACACTGGAAGTGTAGCTGATGGCGCGACGGGGAATGTAACCGAAGTGATCCTGGGCGGACTGCAGCAGGGGAATCAGTTCTCCCGGTGCACCGTCGTATCGCCAAAGCCGATAGCTGAAGTTCTCCTGCTGGGTGACCATTCCATGTTCCTTTCTGGACCATTTGCCAGTCGCCGACCATGCAGTGGTCGGCGACCGTAACGAGCACCTGACCTGTCCTGCCCAGCTTCAGGAGGCGGGACTGTCAGTCTTCAATCAGTTTGATCACCTTGGCTTCTCTCACACGCAGAACGCCGTCGATCTGCGAGAGCTTCTCGATGACCCGCGGTGTGCGTCCCATGGCTCCAAAGCCGGTTATCATGCCCACGAGCTTGGTGCCTTTGTCGATCACGTCACAGAAAACCACTTCGTCCACAAAGAAGACGGTGGTGAAAATCTTCTGAATGGCCTCGGGGTCGATATCGACGATGATGTAGCTGATGGTGCCGGGGTTGGTGTGTTCCTTCTTGCCGGCTTCGCTACGCACGGCTTTCTGGTAACTTTCGATGAACTGATCCACGTCGCGGTCCAGCTTGGGTCGTTCCACCGGACTCATGGACAGCACTTCGAGACCATCAAATTCGGCCACCCGCTGGAAAATCTCCTGCACTTCCTCCATGGTCTTTCCGCGGGCCAGCAGGATGATGTCGAAATCGCCGCGCACGGCATCGCAGCTGACGATGCCTTCAAGCCGGTACAATCGATCGTAAATATCAAGGCTGTTTTCCTGGTCGGTGACCATAACCGTGAGGTAGGCGCTGACCGACTCGCGCATGCCTTCTTCATCGGCTTCTGCGGGAACGCTGGTGGAGGTTTGTCCGGGTGAGAGTTCCTCGAGGGCTTGGACCAACTCGGAGATCTCAAAAGGTTTGTCCAGAAAACCGGTGTTCGGTTCGGAAAGGGCAGTGACTTCGAGACGTTCATCGCCAAACCCGGTGATCACCAACACAGGCAGATCCGGGTACTGGTTTTTGATCACTTTGAGGATCTTCAGGCCATCAATATCGGGCATGAAGATGTCGGTGATCATGTAGTCGAAGGCGAGGCCCTTTTGCTGGGCCTGATTCAATTCATGGATGGCGCTCAGCCCGTCGGGGCAGGCAACCACAGAGTAATCTTCCTGGGTCAGGCCTACGGTCAGATTCCTGCGAATCTCAGCCTCGTCATCGATGATAAGTACGCGACCTTTCAAGGCTTTCCTCCTCTTTGGAAGCTTGTATTGCTCATGGCAACGGTATGTTTCAGATTCTGTTAAATCAAGAACGGAATCTGTTATCTAACATCGGCTCTGTCGGTCGAAAGGGTGCTCTCAAGATCGCTCCAACGACCCGAACTGAGGTACATGTTGATGGACTTTGCCGCCTGCCGTCCGTGGCCCATGGCCAGGATGACGGTGGCCGCACCCAACACGATATCTCCCCCGGCAAAAACTCCGGGAATGTTGGTTTGGCTGGTGGCTTCGTTGATCACGATGCCGCCCCAGCGGGTGACTTCCAGTTCAGGAAAATCTCTGGGAACCAACGGGTTCGGGCTGTTGCCGATGGCCACAATGACCACGTCGACGTCTTCAACGAATTCGGTTCCGGGCATGGGCACCGGACTGCGTCGTCCCGAGGCATCGGGTTCGCCAAGTTTCATCTTCAACAGTTCGATGCCCGTGAGCCAATTTTCGTCGTTGCCCAGGAATTTCAGCGGGTTTTGCAAAGTATGGAATTCCACCCCTTCTTCTTTGGCGTGGTGGATCTCTTCAATGCGGGCCGGCATCTGTTCTTCGGCGCGGCGGTAGACAATCAGCGAACGTTTGGCACCCATGCGCAAGGCGGTGCGGGCGCAATCCATGGCCACGTTGCCTCCGCCGATGGTGGCCACCGACTTGCCGGTGATCAACGGGGTGTCGGTTTTTGGAAAACTGTAGGCCTGCATCAGGTTGGCCCGGGTGAGATACTCGTTGGCGGAATACACGCCCAGCAGGTTTTCCCCGGGGATTTTCATGAAGCGGGGCAAACCCGCTCCGGTGCCCACAAAAACTGCGTCGTATTCTTCGACGATTTTTGACATGGGGGCGGTTTTGCCCACCACAAAGTTGTATTTGAACCGGACGCCCAGCTTTTCGAGGTAATCAATCTCCTTCTGAACGATGGCCTTGGGCAGACGGAACTCGGGAATCCCATAGATAAGGACACCGCCCGCTTTGTGAAAAGCCTCGAAAACCGTGATTTCGTGCCCTTGGCGGATCAAATCTCCAGCCACGGTCAAGCCCGCCGGACCACCACCAACGACGGCCACCTTTTTACCTGTGGGTGTCGGCTTGGGCGGCAGGGGAATGTCCCCATGCTCGCGCTCCCAGTCTGCCAAAAAACGTTCGAGTCGGCCGATGTTCACGGCCTGGGTGGGATCCTTGCGGGCCTTGCCAATGGTGCAGGTCAGCTGGCATTGCTCTTCCTGGGGGCAAACCCGGCCACAAATAGCCGGCAAGAGGTTGGTCTCCTTGATCTTGGCCACGGCTCCGGCAAAATCCCCATCTTCAATGAGCTGGATGAAGGCAGGGATATCGATGCCCACGGGGCAACCTTCGGTGCAAAAGGGGCGCTTGCACTGGATGCAGCGTTTTGCTTCGAGCATGGCCATTTCAGCGGTATAGCCTGTTGGGACTTCATCGACGTTGAGCACCCGCAGTTTTGGGTCCTGCTGGGGCATGTCCACAGGGTCGATTTGCATCCTTTCTTTTTTCTTCATTTTGGTTCCCCTTTGACTGCGTTTTCGAGCTTGCATCCGGTTTCGCCCATGTAATGATCCAGCGAGTCTTTTTCGAAGGATTTGTACATGGTCAGGCGGCTCATCATTTCGTCGAAGTCCACCAGATGGCCGTCGAATTCGGGTCCGTCCACGCAGGCGAATTTTGTTTCACCATCTACCGTGACCCTGCAACCGCCGCACATGCCGGTGCCGTCGACCATGATGGGGTTCAGGCTGACCAGGCATGGGATGTTCAGCTTCTTGGTCAAAAGACTGACAAATTTCATCATGATGGGGGGGCCCATGCAGACGCAGAGGTCGAACTTGTTGCCCTCATCAACAAGTTTTTCTATGGCGTTGGTGACTAGGCCTTTCATGCCGTAGGAGCCGTCATCTGTAGTGATGACAAGTCCATGGCTGGCATCCTTCATCTCCTGCTCAAGGATCAGGAGATCCTTGGTCCGGGCACCGAGAATGCTGGTGACCTGGTTGCCGATTTCCTTCATGGCCTTGGTCACTGGGTAAAGAGGGGCAGTGCCGATACCGCCGCCGACGCACAAAACTTTGCCGACTTTTTCGATGTGGGTGGGTTCGCCCAGAGGACCACAAATGTCGGGGATTGAATCGCCGACTTCGAGTTGGGCCATCTCCAGGGTGGTCTTGCCCACGGACTGTACGATGAGGGTGATGCTGCCTTCTTCTTTATTCACGTCGGCAATGGTCAGTGGAATACGTTCGCCTTCGTCGTTGACCCTGATAATGACGAATTGGCCGGGTTGACGGTATTGGGCGACATCGTAGGCTTCGAAGCGAAAGAGGTGGACGTTGGGTCCGAGTATGGTGTGTTCGAGGACTTGGTGCATCGAATGGTCCTTTCTCGTGGAGATAAAGGAAACCGGGCCTTGTTTTCGGAAGAGCAGGAAGGAAAGCCACCCGATTGTAATGCCCAGATACAGTACGCACTAGATTTACAAAGTATTATATGGAAAGGGGCAAATCAACATGCAACAAGGCAAATGTGCGCCGTTGAAAGGGCCCAACCCCATTCAATGACAATGGAATCGGGCCATCAATGCAGAAGAAGGTGTTATTAGAGCCCTTTTTCACCAATAAAACGCTCAGCTTCCATGGCGGCCATGCAACCGGTGCCGGCCGAAGTGATGGCCTGCCGGTAAACGTGGTCCTGAACGTCGCCACACGCAAAAACACCGGGAATATCAACGGCGGTCACGTCCGGACGGGTGATGAGATAGCCGTTCTCGTCGGTCTTCAGGGCGCCCTCGAGAAATTGAGTATTTGGCACGTGGCCAATGGCGATAAAGCAGCCAGATACCTCAAGGTCGCGCAGGGTACCATCCTGGGTGTCTTTCAGTTTGAGACCCGAGAGGTTGCCCTGGTCGTCGGCCATATAATGATCAATGATGCTATTCCAGGCGATTTCTATTTTTGGGTGATCAATGGCGCGTTGCTGCATGATCTTCGAACCGCGCAGTTCGTCTCGACGGTGAATCAGGGTCACCTTGGAGGCGAAATTCGTCAGGTAAGTGGCTTCTTCGAGGGCGGTATCACCGCCGCCGACCACGGCAATCTCCTGGTCGCGGAAGAAGAAACCATCACAGGTGGCACAGGCGCTCAGGCCTTTGCCCATGAATTTGTCTTCATCGGGCAACCCCAACCAGCGGGCGGTGCTGCCGGTGGCGATGATCACCGTAGGGGCTTCGTAGGTGGCTTTGCTGGTGTTGACCTGGTGGGTATCGCCGCTGAAATCAACACTGATGATCGTCTCGCTTAAAAACTGGGTGCCGAAACGCTCAGCCTGGGCCTTCATTTTCATCATCAGTTCCGGGCCTTCGATGCCATCGGGGAAGGCGGGGTAGTTCTCGACCTCAGTGGTAATGGTCAGTTGGCCGCCTGGCTGGTCCCCTTCTAACAGGATGTGCGGGATATTGGCGCGGCCGAGGTAAATGGCGGCCGTGTAGCCGGCAGGACCCGAGCCGATGACGATGGTTTTTGGCGCTTTGTTTTCGGACATGACTGGTTTGCTCCTGTTGGATTGGGGACCGGAAAATGATGTCCGGCGAATCAATGTTTATCGAAGGGAATACTTACGAAAAATGGGGCCAATGTCAACCTGGCGATTGTGAGTTATCATGTTGCCAACATTTTTCGAAGCGAGGGGAAGCGGCCCCGGGAATGCCGGGGGATTTATATTCAGGTGTAAAACAGGTTCAATCCCAAACGACCCAAACCAGAATGGAAAGCATCACCATGAAAACCATTGGCTTGATGGGCGGCATGAGTTGGCAAAGCACCGTAGGTTATTATAGGCAAATCAACGAAGGTATCAACAAGGCCCTCGGTGGGTTGCATTCCGGCCGGATCGTCATGCACAGCGTCGATTTTGAACCCATCAATAAATTGCAGATAAAAGGGGACTGGGCCGGTGCTGCCACCATCCTGGCTTCCTCCGCGCAGAGCATCCAGGCAGGTGGAGCCGACTTCCTGGTGATTTGCACCAACACCATGCACATCGTGGCGGAGGAAATTGAAGCCGTGATCCAGATTCCCATCCTGCACATTGCCGATGCCACAGCCGAAGTGCTGATGGCTGAAGGAGTTGGTACGGTGGGCCTGCTTGGCACCGCCTTCACCATGGAAAAAGATTTCTATAAAGGACGACTGTCCGACAAATATGGACTAAAAGTAGTTGCCCCCAACGATGCCGACCGCAAGGTGGTGCATGATGTGATCTTCCAGGAATTGTGTTTGGGCAGTTTTCAGGACCATTCGCGCCAGGAATTCCTGCGGATCATTGAGGATCTGGCCCTGCAGGGTGCTGAAGCGGTCATTCTCGGTTGTACGGAAATCGGCATGCTCGTCAAACAAACCGATACCGAAGTCATGCTTTGCGACACAACCGCCGTTCATGCCGCCAGGGCTGTTGAATATGCGCTCAAAACCGACTGATATAGGCAATCTCGGGTGATCGGTTCCGATTGACCTGTTTAAAAAACCAACTGGTGTTAGAACAGCCCAAACCAATATTTCCCCACCAGTTTCCTTGACGAATGGACAAATAGGTATTAACTATACCTGCTTCAAAGGAAATCCAAAGAGATCTGTCTGCAAGCGGGTGGATCCGTTGGGTATTTCTGTGCGCGTTAAATTGTTCAGGCAATTGTTCAGGCAATTGTTTAAGCATTGAGTCAGGCGCGATCAAATGGGTTTCTTGGGCCATGAGCCCATTACATGCGGAGAAAATGAGATGTACGCCGTAGTCAAGATCAAGAATCAGCAATTCCGGGTTACTCCCGACCTGAGGCTTCAGGTGCCCCTGTTCGACATTGAAGTGGGCGAAACCCTGAATTTCGACGAAGTTCTCATGGTTGCCGATGGTGAGGATGTCAAGGTGGGCAGTCCTACCGTTGACGGCGCCAGCGTCTCGGCCGAGGTTCTGAACCATGGCCGCAGCCGAAAAATCATCGTCTTCAAGAAAAAACGGCGCAAGAATTACCGACGCAAAAACGGTCATCGCCAGCAATTCACCGAGATCAAGATTACCGGCATCAACGGTTAACCAGCACCTGCGCGCGCGGGCGCCGGTCCATACCAAGGAGCAAAACAATGGCTCATAAAAAAGCAGGCGGTTCCACAAGGAACGGGCGCGATTCAAACGCCCAGAATTTGGGCGTGAAGCGGTACAGTGGTCAGGGTGTCCTGGCCGGAACCATCATCGTTCGGCAGCGTGGAACCAGAATCCACCCCGGCAAGAACGTGGGCAAGGGTGGAGATGACACCCTGTTCTCCCTGGTGGACGGTGTCGTGGAATTCCAGAATTTCCGTGGAAATAAAAAACGGGTTGCCGTTGTACCTTTCCAGTAAAGGTTGATTGGTTTCCGGCCCGCCCTTGCAATGGGGCGGGCCCTTTTTTTTAGTGAATTTCGGCTGCTTCAGGTAGGAGATCGGCATCGTGAAAGTCCTGGTCGTCATTCCCGCCCGCTACGACTCCAGTCGTTTCCCGGGCAAAGCCCTGGCCGATTTGGGTGGCAAGCCCCTGGTGGTTCGGGTCATTGAAAAAGCCACGGACATGAAGACGGCCGATCACATCGTCGTGGCCACCGACGACCAGCGCATCCTGGACGCAGTCAATGCCCACGGTTTTCCTTGCGAAATGACCCGCGACCATGCCACCGGCACTGATCGCATCGGTGAGGTCGCTTCCCGGCACGATGCGGACATCATTCTGAATCTTCAAGGTGACGAACCCCTTCTGGATCCAGCCGTTGCCGACTCCCTGGTGGAAGTGATGGTCGACAACCCCACCGTGGATCTGGCCACCTGCGCTCATGCATTCGACCATGAAAATCAATGGCAGGATCCCAACACGGTAAAGGTTCTTATCGACCAAAACGATGAGGCATTGTATTTTTCCAGGGCCATGGTGCCCGGTTCTTTTCCGGAGGCGACAGGCAAAAAAACGGCTGGTTTCCAGCATGCATTGCGCCATGTCGGCATTTACGCCTTTCGCCGGGAAGCCCTGGACAGGTTTTTGAGCCTGGAATCCACCCCGCTGGAGAAAGCGGAGGGTCTGGAGCAGTTGCGCGCCCTTGAAAACGGCATGAGCATCAAGGTGCTGAAGATAGATCAGGCACCCATTGGCGTGGATACGCCGGCGGACCTGGAATTGGTGAGGGAATTGTGGCGGGATTAGGACCTGTCGTCTGCAGGTTTTTCAGCTCCCACTCATACTGACCGGTGCCGATGCGGTTCGGCACAATGGAGAGAGAAATGGCCAAATATCTGTTCGTGACCGGTGGTGTGGTATCGGCCCTGGGCAAAGGCATTGCTTCAGCGTCTCTGGGCACTCTGTTGAAGGCTCGCGGCCTGAATGTTGTGCTGCAGAAATTCGACCCCTACCTGAACGTCGATCCCGGCACCATGAGTCCCTTCCAGCACGGTGAAGTCTTTGTCCTCGATGACGGGGCCGAATGCGACCTCGACCTGGGCCACTACGAACGTTTCACCGATACCAATCTGGATCAATACAACAACCTGACCTCGGGAAGGGTATACGAAACCATTCTGAGCAACGAACGCAAGGGCGAATACCTTGGTCGCACGGTGCAGGTCATTCCACATGTCACCGACGAGATCAAGCATCGCATCACCCTGCCGGCGGAAAGAAACCCGGATATTGATATCGTGATCACCGAAATTGGCGGCACCGTGGGTGATATCGAGAGCCTGCCCTTCCTGGAAGCCATCCGTCAGTTCCGTCTGGAAATGCCTTGGCACGACACCGCCTCGGTTCATCTGACCCTGGTTCCCTACATTCCCACCGCCGGGGAAATCAAAACCAAACCCACTCAACACTCGGTGCGCGAGTTGCGCGGCATCGGTATCCAACCCGACTTCCTGATGTGCCGGACCATAAAGCCCATCGGGGATGAAGCCCGCAGCAAAATTGCCCTCTTCTGCAACCTTCCCAAGGAAAACGTCTTCGACGGCACCGATGCCAGGAGCATTTATGAGGTTCCCCTGAATCTTCGCGCGCAAAATTTTGACGGCCTGTTGTGCAAGCGTTTCAACTTGGAAACCGAGGAGCCCGACATGTCGGCCTGGGAGCGAATGGTCAAGGTCATTCTCAACCCGACGGACACTGTGCGCATCGCCATCGTCGGCAAGTATGTGGAACTGAAGGATGCCTACAAGAGCATCATCGAATCTTTCGTGCATGCCGGTATTCCCAACCACGTTGAAGTTGAACAGATATGGGTGGATTCGGAAGATCTCGAAAGCAGTGAAATTGGTGAGCGCCGGCTGAAGGAGATTTTTCAGGACTGCCACGGCATCCTCATTCCCGGCGGTTTTGGCGATCGGGGTATCGAAGGAAAAATCAGCGCCATTCGTTATGCCCGTCAGAACAAAATTCCCTTCTTCGGGATTTGCCTGGGGTTGCAGTGCGCCATGATTGAGATTGGGCGTGATCTTGTGAATCTGGAGAAAGCCTGCAGTGCGGAATTCAATCCCACCGGTACCAACCAGGTGATCCACCTGATGGAAGAGCAGAAGAAGATCAAGAACATGGGCGGCACCATGCGACTGGGGTCCTGGCCCTGCCATCTCAAGCCGGGCAGCCGTGCCTACCACAGTTACGGTGAACTTGAAATCAACGAACGACATCGCCATCGCTATGAAGTGAACAACGAATTCCGGGCACGATTTGAAGAAGCCGGCGTGGTCTTCTCCGGAACTTCGCCCGATGGTGATCTGGTAGAGATCATGGAATTGCCTACTCACCCGTTCTTCCTTAGTGTTCAGTTTCACCCCGAGTTGAAAAGCCGTCCGCACCGCCCTCATCCATTGTTCCGGTCCTTTGTTGCTGCGGCAGTCGATCACCAGGAATTGCAAAGGGAAGAAGCGGCCCGACTGGCCGCCGAACCAGCAGTCGAGCGCAATGATGAAGATGGCGCGCCCAACATCTCCAGGAGTGAAGCATGAACATCGCCACACCAGTGCAGCTGCGGGACCACCAAATCGGATCCGGCCAGCCTTTATACATCATCGCCGGACCCTGTGTGCTGGAAGATCCCGACGAGATGTTGCAGGTGGCTGAATACCTGACCGGTGTGTGCGACAAGCTGGGTGTAGGGTATTGCTTCAAAAGCAGTTTTACCAAGGACAACCGGACCAGCAGCGAATCCTACCGGGGGCCGGGAATCGAAGAGGGGCTGCGTCTGCTCCAACGCATTGGTGATGCCTGCGGCGTGCCTGTGCTGACTGATGTTCATCATTCCCAGGATGCGGATGCGGTGGGGCAGGTGGCAGAGATCCTGCAGATTCCCGCCTTCTTGTGTCGGCAAACTTCCTTGTTGGAAGCTGCGGGTCGCACATGCCGGATTGTCAACATCAAGAAGGGGCAATTCCTTGCGGCTGAAGATATCGGTCACGGGGCCGGCAAGGTCGAAGCGGTGGGCGGCAGAAATGTGATGTTCACCGAGCGTGGCACCTTCCTGGGTTACCGCGACCTGACCGTGGATTTCCGCTCCATCCAGATCATGCGTGCCCTGGGTCGACCGGTGGTTTTTGATGCGACCCATTCCGTGCAATCGCCCGGCAGCACCGGCAGCACCACCGGAGGAACTCCCGAGCTGATTCCCCTGCTGGCACGTTGCGGAGTCACAGCCGGTGCCGACGCTGTTTTCCTTGAAGTTCACCCGGAACCGTCCCGGGCGAAATCCGATGCCGGTAGCCAAATGCCCCTGGAAAGTTTTGAAGATCTGGTCAGCCAATTGATCAGGTTCCGGGCCCTGCACAACGAGGTGGCGGAATGACGGCAGCCAGGAAACCCACTGCGTGGCCACCTTTGTCTGCGGAGCAATACCGTCGGCAGGCAGTTGAATGCCTGGGTGAAGAACTGACGGCCAGCTTTGCCAACATCAAGCTCCTGGTATTTGATTGTGACGGGGTGCTCACTCCCGGCAATCTGGTTTACGGACCCTCCGGCGAAGCGCTGAAGGAATTCCACAGCCACGATGGTCTCGGGTTGGTCATGGCACGCATCGCCGGACTCAAACGGGCGGTTTTGACCGGGCGCAACAGCGAAATCGTTTTCCTCCGCTGCACCGAACTGCGCTTCGACAGCCTCAAAATGGGGCGCTTCGACAAAGTGGGGGCCCTCCAGGAGATCCTGGATGAGACCGGCTGTGGTCCGGACGAAACCCTTTACATGGGTGACGACCTGATCGATCTGCCTGCCATGCACCAGGTACTGGTGGCGGTGGGAGTGCCCAATGCCCCGGTGGAGATCTTGGACTTCTGCCATCATGTGACATCCGTAGCTGGTGGTCAGGGCGCGGTGCGCGAGGTGACGGATCTGGTGCTCAAAAGCTCCGGTCTCTATAGCACTGCCTTGACTCGACTGCTGGACAAGGCCTGGCATCCTTCCGTCCAGGAATTTTCCTCCGACGAGGAGTTGGCCCAATGATGGAACCGTCCGGTATGCCCATGTCCGAAGAAACCGCCAGCAATGAAGCGATCATTGCCATGGGACGCGAAACTTTTGCCCAGGAAGCGGAAACCCTGCGGATCGTTGGCCAGAGCCTGGACGATAACTTTGTGGACGCAGTGCGCCTGATCATCGGTTGCAAGGGGAGGGTCCTGACTACCGGGTTGGGAAAATCCGGCAACGTCGCCCGCAAGTTGGCCGCTACCCTGACCAGTACCGGCAATCCCAGCCATTTTATTCATCCGGTGGAGGCCGCTCACGGCGACCTGGGTGTGGTTCGACAGGATGACATTCTTATTTCCCTCAGTCGCAGCGGCAACAATTCCGAGGTCGTATCCTTGATTTCCCGCTGCCGGACCTATGGCATGAAAGCCATCGCCATCACTGCCGGAGTCCACTCCGAGATGGCCACCGTCAGTGACATCGTCCTGCATACTCCCGTGGAAAAAGAAGCCTGCCCACTGGACTTGACTCCCACCAGCAGCGCAGTGGCGGCCATGGCCATGGGTGATGCCCTGGTGGTGGCCTTGATCAAACTTCGCGGTTTTCGCAGCGAAGATTTTGCAGCCTTTCACCCGAGCGGAGTTCTGGGCCGACGCCTTCAGATCAAGGTTTCGGACCTGATGCACACCGGGGACGAATTGCCTGTGGTTGCTCAGAATATTACCCTGCGGGAAACATTACCCGAAATTGTAGGCAAACGTCTTGGCGGGGTTTGTGTGGTTGACGGCCATGGCAAATTGGCGGGCCTTTGTGTTGATGGAGACGTCAAACGCATTCTCCTGGAACGGGAAGATGCACTGGACCAACCCATATCCCAGGCCATGAATCCCAATCCGACCACCATTGACCCTGACACTCTGGCCTTTACAGCCCTGCGGATTATGGAAAAACGGCCTGAAGGTCCCGTTACCCTACTTCTGGTAGTAGATGATGAAAACCGGCCGCTTGGCCTGCTGCACATCCACGATGTACTGCGCGCTGGTGTCCTTTAAGATATAGGAGTTCCGGCATCGTGGGAGAGACGCCCATGCAAGGCATCTTTTTAATCTGTTGTTGTCCCCTCAATTCCCTGCTATTACAATGGTTGAACGTTTGGCACAACTTGTGCTTCACAAGGATCCCGACCGGTGGCCCCAACTAGATCCGGATGACAGTTTTTTGCTATCGAAAGGTGGGCCATTGAGCTCTGAATTGGCCACTTCCCTGCCCTGGTGGCGCCGGGGTCGTCGCCGGTTCTATCACCGGTTGTTGGTTTCCGTGCTTTGGGGTGCGGAGCGAATTTCGCTGGAGAATGGTCGCCGGCTGGGCAGGTTTCTGGCGCGCATCGGTGCACGCCTCCGGCCAGAAGATCGTCAAAGGGCGTTGTCGAATTTGGCCAGGGCGTTTCCCGAGCTGGATTCTCAGGCCAGACAAAATATCTTTGACGCTTCCGTTCCGGCTTTGGGAGAGAATTTTCATGATACTCTCGCCGCACCGGCGTTGTTGCGGCTGGGACAACTGGTTCAGGAAGAAGACCACGGCGATGGCCCTGGTCTGATGCAAGAACTTCAGAAACTCTCCCAGGGTGGCCGTGGGGTCTTGATTCTAACCGGACATCTGGGCTGTTGGGAATTGTTGGGGGGCTGGTTGGCTGCATCCGTTTCCAGGGCAGGGTTGGGGCAGCTGGCGGTGGTCACCGGTAGTATCCATAACGAACCGGTGGATCAATTGGTTCAGGAACGCCGCAGGTCTCTGGGCATGAAAGTCCTTGCGCGAAGTGGCGGAGCAGTGCCTTTGCTTCGACATTTGCAAAGCGGAGGTGTGGCTGCGGTATTGTTGGACCAGAATACCAGGGTTGAGAACCTTCCGATCCCGTTTTTTGGGCAGGAGGCGCCAACTCCGGTGGGTTTTGCCCGTATTGTCCTGCGTTACGGAATTCCCGTTCTGCCGGTGGTCCTGGCCCGCAAAGGCCAGGGTCACGAAGTGAGGCGCGGTATTGCCTGGCTACCGGAAGAATCCGGTGGTGATGACGCAGATGCCCTGGCGGATTTGCTGCTCTGGTGCAACAGGAGTCTGGAAAAATTTATTCGTCGGAACCCGGCCGAGTGGGTTTGGTTTCATCAACGCTGGCCCGAACGCAATCAATCGCCTCCCTTGTAATGGGAAACATGGTGTATAACATGGCAACCCTAAGAAATTCCTCCAACTTTGCAGGCGCTGTCCTGGTGGCCCTAGTTATTATAGTCGCCCTTGTTTCTGTTGTCGCTCTTGGCGGCTGCCGTGGGGAACCTGATGGTGCCCCGGACATGGTGGTGGACACTTCCGAAAATGAAGCGCAAAAAATCGAAAAGCCCATCCAGCAGATTTTTGATTACCATTTGGTTGAATCCAGTGCCGGAGTTCGCCAATGGGTGCTGGAAAGTGACCTGATGAACAAATATTCCGGACAGCGTGACGCGGAGTTAATCACCGTGCACCTGGATTTTTTCAAGGAAGGAAACCACTTCTCTACACTCACTTCGGACAGTGGTCGGGCAAACCTGCAGACACATGACATTTTCACCTGGGGAAACGTGGTGGTTGTGACCGACGACGGTCGCCGGCTGGAAACCGAAGAGCTTTATTTCGACAACGAAAGGCAACTCATCCACAACGATGTCTTCGATCGATTCACGCGGGGAGATGATGTCATCGAGGGAATCGGACTGGAGGCCACACCGGATCTGGAGTACATTGAGATTAAACGACAGGTCGAAGCCGATGTCGTGGATAGCAAGAGCGACTGCGAGAACCCAGAAGGTGAAGCCAGGTGACAGACAGTCAGAATATTCAGAACCATATTCTACGAGCCGAGGGTTTGCGTAAAGTCTATCGTGGCCGGGCTGTGGTGGACGGTGTTGATTTGCAGCTGGAGCAGGGGGAAGTGGTGGGATTGCTCGGGCCCAATGGTGCCGGCAAGACCACAAGTTTCTACATGATCGTCGGCTTCATTTCTCCCGATAAGGGCCAGGTGTTCCTCAATGACCAAAATATTTCCCGACTTCCCATGTACAAACGTGCTCGCAAGGGCATTGGTTACCTACCGCAGGAAAGCAGCATCTTCCGCCAGTTGACGGTGGAACAAAACCTCATGGCCATTCTACAAAGCATGAAAATGAAACGCAGCGAGCGGAACGAGCGCCTGGATGAATTGCTGGAAATGATGGGCGTGACCAACATCCGCAAAAGTTTTGGCTACCAGCTTTCCGGTGGTGAGAGGCGCAGGGTGGAGATCGCCCGGGCGCTGGTCACCAGGCCCAAATTCATTCTTCTGGATGAACCTTTTGCAGGCATCGATCCCATCGCCGTGGCTGATTTGCAATCGGCGGTCAGCCAGTTGCGCGATCAGGGTATCGGTATCCTGATCACAGACCACAATGTGCGTGAAACCCTCAATATCACCGACCGGGCCTACATCCTCTTTGAGGGAAAAATAGAGCTGTCCGGCAATGCCGAAGAAATCGTCGCCTCGGATAAGGCTCGAGCCCTTTATCTTGGCGAGTCGTTTCGTTTGTAGTGGGTAGGAAATGATGGTCCGGGATGAATCCCTTGGCCCTTAGCATACTGTTGGAAAGGTAATACCGTGGCCAAAATCGGGCTCCATATGGGGCTGAAACAGACCCAGAATATCGTCATGACCCAGCGGTTGCAGCAGGCGTTGAAGTTGCTGCAGGTGCCTACCTTGGAACTGGAGCAAATCCTGCGCAAGGAGCTGGTGGAAAACCCCCTGTTGGAAGAAATCGACGGGGACGAAGAAATTGAAGACGCCACCGAACTTGATGAAGCCGTGCGTCAGGCCGATGATACCGAACGCGAAAAGGATCCTGAACCCCAGAACGAAGACCGTGACTGGGGCGACAGCTTCGACGATGGCTTCCGGGGCATGACCAACGAACGCGGCTATGACGAAGAAGACGAGTTGGAGCGTCCCCAGAAATACATCCCGACGGGACAGGAGGATCTCACCGAACAACTTCAATTGTCCATGCCCGAGGGAAAGAACCGGACCATTGGTGAATACATCATCGGCTGCCTCGGGGCAGATGGTATGCTTGCCTGCCCGGTGCCGGAAATTGCGGCATTTTTCGAAGTGGATGACGAGGTGGTCGAAGGTGTCCTGAAAATTATTCAGGGCTTTGATCCTCCGGGAGTGGGGGCCAGGGATATCCCCGAGTGCTTGTTGTTGCAATTGGAAGCTAATGGTCTTGGGGATTCCGATGAAGCCCACATCATCAAGCATCATTTTGAGTCCCTAAAAAATCGCAAGTTCAGCGATATCGCCCGGGAGATGAAAATCACTCCCAAGCAGGTCCAGGAAATTGCCCAGAGCATCGGCGAATTGGATCCCCGGCCCGGATTGAGCACCGGCGCCGATGGGGCCCGGGCCATTACTCCGGATCTTGAGGTGGTGAAGGTGGATGAGAATAAGGATATATACGCCGTTCACCTCAACGATTCCAATCTTCCACGCCTGCGGGTCAGCAAAGCGTACGAAGGCAAGACCGGCACCAATGAAGACGACGTCAAATTCATCAATGATAAAAAAAGCCATGCCGAATGGGTGATCAAAACCATCGAGCAGCGTCGGCGCACCATGATCAAGGTCATGGAGGCCATTGTTGCAGAGCAACATGATTTTTTCGAGAAGGGCGCCATTGCCCTGCGGCCGCTGACATTGCAGCAGGTTGCTTCGGTTATCGGGATGCACGAAAGTACGGTCTCACGGGTAACCCGGCAGAAATACGTGCAGACGCCAAGGGGTGTTTTTTCGCTCAAGTTCTTCTTCAGTGCCGGTTTGGACAGCAGTGGAAGCGAAGGCGAAATCAGTGCCAAGGCGGTCAAGGTCATGATCCAGGACATCGTCGGCAGTGAAAACCCGGGCAAACCTCTAAGCGACAAGAAAATCGTCGATATGCTTCAGGAAAAAAATCTTAAGATTGCACGTAGAACCGTAGCCAAGTACCGTGAGCAGATGGGCATCCTGAGTGCGCGCATGCGCAAGCAGTTCTAGAGCCTGCCAACGTGTTCGGAAGTAATCCGAAAAGAGGAGGATTCCATGCAAAAGGAAATCATTACTCGTCACTTCAATTTGGGTGAAGATCAGGAAGCCATGGTGGAAGAAGCCATCGACAAGCTTGAACGCTTCAGTCCACGTCCTGTTCAATCCATGAAATTGACCATCAATCACGAAGCCGGGGTTTTTACCGCGGATGGTGTTTTATACCTTAAAAACAATGAATTTCGGGCCAGTGGCGAAGGTCGTGAACCCGAAATCAGTGTCGTCGAAATGGTGGAAAGCCTTCGCAAGCAGCTGGCCAAATTCAAAGGCAAAATCAGCGGCAAGCAAAAGGGTGAAGGTGGCGGTCTGGGTAAAGCCATGATCGACGGTGAAACGTTTGTCGGTGATGAAGAAGCTGACCCTGAGGGTTTTGTCCTGCGGGATATGGATGTGGCAGGAGCCAAAGACGCTTTCAATGGGGCCGACTTGCCTTTCCTGGTTTTCCGCAATATCGATACCAGTCGCGTGGGTGTGATCTACCGTCGTGGAGATGGTGGTCTCGGCCACATGGAAAGCAACAACGACTAGGCTAGAGGTTGTTATGCTCAAAGTGACCGTACATGGTCTCCATCAGCAGCTGCGGAAATCCCTTGAACTGGAATTTCTGGGCGACTGTCCTGAAAGACAAATTCCCATCCATGCCCGGGACGTGCATCGCCCGGGCATGGCCTTGATGGGCTATGTGGAAAATTTCCAGACCAACCGGATTCAGGTTATCGGGGAATCGGAGAACTCTTTCCTTGAGACCCTCAGTGAAGATGATCAAATGCTTGCCATGGGGCGGGTTTTGGCCCTCAAGCCGCCGGTGATCTTCCTGGCCTGCAACCAGGATCTTACACCTTCGGTCAGGCGGCTTGTGCAGGAGCACCATATCCCTGTTATCAAGTCTTCTCTGCCGGCATTTGATCTCATCATCGGACTCAACCAATTCCTGGGAATTGCCTTACAACCCTCTACCGAAGCCCATGGCACCCTGGTGGATGTTTATGGAGTGGGATTGCTTTTTACCGGTCGCAGCGGCATTGGCAAATCCGAGTGTGCCCTGGATCTCATCGAGCGGGGCCATCGCCTGGTGGCCGATGATATGGTCGAAATTACCTGCACCGCGGAAGATGTCTTGATTGGACGATACCGTGAGGTCCTGCGCCACAATCTGGAAATACGGGGCATAGGCCCTATTGATGTGCAGGCAATTTTTGGTATCCGGGCCGTTCGCATGCAAAAGAGAATCGAAGTCGAGGTCCAGCTTCAGGAGTGGGATGACTCCTTCGACTATGAACGTGTTGGCATGGACACCAGGTACAAGGATATTCTGGGGGTCAAAATCCCCCAGGTCATCGTGCCGCTTTTTCCAGGCAAGAACATCACCGTTATCAGCGAAGTTATCGCCCTGAATTTCATGCTTAAAATTTATGGTTACGACGCTGCCCAGGTTTTGAATGACCGCATTGTTGAAACCATGAGAACCAGTCACCGGCTGCGTAATTATTTGCAGCAGGATCCGGAGTGAGATGATTCACCTTGAGGCACCTACCCGAGCCTTGGTCATCACCCATGGGAAAATCGGGATCGAATTGAAAGAAGTGGTGGAGATGATTCTCGGGCCCACCGAAAATCTTGACGCCATGACCAACAGCGGAAAGTCCGCACCGGACATCACCAGGGAAATATCCACCTGGTTGGATGATGGCCCCGATGAAACCGATGGGAATTCCCAACCGGGTTGTCGGTGCCTTATCCTGATTGATGATTACGGAGGGAGCTGTGCCACAGCAGCCCAACTGGCTGCCCAGGGGCGCAGTAGGGTCGCAGTCATCAGCGGTGTGAATCTGGCAATGATACTCGGCCTGGTGACTTGGCGTGACACCAGTGACTTTGATGAACTGGTGCGCAAGGTGGTTCAAAAAGGTCGGGAAGCCATCACAGTGGTGGGAGCTCGCTGATGCCCCTTCTTCTGGCCCGAATTGACGATCGTCTGATCCACGGTCAGGTGACCGTTGGTTGGGCCACTCATCTCAAACCAGACCGTATTTTGTTGGCCAACAACGAAATTGCCGCCGATGATTGGCAATGTCAGGTCTATGCCAGCAGCGTCTCGCCCGTGATTGCGGTTTCCATTTTGTCCCTTGCCGAGGCGGCTGCATTTCTCCGGAATCCAGATAACAGCTCGGAAAAGACCATCCTTCTGACCGGTTCAACCGGCGAAATGGCGGGCTTGGCCGGCATCGGAGTTACCTTGAGTGAAGTCAACGTGGGCGGCTTGCATTTTGGACCTGGTAAAAAGGAGATGTTGCCATTCGTCTATCTCGGTCACCAGGACTTTATCCCATTGCGACAACTCCTTCAAAAGGGAATCAAGCTTTCCGCCCAGCAGGTTCCCGGGGGACTTGAGCACAACATTGATCTGTCGGACCTGGATGAAATGGAGGTCCAATTCTGATGCCCTGGCTGGCCTTGACCTTGGTTCCGGAATACCCCTTCACCTCTCTGGCCCTGCTTGCCCTGTTGGCAGGGCTTTTGGCATTGGACGATGTGGCCTTGGGCCAAACCTGGTTCAGCCAACCTCTTCCCGCAGCTCTGTTGAGTGGTTTTTTCTGTGGCGATCCACTCACGGGTCTGGCCATCGGATTGCCGCTTCAGCTTATTCTGGTGGTCAACCTGCCGGTGGGGCAAAGTTTCACCGGCGATCCCTCCGTTGCCGTGGTGGCCGCTGTTGGCTCTACAGTCCTTTCGGGGGAAAGTTTGACCCGGGCCCTTACCGAAGTGGCTTCCGCCGATTTTGGTTTTACCGGCTGGATGATTCTGGCCGCCGGATTGTTGAGTGCCGCTGGACATTTTATTGTGCAGGCCGAGCGGCGGGCCCATGTGCCCTGGATGCTCGAAGGTCATCGAACGCTGCGGGACGGCAATCTTGGGCGGATGGCCAGAATCCAGGCCAGATGCCTGGCCGGCACCTTTTTGCGAGGTAGTTTGTTCACCACCCTGTTTCTGCTCCTGCTTCTGAAATTCTGGATTCCGCTGTACGAAGTACTTCCCAGCCGGATGCATCACACCCTGGCCATTTTACCCTGGCTTTTGCCCGGGCTTGGTTTGGGGACCCTCATTGATCGTTATGGCACCGGCAAGGCCTGGGCCTGGGTTCTCGGTGGTGTATTTCTGGCCTTGGCCGCCACCCGATTGGGGATGGGCATATGATGCCAAAGGGCTGTGGTTTCGACCCACGGAAAAAGATGAGCTGGTTGTTGCGACTGAGGGTTTTTCTTCGCACCCTGGCTCTGCAGGCCAGTTGGAACAGTCAGCGCATGCAAAACCTTGGTTTGCTCAGCTCCCTGTTGCCTTTTCGGCGCACCCAACTCAGGGATATCACTCAGGATCGCTTGTTTTGCCGACGCTACTATGTATTCTTCAACACAAATCCCTATTTTGCCAATTTTCTCATCGGTGGCCTGATTCGACTGGAATATGAGAGGTCTCGGGGAACCGAGTTGCCTCCTGGGCTGATTGCCACCTATCGGGACAGTCTGGGACGAACATTCGCTTCCCTTGGTGATCAGCTCTTTTGGCTGGGGTTGCGTCCGGCCTTGATTATGGTCATTTGCCTCATGGGGCTTCATGGGTTGCAGTTGGGCATTCTTTTTACGGTGGCCTTTTTTGCCATGGGACAGCTTTGGCTGCGTTGGTGGGCATTGGGCAGGGGATTCGAAATGGGACTGGATATCACGCAACTCCTGCGTAGCCCGCATTGGCACCGGGCCATTCTTTGGATGGGGCGTTTCGCCATGCTCCTGACAGGACTGGTAGCGGGCTTTTTCCTTGCCCGGGTCTCCACTGTTCACCTCGCAGCAGGAAAAAGCACCTTGTGGGCTGGAGTCGCCCTGGGGCTGGGGTTGCCCCTTTTGGTCCGCAAAAGGCTACCTGGAGAAGGGTTGATGGTGCTGGCCCTGGGCCTTTCGCTATTACTGTCTTTTGCCATCTGGCCTTCTGGACACTAAATTATGTGCCTACTAGTCATTCATCCGTCCAACAAGGAATACAAGTCTTGAAAACAGCACCCGCCGTAGTGTCGGATCCTGTGGGTTTCCACCTCCGAGCAGCCGGCCGTATTGTGAAATTGACCAAGACCTTTGCCAGTGATGTAACCATTCGGTACAACGGCCGTTCGGCCAATGCCAAAAGTATTATGGGCCTGGCCAGCCTGGCTGCGGAATTTGGAACCACTGTGGAAGTCGAAGTCGAAGGCGCAGACGAATCAGAAGCCCTGGCGGGCATCTTGCAGCTGATTGAGATCGATCTGGCCCACCCGGAAGCCACCCAACTCCAAAAACCGGAAGCCACCTCATAAGCATGGATACCTTCTCCGGAATTGCAGCTTCTCCTGGATTTGCCTGTGGGCCTGTGCATCCCTTGCGCCGCCGATCCATTGTGCCCGAACGGAGACCTGTGTCGGACAAGGCTATTCCTGCCGAAATAAAACGATTCAAGGATGCCGTTGGAATGGCCCGTTCCCAGATCGAAGATCTGGTGGCCAGGCTCAGCTGCGAATTGGGGCCAGAAGAAGCGGAAATTCTTTCTTCACAGTTGCTCATCCTGGAAGACGAAATGGTATGGGACGCCACCCTGGCCGTCATCCGCCTGGAGCGCATCAACGCCGAGGCTGCATTCTCCAGGGCGGTGGGGAATATTGCTACCCGATTTCTGGAAATTGAAGACGAGACTTTCAGGGAGCGGGTCATTGACCTGCAGGATGTGGAACAAAGGGTTCTGCGGGCTTTTCTTGGCGAAATGGACAACGCCCTGGATCTGCCTGAACAACCATCGGTGATTGTCGCGGTCAATCTTACTCCCAGTGACACGGCGGTTCTGGGGCGAAACAATGTGTTGGGTTTCCTCATGGAAGAGGGTGGCAACACCGGTCACGTGGCCATCTTGGCCCGTTCCATCGGTGTGCCGGCGGTGGTGGGCCTGAAGGGGTGCCTGGCAGGGCTGGAGGCTGGCCGCATGGTGGCTGTGGATGGCATCACCGGAAAATTTATCCTGGACCCGGACCAGACTCTGCAGGCCCGTTTTGCGGTTTTGCGATCCGAAGCCCTGGTGGCCAGTGAAAAATTGGCAGGCCTGCGGGATCTTGAAGCAA
Source organism: Candidatus Krumholzibacteriota bacterium (assembly GCA_024275485.1). Lineage (GTDB taxonomy): Bacteria > Krumholzibacteriota > Krumholzibacteriia > LZORAL124-64-63 > LZORAL124-64-63 > LZORAL124-64-63. Next base: position 26,451 of record JAJRZA010000033.1, on the reverse strand, counting down.
TCACACCCGATGGGCACCGCCTGCACCTGATGGCCAACATCGCCTTGCCCTTGGAAGTTGATGAAGCCCTGGCCAGGGGGGCCGAAGGCGTAGGATTGCTGCGCACCGAATATCTGTTCTTTCAGCACCAGACCATCCCAAGTGAAGACGAACAAACGGAGATCTATTCTGACATGGTTCGCCGCATGTCGGGAAGACCAGTCATATTTCGCACCCTTGATGTGGGCGGGGACAAGGTTTCGGACTATCTCGGTGCCAAACGGGAATACAACCCATTCCTGGGTTGGCGTGGAATCCGTTTCAGTTTGGCCAATCGGGTGCTATTCAAGACACAAATGAAAGCGATCTGTCGGGCAGGGGTGGCAGGTCCTATCAAGATCATGTTCCCCATGATCACGGGCGTTGAGGAGCTTCGCCTGGCCAAGGAAGTCTTTCAGGAAGCCGTGGCTGAATTGGAGGTTACCGGTGTTGCCCATGTGGGGGCTCTTGATCTGGGCATCATGGTGGAAACCCCGGCTGCGGTTCTGGCTGCTGATCTGCTGGCGGCCGAATGCGATTTTTTCAGTATCGGCAGCAATGATCTCATCCAATACACCCTGGCCATGGATCGAGGCAATGCCAGGGTCTCCTACCTTTATCAACCCCTGCATCCGGCTGTCTTACGGGCCATCAAAGCCACCGTGGAGGCCGGCCACCGGGCAGGGATCCAGGTAGGGATTTGTGGTGAAATGGGGTCTGAAACCCGTCTGGCTGAAGTTTTGCTTGGCTTGGGTCTGGATGAAATCAGCCTGCATGGGGCAGCTTTGCCCAAGGTGAAGCAGGTTATACGCTGGACAAAATTTTCCGAGGCCCAATCAGTTGTGGAGAATCTCCTGGAACTGGCCACCGCCACCGAAGCCAACCAATGGCTGGCAAATTACATCGATGGACGAAAACTCGCACGCATGGAGAAGGAAACACCATGAGCAACAACTCCAAAGCTGGTTTGAAAGAAATGCTGGCATTGGTGGATTCCTTGCCCGGCCAATTGGCCGCATCATCTAAATTGCCCGGCTTGGCCAATATATCCCCCAGGAAAAATCTTCCCCGGCGTCTGGTTCTTTGCGCCATGGGTGGGTCGGCCATCGGTGGGGATCTGGCCCAGGCCCTTTTGGGACACCAAAACATTTCCCTGGAAGTTTGGCGGGATTATGGACTTCCCCACTGGGTGACCCCTGCCGATCTGGTCATTGCCGCCAGCTATTCCGGAAATACCGAAGAGTGCCTTTCCGCAGTGGACGAAGCCCGCAAAAGGGGAGTGGAAATTTTAGTCATCACCTCAGGGGGCCAATTGGCGGATCGGGTTGAAGCGGGAGAGAACCTAGTTCGCTTGCCGGGTGGTTTGCCTCCTCGGGCCGCTTTGGGTCACAGTCTGGGTGCACTGTTGGGTGTTTTGGCGCGTCTGGGTTTGATAGAGAGTCTTTTGAAGGACCTCGGCGAGGCGGTCAAAATATTGCAAAAGGGACCGAACTGTGACGGCCCACCGTCTTGTGACCTTGCCGCAGATCTGGAAAACCGGATCCCCGTGCTGTACGCAGCAGACTCACTGGTTCAGGGCATCGCCGTGCGTTGGAAGGGACAATTGAATGAGAACGCCAAAGTTCCCGCCCTGGTGGCGACTTTTCCCGAATTGAATCACAACGATATTGTGGGTTGGGGATTGCCCGAGCATTGGCAGGATCGTTTTGTTTTGGTTATTCTACGCTCGGGAAAAACCAATGAGAGAATCCAGCGTCGCATCTCCCTTACCCGGGAATTGCTCAAGGACGAGTTTGCCGCAGTCCATACCGTGACCGCAACTGGAAATTCAACCCTGGCCAGGGTCATGTCCCTGGTCCAATATGGTGATTATGTTTCGTGTCACCTGGCCGGCCTTCGGGGTATCGACCCCATGCCTGTCCACCGAATTGATCAATTGAAAAGTGGGTTGTCCCAGTTGGACAACCAGTAGAATCAGCAACCACCAGAAAGCCCTAAATAGGGAAGGAACATCAGCATGAGCCAAAATTTTCTCTTCACCAGCGAGTCGGTCACCGAAGGTCATCCCGATAAAGTAGCCGACCAGATTTCCGACACCGTGGTGGACGCCATCTTGAGTGCGGATCCCAACGGCCGGGTGGCCTGTGAAACCATGGTGACCACTGGTGTGGCCTTCCTTGGGGGAGAAATTTCCACCAGTACTTACGTCGATTTACCATCTCTGGTGCGCAACACCATCCGGGACATCGGGTACACCTCGGCCGACATCGGTTTTGACGCCGACACCTGTGCGGTGATCACCTCCATCGACGAACAGAGTGCTGACATTGCCCTGGGCGTCAATCCTGGCGGTGCAGGAGACCAGGGTTTGATGTTCGGCTTTGCCTGCACTGAAACCGACGTGCTCATGCCCCTGCCCATCACCATGGCTCACCGAATGGCCCAGCAGTTGGCCGCCGTGCGCAAAGACGGAACATTGCCCTGGGTCCGTCCTGACGGTAAAACCCAGGTCACGGTCCTGTACGAGGGCCACCGGCCTATTTCTATCGATACGATTGTGGTCAGCACCCAGCACGACGAGGACATTTCTGAAAAGGACCTGCACGAGGCCATTAGGGCTCATGTCATTGACCCGGTTCTGGCTCGTTTCGATGTGGACCACGACGGATTCAAGGCCCACATCAATCCCACCGGCCGTTTTGTGGTGGGCGGTCCCCTGGGCGATTGCGGCTTGACTGGCCGAAAGATTATCGTCGATACATATGGTGGCAGCGCTTGCCACGGTGGTGGGGCTTTCAGCGGAAAAGACAGCACCAAGGTGGATCGCAGTGGGGCCTATGCCGCTCGCCACCTGGCTCGCAACATCGTGGCGGCCAAGCTGGCTGATCGCTGCCAGGTCCAGGTGGCTTATGCCATCGGCGTGGCAGAACCCGTCTCGATCACGGTCGATACCTTCGGCACCGGAACCGTGGGCGATGCCGCCATCACCAAGGCCATCGGCAAAGTGGTTGACATGACGCCTTCGGGAATCATTGAGCGCCTTGCCCTGCGGGACCCCATTTTCCGGCAGACAGCTGCTTACGGCCACTTTGGCCGGGAAGATGTTCAGTTCGCCTGGGAGCGTGAGGATCTGGTGGAATTGTTGAAGAACGCTTTGTAGATTCCGCAATTTGGAACAAAAAACAGGACCGGAAAACCGATCCTGTTTTTTATTATCCCAATGCGGATATATTTCCCAAAATCAATTGGGGACCTCTAGGGATCAGTAATTACCAGTTGCAAAGTATCTCGTCTGGTGACCGCCAATTCAGGGAAGGTGACAGTTACTGTGACCTCAAAAGTTCCCGCAGATAGGAACTGGTATTGGGGACGACGGGTTTGAAACTGGTTGCCTGTGCCGTCGTTCATATCCCAATTGAAAATCAAATTGCGATAGTCATCATCCACCAAAGATTGGATTTCACAGGATGAGGCCATAAGCTCAAAGCGGACAGTATCGTTGACGGTGGCCGGGCCGGGCGCAAAATTGGAACTGGCCTCGATGGTCAGGGTATCGGGCATAACCTGCACAATCTGGGAAATGGACGTCGTTTTTCCATCAGGGTCTACTGCCGTGGCGGTCACCGTGTAAAGGCCTGAATCAGCGAAGGTATGGTAGGAAATGGAGGTATTGCCACCACCGCCATCACCAAAGTCCCAGGTGATTTCCAGGTTGTTGTTGCCGCCGGTTGGATCACCACTCTCATTGCCGCCCGAAACCATGGCCAGGGCGTCAACGCTCAGAGGCATAACCCCGCAGGCGGGGTAGACCCGAATGCGGGTGAATTTGGGATTTGTTTCGTCGTTGCAGCCGACAAGAGCAATCAAAACAAGCAGAACTGCCGGAAGCAGAAGAAAAAAAGCTCGTTTCATCTTAAACTATTCTCCCTGTGTAGGTTGGCATGGTTTGGATCCGCAGTGCAACTCCAAAGCAGTCCACTGATAAGCAGCTCAAAGGCGGATCCCCTTCCTGCCTGGTCGTTTGTTCACCTTAAATTAAGGAAGATCCTGCACCAAGTCCAGACAATTCAACCTGGCAGGCCATGTCAGGTCCATCAGCGGTAGGGGGAAATTGGGAGGTCTTATCGCCGGGCACGCAGAAACATGATCAGGAAAATGGTGAAAAAGACAACATTGCCGGTCCAGGCCGCAACCATGGGCGATAGAGTCCCGTTATGGCCAAGAGCCTTGCCAAAGTTCATGAAAAGGTAAAAACCGAAACTCACCAACAAGGTCAGCCCAAACCCGGATGCGACGGTGGTCTTGCGGGGGCCGCTGGCCAGGACAATACCCATCAACACTACAATGAGGTTCACCAGGGGAAATGCCAGATTGAACTGGATATCCACCAGAGCCGTGGTCGGATCTCCACCACTGAGGCGGGTCAAGGTCACATGCTCCTGCAATTGCCGGATGTTCATGTCTTCCTGCCGGATTCGGTCCCGGTAGAAACTTTTGGGGTCAATTTTCAGATCTTTGGCCGTCATCTTCTCGAAAACCATTATTTGTTCTTCGTCCCCGATGAAAATTCGTCGGGTCCCATCGGTGAGCGTCCAGTGCCCATTATCCCAAAAAGCAGTGGCGGCGTCGATTCGTTCGGTAATCTGGCTACCCTGGCGGGTGAGGATCTTGAGCCCGGTGATGACATTGGTATTGGGGTTGAATTTGCGGGCATGGTATAGACGGCCTTCGGGGCCGGTGATGGAAATGTGCTGGGTGGGCCGAATCCGGTCGGGGTTTTTGTGAATTTCCACTTCCCAGACCCTGTTGCGATTGATGTTGGCAGCCGGCAGGACGTACTCCCGCCAGCCAAGCGAAAGGAATGTAGTGATCACCGCCAGGATCACCAGAGGACGGGTCACCTTCATCAATGACCATCCCGAAGAGAAGAGGGCGGTCAATTCCAGGTAGCGGGCCATGCCACCTAGAGTGAAAAGAGTGGCCATGAGCATGGCGATGGGCAGGACGGTGTCAATGATCCAAACGGCTTTGTAGACGTAGTACCGGGCAATCATGGAAACAGTGGCATCGTTGTCCATAAAACTGGTCATGTGGTCCAGCAGGTCCATCATGGTGAACAGGATCAGGGCGCCCATCATGGTGTGCGTCAGGTTGCGCAGAAAACTCTTCAGCAAATGTCGGTGAATGATGAGCATCAGCTGTTTTGATCCTTAGGCCTGGCTCGGGTCAGAAAACCGGGCAGGCGAAATTCAAAAATTTTCCCCTCCCGTACGGTTCGAATAAAAACAGGGATGCCAATGGTCAGCAATACCAGATTTGCGCTCCACATGGCCAACAAGGGGTCCATTTTTCCCCGATCTGCCAATTTTTCCCCGCCCACCAGGAACAAATAGTAAATCAGGTAGACAGCCAGAGCCAGGGTCACACTGATACCCTTGCCGCTGCGGGAGGCGGTCACAGCCATGGGCACACCCAAAAGGGCAAAAACGATGCAGGCAAAAGGGATAGCCAGTTTTTTGTGAAACTCTACCATGAAGCGGTTGGATTTGATGATGTAACTTTCCGCTATCTTTCCCTGATATCCTGCCTGGTCCACGACCCTCCCCACCTTCATGGGCAATGCCTTGAGTTTGCCTTCCAGGAGTCTGGTGCGTCGTTGACCAGCTTTGCCGGTGAGACGACGACCCAGAACATCGGCCCGGCGGTCCGGGTCCAGCAACTGGAATTGCCACTGCAGCAGATTCTTCGAGAGATCCGAGACCCTTTCGCTGATCTCCTGGCGGTGCCCACTTTCGCGTTTGGCTGCCTCCCAAAGATCGCTCATGTTCATTTCCCGATCGCTGCGGGCTTTGCGCCCCGACTCCTTGAAATCCCGCTCAACATTAGGCACCAGAACGTTGTGTTGCCGGAACCTGATCACCTGGTATTTGGACGGATCTTTCTTGTCGGGCCGCTCATGAATTTCCCCGTCATGCAATTCCATGAGCAGGCTGTCGGACTCGTGGTCCGGGATAATCATTCCCCAGGTGGCAGTGGTCAGTCGGGGGGAGAGGTCGCCGGGTTTTTCCTTTTCAAAAATACTGACGTCTTCGATACGACCGGTCAGATCGTCTTTGTGCTTGACGAAAATGGTCATCTTGTCACCCATTTCCGTGAATTGGCCTTCCTGGATTTCCATCATGGGTTTTTGACGATTGATATCGTAAATGAGATTGGCCAGAGTGTGGTTCGATTCGGGGAAGACAAAATGGTTGTAGGCTGCCAAGCCCAGTCCAATGATTCCCGCCATCAACAGCAGGGGGCGCAGCACTGCCCACAGGCTGATGCCGGAGGCCTTCAATGCCGTAATCTCATGATCGGCCGCCAATTGACCCACAGCCATTAGGATGGAAATGAGCACCGCCATTGGTACGGATAATGCAAACGTATGTCCGAGGCTGAGGAAGAGAACTTTGGTGGCGATCCAAACTGGAACACCTTTGCTGACAAACAGATCGACGAATTTATAGAGAATCTGTATCATCAGCAGAAAGGTGATCACAAAGAGACCGAAAAAGAACGGACCAGTTGCAGCTTTGATTAAGTGCCTGTAAATAAGGAACATAGTGCCAGTTCTGTTAGGTTTTTTGACGACTGTGGACCCAGTTTTTGGCCAGCTAAATGGTCCTTCAGTGGACCTGCAAATGCTCCCGCAACCGGTTCAGCTTCCCAAGCAGCACATTCCACGTGGTGGATGTTTTCTTTCCATCGCCAAACGAGCCCGAGGGATTGGCCCAATCATCGGCCGATTTGGCCCACAACTGAATGAATCCCGGTCATTTGCCGCAAGGTCAAGCGGACTGATCTGGGTTCATGTTGGCCCCTTTTGTGGACGCTCAGGAGGTATTGCATGACCCATGCATTAACCAATAGTGCCGTCCCCGAACCCGGATGACAAGGAGAGTCAGGGTTGAACACAATTTTTTGCACCATGAAAGTTGGTTTCCCAAGCACGGGTAACCCTATTTTCCTGTGTCAAAATATGGTGCGAAAACCCCGGATCTACCTGGTGTTGTTGCTGATCATGCTCGGAGTGTCGGCTGTTGTTCCATCCGCCAAGGCGGATCCTGATTACCAGGGAAATATTCTCTATGGTTTGGATCCGGTGATCAGGACAACGGACAATCCCAGGTTGCTTGGTGTTGATCGTCTGGTAATGCGGCAGCGTTTGATCAACGCTGGTGTGGATCCCATGAAGGATGATGGGAAAACACCCGATACCATGGATTTGTTCCGCAAGGCCTGGTTCGACAAAATAAATGTCGATCTGGTTCGCAAAGAACGCCTAGTCGAGTACAACCATGTGCTTGGCATAATGACCATCATCGAATACCCCAGTTTTTTCTATCTGTTCCCGGCGGCGGAAACTCTTCCCGGTGGAATCACCTACTATCCGCCCCGTCCCCTGGGCGATTCGGTGGTCAAGGTTTTTGTGGATGAATTTGACCAGGGTGCGGCCCGGACCCTGGCTGTGGACCGGATTCTTGTGATGGAAAAACTGCTCGGAGGTGATCGGGCGGATAGTGCCGGCCAAGAAAACGGCTTGATCAACCTGACAATCCCCATCAAGCTGCCACGGACGCTGGAGAAAATTATCGGCCGGGGTGAGAAGACAAGGATCAAGATCACCGGACGAGAGCGCATCTCCATCGCCGGTGAGAGTACGGTGATCAATCCGTTCACACCCACTGAACGTGTCTCGAGTCAGTCCCTCTTTCCTTCCCTGGATATGGAGCAGGAACTGCAGGTCAACCTGTCCGGTGTCATCGGCGAAAAAATCATCATCGAGGTGGACCACAACAGCGCGGCCATCGGCCCGGATGCCACCAAAATCAAGTTGATGTATCAGGGCGATGAAGATGAGATCATTCGCACCATCGAAACAGGTGATGTGGGTCTTACCCTGCCGGGCAGTCGTCTTCTAGGTTACAGTTCCAACAAGAGCGGACTCTTTGGGATCAAGGTGACCGGTCAGATGGGGCAGGCTGATTTCACCACCGTGGTCAGCAAGCAGAAAGCGGAGTCTTCCTCCAAAACCTTCAACAGCAAGGGTGGTGAGGTTGAAGACCAGGTCATCCTGTCCCACAACTATCTGAATCACCGCTTTTTCCGATTGGATTTGCCACGGATTGATGCTTACTACCCTGCGGAAGTGGCTGATGATCCTGGTCGCGATCTTTTCACCCAACGCATTGACCCCTCATCCATCAAGGTGTTTAGGATGACCGGGGTGGGAACCTCCGGCGTCAATGATGTACAGAATGTGGCGGTGTATGTGGATACAACGGGAGTCTTCTGGACAGACCCGGGTGGTCCCTCACCGGATTTCTCCGCTCCGGACAACTACGGGCCGCGCTGGCGGGAACTTGATTTCGACCTGATGCTGGATGTCGATGGCAACCTGGTGGCCCTTGACATGCGCCAGCAAATGTTCAACGAGGATTTACTGGGAGTGGTTTATCAAGTGGTGGATGCCGATGGGAATCTGCTTTACAAGGTGGGAGATCGGCCGGGCGTTGATGATGTCGGAGAAAATGACCGGCGAGTCAACCTGCCCAATGAAGGCCCGACCAAGTATTATCGGATGAAACTGCTCAAAGCTCCGGTGAACCAAAAGGAAGCCCACTCCTTTTATTACGTATTACGAAACATCTATCCCCTTGGTGGTTCGAACATTGATATTGATTCTTTCGAACTGAGAATAGAAAAGGACACCAGCGACCTTTTTCCTGACCAGGATGAGAACGAAATTCCCTACATCCAGATTTTTGGTTTGGATCAGGACAACCCTCAGCGCTCGGGACAGCCTGATGGTTTGGTGGACAAGACGGACCAGGCCATTTTTGATCTGAGAAAAGGGTTGCTGAAATTTCCCCTGGATTTTCCAACGCCATTCAATGGTGGTGAAGATGCCTACCGGGCTTATGCCAACAACGATGCCTTTGAATGGGAGGGTTCTTTTCTCCAGGAGCATCAGGCCGAAGAATTCTATGATCCCAATATTCTTCCAACCAACTACCACCAGTACAGCTCATTTCGGCTGGTGGCCAAACACGCTGCCACCGCCAGCAGCTTCAGCCTTGGCGTGTCCAACATTGAAGAAGGTAGTGAAGTCGTCACCCTCGACGGGCGAACCCTGACCAGAGGCGTCGATTACGAGATTGATTACACCTTCGGTCAACTCGAGTTGAAAGGCGAGGCTGCGAACCTCACTCCGGACAGCAAAATTTCAGTAACCTATCAATACGCTCCGTTCTTTGGGGGAGGTCAAACCAACCTGATCGGTTTGAATATAAATTACGATCTGGGCCGTGAGAGCACACTGACTACCACCTGGCTTTATCAGAGCGAAAGCATCGTGGGCGAGAAGGCCAAACTGGGTGAGGAGCCCAGCAAAACACTGGTCGGAAACCTCTCGCTTGGCCATTCCTTCAAACCATATTTTCTGACTCACGTGGCCAACTTTTTGAGCCTGCGCAACACCGAACGCGAGAGCAGTCTTCAATTCAATGCCGAGGCCGCCATCAGCCTGCCCAATCCCAATACTAAGGGTCGGGTTTATCTGGAAGATTTTGAGGGTGTTGACGCCTCGGACATCATTTCCCTGACTCGTATTGGGTGGTCCAGCAGTTCCGTGCCTTTCCAGGGCGAGCGATATCAGAATGAAAACCCCTCGGATACCAGGGTTTTTGCCCCTGAAAACCGGGTGGACAACATGCGCTGGTTCACTCCCCAGGAACGCACCGAACGTCGCATGCTGAACCCTGATTTGATCAATCAGGAGCGGGGTGAAACCCAGCAGGTGATGGACTTGTACCTTCGTGATGATGATGGTATCTGGGATCCCGAAGATTGGGGGGGCATCATCCGTGGTGTCAGCCGCACGGGGCAGGACATGTCCAAGGCACAGTTTGTTGAAATCTGGATCAACGATGGTGAGCCGGATTTCGACCAACGCTCGGGAAAACTGCATATCGATTTTGGCTACATCAGTGAAGATGGCTTTTGGCCCCTCGAAGAAAACGGCGACCTGATTCTTGACAAGCACGAACAGGAAGACGGTATCATCACAGGAGAGCCGGACGGTATCTGGACTTTTGAAGAGGATATCGGCCTGGACATTCTCAATCAGACCCGCAACGAATACAGTGCCCAATACGAGATCAATGGCGATTCACCATATCCCCGGATCAACCTTACGGGTAAAAACAACCGCGAGGACAATGAGGATGTCAACAAAAGCGGCATCCTCGATCGTGACAATGGTTATTTCACCACGGTCATTGACCTGAAGGAAACCGAAGCCCTGGTGGATGTCGTTCTCGATTACACCGACGTCGATGATCTGGTCGCCCAAAACATCGCCTGGCGCAAGTACCGCATTCGCATTGGCGCCATCGACACCGTTGCCGTCGGGACCCAACCCAACATCGAGGCCATTACCCATACACGGATATGGTACGAGAACGACAACCCTAACGATCCGGGGAAACCGGTTCACCTCCAACTTTCCGAGTTCAAATTCCTGGGCAGTCGCTGGGAGCGCGAAGGTGTTCGTCGCAGCGAAGGTGAAGTGCTGCTCACTGCCAGTGAGCGTCTACCGGGTGAAGAATTTTTTCTCGGTGAAGTGAACAACAAGGAAAACCCCGATTACTATTCTCCGTTCTCCGTGCGCGAAATTGAAAATATACCTGAGAAGGAACAGGCCCTGGTCCTTGATTTCCAGAACCTCGACCAGGGTCATATGGTGCGGACGAGCAAGCAGGTTTCTCCCCGAGGGGATAACTACACGGCATATCGGGAGATGTCCTGGTACTGGTACAACCCTCACGCCAACCAGGCTGATCTGGATCTTTTCTTCCGGGTTGGTTCCGACACGCTCAACTACTACGAGGTTGGTTACAAGTTTGCCGACTCCGCCCGTAAAACGGAGTGGAAGTTCATGGCCATCAACCTGGCGGAACTTTCCAACGTGAAGAACGGTGAGGTTGATGGGCAGGGGGTGGTTCACGGCACGATTCAAGATACGCGAAGCTCTGATGTCTACAATGTGAAAGTGGTTGGCCGGCCCGATCTGCGCAAGATCCGTCGCTATTACTGGGTGGTGGCCAACAATGACCTGAGCCAGGATATCAGTGGCTTTTTCTACCTCAACGATGTCAAGCTTGAGGGCGTGAAAACGGACCTCGGCATGGCTCAGAGTGCAGGCGTTCGCCTGAACATGGCCGATGTCTTCAAACTTGACTTTGACTGGAGTAAAACCGACGCCGAATTCCATGGCCTGGACAAGCGTGCAGGGGCAGGACAAACATCTGAACGCTGGGGGCTGTCCTCGAATTTCAACATCGACGATTTTATTCCCATGGCGGGGTTTCGACTGCCGGTCAACGGCAGCCGGCAACAGGGATTGGTCCGGCCCAAATACGAAACCAACAGCGACATAGAAATCCTGGAAGAGGATAGGCGCAATGCCCTGTCTGAAATCGAAACCCAAGAGCGTTTTTCCGCCAGGCTCAATCGTTCTCCTTCCAAGAGTGCTATTCCGCGTTACCTGGTTGATCCCTGGGTGATTCAGGCCAGCGGATCACGCTCCACTCGCCGGGGGCCCCTTGACGAGCGGGATCAAAAAAACCTGGCCGGCTCCATCAATTACGATTTGCGAATTCCCGGACATTACGCTCTCGGAGATTATCCCCTGTTGGGGCATTTGCCTTTGATCAAGGGTTTAAATATTGTGCCTTCAAAAATTGCTCTCGGAGGTAGCTTTACCAGTTCCTACACGGCCAGCCGGACAATCAATGTGGACGGCAGCATCAACCATCGACCCACCACCAAAAATCGTCCCGCCAATTTTACGTCTCGCCTGGATTATCAACCCCTGGATGTGCTGACGCTTTCGATGGGCGGAACATCGGAACGCGACATGCTGCGCGAATCAAAAAAATATGGCGTGAACATAGGGGTGGAGAACAAGCGGCTATACGATTTGCAAATGACGATCATCCCGCCGAGGGCAAAATCGATGCCACGCGGCAAGTTTTTCTACCCATTGCGAGCTGCCGCCCGGGGGTTGAAAACCATTAAACCCAGTATTCAGTTCAACGGTTCGTATGTGGACGACCACAACCCCAACATAGCCCAGCCTGGAGACCCAGTGGGAACCAGGAGCGTCAGCAACAGCAATCGCTGGGACGTTCGCATGAGCCTGCCGGTCGGGGATGTTTTTAAGGGAATTTTCCCCGAGAAGAAATACAGTCAGGCTGAGAAAAACCGCTTGGTGGAAGTGGAGCGCCGAAAGCAAGAGCAGGAGAAACGACGCGGTCGAGGCAATATCGGCGATCAAAAAACCGAATTTCCCCCTGAATGGGCCGAACTGCCCCCGGATGAACGCGCCCAGCGGGAGGCGGAGTTCCTGTTGCAGCAGGCCGAAGATCGCCTTGCCGAAGAGATGGAGCGTACTGGAAATCGAAATGCCAAGACCAAGACCGATAAAGAATCCGGACCAAGGCTGAGCCTGGGGTCAATCTACAACGCCTTTTTTCATCCATTCCGGAAGCTCAAGCCGATAAAGATTACCTTCTCCGAAGACCGCAGCAGCAGCTATGGTCGTCTTCATTCTGATGCACCTTTCTGGTACAAGGCCGGCTTTTCCACCGAGTTGGATGTCCCTGATTCAACCTTTGCCAGCCATGCCCTGCAGTCTCGTCAATCCATCAGTTTTTCCACGGCCACCCAGATAACCCGCGCCATGTCGCTGGATATCAAGTACGGTCAGAAAATAGAGGACAGGGTTCAAGTCAACGCTTCGAACAAGCGTTACCAGCAGGACTGGCCTGACGCCAGCATTGCCCTCAGTGGGTTGGAAAAATGGCGTATTTTTGGCGGTGGTGGCGATGAGCTGGATTCGGGGTGGTTCCGATCGTCCAACTTCAACATCAGTTACAAACGCAGCAAAACGGTGAACAACATTACTCCGATTTCGTACAACCCAAGCACCAGCGTCAACATAAATCCTCGTTGGGCTTTCACATTTCACAGTGGATTGAACACGACCCTGTCCACTACCTATGGCAAGGACCATTCAGAAAACAATGGCGTTGTCACGCAGAACAACAAATTGCGGTTTGGCGTACAGGTTCGTCACCAGTTCAAGGCACAGGCCTTCCTTGCAAAGATGGGATTGTACCGGCCGGGCAGCAACCCGTCCATCAAGCTGGATGTGGATATGAATTATTCCAAGGACAGGCAGGAACGGTTCAACCCCGGCAGTTCGAATTCCACACCCACGGGGACGACCCGTTTCGGAATTGATCCGCGTTTCAGTTACCAGGTCACGCGCAATCTCAGTGGGGCAGTTACTTTCACCTTTGGCCGCACCAAGAATCTGGCCACCAACGTGACGACCACCTCACTTGGTCTAGGAGTGGAGGCGACTTTTGTTTTCTAAACGATCATGCCTGCCTATCGGGAGCCGGCTCTGGGTCATTGTTTTAAGTGTGGGCCTGATGGCCACGGCCATCCCCGAGAGGATCGTCTTGGGCGAAGACACAGCGCCCATGCAAATCCCTCCCTTTCTGGGTCAAAGGGCCATGGAACTCCTGATTGTGCAATGCGAGATGGGACCCCGCGCACCCGGTTCACCAGGCAACCGGCAACTTCGGGAACTCATCATCAACAAAGCCCGAACGGGAAATCTGGATGTCAGCACCTACATTTTCGAGACCGAAATGCCCATGGGGATTTCTCCTGTGGAGTTGTGCAATGTGGTGGTTTCCGCCGGGCCCCGTAATGGTGAGCCAGGCAGCCGACTCTGGCTGGGCGCGCATTTCGATACCCGGCCGGTGAGCGATCTTGACCAGGACCCCGCCAAACGCGAACAACCACTGGTTGGGGCCAACGACGGGGCCAGTGGTGTTGCGGTGCTGCTGCACCTCATGGAACTGCTGACCGACCATGCGCCGACCATGGGCGTGGATCTGATCTTTTTTGACGGAGAGGATTCGGGTGTCGGAGGTGCTTTGGGGTCTTTCTGCATTGGCAGCCAGAAACTTGCCGGCACGCTGGGCGAATTTGGCAACCCATTGGATCCAACCATCTGTCAGGGGTTGATCGTTCTGGACATGATCGGTGATCGTGATCTCTTCATTCCCATGGAGGGCTACTCCCTGCGCTATGCCCCGGATTTTACCCGAAAAGTATTCACTCGGGCCATGGAATTGGGCCTACCCGCTTTTTCCATGTCGCCCGGGCGGGCTATTTATGATGATCACGTTCCTTTTCTGCAATACGGGATCCCGGCTGTCGATCTTATCGACTTTGATTATCCTCCATGGCACACCACGAAAGATACTCCGGAAGCCTGCAGCGCTGCCAGCCTGCAACAAGTCGGAACTTTGGTTACGGATCTGGTCTATCGGCGGTAGATTTGACATTTTTTTCAAATCACCGCTAAATCTTTGTCCTGAAGAGCCGATCAATCAGGCATGGGTTGGAAATTTGAAGCCTGAACCGGAAATGAAGGAGTGGGGAATGATTGCAGCGTGCACCAATTGCCCGGCGCGTTACCAATTGGAAGATGCCAAGATCCCAAGAAAAACAATCCAGGTGCGATGCCCGGCTTGTCAGGGGGTTTTTGCATTGGATGGTACCAAAGCCAATTTGGTTGAAGAAAGTATCCCGGTAACCTCGGCACCTGATATTCCTGTTTCAGTTGAAACAACTTCTTTTGCGGGGGACTCCAACCTTGGCACTTCGGAGTTCTCCACCGGGGCCAATTGCCAGGATATCCCCTCCCCGATGGTCAAAGACCCCGTTCCCGCGGCCTCGCCGGAACCTGCTCCGTCTTCACCTGCAGTGGAATTGGAAAAGCCTTCTTCTGGTGCTGCCAGCCTGGCTACCTTGGATGAGCCCGCCCCAGAAGCCGGTTCACATCGACGTCGTAGGCGTTGCAAGGAAGAAATGCTGGCCCGGGCCTTGGTTTCCGATATCCTGGTTTACAATCGGGAAACTCGAGATTCGAGTTTGGCTGAAGGCACTCTGCTTGAAGTTCTGGGTGGTGAAATCAAGAAAAGCTGGGAACTGTATAAAGAAAAAGTGACTCCCGAAGTGGCCAACAGCACCACTTATTTCCGGGAGGCTCTCAATGATATTCTGGCTGATGGGGAATCGGTCTTTTAAGGCCTGCCGGGGTGCCGGCTCCCCTCAACCAATGGGTTGTGCCCCGGAGAATGTCGCTGTCTTTTTTCAAGGCAGTTTCCCTCCATCCATGAATTATACCTACCTCGCGTACTTCAGGTCATGAGTATTGTTCTTCGCCAACGCCCTGGTCACCACCTTTCTATCATAATATTCGGCCCAGCGAGCTGGTAACTCCACGTGATCACGAAAGATCCGTTCATTGAAGATCTCTTCAACTGTCAAACGGTGATCAAACATTCCTCGCGCCATCGCCGGGGTTGGTCCCTTGGGATTCTTCTCCCGCCTAACCTTCAAATAGTTCCGCCAAACCAGAAATATTCCCAAGCGGTCAGCACTCGACTGCCTTCTTTTAGACCAGGCAATCGTCCCACGCTTGTGATTGGAACTGCTGTGACGGATTTACAAATCAAGTAAGTTAATAGGCCACAACTTGTTGTGTTTGTCCCGATGGTTCTTTCCGGGTGTCACTATATGGGCGATGTCACATTTGGTGTCCCGAATGGCACGAGGGTAGGACTTGTGACCATCACTGTGAACCACAGCTGACGTTTGGCCATTTAGTGTCACCTCAAGCAAGTGGGTCATGTCTTTGCGCACGGCCTGGCTATCGGGGTTACCGAAAACCTTTTCCAACTCAACACGACGATTTTCCTGGTCTTCGGTCATGGTGCCAGACCGACGTACTTCGCTGTAGGTAAAGTACATAAAGAAATCGGTGTCTTTCTCAACGGCGTTGTGGTGATGGAAGGGAAAGTACTGGTTATGCTCGAAAGTGACGAACCCGTCAACAACGATTTCGCTGGGTGGAGAAGCGTTTTGCAGGTTTTTGATGTGGAACAAAAAGCAATGCCTGGCAATGCGAGGCAGAATGCTGTCGATCGTGCCTGGGTTTACTTTCAAGTCCCTGGCAAGTTGACGATTAGCCATGTTTCCGACAATTTTCATGAACACGTCTTTAATCAGATATGGTTGTTTCAACCAATAGGTGACGCTGAATGTTTGGGTACTGAAGGAGCGCTTACAAGACAGGCACAGATAGCGTTGTATCCTTCTGTTGTCAGTCTTCCTCAAGTAGGTGCCATCTTCCTTGAAGGGGAATCCCTTTGGTAATGGATGATGGTGTTTGCACTTAGGGTTTGGGCAGTGTGGTGGTTGCCAGCCTCTGGGTAGTTTTTTAAGGAATCTCATAACCCGGCAAATGCATCTGATGGGCCAGCGACATTCTATTGGGCACAACCCAACCAATGAAATTTTGCCAATTGCCTAAAAAGCCCCACCGATTGCCGGCGGGGCTTTGATTGTTCAATCGCTCCATTTATCCTGACTGATTTCACTGAGGATATCGTCAATTTGCTGCCGGATGCGAATGTTGTGATCCGGTTCAAAAAGGGCTTGTTTGACGCGGCCCTGGTCATCTTTCTTGACGTATCGCAAAGCCTGCAAATCCTCCATGGACATGAGGATGTCCTTACTCACCCGAACCTCCAGGGGGGCCCCGTCCTGATTGTTGGATGGGTTGTGGTATGGGTGCATCCCGTTGCCCCAGCCGTGCACTACCATGGAGCAGAGCAGGGCCCGGAAAGTATTTTGTCCCTGTACGGTCTCCAGGTCGAAATTTCCACCCACCCTGTCTGTTACGCTGTCGATGACGGCGCACAGTTTGTCGGACAGGTCGTCCGCAATCTCAAATTGAAGAAGGCGGGAGAACATGGTCTTCAGGATTTTGTCGGTGTTGGTGGACATCTAGCCACTCCGTTCTGACGGCTTATGGGGTCTCATTCAAATCTCGCCCTTTGGCAAGCACTATCGGACGTTTGTTTTGATTCTCGCACAATGGGATGCAAAATGCTTGCCCAAAGAGGGGATTTTTCCAATTCTGATTATTTGGTAAAGAACCGCAGATTATGTTGGCATGAGGATTGCTGTTGTTTCGGCGAATGCATTAAGTCGTCTAAAATGAATGCCGATGGCTTGTGGAGGCCCAATTGTCAACCAGCACCCAAACTGCCGTTCGAACTTGCCGATTGCTGTATTATGGCCCGGTTGGGGCTGGAAAACGCGAAAATCTGCGTTTGATCAACCAATCCCTTCCTCCGCAAAGGCGGCTATCGCTTGCCACTGCGGACCCTGAGCGACAGATTGCGTTTAGCATGAACACTGAGAAAGATGGGGATTGGCAGGTTTTGGTTCAGGCTATCGATTCTGGAACCGAAAAATTTCCCACTGCCGGCATGGACACTGCTCCACCATTTGATGGTATTATTTTTATCGTTTCTTCCCGGGCACCCGACCTGGATCAGTCCCTGGCATCCATGGAAGGTTTAAAGAGCTATCTCGATTCCTGGGGACTTGATCTGATGAACGTGCCGGTGGTTTTGCAGTACAATCACCGGGACGCTGCTGACATGTTGCCCATCGATCGTCTGGAGAGCTTGCTGAATCCCTGGGGGCTGCTCTCGTTTCCAGCCAGCAGCCTTCGCAATGAAGGTGTTCGCGAAACCCTGAAGTCGATTTTGGGTTTGACGGTGAATCATCTCGCCAACCAAACTGATGGTTCACCGCAATCTGCGGCAGTTCAGACCCCAAAAGAACCTGCTTTGGAGGTTGCCCCAATCAAAGATTCGCTAGGACTGGAATATGGCCCGCCTTTGCCCGGATCAGAAATTGCCCAGGCCACCAAAGACAGGGGACAGGAAATTTTTGATGAATTAAGTCCTCCAGTGGTCGTGCCGGTTCAAATTCCCAGGCGACTTCTGGATAGCAATGGTGCAATCCGGGTACTTCTGGAAATCGAACTCACCGATTGATTTGGATCTCCCAGGCATAATGCTGCAGAGAGGGCGTTGACCCCTGAATTGAATTGGGGTAGATTCCCGTCATGAATGAACAACCAGAACACATCAACAACGCCGCAGAAATCTTCAGGAAAGGGCACCTTTGCGAAAAGGAGGGCCTGTTCGATGAAGCGCGCAAAGCCTATGAAATGGGCCTGGGATTCACCCCGGCACAGCATCCCTGGCATTATCGCCTGGGATGCGTCCTCATGAAAATGGAGCAGCCTGCGGACGCGGAATTGTCATTTCGCAAGGCCTTGGATCTTGCCCCTGGGACCGAGGCCTACCTGGCAAACATGGGTGTTTGTTTGGATCGGCAGGGTCGTCGGGACGATGCGGTCCGTGCCTATCGACGGGCTATTCATCTGGGTGCCAAAAACCCCGTGGCGTACCACAACCTCGGGGCTATTTATGCCGAAGAAGGCAGGGTCGCCGAGGCCATCAGTGCCTTTGAATCGGCCATTGCCCTGGAGCCCGACGCCGAAGGCTTTCACAACCTGGGATTGGTGCATTTTTTTGGGAATGATTTTGTGCGGGCCCTCAGCTGTTTTGAGAGGGCGGTGGCCCATGATGCCCGTTTTGCCATGGGGCACTATTTTGCCGGTTTGTGTCTGATGAAAAGCGGTGTATATGAAGACGCTTGCCGACGTTTTGAACAAGCCCGGGGATTGAATGACAACCTGATGAGGATTCCCTTTCACATTGGAGTTTGTCTGCATAAGTTGGAGCGCTATGATCAAGCGCGCCACAAGCTGGAAACCGCCCTTGAATTTTTCCCTGAAGATGGTCGGGTTCACTATCAGCTTGCTTTGACTTGCGACGCCCTGGGATTGCCCCAGGAAGCCCGTCTGCATTACAGCCAGGCAAGGGCTGCCCGCAGGCGGGGGCCGTCGTATTGATGCTCACGCCAGGTTAAGAAGCAGGTCATTCTGCTGGTCGTTCTGCTGGTCCGCCAGCAATAATCCAATTTATGAGGTGTCTTCGTGATGGATTTCCTGAAAATGATTGTGCTGGCTGTTCTCCAGGGACTAACCGAGTTCCTTCCTGTTTCCAGTTCCGGGCATTTGGTCCTGACTCAACATTTTCTGGGTGTTCTGCAAGGGGATATCTTCTTCGATGTCATTTTGCATATGGGAACTCTCGGGTCGGTTCTGGTGGTTTATCACAAGGAAATTCTACGCCTTTTACGGTTTGATAAACCTGCCATCGGGTATCTTATCAGCCTGGCTGTGGGTACTTTGCCGGCGGTGGTCGTGGGGTTGTTGGCAAAAGATGCCATTGAGGCACTTTTTCATAGTCCCTTTTTTGCCGCCGGCGGGTTGTTGGTCACCGCGGTAATCCTTCTTTCGACCAGGTTCTCCCGCGACTCTGGTTCCACCATTTCCGAACCATGGGAGCCCAAGGCCATTGCTCCAGTGCCTGCCGTGTTGATCGGTTTGGCCCAGGCTTTTGCCATTCTTCCGGGTATCAGCCGATCCGGTTCAACCATTGCCGCATCTCTTTGGCTCGGTGTGGCCAGGGCAGAGGCTGCTCGCTACAGCTTCTTGCTCTCCATTCCCGCTATTGGTGGAGCTCTGGTTCTTCAATTGCTGGATGGGCAGGTTTCAGGTCGCAGTGATATTTCAATGCTGGTTGCCGCTGCAGTTGTGGCTTTTGCCATGGGTCTGCTGGCCATACGCTGGACTGCTTTGGCCGTCGTGCAGGCGCATTTCTGGAAATTCAGTTTTTATTGTCTGTCAGCGGGCTTGACTGCTTTTGCCATTCTGTTGTGGTCCTAGAAAACGTGTCGGGTGGGCGTTTCGCGGCCCCGCAGGGCGGTGACCCGGAACTCTTCTAGCCTCCTGGCAGGGCCATGAGGTGGTCCAGGGTGTCGGTCACTCGTTCCTGATCAAAGGGTTTGATGATGAAATCCCTGGCCCCTGCCTTGATGCAGGCCAGTACCTGATCCTTCTGACCCAGGGCGGTGATCATCACCACGTTGGCGGTGTTATCGACCTGGAGGATTTTTTTCAGGGCTTCCAGTCCGTCAATTACCGGCATGGTGATATCCAGAAGTACCAGATCGGGCTTTTTGTTTTGAAATTCTTCAATGGCTTCCTGCCCGTTGACGGCTTCGGCGACCACTTTCATGCCCATTTCTTCAACAATATCCCGGAGCATCATCCGCATGAAATCAGCATCATCTACGATGAGGACGGCGTTGCTCAACTTGCACCTCCGGCAATGAAATCCGATGACTGATGGGGATCTCCCAAAAACAACCTGTTCAGAGGATTATTCGACCAAGGGGTACGAGACTTTAGCTGCTTTAACGATGAGAGCGAAGATTCTCCAGGGACTTGCGCAGCCGGGCATTGTCCGGAGCCAGGCGAACAGCTTCAGAAAGGGCTTTCAGGGCTTCTGAATGCCGTCCCAAACGTTGAAGTGCCAGGCTGTGGTTGGCCCAGGCCCGAAAATTCCCGGGCTGCAGTTCCCGGGCCCTGGCAAACAGCTTCTGGGCACTTTCAAAATCCCCCAAATTCATCTGGCAAACACCGGCGTTGAGGGCGGCGCCTCCCAGGCGTGGATTGACTTCCAGGGCTTTCAAAAAGTGGAGCAATGCCGCAGAAAATTGATTTTTCTGCAACAAGAGGTTGGCCAGATTGTGGTTGATCAACGGATGATCCGGGCTGAGTGTAAGACCTTCTCGCAGAAAGATTTCCTGTTCCGATTCGAGGCCCGCAAGGCCCGCAAGGGTGGCACGGGCTGCCCATTGGTCCGCCCGTCTTGTATTCGAAAAATACTCTTGGTTGAGATCTGGTTTCTGGCGGGCGAATCTGGCCAGGGCTTGCTGTCCCTCCGGCGAAGAAGAGTTGGTGGCCCGAGTAAAGAGGACTCCGGCCGGTTCGGCATAGCTGACCTTCCAGTCGGGAGTTTGCAGGAGCCGTCGCAACAGAGGCTGGAAGGCACTACCGCCCAGCGTCAGGAGAACTTTTTGGACCCCGGAGCGATCCAGGACTGCCGGAGCATCGGGTCCGGCCAGGCGCAAATTTTGGTATTGCAGCCAGGTGCGGGCACTATACGCCTCGGTTCGGCCGTCGATGAATACTTTCGCCCTGCCCCGGGAAAGACACAAGGACGCGGCATCCACATTGGCAAAGACCCGGGTTCCTTCTGACAAGGAAAGGAGCCTTGTTGCTTCAAAGGGAAAACGGCCCACGGTGGGGCCGGTGCCAAAGCGACGGCTTTGTCCTTCGGCCAGGTAGAAACCATCACTGATCAAGCCAGACCACAACCAACCCGCCATGGCAACCGTCAGTAGTACGGGCAAGGCCACGGTGGAGGCACTTCTGAATGGCAGAGCTGGGAACCTGGGGATCGGCAGGGGCCTGATCCCGGCCAAACCTGTGTGCAGGAGTGTGAACGCCACCGCGTAGAAGCCAATATTGCGTTGGGCGGCAAAAGTGGCGACGGCCGCCAGCAGCCAGAAAGCAACCCGCAGCAGGCTAAGTCTTCTCCAGCTCAAAACCACCAGGGTCAATCCCCATACCAGACTGACTTTGAAGGCCAGGATGGTCAGATGCAGGCCATTGGTAGTTCTGAGCAAAGGCTGCAATTCGGAAATGGAGGATTGAATGTCCACTTCCTCGGTGGAGAATTGGGAAAGGGCCTTCAGGGGAAAAATCAAGCCTTGCCAGCCATTGGGAGTTAGCAAAAGTGCGATTATCAGGAGTACGGTTCCGCCCGCCAAACGTTTGCTGGTGGACCGTGGTAGCTGTGAACCTGGAATGAAGCCCAGCAGTCCACCCAACAGCCACAGGATGGGAGCCAGGGCACTGAAGCCATGAAATTGGGCCCAAACCAACGTCACCAGGAAGATTTGGGATTCTCGGTTGAAGATCCCGGCCCAACGATTGCTGGATTGTCGCGAGGTAATGGGTGACTCCGCCAGTCTGATGACCAAGACCAGCAAGGCATAGGAAATCAATTCAGGTCGCAAAAGCATACGTGTCCACAGAAGGGCGATGCCCAGCATTATTCCTGGAGCAAGCCAACATAGTTGACCAGGGGAGCGATTCCAGGGTTTGTCTCCAAACAGCAGGATGACCATCAATCCCAGACACAAAATGGTCCGCAGAATCACCCAGCGTTCAACACCTGCTGTGGGATCCACTGAATCAGGTCCAGTGGCCGCAATCAGAATCTGAAACAACCATTCGTGATTGGTCCAGGGGTGGTTCGGTTCAGTAAAGGAATAACTGTTCAGGTGGGGAAAACCTTCCCCATTTAGAATATCCTGGCCCACCTTCTGGTGCAGCCAGACATCCAACTCGCCCAAGCTGTGCCAGGACAGCAGGGTGCCGGTCAGCAGGGGCAGGAGCAACGCCAGGGCAAGGGATAAAACCAGGACCCACTGGGGGGGGGCGCTGGTCGGTGAAACAGAATTCAAATCCCTGGGCATGCAAACTCCGGTGGAAAATGGAATCAACCAATCTAGTATCCAAGCCATCGAAGAAAAATACAAATTTTAATTTGACAAAGTGACTGCGATTGCATGAGCGGATTGACAAAATGTCAGAGGATAGGGTTCTGACTTCTGATGGCAAAAAAAAGACAAATCCATGGTGGCTGGAACCCGTTGCTATAAAAATGATTACTGTAAAAGTTTTAAGTTTGTGCTTAAGGTGTGAATTGGTATGGTTATTGTTAAGGGAAATCTAAACAGTTCGCTTCGCCGGCCCCACAGCAGCGATGCCCATGAGGAAGATGAGAGGAAAGAAAAAAAATGGCCAAGACTACTAAAAAAACCAGCCAACCCGTTTCCGGAGCAGTCAAAGCTCGTAAGACTGCGGCTCGAGGCAAGGCCAAAGCCCGTTCCAATGCCAAGCTGGTCACCAACCAAACCGTTCCCTCATCCCAGTTGATGAGCAATCTCGATTTGTACTTTCAGGAAGTGAAGGCCTACAACCTGCTTACTCGCGCCGAAGAGTGCGAATTGGCTAGGGGAATCCATCAGGACGACAGTGAAAGCCTGCACAAGTTGGTCAAAGCCAACCTGCGTTTCGTGGTCTCCATCGCCAAGGAATACGCCCATTACGGTGTGCCCCTGGAAGATCTGATCAACGAAGGCAACCTGGGGCTCCTGAAGGCGGCCCAACGTTTCGATGAAACCCGCGGCTTCAAGTTTATCAGCTATGCCGTTTGGTGGATCCGCCAGTCCATTCTGGCTGCCTTGGCCAACCACAGCAAGATCGTGCGCATGCCCCTGAACCGGGCTCGCGTCCTGAATCAGATCAAAAAGGCCAGCGGTGAGTTGCAGCAGAAATTACGTCGCAAGCCCGAACCCGAAGAAATCGCCGCCAAGCTGGGACTGTCCGTCTCCGAAGTGCGCGATACCCTGCCCCTGATGCAGGACAACTTCTTTCTGGATGATTTCGTCGGCAACGATGAAGACAGCACCTACCTTGATTTCCTGGAAGACGAAAAAGGCGTCGGGCCGGACAACAAGGTGATGGTAGATGATCTGAACAGCAGCATCGGTCGCATGCTGGGTGATCTCAAAATCCGTGAAGCCAAAGTACTGCGGCTGTATTACGGTCTGGGAACCGACAAGGAAATGACTCTGGAGGAAATCGGCCGAATCATGGGTCTGACCCGGGAGAGGATCCGCCAGATCAAGGAAGAAGCTTTCGACAAGATCCGTTCGAGCAAAACTTTCAAGTACATGCTTGATTATGCGGATGAAAATCGTGTCCAGTAAATAATCCAGTGCCTTGCCCTGGTGATCAGGCCCCGTTTTTGCGGGGCCTTTTTTTGCTATTCCTGATTGGGGTCTGGGATGGGAACAGGGCAAAGGGTCCCGGCAGTGGCTTCGGTCAAGGCAGCCAGAAAGCCCTCACAGGTGGAGTGGGGCAACCAAATCTCCCAGCACACCTCGGCACTGTACTTCTCGTCATCAATTCGCCCACGGTGTTGATCAAGCAAGTGTAGAACCGTTTTTTGCCTGGCGTACTGGAATTCGAGGTTGAATTGTCGTCCCAGGAGAATTTCCCGTTGCGGGGCCACTTCCAGCACCTGGTCTGCTGCTCCGCCATAGGCCCTGGAAAGACCGCCGGTCCCCAGTTTGATGCCACCAAAATAACGCACCACAATCACCACCAAATCCGTCAGTCCGCTGCGCCTGATGGCGGCTAAAATGGGTTCACCGGCCGTGCCCGATGGTTCTCCGTCGTCATTCCGGTTTTCCCAGGCTTCGGGTCCCCATCCCAGGCGCCAACCATGGCATACATGCCTGGAATCGTGGTATTGTTTGCGGGTGTCGTTGATGAATTTTCGCGCCGAAATTTCATCGCGGGCAGGACAGGCCAGGGCGATAAAACGGGAACGCTGGATCTTGATCTCCACCCTGGCCGTTGAGTCCAGGGAAAAATAGCTATCAGGCAATGGGTTGGAAGTGTTGGTCATGACTTTGATGATCCGATGAGATGAGAGAGGGTGGCCAGTTTCTTGTCAAAGTACGGATGTTAGTTTAAATGATCCGGCAATGCTTCGCCAGGTTTTTTGGGCCTTTACTAAGCTTATATATCACAAGTGAATAGCAGGGCCGAAATTGCCATCAAACGGCACCCGAATTGCATGACGCAACCCATGGAGACCTGGAATTCTCAACCTTGAAAGGCATTCTTTTGCAATCGCCTCAGGAAAATTTTGGTTTTATCATGAAAACAGCCCTGGCGTTGCTGGTCTTTGGCTGGTTATTGGGATCAGTTTCGGCCAGCCTGGCGGCTGATAATGATCGTTTGAGCAGGCCCCGGTCCCACCTGGGAGCATCCCCGGATTCCCCGGTTTTTTTGGGCCTTTACGGTCAAGTGGGCTCCGCCTTCGAGTACGATGCCGGGTTGCCCGGGGGTGGGGCGTTTATATTGTTTCGGCCAGGAGCTGCCGCCGATTTTTTTAATTTTCTCTACCACTGGAACACCGGTTTCATCCTTCAGGCCGATTATTTGCCGGTTGCCGATGATGACCGGTACATTCTTTCGGCTGATGGGGTATTCCGAAAATATTTTCAGGACATGCGCGAACCAGATGCCTCCGGTTCCACATTCCTGGGGCTGGGAATAGGGGCCAGCAAAGTCCAACTTTCCACCTCCACCCGCCAAAAGTACTGGTCCTGGTTGGCGGAAGCTGGCCATGAATGGACATTGAGGGACAAGTACGTCTTTTGGATCAAAGCTCAATACCGGCACTACAGTCACGGCGGATACAATTATTCCAATTTAACGGTTCAACTGGGCGCGGGAATTCCTTTGCCCTGGTGATATCCGGAACTTCCTTTACAATTGGTGTTGAAAACAATTTCCGAAGCGCTCGCCCTGATCTATAATGAGTGACTAATCAATACTCCCAGCGGATGGCTCCGCATCTTCAATTGGATATGAGGTGTTGTTCAAATGCATGTCAAACGATTGACCTCCCTTGTGGTGAATGTGGTGGTGCTGGCTCTCTTTCTGGCTGTTGGGCCAGCCACTGCCCAGGATGAACTCAGTTACCAACAGTACCGGGCCCTGTCATGGGCGGCTGCCCGCCTGGATCATCTGGCGGCCTTTGAGCCCATCCATGGGGAAGCGGGCATGTTCACGGCCCTGGGGGAACGTTTTGGCACCGTACAGGTATTCAAACACTCCTCTCGTGGTGCCGAGCGGGTTTGGAAGAGCAATCAACTCAGTGGAATCCCGGATGAGGTACTGACAGCGGACCTCAGTGGTGATCAGCTGGATGATGCCCTGATTTGCCGCACCAACTCTGGAAAAGTCTATGTGTGGTCTTTGGAAGATTACACTCTGCTCTGGGAATCCCTGCCCAGCGAATACAGTCGCATAGATTGCTTCACCACCATGAATATGGATGACGACCCTGCCACTGAGATTGTCCTGCTGGCCGACAGTAAAATCCATTACATCGACGGCTTTACATTCAACAAGGAATGGACCAGCATCAACGATTTTCAGGCCACCATGATGCGCTGTGGTGATGTGGACGGCGATGATCGGGTGGAAATTGTTCTCAATTCAGGGAAGGTCATTGACTCGGTTACCGGAAGCATTGAGTGGGAGGAGAAAACCTTCTTCACCATAATCGAACTGTTGGATATCGATGGGGACGGCATACCTGAAGTCCTGACTGAAAACGGAATCAATGGACCGATCAAGGTTTACGATATGGATTATGGCAATGAGGTTCGGTTCCAGTAAACCCCAACTATGCAAAACCACGTTGAGGCGAAAGCTGTCAGGGTGCGCCAGCAGTGGAAAAAGTCAGGATTTTCTGGACCGTGGTGTATCCGTGATACATGAGGTCCAGAAAATCCTGACTTTTTCCGCTG